>NZ_BAABDF010000005.1:0-22505 GCF_039539485.1 Celeribacter arenosi
AATGGTACTGCGGCTTAAGCCGTGGGAGAGTAGGTCACCGCCAAACCTAGTAAAAATCCAAGCTCTCTCTAAAACGATCAATTGAATAAAGAACGCGCCAGACCCTGTGTCCGGCGCGTTTTTTGTTGTGCTGGTGCAAGATACCGGCGCCCTGTCTCATGTCTCATGTCTCATGTCTCATGTCTCATGTCTCATGTCTCATGTCTCATGCTCATGCGTTTGTGTTGTCTTGTCGTGGTTCCCTGGGGCCTATGATCGGCCCATCAGGCGAGCGGCCAGACTTGATACTGCGAAGAGGAGTGCTGCGCAGCTGACGATGGTAGGGCCAGTCGGTGTGTCGAATGTAAACGCCGCAACAATTCCTAAAAAGACCGAGATGGTGCCGATACCAGTCGCCAAAATTGCCATTCTTTCAGGTGTTTGTGCGAAAGGACGCGCCGTTGCCGGCGGGATCAGAAGCAGCGCCGAGATGAGTAGGACACCCACCACAGAAATTGCCAACGCGACTACAATTGCCAGCGCCCCTGCCAGCAGGAGTTGTTCTCTCCTAGGAGAAATACCTGCAGCAATTGCCAAGTCGGGGTTCAGCGTTGCGGTCAGCAATCCCGACCATCGCCACCACAAAAAGAACAGGACGATCAAAGCGCCCGCCCAGATTAGGGCGATGTCGCCACGTCCCACGGCGAGAATATCGCCGAAGAGATAGCTCATAAGATCCACGCGCACGCCATCAACCAGCGAGACAGCGACCAACCCAATGGCGAGTGCGGAGTGAGATAACACGCCAAGCATCGTGTCCATTGACGTCTTTCGGTTGTCGAGTGCCGACACTACGAGTGCCATGGCGAGTGCGACCGCAAACACACCGGCAAAAACTGAAATGTTGAAGGCCAACGAAAATGCCACGCCTAGGATGGCGGCATGCGCGGTTGCGTCGCCGTAATAGGCCATTTTGCGCCACACCACGAAACACCCCAAGGGAGCGGCTGCCACGACGACACCGACACCGGCAAGAAGGGCGCGAACGAGAAAGTCATCAAGTAGGGTCATTAGGCCGTTTCTTTGTGGGTATGGTCGTGGGAGCAGCCGTCGTCGTGGCTATGGGCATGTTCGTGTCGATAGAGGGCGAGCGCACCATGTGTGCCGGTGCCGAATAGGGCGCGATACTCGGGAGCGGATGCGACGTGCTCTGGCTCCCCTTCGCAGCAAATGTGACCGTTCAGGCAAATGACGCGGTCCGATGCGGCCATGACGACGTGCAATTCATGGCTGACCATCACGATCGCGCAGCCGAGGTCACGGCGGACCTTTTCGATTTGGCTGTAAAAGTCGGCGGAGCCGGGTTGGTCCAACCCTTGTGTCGCTTCGTCGAGGATCAAGAGATCGGGTTTGGCGAGCAGTGCTCGAGCCAGAAGCACGCGTTGAAACTGTCCTCCCGACAAATCGGACATCTGCCGGTCGCATAGATGTCCAACACCCGCAGCCTCAAGTGCTGCGTGCGTTTTGTCATGGGAGACGCGAACAGGCAGGCTGAGAAAGCGACGAACGGTGAGCGGTAGCGTCGGGTCGAGGTGCAGTTTTTGGGGCACATACCCGATCTTGAGGCCAGCGGATCGCGTGACTTTTCCGCGGCTGGGTTGGATCGCTCCAATAAGCACTCTCATTAATGTGGATTTTCCCGAACCGTTCGGTCCGACAAAGGTGACAATCTCCCCGCGTTCGAGCGTGAGGGAAACATCATGGAGAACCTGTTTGCCGCCTTGGTCGACGTCAATCCGCGTGAGGGTCAACAAACTCACGTTGCCGCCCCCTGCTTTCGGCATGTAGGGCAGAGCCCCTCGGCTTCCAGAACAGCGCGTTCGATGACAAAGTCGGAGGATGCTGCGATTTTCGCGAGCATGCCTTGGGCGGGGTCCGTCTCCGCCTCGGCCACCAAATGGCATTCACGGCATATCAGGAAGGCGGGGCTGTGGTCAGCATGTGGGTATGCGCAGGCCACGAAGGCGTTCAGACGTTCGATTTTGTGGACGAACCCGTTCTTGGACAGGAAATCGAGGGCACGATATGCAACAGGTGGCTGCGACCCGAAGCCTTCTTGCGAGAGGCGGGCGAGAACGTCGTAGGCCCCCAATGCGCGGTGTTCTTCGAGCATGATTTCGAGCGTGCGTTTGCGGACCGCAGTGAGTTGCAATCCCGAGTCCAAACATCGTTTTTCCACCAGAGCGACCGTGTCGGCAATGCAGTGATCGTGGTCGTGGGTTTCAAACCCGAGCGCGTCCATCCTGAGACCCTTTCTGAAACTCGCCTCTTGATATGTTATACTATGACATATATCAAGCGCATCGAAATGTAATAAGGTAACAAAAAGCATGCGCCTGAAACTCGCCGCACTCCTTTCCTTCCTCGCATTCCCGGTGGCCGGTGACGTTCCAAAAGTGGTCACCGATGTCGCGCCGGTTCATAGCCTCGTCGCGCAAATCATGCAGGGAGTAGGGGAGCCTGACGTCCTATTGCCCCCCGGTGCGTCGCCGCATGATTTTTCTCTCAAACCATCACAGGCGAGGACCCTTCAGAACGCGGACTTGATCGTTTGGGTTGGTCCCGACCTCGCTCCGTGGCTCGGTGGCGTTCTCGGCAATGTCGCCCAGAGTGCGGATATGGTCACGCTGTCGGATGCGGCTGGCACGCGCGTCTTGCCATACCGCGATGAGGCGCTTTTCGACGATGAGGAGCACGACGATTACGGGCATGAGACGCATGACGATCACGGGCACGAGGCGCATGACGGGCATGACCATGATCCACACATGTGGCTTGACCCGGAGAACGCAAAGGTCTGGCTCGTCGCGATAGCCGAAGCGATGTCAGAAATGGATCCGGAGAATGCATCAACCTACAAAGCAAATGCGCAGACGGCGACGGACCGGATTGACGAGACGGCTGTCGCCATCGCCAAAGCTTTGGCGCCGGTCGCAGAAAAGCGGTTTGTCGTTTTTCATGATGCCTACCAGTATTTCGAGGCCCGCTTCGGGCTCCATTCAGCGGGGGCGATTTCATTGGGGGATGCGCAAAGCCCGAGTCCGTCACGGATTGCTCAAATCCGCGACGCAATCACGGATGCGCAGATTTCATGCGTCTTCGCAGAGCCGCAGTTCAGTTCGAGCCTCGTAAAAACCGTATCCCAGGGTAACCACATCAATGTTTCAATTCTGGACCCGCTGGGCGTCGACCTCGAAATCGGGCCATCGTTCTACACGCAATTGCTCATGGAGATGACCACATCGATCGTTTCCTGCCTCCAAGAGGTTGGGGGGACTAACGATTAAACGGTCCCCCTCTTAGGACCAGCCCTTGTCTGCCTGCCTGCGCCGCTTTACATCCAATTCTATGAAATACACCATCCCATTTCGAAAATCGGTTCCGCGGGTCAATGTGGTTCGCCTCGAAGGTGTCATCATGACGCGCCAGGGCGGACTTAATGACCAGGCCGTTGGCGCGATTGTGGAGCGCGCTTTCCGCAAAGGAAAACCTGTAGCGGTCGCGCTCGCCATTAACTCTCCGGGTGGGTCGCCTGTCCAATCGTCCCTGATCGCCGCGCGCATTCGCCGGCTTGCGGATGAAAAGGAACTGCCGGTTTTCGCCTTCGTCGAAGACGTCGCCGCCTCGGGTGGCTATTGGCTCGCCTGTGCGGCAGACAAAATCATGGTGGATGAAAGTTCGATCGTGGGCTCCATTGGCGTGGTCTCCTCCGGGTTTGGTTTCGATGAGTTCATTTCGCGGCACGGAATCGAACGCCGGGTCCATACTTCTGGCGGATCAAAGAGCCAACTCGACCCGTTCAAGCCCGAAAATCCAGAAGACGTGGCGCGTCTGAAATCGCTTCAGGGTGATATCCACGCAGCCTTCATTGACCATGTCAAAAAATCACGCGGCACGCGCCTTGGCGAAGGCGTGGACCTGTTTGACGGGTCCTTCTGGACCGGTCGGCGCGGTGTGGAGCTTGGGCTCGCCGATGGCATCGGGCACCTCGTGCCGACGATGAAAGAAACCTATGGCGAGAAGGTCAAGTTCAGCGTCTTTGGACCGCGGCGATCCTTCATCAGACGGTTTGGTATTGAACTTGCACAGAGGGCGCTGAGCGGCGTTGAAGAGCGCAGCCATTGGGCAAGGTTCGGTCTCTGATATGCTATTCAAAATCATCACGATTTTCTTCGTGTTTATGGCTGTGCTTGCGCTTTTTGGAAAGTTCAGGTTCCCCGGCCAGAAGACACTATCGAAAATGAAATGTTCGGCCTGTGGCCGATATCGAATTGGCAAGGGCCCGTGCCCTTGTGGGAAAGGGCATAGTTAATGGACTTCATTCTTGCCATTTGTGGTCTGGTCTTGCTCTTGATCGCGGGGGACACGCTTGTGCGGGGCGCTGTCAACCTGTCGCTCCGGCTCGGTGTGCCGCCCCTGATTGTCTCGCTGACAATTGTCGCCTTCGGCACGTCTGCGCCCGAATTGCTAATTTCTATCCAAGCCATTTTGCGCGGCGTGCCCGGATTGGCTCTGGGCAACGTGATCGGGTCCAACATCGCCAACGTGCTCCTCGTACTGGGGATACCGGCATTAATCACGACGTTGCATGTCACCGACAATTCGACACGCGCCTCCTATCTGCAAATGATCGGGGCCACCGCGTTGTTCATCATACTGGCGCACCTCGGCCCGATAACCTGGGTTTCGGGAATAATCCTCGTCACCGCGTTGCTGGCAATGCTCCTGCATGCGTTCATGTCCGCACGTAACCATCGCAATGCCGCCGCCGCCTGCGAAGATGTGACCGAGCTGGAAGGCGCGGACCCGATGATCAGTTGGTGGAAAATCGTCGCCTTCATCATTGTGGGCCTGATTGGTCTGCCTCTGGGTGCGAACCTCCTCGTTGAGGCCTCCACCAATATCGCGCGGTCCTTTGGCGTATCCGAGACGGTGATCGGACTGACGCTCGTCGCCATCGGGACGTCCCTGCCGGAACTGGCAACAACTGTGATGGCCGCGCTGCGAAAGCAGGCTGACGTTGCGTTTGGTAACGTGATCGGGTCGAACATGTTCAACCTTCTCGGCATCCTTGGCGTGGCGAGCTTCTTTGGCTCAATGCCGGTTGAACCGGGCCTGTTGCGTTTTGACATCTGGGTGATGTTGGCCGTGTCGCTTTTGCTGGGCGTCTTTGTTTTGCGCAGGATTGATATCACGCGGTTCTGGGGTTTGGTGATCACCGCCCTATATGTGCTCTATGTGATCGTAGTGGTGAGCTGAGGGCACAATGGAAGCTGGGATAGCGTTAGTCACGGGCGCGGGCAAACGGCTTGGGCGTGAGATGGCGCTCTACCTTGCGCAGCGCGGTTTCGACGTGGGTGTCCATTTCGCGCATTCCTTTGAAGGGGCCCATGAGGTCGTGGACGACATCCAGAACCTCGGGCGCAATGCGGTCGCGATCAAAGCCGATTTGTTGCGAGAAGAGGAAGCACAGGCATTGGTGGGTGAGACTGCAGGTTTGCTTGGCGGCCCCGTCACTCTCCTCGTGAATAACGCCTCGATCTTTGAAGCCGATGATCTGGCCGACATGACCCGTCTGAGTTGGGATCGACATATTGAAAGCAACCTGCGCGCACCTGTCGTGCTGTCGCAATCCTTTGCCCGTCAGGCACCGAAGGCGGTTCCGGACGCGCAGGGCGAGCCACGTGCACGCGCACTGATCGTCAATATGCTGGACCAGCGGGTAAAGAGCCTGCGGCCCGAATTCCTGTCATACTCGATCGCCAAAATGGGCCTCTATGCTTTCACAGAGTGGGCGGCGTTAGCGCTTGCGCCTGATGTCCGCGTGAACGCGATTGGTCCGGGTCCTACCCTCCGGGGTGCGCACCAATCCAGCGACGAGTTTGCACAGGAACGGGCCGCGACATTACTGCGCCGTGGGGTCGAACCGTCGGATATCACAGCGACATTAGGCTATTTCATGGATGCGGACGGCGTCACAGGGCAGCTCATTTGTCCCGACGGCGGGCAGCATCTGTCCTGAAAACCCGTCGTTCCGACCGGTTTTCGATAGCGCTTTGGAATTCAGACCGCCGTAAGTTGTGCACCTGCGGCCATTCGCGGAAAGGTTTGTTACCAAAATGTAAATAAATTCAATGATTTGCCCGAGGCGGAAAAAAATTTGCTGTAATAACAGGCGTTTAATTGTTAGCCCAATTTTTGTGCAGACAGAGAAAAGCGTGCCGTTTCAAGGAAAAATGGGACTTCACGAAAACTTATAGGCAGAGTTATCCACAGAAACAGTGGATAGGTTTGCTCTTGCCCGAGGCGCGATAAGGTTGCAGCCAGTTAAGGGAATCAAAAGCGAGACGTTATGAAATCGGAAAACGACGAGGTTGAAGCGAAGACTGCCCCCTTGGGTCACCAAGTGATCGAAGGGTATCTGCGCACACTCGACAGTTCACCGGGCGTTTACAGGATGTTGGACGCCGATCATAACGTCCTCTACGTGGGAAAAGCGCGCAACCTGCGCAACCGTGTTTCCAATTATGCCCGCCCTCACGGGCACAGCGGCCGCATCGCGCGCATGATCTCGGAAACCTCGCAGATGATGTTTCTGACGACGCGCACCGAGACCGAAGCCCTGCTTCTCGAGCAGAACCTCATCAAGCAGCTCAAGCCGCGATACAACGTGCTTTTGCGCGACGACAAAAGCTTTCCCAATATTCTCGTAACCAAGGACCACAGTTTTCCGGCGATCACCAAACATCGCGGCGCGAAAAAGCGCAAAGGCTCATACTACGGCCCCTTCGCGTCTGCGGGGAATGTGAACAGCACGCTCAATCAGTTGCAAAAGATTTTCCTTCTGCGCAATTGCTCTGACAATGACTTCGAGGGGCGCACGCGGCCCTGTCTGCAGTATCAGATCAAACGGTGCACCGCGCCCTGTGTGGGCAAGATCTCCAAAGAAGACTACGCGGATCTCGTGGCGGACGCGGAGAAGTTTCTGCAGGGCAAAGACACCGGACTTCAACAGAAACTGGCCAAGGATATGGCCGCCGCTGCAGACGCCATGGAGTTTGAACGTGCCGCTGCAATACGCGACCGTATTCGCGCTATGACTTCTGTGCAGACGGCGCAGGGTATCAATCCGCGCACCGTTTCTGAGGCCGATATTATCGGCCTGCATATGGAGGGCGGGCAGGCCTGCGTTCAGGTGTTCTTTATTCGCGCCAACCAGAACTGGGGCAACCGCGATTTCTATCCGCGTGCAGGTGCCGACATTGATGCCGCCGAGGTCCTCGGTGCCTTCGTCGGCCAGTTCTACGATCAAAAAGAGCCGCCTCGCCAGATCATCCTCAGCCACGATATCGATGACCGTGAATTGATGGCCGAGGCATTGGGCGAAAAGGCCGGTCGCAAGATCGAGATACTTTTGCCGCAACGGGGCGAAAAGGCGGAACTGGTCGCCGGTGCCGTGCGGAATGCGCGCGAAAGCTTGGGGCGGAAAATGTCCGAGAGCGCAGCGCAGGGCAGGTTGCTCAAAGGTGTCGCGACTGCGTTCGATTTGAAGGCCGTTCCCGAACGGATCGAGGTCTATGACAACTCGCATATTCAGGGCGCCCATGCCGTGGGCGCGATGATCGTTGCGGGCCCTGAGGGGTTTGTTAAATCCCAATACCGAAAATTCAACATCCGAGGGGACGATCTAACCCCCGGTGATGATTTCGGGATGATGAAAGAAGTCCTCAAGCGGCGCTTTTCGCGACTTTTGAAAGAGGATCCGGATCGCACAGGCGGCACGTGGCCTGATCTCCTGCTCATTGATGGTGGGGCGGGTCAGGTTTCGGCCGTCCATGAAATCATGCGCGAAATGGGTGTGACCGATATTGCGATGGTTGGCATCGCAAAGGGCGTCGATCGGGACCAAGGCAAAGAAGAATTCTACCGCGTGGGTCAGCGCCCGTTTGCGCTGCAGCGAAACGATCCCGTGCTCTATTTCATCCAACGGATGCGCGACGAAGCACACCGTTTTGCGATCGGCACCCACCGCGCCAAACGATCCAAGGCAATCGGTGCGACGCCGCTGGATGATGTTCCGAATGTCGGCGCGACACGAAAACGGGCTCTTTTGGCCCATTTTGGCAGCGCAAAGGCCGTTGGGCGCGCGAATCTCGCGGATTTGAAGGCGGTTGACGGGATTTCTGAAAAAGTCGCGCAGACGATTTACGACTATTTCCACGAACAAGGTTAGCCGTTTGGCGAAAAAAACGGGCCGGCACCAACATGCCGACCCGTCCGTATACCGTTACTCTTAAACTAGGTACGGTATTCTTATACCTGAACAATGTGTCTCAACTGCGGGGAAAAAGTGCCCATTCACGTCATGTCTCGCGCCGCCTTTCCCCGCCCGCAAAACCGCGATACATCTGGCACATGATATGGAACCTGCCCAATATACTCACTCTGCTCCGATTGCTGGCCGCGCCCGGTATCGTGCTGTCGTTTTTGTTTCTGCCCCATCCTGTTTCGGACTGGGTTGCACTGATTCTGTTCGTTGGAACCTCCGCCACCGATT
Organism: Celeribacter arenosi; assembly: GCF_039539485.1. Taxonomy (NCBI): domain Bacteria; kingdom Pseudomonadati; phylum Pseudomonadota; class Alphaproteobacteria; order Rhodobacterales; family Roseobacteraceae; genus Celeribacter; species Celeribacter arenosi. The sequence continues at coordinate 8,597 of NZ_BAABDF010000005.1, forward strand.
TTCTTGACGGGTATCTGGCGCGCAAATGGAACCAGACCTCCAGATTCGGTGCGATGCTCGATCCAATCGCAGACAAGGCGATGGTGGTGAGTGCGATTGCAGTTCTTGCGATGAATTTCGGCCCTGCAACGGTGATTATCTTTCCGGCGGCGTTCATTCTCCTGCGCGAGACATTTGTGTCTGGCCTGCGTGAATTTCTCGGCACGACCGCGGGGCTTTTGAAGGTCACGCGTTTGGCCAAATGGAAGACAACGACCCAAATGGTGGCGATTTCGGTGCTGTTTTCCTACGGCCTGTTTGCCCACTACGTGGGTATGGGCAGCTTCGGGATGGATGGGGCAACCGTGGACGGCATTCTGTCGGGAGAGATTGAGGATCCGAACGGGTTTGCTTGGCTCTATCGCGGCATGGTGTGGTCTTATGGGGCGGGGGTCATCCTGCTCTGGATTGCAGCGATCCTGACGGTCGTGACAGGTGTCGATTACCTGCGCAAAGCGATGCCATTCCTGCGTGAGGCTAGCGATGATTGATGTCCTTTACTTTGCATGGGTTCGCGAGCGTATCGGCATTCCGCGCGAAACCGTGACGTCAGAGGCGGCCACAGTCATGGACCTTGTCGACGAACTGCGCGCGCGTGAAGAACGATACGCCCTCGCTTTCGCGGATTTGTCGTCTCTGCGGGTCGCGCTCGATCAGGAATTGACCGAATTTGATACCCCGCTAGAAGGCGTTCGCGAAGTCGCCTTTTTCCCGCCAATGACGGGTGGCTGACATGCACGTGCGGGTTCAGGAGGCGGACTTTACACTCGCAGATATTTTGGACGGCTTTGCATCCGCGCCGGATACGGGCGCAACCGTCTCCTTTACCGGTATTGTGCGCGACGACACCGGTGATCTCCTCCATATGGAAATCGAACATTATCCGGGCATGTGTGAGGCGGCGATCGAGGGGATCGTTGCACAGGCCACACAGAGATGGTCGCTCACGGATTGCCGCGTTGTGCACCGGTTCGGGCGCCTTTCCCCCGGAGCGCAGATCATGATGGTGGCAACGGCGGCACGCCATCGCGCCGAGGCCTTTGAGGCGGCCGAGTATCTCATGGATTATCTGAAATCGCGCGCACCCTTCTGGAAGAAAGAAGTGCGACGGTCGGGCGAAGACTGGGTCGCCGCCAAGTCGAGTGACGAAGACGCTTTGGACCGGTGGTAATTACCCGACGTTGACGCGCTCGACGTAGGCGCGAAGCTCTTCAGCCTCTGCGCGCGCTTCGCGCAACCCATCCATCGCTGCATTCAATTCCGCTTCGGTCTGGCTCAGCTGGTTGGTGATTTCGGCTTCACGTTGCTGGAAGTATGCCGTGGTGCGATCGCGTTCTTCTTCGGCCTCGTGAAGTTGTTGGGCCATCACATCGAGATCGTTCATTTCGCCGTTTCCGACACGCACAAAGCGATGAATCATCCAATGAACGAACCACCCCATCAAAAAGGCGATGAAAAGGACGATCGCCGTCGCGATGATCAATTCGGTTCTATTCATTGCTCTGTCCGTCCTCCTGCGACACCTCGTTTAAATCGGCGTCCTCGGTGTGATCATGATCATCGTGGCCGGAGCCGCCAAGTAGTTTGAATTCAATGCGGCGGTTGGCCTCGCGACCCTCTTCGGTACCATTATCGGCGATTGGGGTTGTTTCACCATACCCTTTCGCCGAGAAATCGACACCCACAACACGACGCGCGAGCAATCCATCGAGAACGGAATTGGCGCGTGCCTGGCTCAGATTGAGGTTCATTTCTTCGCGGCCTTGGCTATCGCTATGCGCGCCGATTTCAATTTCGACATCTTCGCACTCTTTGAGAGCCGCCGCGATCCGGTCGAGTGTGTCGAGCGCGACATCGTTTAGCGTTGCCTGGCCGGGGTCAAAGACGATCTTGTTGGCGGTGATGATGCGGTTGGCACGCTCAACACATTCTAGCGGAGTTGGCAGGTTGAGGACCGGATCAAGTTTGCGCACATAGTTCACGTTGATCTCGTATTCCTGACCATCGCCAAGCGACTCTGCCAACATGCGGGCGATTTCGGCGCGCGCGTTGGAGTTGCCGGTTTCACCACGGACTTCGATCCCGTCCGCCCGCATCGTGACAGAGCCGTGGGACAGTTCGGCCAGCGCATTGACCGCCACGAGTGCACGCACCGCCCAGCCTTCGGGAAGGCTGTCGTCGGTGCGAATTGCCGAATAGATGCTTTGGGATCCGAATTCGGCGCGCGCAACGGCCTCGGTCGCCATTTTGGAGCGCTCGTCGCTGATGCGGCCACGTAGTTGCACCTGACCTTCGGGAGAACGGATCGCAATGAATTGCGGCTGTTGGTCTGATTCTGCGGTTTCGGGTGCTGGCAATGTCGCGTGGAGCGTAAAGGTAGACGGCAGTGCGGCTTCGAGTTCGCCCGCGATTTCGTCAAATGTCGACTGGTCTGTGCCTGCGGTGCCGAGAAGGTTCACGTTGCCGTCTGAATAGGTAATCGACCCGCTGCCCAGTTTTGCCAATGCGCGCATGCCGGTTTCAACGGCGCCGGCCCAGTTGTTGGCTGGCGCGCCGAGGCCGATGGTGCATTCGGGATCCGTCATTCCGAGGGCTCGTGCCGCTGCGATGATCCGCGCATGGCCCTGTGGGGTTTCCGCCGTGCAGGCATCAAAACGCGGGCCTGTTTCATCAATGAGCAAACGCACGGTAAATGGCGTGATGACGGGGCGAGGGGCCGCGATGTGGATCGTGTGGACGACGCCCTTCGGGGCCGCTGCGGCCAAGGCGCGTTCGAGCCGCACTTTCTGCGCATCACCGTCTGCGAGACCTGTGATTGCGACATTGCGGGCAGAGAGCGAAATTTTGGAGCGCGGCAGTAGACCGATGGCTTCGATACCAAAATCGGTGGCGTCTTCCCAACCTTCGGGGGCAGGGTAGTCAGCCTGTTCTAGGAAATCAGCGATAGATCCGGTTGTCGCCGCTTTGCGCAGCGCGTCGACAAATCCATCGCGATCCCAACTCTGCGGCACGAGACCGATCAGGGATATGCCGCTGTCATTGCGCAGGATTTCGATGGAGAACTCGGGCGCCGGAATTGCATCCGTCTGCACCACATCCATCACATTTATCACCCGCGACGGATCAACGACGTGTCCCGCTGCGCGCTGGGCGGCGAGTTGTTGATTCTCGCTTGGCGCGGTGCCCGTCAGAATTACCTGCAAACCGTCGGCCTGCACGTCGACCCACTCAAAGCCTTCAAGGCCAAGTTTTTGACGAACAGCCGTTTCAGACGTGGCCTCAATCGCCTGCGCACCCACATTGGCTGCAATAAGCGAAGCGAGGGCACCTGCAACCAGCGCGGCGAGGATTGTCAGATTGGGTGAAAGACGCATACGCGCTTTGAACCTCTTTTAGGGATCAGTGCGGGATTGTTTAGGGCGATCCGTCTCTTGCTGCAATCAAAGGAACACGGCGATGGCAAGAAACAGCGCAGCGAGAAGTCCGGCGTCGCGGTTGGACCTGAAAAGTCTCAGGCAGGTTTCGGGACTTTCAATGTCGAGTTTAGTGAGTTGCCAGAGCAGATGAACTCCGAGAGCCCACGCCCCGCATAGTCCGACCAGCAGCGCGGCGAGCGAGCGTTCCGCGAGTGCTTCGATAACCGCCGCGGCGAAAAAGATGACGGTCATGATGAGGAAACGTTTGAGCCAGCGACCGGTCTGCGCCCCGAACAAGCGTGCCGTCGATTTGACGCCGATGAGGGCGTCATCCTCGGTGTCCTGATGGGCGTAGATGGTATCGTAGAACAGGGTCCACGCGATGCCTGCGAGGTAGAGAAACACGGGCGCGATCGTCAATTCGCCCGCGACCGCTGCATATGCAAGCAGGGCACCCCAGTTGAACGCGATGCCCAGAAACACCTGTGGCCACCACGTGAACCGCTTTGCGAAGGGGTAAATGGCGACCGGCAAAAGCGACAGGATGCCCAGACCAATCGCGAGTTTGCCAAAGGTGAGCAGGATCGCGAATGCGATCAGGCATTGCAGCACCATCCAGATGGCGGCCTGGCGTGTCGTTACTTGGCCTGACGGGATCGGACGGCTTTTGGTGCGCGCCACAGCCGCGTCAAAATCGCGGTCCGTGATGTCGTTCCAAGTACAGCCCGCACCCCGCATCAAAATCGCGCCTATCCAGCAACCAAAGAGTATCCAGAACGTGCGCGCCGATAGGTCGCCGGTCTGAGCCGTGGCGAGTAACGCACCCCACCAGCAGGGCAAAAGCAACAGCCACCATCCAATCGGGCGATCCGCACGCGACAGGCGCAGGTAGGGGCGCGTCCATGCCGGTGCACGGTTGTCTACCCAGTTGCCGGCGACGGCATCGGACACGGCATCCAAAGCAGGCGCATCAAACTTCTCGCGGCTTGTCTCTGGTGCGGATGGCTTGTCGGTCATATGTAACGGTCCATGGAACAGGCAAAGATCAGACTCTATGTAGATCACCCGCTGTCCGAGGGGCAAACCATTCCTCTCGACCGCGATCAGTCACATTACCTTTTCGGGGTCATGCGTCAGAGTGTTGGGGCACATGTCGCGCTCATTAACGGGCGCGACGGTGAATATATTGCGCAGGTCGCCGAGGCGGGCAAACGCGCGGGGAGCCTTGTGTGTTTGCGTCAGACCAAGCCTCTGCAGATGCCGCCAGATCTTTGGCTCCTTTTCGCACCGATCAAGAAAGCGCGCACGGATTTTATTGTCGAAAAGGCCACCGAAATGGGGGCTGCGCGGATTGTGCCTGTTCAAACCGAATACACCAACTCGGAACGCATTCGTCAGGATCGTTTGCAGGCCCATGCGGTTGAGGCGGCTGAGCAATGTGGCGGGACATTCGTGCCTGAGGTGGCCGAGCTTCACCGTCTTGATCGTCTTCTCGCGGATTGGGACCCTGAACGTCAGATCATGTTCTGTGACGAAGGATTGGTCGGAGCGGCCCAGCACCTCTCCGCCACGGGCGGCGGCGAATGGGCGATTCTGATCGGGCCGGAAGGTGGATTTTCCCCGACCGAGCGCACGCGCCTCCATGCGCTGCCTTATGCGCATGCCGTTAGTCTCGGTCCCCGTATTCTGCGCGCGGACACCGCAGCGGTTGCCGCGTTGACCGTGTGGCAACAGGCACTGGGAGATTGGACATGATCCGCCCTGAAATGCGCGCCTCGATTTGGCGATGGCGAGAGGTTATCGGGGCGGTCGGTATGCTCGCCCTGTGCCTATGGATGGCACTTAGCTTTTTCGGGGTGATGGCATGGATCGGATGGATTCTGGTCGTCGTCCTGTCTGTGTATATTTTCGCAGCCGTTCAACGCGTGCGGTTCTCCGCAGGATCGGGCGGATATGGGGTTGTCGAAATCGACGAAGGCGTCATTTCCTATTTGCTTCCCCACGGCGGTGGGCAGATTGAGATCGCGTCGATGAGTTCGGTTGTACTCCTGCCGGCCAGTCGCGGACCGGCGCATTGGCAACTCGATGCTGCTGATCAATCTCCGTTACTCATCCCCCTCGATGCGATTGGCGCGGAGCAGTTGTTTGACGTGTTTGTCAATCTTGACGGCATCGAGACCGAGAAAATGCTGCGCCAAATCAAGGCTGCGCCGGACCAGCCGGTGATCATTTGGCGAAATCGCAAGCTTGCCTTGCATTGACTTCGCCACATGGTTGAACCAAGTCTTTCGAACTGATCCAGCGGAGAAACGCGATGTCTATTCCCCAGTCCGGCGGCGGCCCGATCGAGAGCTACGATGACCTAGTCAGCTACTTTGAAGCGGGCTGTAAGCCTAAAAAGGATTGGCGGATCGGGACCGAACACGAAAAGTTCGGCTTTTGCAAAGATACGCTCAAACCTCTCCCCTATGAAGGCGACAGGTCGATCCGCGCGATCCTCGAAGGGTTGCAGGACCGTTTTGGCTGGAATCCTGTGTTTGAGGGCGAATACCTCATCGGGTTGGAATTGAATGGCGCGAATATCTCGCTCGAACCCGGCGGGCAGCTGGAATTGTCGGGCGCGCCGCTCGAGACGATCCACCAGACCTGTGACGAGGTTAACGAACACCTGCGTGAAGTCCAAAATGTCGCCGACGAAATCGGCGCGCGTTTCATCGGCCTCGGCATGGCACCTCATTGGAAACATGAGGATATGCCGCTCATGCCAAAGGGTCGCTATAAGCTCATGGATGCCTATATGGACCGCGTGGGCGAGACCGGTCGCGACATGATGCGGCGCACCTGCACGGTTCAGGTGAACCTCGATTTTGCCTCCGAAGCCGACATGGTCCAGAAATTTCGCGCCGCACTGGCGCTGCAGCCGGTTGCCAACGCGCTCTTCGGGAATTCGCCCTTTAAAGAGGGTAAGCTCAACGGCCACAAAAGCTGGCGTGGCTACATCTGGCGCCATCTCGATGATGCGCGAACGGGGACCCTGCCCTTTGTGTTCGAAGACGGCATGGGGTTTGAACGGTACGTTGAATATGCCCTCGATGTGCCGATGTATTTCGTCTACCGCGACGGCAAATATATCAACGCGCTGGGCATGTCGTTCCGTGATTTCCTCAAAGGTAAGCTACCCGCGCTACCCGGCGAAAAGCCGACGCTTTCGGATTGGGCGGACCATCTGACCACGATCTTCCCAGAGGCGCGCATCAAACAGTATATGGAAATGCGCGGTGCGGACGGTGGTCCGTGGCGCAGGCTCTGTGCTCTGCCGGCGTTTTGGGTTGGTTTGATGTACGACCAGCACTCTCTGGATGCCGCCAGCGATATCATTCGTGGCTGGACACCGGAGTTTCGCGATGCCCTGCGCGCGGCGGCCACGGTCGATGGATTGGCGGCGGAGGTCGACGGCGTGCGGATGATGGATCTCGCGCGCGACTGCGTTACCATTGCCGAAGGTGGCCTGGCGGCGCGCGCCTGCGTTGGTGCGGGTGGTCTGGTGCCTGACGAGACCCATTTCCTCAACGCGCTGAAGGATAGCCTTGAGACAGGTAAAGCGCCTGCGGACGAGTTGATCGAGCGCTTTAACAGCGACTGGCAGGGCGATGTGACGAAGGTTTTCGCAGAGTATTCCTACTAACTGCTCAGGTCGTGTAGGTGTCTGGCAGCGGATCGGGACCAAACCGGTTTGCGCCATAGGTGCCCCGCGATGCCGCCCAAAAGACAAGAACCAGAAAGCCGATCAGCGGCAGCAGGATCAGGAGCACCCACCATCCTGACCGGTTGGTGTCATGCAAACGGCGCACCCAAACCGACAGGCCGGGCAGAAAACAGACGAGCGAAAAGAGACCTGCTGACGGGCCGGTGACTTCGGGAACGCCAAAGAAAATGGTGTCGATTCCGCCGAAAACGAGGCCACCGAGGAAAACGAAGAGCGCCCACCACCAAAATTCCGATCTCTGCGCACGGCCTTCAAAGGTCACAAATTTTTTAAAGCAGGTTCTGATAGCGTCGAGTGGCTTCATGTCTGTAATCCCTTTGGATTTCTAACAAAGCTTCGGACAGTTCTGCCGGTGAAGCAATGGTAGATTACCCTTTTGTTTTTGACCCGATCTTGGTCTCGGTTCCCGCACGCAGACGCGCCATGTTTTCGCGATGCTTGAAGAAAATGAGCGCCGTAAGCACGACGACGAGAAGCGCCCCGTGCAAATGATAGAACACAGCGGTGTATATCGGCGCCAGCAGCGCGGCAGTCAGGGCCGCGAGGCTCGAAAAGCGGGTTGCGAGCGCCACGAGGAGCCATGTTGCACAGGCCAATAGACCCGCAGGGAACGAAAGGGCCAGAAGTGTCCCGAGGAATGTCGCAACGCCTTTGCCGCCTTTGAATCGCAGAAACACAGGGTAGAGGTGGCCGAGCATCGCGAAGAGCGCGGCAATTCCCGCCCCGCTTTCCCCGACCAGAGCGCGCGCGATCAAAACGGCCGCTGCCCCTTTGCCGCTATCCCCGAGCAGGGTGAGAAAGGCGGCGAGTTTGTTGCCTGTGCGAAGGACGTTTGTGGCGCCAATATTGCCCGACCCGATCTGGCGCAGGTCGCCGAGACCGAAAACGCGGGCCATGACGATGCCAAAGGGGATCGATCCGAGGAGATAGGCGAAAGCTGCGGTGAGGATCAGGGTCATGTTGTGGCTACTCCTTGATCATTCATGCGCCAAAGACGCGGTCGCCCGCGACCCATGTGCCCAGAACTTTCCCCTGCATGCGCGCGCCATCAAAGGGTGTGTTCTTAGACTTGGAACGCAGCTTTGTGCGGTCGAGGATAAAGGGCGTGTCAGGGTCAAAGAGCACGAGATCAGCGGGCGCACCGGCGGTGATCCGCCCCGTCGACAGTCCCAGTCGCCGCGCCGGATTGAGCGACATCGCGCGGAACAGTTGTGCCAATGTGAGACCGCCTGCGTGGTAGAGCCGCAGGGCCGCGGGCAGCAGCGTTTCGAGGCCAACCGCGCCAGACGCCGCTTCTTCGAAGGGGAGGCGTTTGCTTTCTTCGTCCTGAGGGGTGTGCATCGAGGAGATGATATCAATCAGGCCGTTGGCAACAGCGTCCACCATGGCAAGCCGGTCATCTTCCGACCGCAGCGGCGGTTTTACTTTGAAAAATGTGCGGTAGTCGCCAACGTCGAATTCATTCAGCGTCAGGTGGTGGATCGACACGCCCGCCGTCACATCGAGCCCGTTGGCTTTGGCGCGCTCGAGCGCGGGCAGAGCGCGCGCGGTGGTGATCTGGTCAAAGTGATAGGACACGTTGGTCATTTCGATCAGGGCGATATCGCGATCCAGCCCCATGCGTTCGGCCATGGACGATACCGCAGGCAGGCCTTTTAGGGCTGCGAATTTTCCCGACGTGGCGCAGGCGCCGCTAGACAATCCGGGGTCCTGCGGGTGACCGATAACGAGCGCACCACAGGATTTGGCATATGTGAGAGCGCGTTGAAGGACCTTTGTATCCGTCACGACGTGATCGCAGTCGGTGAATGCCACCGCGCCCGCGTCGCGCATGAAACCGATCTCCACCATTTCGCGACCGGCGCGCTCTTTGGTGAGCGCGGACATATGGCGCACGTGAACGACCGCGTCTGCAGCCGCGCGCCGCGTTACAAATTCAAGTCCCTCTGGCGTGTCGATCGCAATCGACGTGTCGGGGCGTGTGACCATGGTTGTCACCCCACCTGCGGCAGCCGCGCGACCGGCGGAGGCAAAGCTCTCTTTGTGCCGCTCACCGGGTTCGGACACTTTTACGCCGAGATCGACGATCCCGGGCGCGAGGCATTTCCCCCCACAATCAATGGTCTCGCCCAAGGGCGCTTTGCCGGTGCCGGTTTCGGCAATGGTGCCGCCTTCGATCCTGAGCCATCCGTCGGTTTCGCTCAGCGTTTCGGGATCGATCAGACGGGCGTTTGTGAGGACTATCATGCCACACCTCTTTGAATGTCGCGGATCATTCTGAAAACATCGGCTGCATCCACAATGCGATCAAATGCGGGCCGGCCGAGGGCGCGTGCACCCGTAATTGCCATTGCCGAACCGCGAAACCGAATGGTGCCGGGGCTGTCGCCATCGAAGTCGACACCGGTTTGCGGCGTTATCGCCACCGCGTTTAGCGTCCGCCCGCGCAGTGGATGGTTCTGGGCAAAAAAGGCGCGTCGGTTGGTCAGGGAATACCACGTGTTGCGGCGCATGAACGGCGTCACGATTTGCGGCCCGAAGCCGACCAGTATGCCCGCTGTGAAATGGATCAGACCGAACTGCCACAGGGCACCGTCGCGCGCTGCCATGACCATCCAGAAGAGCGCGAAACCGGAGAAGATGATGCCGAAAATCATGGAGGGAATACGGGACGGGTTCAGCGGTACCGACCGGACCGGTTGTCCCTGCCACAGGACGACTTCATCGCCCTCGAGGTATTCATCCCACCCGCTCATCCTGCGATCCAGACGAATACGGCTACAAAGACCGCGAGAAACAGGAGCACGAACGTCGCTACCATGCCGGAGATGCGCGCGGGCGAGGCGGGCGGTTTTCCCTGTGGCAGCAGGCCTTGTGCGCTTTCGCTTCTAAGAGTGTCCATCGAGGGAATCGTCACCGGTGCGCCGTATCGTCCGACGAGGCGGAAAGGCGGCTCTGGCGCAAAGCGTGCCGCGTCCTGTCCGAGTGCCTTTGAAAACACCAAACAGATGGTGCCGGACAATGCGTCTAGCATCGGGGCATCGTCGCCCACATCCATACCGTTCGCCTCGGCCACGTAGCGCGCTACGCCATAGTTGTTTAACGTGCTGGCATCGACGCATTCGACATGCGCGGGGTCTGGTTCACGCCAGAGGCCGAGAACCTCGCCCAGACCTGCACCGACCAGCGGTTCAATCTCTGCCACGGGTGCGTCGACGGCGAAAACCCAAACCAGCCGTTCATGACCTTCGGGGATATCGTAGGCGTCGCTCACACCATGACCCCTTTGTCATTGTCTTCGCGTGTCGCGCGCAGATTGCGGGCCAGAAGATCCATGACCGCCATTCGCACTGCGACGCCCATCTCCACCTGTTCCTGAATGACCGAGCGGTGAATGTCGTCCGCAATGGTGCCATCGATTTCGACGCCCCGGTTCATCGGTCCGGGGTGCATCACGATGGCATCGGGTTTGGCATAGCTGAGTTTATCCGCGTCGAGGCCGTATCGGTGATAGTATTCGCGCTCGGACGGGATAAAGCCGCCGTCCATGCGTTCCTTTTGCAGGCGGAGCATCATGACGACGTCGACGTCCTTGAGGCCTTCCGCCATGTCGTCATAGATTTCGCATCCGAACTCTGAAAACTGCGACGGGACCAAAGTCGGCGGTCCGACGAGGCGGACGCGGTTTTCCATTTTGCCCAACAGCACAATGTTGGAGCGCGCGACGCGGCTGTGCGCGACGTCACCGCAGATCGCGATCGACAGGCGGTGTAGCCGTCCCTTCGCCCGCCGGATCGTGAGCGCATCGAGAAGCGCCTGCGTGGGATGTTCGTGGCGACCGTCGCCCGCGTTGATGACGGCGCAATTGACCTTTTGCGCGAGGAGATCGACCGCGCCGGAATGCGGGTGTCGCACGACCAGCAAATCGGGGTGCATCGCGTTTAGCGTCAGCGCCGTATCGATCAGGGTCTCACCCTTTTTGACCGATGAGGCCTGCATATTCATGTTCATTACATCCGCGCCGAGCCGTTTGCCCGCCAATTCAAACGACGCCTGTGTGCGTGTTGAATTCTCGAAGAACATGTTAATCTGGGTGAGGCCCGCCAAAGCATCAGAATGCTTATGCGCCTGCCGGTTGAGATTGACGTAACTCTCGGCGAGGTCGAGAACGGTTGTAATGTCCTCAGGATGCAGCGGCTCAATTCCGAGTAGGTGTTTGTGTCGGTATGCCATGGTGCCTCCCGCCCGCTTGCGCCGTTTCCATCCGCTTATAGAAACCACACCGCGTCGCGGCAATGTGCGATTTACCTTGGCTCGGCGGGAAGGTAGCGTCGGGGCATGGAGACTCACATCGAATTTTGGGACGCACATGCGCTTTTGGCGTGGCAGGTTGAACTCGGCGCGACAGATGCGATTTGTGATGTGCCTATCGATCGCTACGCAATCGAGGAGGTGGCGACGGCACAGGCCTCGGCCCGTTCGGCTCAGTCGTCCGATGCGGCGGCCCAACTGCCAGAACCCGAGCCAACCATTGATCCGGCATCAGAAGCCATGGTCGCCGCGCAGGCTGCGGGAGATCTGGATGCGCTGCGTGACGCATTGGAAGCGTTCGAACATTGTGCGCTCAAACGAGGCGCCCGCAATTTGGTCTTCGCCGACGGTATTCCCGAAGCACGCGTGATGGTTATCGGCGAAGCGCCAGGCCGCGAAGAGGATCGGCAAGGCAAGCCGTTTGTTGCAGACGCGGGGCAGTTGTTGGACGCGATGTTCGCCGCGATCGGGCTTTCGCGCGCGCCACAGACGCCGGATGCGGGGCTCTATATCACCAACGCATTGCCGTGGCGCCCGCCGGAAAACCGTGATCCGACGGCCGATGAAATTGCCATGCTGAAACCGTTTTTGATCCGGCACATTGAACTGGCTGACCCGCAGGTGATCGTCCTGATGGGCAATTGGGCCTGCATGGCGCTGCTTGGGCGGGCAGGGATATCACGGATGCGCGGCACGTGGCAGGAGGTCCTAGGGCGACCTGCAATGCCGATGACGCATCCGGCCTATCTCCTGCGCAATCCAATGGCGAAACGCGACGCTTGGGCGGACCTTCTGGATATTCAGGAGCGGTTGCGTGCGAAAGGAACTTCCGATGGCTCGAATTGATGAAGCCCTAGATTTCATTGCCGTGCGCATCGCGGTTCTCACGGTGTCGGATACCCGCAGCCTCGCAGAGGACCGGTCAGGCGATGCATTGGTCGAGATGATCAATGACGCGGGCCACATCGTCGCGGATCGCAAAATTATCACCGATGACAGGGGCCTCATCCGCGACATCCTGAGCGCGTGGATCGCCGATGACGGGGTGGATGTGATCATCTCGACGGGTGGCACGGGCCTCACGGGGCGGGATGTCACGGTCGAGGCGCATCGCGACGTTTATGAGAAAGAGATCGAAGCCTTCGCGACCGTTTTCACCATGGTCTCGATGAACAAAATCGGCACTTCGGCGGTGCAATCGCGCGCCACGGGTGGCGTTGCGGGCGGAACATATCTCTTTGCCTTGCCCGGATCGACCGGCGCCTGTCGTGACGCATGGGATGAAATCCTGAAGTGGCAACTCGACTATCGCCACAAACCCTGCAACTTCGTGCAAATCCTTCCTCGTCTCGACGAACATTTGCGCAGAAAATAAAAAACTTCACGGTGATGTCGAAATTTTCGACGGAAACTGGCGAACCGCACGTATTGTCCCATATTGTTCACTTGGCTGGTGCGCGGTCACCGAAGTGAACGTGCGACCGGATGGAATATCGAAAGGATAGGCATGCGCTTCTTGCGTCGTTCCCTCATCGGGCTGTTCCTCGTCTCTTTAACGCTCGCACTATTTGTGGCGGCCGGTGTTCGGCTGAGCACGACGATTGCTGCCAAACGGGCAGAAGAATCCGTGGTGCGACCTGCCCGCGAGCGCCAGTTCGCAGTCAATGTGGTAACGGCGGAGGCGATTGAAACAACGCCGATCCTGTCGACATTCGGTGAAATCCGCGCCCGCCGCACGCTGGAGCTTCGCGTGCCTTCGGGAGGGCGCATCGTCGAGATGTCGGAAAACTTCGAAGAAGGCGGCATTGTCACGGCAGGCGAAGTGATTTTGCGATTGGACCCGACCGAGGCCGAGTCCGCATTGCGCGTCGCCGAGGCGGATTTGCGCGAATCCCAAGCTGAGTTGGAAGACGCGGGTCGTGCGCTCGAATTGGCCAAGGATGATCTGGCTGCGGGGCAGGCGCAATTAGAGTTGAGAATTGCCGCGAGAGAGCGTCAGGAAAGCCTGTCCTCGCGAGGTGTAGGATCGGCAAGCGCGGTGGAAACGGCCGCCTTGTCGGAAGCCGCTGCGCGCCAAGCGGTGCTGTCGCGCCGACAGGCGCTCGCCAATTCCGAAGCCGCCTTGGCCGCCGCCCAGACTGCTGTCTTGAGGTCCGAAATCGCCAAGGCAGACGCGGAACGCGCGCTTGACGATATGGTGGTTGTTGCAGATTTCGGTGGCATTCTGACCGAGGTTTCGGGTGCGCTGGGCGCCTTGGTCGGCGGAAATGAACAGATCGGAACCCTGATTGCGCCCGGTGATCTAGAGGTCGCGTTTCGAATTTCGACAGAACAATACAGTCGCCTGATCGACGCCACGGGCCGGGTCCCGCCGCGT
>NZ_BAABDF010000005.1:22571-107945 GCF_039539485.1 Celeribacter arenosi
GCTGCGGTAAGCGAGGGCCAGACGGGGCGGCTTTTGTTCGCGCGATTGGGCGATGCGCCCGGGTTTCGCCCGGGTGATTTTGTGACGGTCCATGTCAGCGAACCTGCGTTGTCCGATGTTGCCATTTTGCCTGCCAGTGCCGTGGACGCGGCGGGAACCGTGCTCGGGCTGAGCGCGGATTCGCGGCTTGAAGTTCTCTCGGCGCCCGTGCTGCGCCGTCAGGGTGACGATGTGATTGTCCAAGCCCGCGAAATTGCCGGTCGCCAAATCGTGGCAGAGCGCTCGCCTTTGCTCGGTGCGGGAATTCGTGTGCGGGTGAATGGCGCCGAGGATCAGGAAGTCGCCGAGCGCCCGACAGAGCCCGCCGCGCAAAGTGGTGATGGTGAGACCGTTGAGCTGAGCGACGATCGACGCGCAAAACTGATCGCCTTCGTTGATGGTAACGAACGCATGCCCGAAGAGATGCGTACCCGTATCAAAGAGCAACTAGCATCCGATGAAGTGCCCGCCGAACTTGTGACGCGTCTCGAAAGCAGGATGGGGAGCTGATTATGGCGGCAGGGATCGAAGGCGCGAGCGGAATTCTATCCTACTTTACGCGGCATAAGACCGTCGCGAACCTGCTGTTGTTTCTCCTGCTCGCCGCAGGTTTCGCAGCCCTGCCCAACATGCGGTCGCAGTTCTTTCCCGATGTGGTCGTCGACAGTGTTCGCGTGAGCGTCGACTGGGACGGCGCGGGCGCCGAAGACGTCGATCGCGCCGTGGTTCAGATTTTGGAGCCAACTTTGCTGGCCGTCGAAGGGGTGGCGGAAAGTAGCGCCAGTTCGTCCGAGGGTCGTGCGTCGATCCGACTGGAATTCGAACCCGGTTGGGACATGCAACGCGCCGCAGATGACGTTAAGGCGGCCATTGATACGGTCAGCAACCTTCCCGAAGGGGCCGAGGATCCGACCGTTCGTTGGGGCGGATGGACGGATTCTGTAACCGATGTGGTCATCACCGGACCTGTGGGCCTGTCACAGCTGGCTCTATTGGGTGACGAATTGACGTCCCGCCTTTTTGCGGCAGGGATCACCCGCACCGACATATCCGGCGTCGCGGCCCCCAGCACCATTGTAGAGGTCCCGACGCTAAACCTGATCCAATACGATGTGACCATGGCCGAGATCGCCGATGCGATCAGCGCCGAATCCGATGCGAGCCCTGCAGGCAACGTCGGAGGTGGCGCGGCGCGGGTGCGGGCGGGCGTTGAAAAGCGATCCGCCCCCGACATCGCCGGAATTGTTCTGCGCTCCAACGACGATGGTTCGAAACTCACCATCGGGGATGTGGCGACGATCCGTGTCGAGGGTATAGATCGCGACCGGGCTTTTTACGTCGGCACGAACCCTGCGGTTATGGTTGGCGTCGCACGCTCCGATCAGGGGGATGCCATCGCGATTCAGGCCGGCGTGGAGTCGGTGCTCGAAGACATGCGTCTGACATTGCCTGCCGGCGTGACGCTGGATCTCTTTCAAACGCGGTCCGAGGCGATCAAGGCGCGTCTCGATATCCTTATGACAAACGGTTTGATGGGGCTCGGCCTCGTGCTCGGTCTGCTCTTTCTTTTCCTGAATGCGCGCACAGCGATATGGGTTGCGGCCGGTATTCCGGTTGCGATGTTTTCGGCCATTGCGTTCATGTATCTGGCTGGGCTGACCTTCAATATGATCTCGCTTTTCGCGTTGATCATCACTTTGGGCATCGTTGTGGATGATGCCATCGTGGTCGGAGAGCATGCCGATTTCCGCGCGCGCCGTTTGGGCGAAGGGCCGGTTCAGGCCGCTGAAAACGCGGCGCGGCGCATGTTTCCTCCGGTGTTTTCCTCCACCATTACGACGGTCATCGCGTTCTTTGGTCTGACCGCGATTTCGGGTCGGTTCGGTGACCTGATTTCCGACATTCCTTTTACGGTTATCGTCGTGCTGATGGCTTCATTGCTGGAATGTTTTCTTATCCTTCCAAACCACCTGAGCCATTCGATTGCGGCGCAGGATAAGGCGCATTGGTATGACTGGCCGTCGCGTCAGGTGAACAAAGGCTTCCGTGTCTTTCGTGAAAAGGTATTCCGCCCCTTTGCGACGCTGGTCATAAAGATGCGTTACCCGATGATGGCTGGAGCGGTTTTCCTTCTGGTGAGCCAAGTCACGCTCCTGATTTCAGGGCAGGTCCAGTGGCGGTTTTTCAGCTCCCCCGAACAGCCTGTCATCTCGGGCAACTTCGCTATGGCGCCGGGGGCGACACGCGAAGACAGTCTGGCCATGCTGCGATCCTTTCAAGATGCGGTAGAGCGCACCGGCGCCCAGTTCGAGGCCGAACACGGCACGAATCCCGTGGCCTATGTCGTGGCCCAATTGGGCGGGAGCGCCGGACGCGGGTTGGCGGGAACGGATACCAAGGAAAGCTATCAGCTCGGCGGGATTTCCATCGAACTGATTGATGCGGATTCACGGCCCTACTCATCCTTTGTCTTTGTCGGGGCGCTTCAGGAGAATGTGGTCAATCACCCTCTGGCGGAAACCGTGTCCTTCCGTGGTGGTCGATTTGGTCCCGGTGGCGATGCCATCGACATCCAGCTTTACGGCTCTTCGAGTGAGACCCTGAAAGCGGCGGCAGAAGCGCTCAAATCGCAACTGGCACAATTTGGGGAGGTGTCCGCGCTTGAGGACAGTCTGGCTTATGACAAGGAAGAGTTGATCCTCGAACTGACGCCACAGGGTGAAAATCTGGGTTTCTCGATCGACACGCTCGGGCGCACGCTTTCCAACCGCTTGGGCGGGATCGAGGCGGCGAGTTTTCCCGACGGTGCGCGTACCTCAACGATCCGTGTCGAGTTGCCAGAGGATGAACTGACGGCTGATTTCCTCGATCGCACGCTCCTGCGCGCGCCGTCAGGTTCTTATCTGGCCTTGGGTGATATCGTGTCGGTAACCCGCCAAACCGGCTTTTCGACGGTCGTGCGTGAAAACGGATTGCGGCTTTTGTCCGTCACGGGTGACCTCAGCGAAGATGATCCCGCCCGCGCGACGGAAATTCAGGAACAAATCACCGATATCATCCTGCCGCGCCTCGAAGAAGACTTTGGCGTCACGTCGCGCGTTGCAGGTCTTTCGGAACAGGAAAACCGGTTCTTGTCCGATGCGCTCATGGGCCTCGCGGCGGCTCTTGCAGGCATTTACCTCACGCTATCATGGATTTTTTCGAGCTGGACGCGACCCATCGTCGTGATGTCCGTCATTCCCTTCGGCCTCATCGGTGCGGTTTGGGGGCACTATATTTGGGGCGTGCCGCTATCGATGTTCTCGGTTGTCGGGCTGATCGGGATGACGGGTATCATCATCAATGACTCAATCGTCCTGGTGACCACTGTCGACGAATATGCGCGCGATAGGGGGCTGATGCCTGCGATCATCGACGCCGCTACTGACCGTTTGCGCCCCGTTATGTTGACCACAATGACCACCGTCCTTGGCCTCGCGCCTCTCCTGTATGAAGGGTCCGCGGACGCGCAGTTCCTCAAACCTACTGTCATCACGCTGGTGTACGGTCTTGGGTTCGGGATGGTGTTGGTTTTGGTTCTTGTCCCGTCTTTTCTGGCCATGCAACTCGACGTGGGTCGCCAAGTCGCGTCGCTCAGACGTGGGTTGGCCCATCCTGTGCGCTCCGGCGTGACGGGTGGGGCATTGGCGGTTTCGGTTGTTGCGTTGCTCGGATGGTTCGGCGCGACCATTGGGACTTTTGCCGTGGTGGGCCACCTGCCTGCGATCTTTGGCCTTGAGGGCGGCATTGCGCAGGCGGTCGGGGTATTTCTCGCCGGATGCGCGGTGGTCCTGATCCTAACCTATATCGTGTCGGCAATTGTGATCGCACGCAACCGCACTCAGGCGACGCAGTAATTACCCGCGACAGCCACGCGCCTCGTAGGCCTGTCCGTTTCCGAGAACGGTTATGATGAGCGAAGAGCGTTCAATCGCAAAGGGTTGAGCGTCCGGTTGGACCATCTCGGTTGTCACCGATACATCCGTGCCCGTGCGTTCCATGGTCGATTCAGCAACCCATACCTGTGGGTCGGGATGTTCGATGACCGCCATCTCACCAATACCAAGTGACGGCAGAGACATGGTCGCCTTTACCCGCATCCCGTCGCTGACGGGTTCGGCCGCACAGGTCACGCCGGTCATCGCAACGGGACGTGAGCGCAGGGATTTCTGGATCGGAGCGGTGTCCGCAGAATCGAGGCTATCGTCAAAGGTTGCGGAGAGTGGTGCGCTCAAAGGCATGCAGATGTCATCGCAAACACCCAGCTCCATCACACCGGAGAGGCGAATGTCACCCGATGTGCGCGGGATGATTTCAATCGGTAGGACCAATTCATCTTCATATCCGATGAAAGTCATGCCGTTCTGTTCGTAAACCTGCGGGATCGGCCAATGATAGCGGACGGCCGCGACGTTTTGCGAACCGCTCCAGAAAAAGCGTGGCGGGATGCCTGCTTCACCCGGCGCGCGCCAATAGGTGTGCCACCCGGGCGCGAGCGCGACCCGCACCGCCGCCATTCTGTTGCCATTCTCCATCTGCCAACCGGTGAGCATTTCAATGCGCGCGAATTCGGATTCCGATTGTGCCGTGAGCGACATCGGGGCGAAGGATAGGGTGAGCGCGGCAATGGCGCGAAGGATCAGGTCATGATGCATGGCGACCCTTATAGGCATCTGTGTGCCCGCGCAGAACTCACAAAACAGCGAGACCGCCGAGAGGTTGGATTCTGTTGCGATGGGGGCGCTATCGGCTTGCCTTCGCGGCAAATCTCCTGTGTGCTGTGGGGATGATACGCCCTATGGACACCGATCTGACAGGTAAGTTGCTGGTCGCGATGCCGGGCATCGGGGATCCCCGGTTCGAGAACGCTGTGGTCTTCGTCTGTGCCCATTCGTCTGACGGGTCGATGGGGTTGATGATCAACAAAATCTCCGAAGAAATCGAACCCGGCGATATTTTCGACCAACTGGATATTGCCGTGTCGGCGACCATGCGTCCTTTGCCGGTACATTTTGGCGGGCCTGTGGAAATCGGGCGCGGGTTCGTTTTGCATTCGAGCGACTATACCTCGGAAAACGGGTCCATGGATGTTTGCGAAGGCTATTCCATGACTGCATCGCGCGAGATCCTGCGCGATCTCGCCATGGGGGAGGGACCTGCGGCGCGGCTTTTGTGTTTGGGCTACGCTGGTTGGGGGCCGGGGCAGCTCGAAGACGAGATTTCGGCCAACGGATGGCTGACCTGCGAGGCGGATGCGCAGATCGTCTTTGATCTCTCCGCCGATAAGAAATGGGAGGCCGCGTTGCGCTCGATCGGTGTCACGCCTGCACTCTTGTCCTCAGAGGCCGGACGGGCGTGACGCTGCGTTCAAGTTCCTGTCGAAAATCGCGTGGGCTACGGTGGGTTAACACCAAGGAGGCCCATCCATGCCATATCGCGCGCCCGTCGAAGATATCCGGTTCGTTCTAGATCACATTGCGCCGTTCGGCGCCGTAGTCGGCAGTCCGCAGTTTCCCGATCTGGATCGTGACACTGCCATGGCCGTGATCGAGGAAGCGGGCCGTTTGGCGAGCGATGTGATTGCCCCGATCGACCGTGCTGGCGATTTGAACCCTGCACGATTGGAAAACGGCAAGGTCAAGAGTTCGCCGGGTTTCGCGGATGCCTACACCCAGATTGCCGAAGGTGGCTGGATGGGGATGCTGGCCGGTGAAGAACATGGCGGGATGGCTTTGCCGCTGACATTGGCCACTGCGGTCAATGAAATGATGTCCGGTGCCTGTCTCTCTCTCGCGCTCAACCCGCTGATGTCGCAGGGACAGATCGAGGCGCTGGAAAATCATGCCTCTGACGAACTCAAATCGCTCTATTTGCCCAAACTGATATCGGGCGAATGGTGTGGCACAATGAACCTCACCGAGTCGGGCGCGGGGTCCGATGTAGGCGCGTTGCGCACCAAGGCTGAGCCGAATGGCGACGGTACCTATGCGATCACCGGACAGAAGATTTTCATTACCTGGGGTGACAGTGATTTTTCAAAGAACATCTGCCACCTCGTGCTCGCACGACTACCCGATGGGCAAGAGGGCACCAAAGGCATCTCGCTCTTCATGGTGCCCAAATACTTGCTCGATGAGAATGGCGAACCGGGCGAGGAAAACACGCTGCGGGTCGTTAGCCTCGAACACAAGCTGGGGATTCATGGATCGCCGACCTGTGTGATGGAATACGAGGGCGCGACCGGATGGTTGGTCGGTGAAGAACACAGCGGCATGAAGGCGATGTTCACGATGATGAACAATGCACGGCTCGGTGTCGGGGTGCAGGGTGTCGGGATTGCCGAGGCCGCGACCCAAAAAGCGCTCGGATATGCCTGTGATCGTGTGCAGGGCCGCAGCCCTGTTGCGGATGGAACCGGCGCAATCGTCGATCACGCCGATGTTCGCCGGATGCTGGCCGCGATGCGGGCAGATACCTTTGTGGCGCGCGCAATTTCGCTTAGCTGCGCGGTTGCGTTGGATCGTGGGCGTAGCGAACCCGATCAGGCCGCGCGTGGGGCGTTCCTCATTCCTGTGGCAAAAGCGTTCTCGACCGACATCGGCCATGAAATCGCCCAGTCTGGTGTGCAGGTGCACGGCGGGATGGGATATATCGAGGAAACCGGCGCTGCCCAATATGCCCGCGATGCGCGGATCACCTCGATTTACGAGGGAACCAACGGCATTCAGGCAATGGATTTCGTTGGTCGCAAACTGATGGATGGGGGCGACGCTGCCTTTGGTCTGCTGGACGAGATCGAGGCCTTTGCCGAGAACGTGCGCGGCGAACTTCCCGAGCTTGCCGAGCCGGTTTGGAGCGCGGCGGAGACCCTGCGCGAGGCGGTGGAAGGTATGCTGTCGCTCGACATGAATGACCGTTTCGGCTGTGCAGTGCCCTACCTGCGTGCCTTTGCACGCGTTCTGGGGGGGTACTTCCACCTCAAGGCGGCAAAAGCCGACCCGAACCGTGCACGCCTAGCAGCCTTTTACATCCATCGTGTCCTGCCTGAATTCGCAGGGCTACTGGCGCAAACCAAACGCGGCTCCGCTGACCTCTACGCGATCACCCTCGACGATCTCGCTGCGGGATGATCGGACCGATCGTCACCCCGTTCGAGCCGCCTGAAGAAGGCCAAATGGTCGAGGTGGCGGATGGTGTCCTATGGGCGCAGATGCCGCTGCCGCAACCGTTGAACCATGTGAATGTCTATGCGCTCGATGATGGTACGGGCTGGACGATTGTGGACACAGGCGTGGATACCGAACGGACGCGGTCGGCTTGGCGCAATCTCTTGTCGGGGCCTTTGGCGGGGAAACCTGTCACACGTTTGATCGCAACGCATCACCATCTCGACCACATCGGATTGGCTGGGTGGTTCATGACCGAGTTCGGCACAGAACTACTTACCACGCGCACGGCCTACTTGATGGCGCGAATGCTGCAACTGGATACGCAGGACAGGCCGACGCCGCAAATGGTCGCTTTCTGGCGTTCCTGCGGTATCGCGCCCGAGATTTTGGCCGAGCGAGAAACCACCCGCCCCTTCAATACATCCGACGCTGTCGGCCCCATCCCGTTAGGTTTCACGCGCATTCAGGAAGGCGATGTGATCAAGGCAGGCGGGCGGGTTTGGGACGTGCGATGTGGCGACGGTCACGCGCCGGAACACGCGACGCTATGGTCCCATGATGGAGAGCTCGTTATTGGCGGGGATCAACTCCTCGGGTCGATTTCGCCAAATCTCGGATTGCACGCCACCGAGCCGGAGGCGGACCCTGTAGGCGATTGGATCGATAGCTGTATGCGGTTTCGACCCTATGCCACGGACACCCAAATTGTCCTGACGGGCCACAAAAAGCCCTATCGCGGATTGCCTGCGCGCCTAGGGCAATTGATCGACAACCACGCGGCGGCACTGGAAAGGTTGCGCGTGTTTTTGGCCGAGCCTGCCACCGCCTGCGACTGCTTTGACGCCCTGTTTCGCCGCAAGATCAAGAAGGGCGAATACGGGCTCGCGATGGTGGAGGCGATGGCGCATTGCCATCACCTTTTTGCCAAGGGGCTTGTCACCCGCGAGGTCAGAGAGGATGGTGCCTACGTCTGGCAAACGAGGGCGTCACAATGACCGGAGATAACCGCATCGAAACGGCCGCAGAAGCCTATGAGAGCGAAGCGCTTCCTCAGGCCCGCGTCGTTCACCTCGACCCCGATGCCCCGCGCACGGCGGAGGAAAAACCTCTACCCGAGGCGATGTCCAAAAAGCCGGTCGCACAAAAAAGCCCGGCCGAATGGGCCTATGAGCGCCTGATCCTCTACATCAAGAATTTCGAAGAAACGCTCGACAATGAACATGAAGTCGCGATGGGATTCGCGGGATCTGAAACCGGCGTGATGCGGATTGAGGGGCTCGGCTTTTTCGATCCGGACATCGTCACCTTCTACGGAACGGATCAAACGGGAACCAAAGCGCAGTTGATCCAGCACGTCACCCAGCTATCGGTTATGTTGCGTGCCCTGCCCAAAAACCCCGATACAGAAACGCCGATGCGGATCGGTTTCCGGCTGGCCAATGATCTGGCCGGCGATCCGGTTGACGAGGACGGGCGTGACAAACAGGGTGGGTGACAGCGCCCGTCAAATCGTCTAATCGGATGCCCAACAACGACAGATTCCACAAAAGATAGGGAATATACGCACCATGGCTGATCACAAGCACGGCGAAATGAACATCGAAGCCCAGGAAAAAGCCTTTGACGGTTTCATCAAATGGTCGACTTATGTGGCGATCTTTTCGATCGGGGTCCTGATCTTCCTCGCGATCTTCAATAGCTGAACCTGAAAAGGGGTCGGACCATGCGCGTGATCCGTCACACCCTTCTGCTTGTCGCGGTCGCAATTCTTGCCGCCTGTGGTGCGGCAGAGCCCAAGTGGGCGCCGGATGCGGAAGTTGCCCGCTCGGTGTATCGTGACCCCACGCCGCCCGCGCTCACGCTATATACCGTGATCTCGAACAAATCGGGCGCGGGGCTGCATTCTGCTTTGATGGTCAATGCGCCCTCACAGCGCGCGATTTTTGATCCTGCAGGCACGTTCAAGCACCCGCATTTGCCAGAGCGCAACGATGTGATCTTCGGGATGAGCGATGCGGCAGTCGATTTCTACATCGACTACCATGCCCGCATCACATTCAGGGTCGTGGAGCAGAAAATCCCCGTATCGCCTCAGGTCGCGGAACTCGTGCTCGCGCGTATTCAGGCCTATGGCGCGGTGCCAAAGGCAAATTGTGCAAACTCGATTTCTGATATTTTGAAAGATGTGCCGGGCTTCTCGGACGCGCCACAAACCTATTTTCCGAACCGTCTGATGGCGTGGATGTCGACGAAACCGATCACGTCCTCTCAGACCCATTACGACAACAGCCCCGACGACAATGACGGGATGATCTACGCGCCGCCGTTGCGTTTGCAGTAAGGTTAAACGCCTAGAGCGCCCAAGATCACGAACAATCCCATGCCAGCAATGATCGCGTAGAATACGTTTCTCGTCACGAGTCCCACGGCCACTGTGACGACTGCGGCGGCCAGACGGCTGGGTTCCAGTTCGGTTGCGCCCTGTCCGATGAGCATCGGGGTGACGAGGCCTGGAAGAATCGCGACGGGCGTATAACGCAACATCCGCAGTAACCACGGGGGCATGTCGCGATCGCCCACCAATCCGATGAACGAAAGCCGGATCAGATAGGTCCCGATACCGAGCCCGATGATGATGGTCCACACGTCGGGGTGCGTCATTGGACGAGCCCCTTCTTGCGCTTTTCGGTCCAGATTTCGACCTGCGCACCGACGATGAGGGCGATGAGGGCCGCGACCAAAAGACCCGATCCATAGGGCATAAAGCCCAGAACGATGACGAGAGCCACGGAGGTGAACGCCGCGGCGACATGCGCAAGCGATTTCAACATTGGGGCGACGACGGCGAGAAAGGTGATCGGGACTGCGAAATCGAGGCCGATGTCACCGGGGATACGTTCTCCGAGCAGTGCGCCTGCAAGCGTCGCTGCATACCAGACTACGCTCATCGGCACGCCCACGCCTGCGAAATACGTGATTTTCTCAATGGCACTGCGCTCCGGCTCTTTCTCGTAGTCGATCATCGACAGGGCGTAGGGTTGATCAAACAGGAAATAGGCCGCTAAGGCGCGCATCCAAAACGGCGCTTTACCGATGTGCGGTGTGAGGGATGCGGAATACATCGCCATGCGCATGTTGACCGCCAGAGCAGTAGCCAGAACAATCACCGTCGGTGCGTTTTCTGACATCAGCTGCAGCGCGGCGAGTTGCGATGCTCCCGCGATGACCAGAATGGAAAATCCCATAACCTCGACAAGGTTCAATCCCGCCTCGGTCGCGATGACGCCGAAAATCAGACCAAAGGGCCCAACCACGAGATAGAAGGGCAGGCTATCAACAAAGCCGCGCCGGAACTGCGATCTGAGGTCTGCGCGTGGCATGTCAGTCGAAAGTCCCTGTCACGCGCCCCAATAGCATGAAGGCGCGCGCCGTGCGGGTGTCTGAAAGTGCCGCGATTTCTTCATCGGTCGCGGTCTTTTCAAACTCGGCAAAGGTCCTGTCGAATTTCCGCAGAAAATGGTGAACCGCATCACGGAAAATGGCGTCCTGCTTCATCCGTCCCGCAGCTAGCGCGAGAGACGAGCGGTCCCGCACGCCGCCGAGTGGGGCAACACTCGCGCCGCGTACGCCTTCGGCAAACTTGCGCCAGACATCCGGTTTTGCGCGATCGGGACGCAGGTCATCCATATAGATGCCGTCCTGCGAGATGAGCGTGAGAACATCCTGCGCGGCGTGGACGAGCTGTCCGACGTTGCGATCAGCCAACGCGCGACGCAACGCACGAAAACCCTCTTTATCCTCGGCGGTTTCGGGGAAATTGAGCGCCTTGATAAAATCTGCCACGGACAGGGGCGGCGCGAGACTCTCAGAGGGTGTGCCGAGCGCCAGCAGACCCTGTTCCTCTGCCAGAGCCGGAGATGGAATCGCCAGTTTGTCCTCCGGCGGTACCGCGCCGGGGCGTATGGAGGTGAAAGTGGCGAGTGTGGATTCGGTTTTGCGCTGCGCCGCGACGATTTCTTCGAGTTTCTTCTCGACCGTCTGGCTGGCGGCCCCGCCGTGTTGTTGGCTCAGATAGGTCTGGCGCATGGCGGAGATCGCAGACTGCAGGCGCCGGCTCTCTTCGCGCATCGTGACCGAGGCGCGCACAGCGAGGGCGCCTACCCAAATCATCGCCACAGGCATGAAAACCGCGATCAGGATCATCACGAAGCGAATGGAATCGAATTCGCTATCCCCTGGTCCGAGGATCAGGAAAAATCCGCCTGCGGCCAAAAGCCAGACAAGCGACAACGCCGCCGCGATGATTTCGGTGGCGGTAATGCGTGGCTCTTCTTCGGGTCGTTGATAGACCCCAAGATGCGAGTTCTGCGCCTCTTTGTCTGGCACGATAGATCTCCGAGAGTTCCGGTTGGAACGTATGTCGTCAGATATACTCGATCTTCAGGATCTCGTATGCCTTATCACCACCAGGGGTGCGAACTTCGACGCTATCACCTTCATCTTTGCCGATGAGGGCGCGCGCGAGGGGCGATTTGATGTTGAGAAGTCCGCGTTCGATGTCGGCCTCGTTTTCGCCAACGATCTGGAATTTCTTTTCCTCGTCGGTGTCTTCATCAACGATGGTAACGGTTGCCGAGAATTTCACGGTGCCTGAAAGCGACTTCGGGTCCACCACTTCCGCCAGAGACACGATGCTTTCGAGTTCCTTGACGCGGCCCTCGATAAAGCTCTGTTTCTCGCGAGCGGAATGGTATTCGGCGTTTTCCGAAAGGTCGCCCAGTTCGCGGGCTTCGGCAATTGCACGAATAATCGCCGGACGTTCGACCGACTTCAGCTTCTTGAGTTCGTCGTTCAGCGCGGTGTGCCCCGCGCGGGTCATCAGAATCTTTTCCATGGCACTCGTCTGCATGAAAAAAACGCAGCCATCGGTCAGAACCGACGCGCGTTTTCGTTGTAATCCATTTTCGTCCCGATACCCTTTCGCGAATGGCGCGGGAATGCAAGGGGCGCGGTGCCTCGCCACGCCAAAACACACAATCGCACGCACGGACCGGCCCTGCGGCGATTTAGCGGCCCGAGACGCAACGAAAGTCGCCAAGGCAAATTGACCCGACAGGAGAATGGGGGTTAGGAAGGCGCAACGCCGGAATTTGATTGAGGAAGCAATAAAATGTCTGAGTTCGAGCGCGAAGCGATGGAATATGACGTTGTGATCGTTGGTGCGGGGCCGGCAGGACTGTCCGCCGCCATCCGGATCAAGCAGCTCGATGCAGACCTCAATGTTGTGGTTCTCGAAAAGGGGTCCGAAGTCGGGGCGCATATTTTGTCGGGTGCTGTTCTGGATCCCTGCGGTTTGGACGCGCTCATCCCGGACTGGAAAAAACGGGGCGCGCCTCTCAACACACCGGTAGCCAAAGACAACTTCTATGTACTCGGGCAGGCGGGTCAAATTCGCATTCCGAACTGGCCGATGCCGCCATTGATGAACAACCACGGCAACTACATCGTCTCGATGGGCAATGTGTGCCGCTGGATGGCCGAACAGGCCGAAGAGCTCGGCGTCGAAGTTTTCCCTGGCATGTCCTGTTCCGAACTCGTCTACGGCGAGAATGGCGAGGTCAAAGGCGTCGTTGCCGGTGAATTCGGCAAGAACGCGGATGGCACGCCGTCGGAGGCCTATGAGCCCGGCATGGAACTGCTCGGGAAATATGTCCTGATTTCGGAAGGTGTGCGCGGGTCGCTCGCCAAGGAAATCATTGCCCGTTACGACCTGTCAAAAGGGCGCGATGAACAGAAATTCGGTCTCGGGATGAAGGAAATCTGGGAAATCGACCCTGCCAAACATCGCGAAGGGACTGTGACCCACACGATGGGGTGGCCGCTCGGTGGAAATGCCGGTGGGGGCGGATTCATTTACCACGCAGAAAACAATCAGGTGTTTATCGGCGCGGTTGTTCACCTCAACTACCGCAACCCGCATCTATTTCCCTACATGGAATTCCAGCGGATGAAGCACCATCCGATGATCGCCGACCTGCTCAAGGGCGGTAAACGCGTGGCCTATGGTGCCCGCGCGATTTCCGAGGGCGGATATCAATCGATGCCAAAAGCGGCCTTTCCGGGCGGTGCGCTGCTCGGTTGTTCGGTTGGCCTCGTCAACGTGCCGCGTATCAAAGGCAACCATAACGCAATGCTGTCGGGCAAAGCCGCAGCTGAACATGTGGTGGACGCCCTTCGTGAAGGCCGCTCCGGTGATGTTCTGGAAGGCTACGAGAAGGAGCTGCGCACGGGTGCCGTGGCCAAGGATCTCAAACGCGTGCGCAATGTGAAGCCATTGTGGTCGAAGTGGGGGCTTGGCGCCTCCCTCGCGCTGGGCGGTTTCGACATGTGGACCAACAACCTCTTCGGGTTTTCCCTCTTTGGCACGTTAAAGCACGGAAAATCGGACGCTGAATCTACCGGCAAAGCGCAGGATTTCAAATCCATCGACTATCCAAAGCCGGATGGTGTGCTGTCCTTTGATCGTCTGACCAATGTGTCTTTCTCCGCGACGAACCACGAAGAAAGCCAGCCCTGCCATCTGAAACTCACCGATCCTGATATCCCCGTTCGGGTCAATCTTGCGGAATTTGCGGGCCCTTCGGCGCGTTATTGTCCGGCGGGTGTCTATGAGTTTTTGGGTGAGGGCGCGGATGCGAAGTTTCAGATCAACTTTCAGAACTGCGTGCACTGCAAAACATGCGATATCAAAGATCCGATGGGCAACATCACGTGGACGGTGCCACAGGGCGGCGACGGGCCGAATTATCCCAATATGTGATGCATGATCCCGCGTCGTCTCGCCGGGTTGTGACCTCTGCGCCATTGCAGCGCCTTGGGCGCGTCGTTAGGCTGTTTCCAACTATTGGGAGAGCTTAAGTGACCGAAATCAAAAGTCGTTCCCGCGGTTTCACGCAGGCCGTGATCCTCGCCTTGGCTCTAGGTGGCGTGAGTGCGACGGTGCCCGCGCCTGCCTTTGCGGACGCGGGGTCGTACCTCGCCACGCGGCAGGCCACGATTGACCGCGATCTGCGCGCGCTTTCGCAATATGCGACACGGTTCCTGGTTGGTGATCCGACAAACCCCGATCTGCTTGAGGCCGCAATTTCCGGCTATATTTCGTTGGGGGATTTCGAAGCTGTCAAAGGCTATGCCATTGCTCTGGAGGCGGCACAGCCGGGCAACCAGATTGCAGCTATGGCGACCCTCACCAACCTCGCGCTTGAGGAAAAATACGCCGACATCGTCGTCGCGCTCGACGCGGGTCAGGGCGTCAGCCCGATCGTGGACACTCTGCTGCGCGCATGGGCGTTGGTGGGAACCGGCGATATGAGTGCCGCGCTCGACGTTTTTGACCAGACCGGACAAATCGGGCAGGGGTTCGAATTTTTCGGGCCCTATAACAAAGCGCTCGCCGTTGCCTATGTCGGTGACTACGAAGCAGGCGCGGATATCCTGAGCAAGGCCGGTGATATCGGCACCCGCACGGCCGTGATTGCGCGCATTCAGATGCTGAGCCAACTCGAGCGCTCCGACGAGGCGTTAGCGCTCATGGAATCGGCATTCGGACCCAAACGTGATCCCGAAATTGAGGCGTATCACGCCAAATTGGTCGCCGGAGAGGCCATCCCGTTTGATGTGGTTCGCTCCGCGCGCGATGGGATTGCGGATGTATTCCACTCGGTGGCGGTTGCGTTGGATGGCGGGTTGGATGATTCCTATGTGTTGCTCTACGCGCGCGTCGCGCAGGAGCTAAGACCGGAAAAGGAAGCCTACCCTCTGTTTGTGGCGCGACTGCTCGAGAAAATGAGCAACTTCGATCTGGCCACCGAGGCGTATGAAACGATCCCTGCAGAGAGCGCATTCTACCCGATGGCCGAACTCGGCCGTGCCGAAGCCCTGCGCGCGGCAGGCAAAGGTGACGCGGAGATCGAGGTTCTCAAACAGCTCGCCAAATCGCGTGCGGACAATTCCGAAGTCCATGTGGTGCTCGGCGACGTGATGCGACGAAACTCGCGCTACGAGGAGGCGATCGCTGCCTATACCGACGCGCTTGCGTTGATGGAGAGCGACGATGCGGCGGCATGGCCACTCTATTTCACCCGCGGCATTGCCTATGAGCGCTCTGACCAATGGCCCGAGGCCGAAGCCGATTTGCGCCGTGCATTGGCCCTGCAACCGGGTCAGGCACAGGTACTGAATTACCTTGGCTACTCGTTCCTTGAGCGGCGGGAAAACTACGACGAAGCGATGCAGATGATCCGCGCGGCGGTCGCGGCGCGACCCGATGACGGGTACATCACGGATAGTCTTGGATGGGGCCTTTACCGGATCGGCAAATTCGAAGAAGCGGTGGAGCCAATGGAACGCGCGGCGGAACTTTTGCCGGTGGATCCCATCATCAATGACCACCTTGGAGATGTCTATTGGGCGGTAGGGCGTGAACGCGAGGCTATGTTCCAATGGCACCGCGCCCAGTCCTTCGACCCCGAGCCGGAGGATGCAGAGCGTATTCGCCGGAAAATCGAGGTTGGTCTTGATCGGGTTCTGATCGAAGAGGGCGAGGCGCCAACACGGACGCCCAATGACGGTTAAGGTTTTCGCCCCCGCTAAAATCAACCTCGCATTGCATGTAACAGGGCAGCGCGCGGATGGGTATCACCTGCTCGATAGTCTGGTTGCATTCGTCGATGTGGGTGATCAGATCGCGGCATCCCCCGCCTCTCAGGCCCAATCCACGCTTGCGGTCACAGGTCCGTTTGCGGATGGCGTGCCAACAGGGGCCGACAATCTCGTTCTGAAGGCGGCTGGCCTGACGGGCATCCCCATGGATCTGACTTTGGACAAAAGATTGCCGCCCGCGTCGGGAATTGGCGGCGGTTCGGCGGATGCGGCTGCAACGCTGCGCGCTGCCGTGCGGTTGGGGGGAAAGATGCCCGATGACATTCTGTCACTCGGCGCGGATGTTCCGGTCTGTGTTTCGGCGCGATCTGCACGGATGCGCGGGATTGGGGACGACATTTCGCCCGTTACCTTGCCTGCGCTTCACATGGTATTGCTTAATCCGCGCGTGCCGGTTTCAACGCCCGATGTCTTTTCGGCGCTGAGCCTCAAACAGAACGCGCCGATGGAGGACGAGTTGCCCAATTGGCCTGATGGATTGTCTTTGGCGGATTGGCTCGCCGGTCAGCGCAATGATTTGCAATCGGCCGCGGTGAAGGCCGCGCCGGAAATTGCCGCAGCGCTGACGGTGCTTGCTCTGGCACCGGGTGCGTTGATGGTGCGAATGTCAGGATCGGGTGCGACCTGTTTTGCGCTCTTTGAAACACGCTACAAGGCCGATTTTGCCGCCCAGCAATTGGCTGACAGCAATCCGTGGTGGTGGATCAAATCGGCCTCGACGCTACCGTGATCGACCCGCTGGCCTATCGCAGGCGGGCAACCACGTAGTCGGCGATATCGGCCAGCATTGGTGGTACATCGCCCGTTGGCAGGGCAGACAAAGCCGCCTTGGCGCGTTCGGCCCACTCAATCGCGACTGCACGGGTTTCTTCCAAGGTGTTGTGCTTGGTGAGTAGCGCGATCGCGTGGTCGAGATCGCCCTCTTCCTGACGCCCTTTCTCAATCGTGCGCTGCCAAAAGGCGCGCTCTTCTGCGTCGGCCTTTGCGACGGCCTTGATCACAGGGAGCGTGAGTTTGCGTTCGCGGAAATCATCGCCAATGTTTTTGCCGGTTTTGTCCGAGCCCCAATAATCCAACAGATCGTCCACAATCTGGAACGAAATCCCCAGTGCATCGCCATAGTCAAACAGTGCTCGGATAACGGTTTCGTCCTGCTGCGCCAACACACCGCCGACTTCTGTCGCGGCGGAGAAAAGCGCGGCGGTTTTGCCACGCACGACCTTGAGGTAGATGTCTTCATCCGTGCGCAGATCCTGTGCCGCGGTGAGTTGGAGCACCTCACCCTCGGCGATCGTCGCGGCGGCATTGGACAGGATGCGCAGAACACGCAGGTCTTGCGCGTCGGTCATCAACTGAAAGGCGCGGGCAAAAAGATAGTCACCAACGAGGACCGATGATTTGTTATCCCATAGCAGGTTGGCGGTCGGCCGTCCGCGCCGTTGCGCACTTTCGTCAACGACATCATCATGCAGCAGGGTTGCGGTATGGATAAACTCTACCGTCGCGGCGAGATGGACGTGGTATGGGCCGTCATACCCGCAGGCTTTTGCAGATGCGAGCGTGAGCATCGGTCGCAGTCGCTTCCCGCCAGCTTCGATCAAATGGG
Source organism: Celeribacter arenosi (assembly GCF_039539485.1). Lineage (NCBI taxonomy): Bacteria > Pseudomonadati > Pseudomonadota > Alphaproteobacteria > Rhodobacterales > Roseobacteraceae > Celeribacter > Celeribacter arenosi. The sequence continues at coordinate 40,146 of NZ_BAABDF010000005.1, forward strand.
CCGTGACTTCGGGAATGCGCGGTGCGTGTTCGGAAGCCATTCGTTCCCGAATGAGCGCATTTACAGCCTCCAGATCGTCGGCCAGATAGGCGGCCAATTTCTCGTGCGGTTTCTCGACTGCCTCGTCCAAACTCATGCGCGAACCATCCCCTTCTCGACAAACCTTGCAGACTGGATTTAGATCATCTTGATGAAACAGATCCTACGAACAACAGACCCGACCCAGATCGTATTCGCGAAGGCTTTGCTAGCTGGGGAGGATATAGACTGCTTTGAAATGGACGTCCACATGAGCGTGCTGGAAGGTAGCATTGGCATATTGCCGCGCCGCCTGATGGTGCGCGATGGCGACTATTTGATCGCACGCCGCATTCTGATCGATAACGATTTTTCGCTGGAGGATGTGTGACGACATCTGAGGAAACACGTGACGGGTTTCTCGGCGGACGATTGACGATATCGCAGCCGCGTTTTGGCTACCGCGCGGGTGTTGATCCTGTTCTGCTCGCAGCGGCCACGCCTGCGAAACCAAACCAGCGGGTGCTTGATATCGGGTGTGGGGTCGGCACGGCTGCCTTTTGCCTCGGCGCGCGCGTCTCAGGACTTCAACTGTCGGGGCTAGAGGTCCAGCCGGCGTATGCTGCGCTGGCGCGACGCAATGCCGGAACTAATGGCATTGCTTTTGAGGTTTTCGAGGGCGATCTGGCCAACCCGCCCGCGGCATTGAACGAGATGTCCTTTGATCACGTCATTACCAACCCGCCCTATTATCGGCGTGAAAGGTCAACCGCATCTCCCCATGAGGGCCGCGACATTGCGCTTGCCGGATCGACGTCTTTGGAGACGTGGATCGATTTTGCCACGCGGCGTCTTTTGCCAAAGGGATATTTGACGTTGATCCAGCGCGCAGACCGGTTGGCTGATGTCCTGCGCGCAATGGATCTCCGCGTGGGATCTATCCGCATCCGTCCGATTTCGGCGCGCATCGGACGGGCGGCCGAACTCGTCATCGTGCAGGCGCGAAAAGGCGGGCGGGCGGATTTGGTTCTGGAGGCGCCATTCATCATGCATGATGGAACTCACCATGATAGCGACCGTGATGATTATACGATTGAGGCGCGTTCCATCCTTCGGAACGGTGCGCCGCTCGAATGGTCATCCTAAAGACATTGGCAATCTTTCGCGCGTTACTCTCATGGCGCACACAAGGGGCATATGAAACCCGTGACACGACTCGTTTTGTGTGATGCAATCGTTACATAGGTTTTACATTCAACCTGACTGAGAGGAGACGCTATGAGCTTGAGTTCCCATCTGGAAGAACTGAAGAAGAAACATCAACACCTCTCGGAGAAAGTCGAAACGGCACAACGTCAGCCCGGTATCGACGAACTCCGTATCACCGACCTTAAAAAACAGAAACTGCGACTCAAAGAAGAGATCGCTCGTCTTTCTACCAGCGCATAAACGGGACTAGCGGCTTTGGCGGCTCCCCAGAGCGGCCAAAGCCGCACCAAGTGTAATCATACCTGCCGCGCCCCACAAAACGGCACGCGGTTCAGTCATCCCTGTAGCGACAAGTGCAAGCGTTGATAGCAACGGAGCCGCGTATGACGCGGTGCCAAGTAGCTGGATATTGCCGAACTTGACGCCCACATCCCACACATAGAACGCCAGACCAACCGGCCCTGCGCCGAGGGCCAGCACCGAGAGCCAATTGGCGGTGGTTGTGGGCCAAACCGTGTCTTCGACGAGAACATGTGCGACAGCCGAGAGTACAGCGGCTGCGATGCAGAACACCGTCACGGCGACGCTGGGTACGCCTTTGAATTGGCGCGATAATACTGAATACCCGGACCACGTAAGTGCACAGCAAAAAGCGAGCACGTAGCCGAGGCTATTTGCCTTTGAAAACGAGGCGCCGTCTTTAAGAATGAGTGCTGCGCCCAGAAAAGCCACGATGGCTCCAAGGATATGGAGTGGTCTGATCCGCTCGCCGGGTAAGAGACCCGAAAAAAGGACGATGAACAGGGGCCACAAATAGGCGATGAGCCCTGCCTCGGCGGGTGGTGCCAATCGGAGCGCTGCAAAATAGAGGGCGTGGTATCCGAACAGGCCGGCCGTTCCAAAAGCGTAGGCGCGTAGCGGCACCGCGCGCAAGAGGTGCCATTTGTTCGTCCAAATCGTCCAGACAACGCCGATAGTTCCCGCGATGGAAAAGCACATTGCGTTCAGTTGGAATGGCGGCACAGGGGCGGTGCCAACGGTCAAAACCGCAAGCAGGGCCCAAAGGAGGACGGCAAAGAAACCGATAAGGGTCGCGATCTGTGTATTCATGCCGGCGTTAGAATGCGCACCTCACAAAATGGCAAGAAAAAAGGCCGCCAAATCGGCGGCCCTTCGTCGGTCTGTTCGCTTGGCTACACGAAGAATTGTGCGCCGTTTGCGGAGATGGTCGAACCGTTGATAAAGCCCGAGTCATCGGAGGCAAGGAACGCTACGCAGCGCGCGATCTCGTCGGGTTCGCCGAGGCGACCGGCGGGGATGCCCGCGATGATTTTGTTGCGGACTTCTTCGGGGATCGCCATGACCATTTCGGTCGCGATGTAGCCGGGGCAGATTGCATTGGCTGTGATGCCTGCCCGCGCGCCTTCCTGCGCGAGAGACTTCACGATGCCAAGGTCGCCAGCTTTCGTTGCGGCGTAGTTGACCTGGGCAAACTGGCCCTTCTGTCCGTTGATCGATGAGATCACGATGACACGGCCAAATTTACGCTCCCGCATACCGGGCCACACCGGATGGACGGTGTTGAACACGCCGGTCAGGTTTGTGTCGATCACCTGATGCCACTGCTCAGGGGTCATTTTGTGGAAAGGTGCGTCGCGCGTAATGCCCGCATTTGCCACCACAACGTCAATCGGGCCGAGGTCGCTTTCGACTTGCGCGATACCGGACTTCGAGGCGTCGTAGTCTGCCACGTTCCATTTGTAGGTTTTGATACCGGTTTCGGCGGTGAACTTGGCCGCAGCCTCGTCATTGCCCGCATAGTTTGCGGCAACCGTGTATCCGGCGTCGTTCAACGCCTTTGAAATAGCAGCACCGATCCCGCGGGATCCTCCCGTTACGAGCGCAACTCTGGCCATCGTATCCTCCTCCACCGAGTTATTTTAATGTGCCGACATGCGGCGACTGCGCAACTTAATTGCGCAGCCGGTTCTGGTTAGTCGCGTTCGACGCAGAGAGCAACCCCCATGCCCCCACCGATACAAAGTGTCGCGAGACCTTTCTTTGCATCGCGTCGTTTCATTTCGAATAGCAGCGTGTTGAGGATGCGCGCACCGGAGGCACCGATGGGGTGACCGATGGCGATTGCACCGCCGTTGACGTTCACGATCGCAGGGTCCCAACCCATGTCTTTGTTCACCGCACAGGCCTGAGCTGCGAAGGCTTCGTTCGCTTCGACGAGATCCAGGTCACTGGCTTTCCAGCCGGCTTTTTCGAGCGCCTTGCGAGATGCAAAGATTGGGCCAACACCCATGATCGACGGGTCCAGACCGGCAGTCGCATAGGATACGATGCGTGCGAGCGGTTCAATGCCGCGCTTTTCCGCGTTGGTCGCGCTCATCAGGAGGACGCCTGCGGCACCGTCGTTGATGCCCGATGCGTTACCAGCCGTCACCGAGCCGTCTTTCGAGAAAGCGGGGCGAAGTTTCTGCATGGTTTCCATATTGGCGCCGTGACGGATGTATTCATCTTTGTTCACGACGATGTCGCCCTTGCGGGTCTTGATGGTGAAGGCCAGCACTTCGTCATCGAACTTACCCGCATTCTGGGCAGCTTCTGCTTTGTTCTGGGAAGCGACCGCGAACTCGTCCTGCTGGTCGCGGGAAATCTGCCATTGCTCGGCTACGTTTTCGGCAGTGGTGCCCATGTGGTAGCCGTTGAATGCGTCCCAAAGACCATCTTTGATCATAGAATCGATGAACTTCATGTCGCCCATTTTGTGCCCTGCGCGCAGGTTTGCCACGTGGGGAGACATCGACATGTTTTCTTGTCCGCCTGCACAAATGATGTCCGCGTCGCCAAGCAGGATGTGCTGCGCGCCGAGAGCAACGGTGCGAAGGCCGGAACCACAGACCTGGTTGATGCTCCATGCGGACGATTCTTTTGGAAGACCTGCGTTGATGTGGGCCTGACGGGCGGGGTTTTGACCCTGACCTGAGGTGAGCACCTGACCGAGAATCGTTTCGGACACTTCGCCTTTCTCAATGCCGGCGCGTGCGACGAGCTCTTCGAGCACGGCGGCGCCAAGATCATGGGCCGGCGTGTTAGCAAATGCGCCAGAAAAACTGCCGACGGCGGTGCGTGCGGCGGATGCGATTACGACTTGGGTCATGGTGAGCCTCTTTCTCCCAGAATTTCATAGGGAGAGTGCCCAAAGGCCACCGACTTTGCAACTGGTGCAGTCCTCTCCGTGCGCATTCCTTTATGCGGCGTCAGAGGAATTCACTTTGACATAGGTCACGAAAGTGTCCCTGCGTAAGCTTAACCCGTTTTCAGGTTGCCCTGACGCGTGTCAAAGGGAGGATCGATTGTGGCTGCACCAAAGTAATGCCCCTGCATACAATCAACTCCGATTGAGGCGAGATATTCCGCGTCCTCATAGTTTTCGACATATTCCGCGACCGTATACATATCGAAGTGGCGCGCGACGCTGACGAGTGCTTGTGTCAGGATCTGGTTGTCGGTGTTTGTGGAAACGCCGCGAATGAATTCGCCGTCAATTTTGACCATGTCGAAGTAGAAGTCTTTGAGATACCGGAAGGCAGTATACCCCGCGCCGAAGTCGTCGAGGGCAAAGGAGATACCGTAGCTCTGCATGTCAGTCATAAAGACTGAAACGAGGTCGGGCATGACCATTGCCGAGCGTTCCGTGATTTCGAGAATCAATCGTTCTGCGACCGTGGAATCGGCGGCGAGGCCGCGCATAAGGGTTTCTTTCCAACGCGGATATCCGATGGACCGCGCAGACATATTTATCGCGAGACGCAGATTCGGTTGCGATGCCAACGCATCGAGACCCATTTCGATCGACAGGCAGTCGAGGGCGCGTCCCGTTTCGGAGTTTTCCGCAACGTCGATGAATTCCCGCGCCGGAATAACCCGACCAGTCCGGTCGAGCACCCGTACCAACCCCTCATAGAACGCAGGGCGTTCGGGGTGGCGGGTTTGAACGATTGGCTGAAATGCCAGCAACACCTGCTTTCGCCGGATCGCTTCTTTGACCATCGTCATCGTGTCTTTATCACGTTGGGCCACGGCAACCGATAATGGATCACCCAATTCGCCCCCGTGTTCGAACCTATTCGACATGATGTGCCCCGCTACTCTTCACATTGCGAACTTCAATGAGACTTTGCGGTGCGAAGGCTAACAGCCGGTAAAACAGAAAATTGTAATCCTGCCACTCGACAAGTTGTAGGAAACAGATAACCATCTGAAAATAAATAGATAATTTTGGAGACGGCTGGGTTTCGCCAAAATCTTAGGAAAATTTTCAACTGTTAGAGCGCTTGCGCGCGGCCCAAATGTTTGGCCGCGCCGCCGACGCGTCGAGGATTATTCGTCCTGAGGCATCTCGGCCAAAAGGGCGTCCACGATCGCGCGTGCGGATTGCGAGAACCATTCGGCATCGCCTTTCATGCGCGCGATCTCTTTGCCTTCGGGAGAAATCACGATGGTTCCTGGCAGGCCAAAGACCCCGAGTTCGCGCGCCAATTGACCTTTCGGGTCCAAACGGATCGGCAAGGTGGTGATGTTCGCCTCTTTGTAGAATTCCGTGATGGCGCGTTTCGCATTGCGCCCCGTCGCGATTGGCAGAACCACAAGGCCGTCATCACCGTATTCAGCCGCGAGCGCGTCCAGCGCGGGCATTTCCACGCGGCAGGGCACACACCAAGTGGCCCAGAGGTTCACGATCACCAGTTTGCCGGCGTACTGCGCCAGATCGTCTACGGCCCCGTCCAGATCCGTGATCGAGACTGTGTTGATATCGCGCGGCGTGTCGTGAATCTCCAGTTTGCGCATGGTTCCCTCGCGCAGGTCGCGCAGCCCGGGCGCATCCAGCGCAGGCGCGGGAATTGCGGCGAGCATCAGGGCCGTGTAGAGGAGGGCGGCAACAAAGGTCTTCAGCATTCGGACAGGTCCATGACGGAAAAAAATACAAACACCATGTGGGGCGGGCGCTTCGCCGCAGGACCCGATGCAATAATGGAAGCGATCAACGCGTCGATCGATTTCGACAAACGTCTCGCCACGCAGGATATCGCAGGCTCACGGGCACATGCAGCGATGTTGGCCGCTCAAGGCATAATCGAGCCTAACGATGCGCAGGCTATTCGGGAAGGTCTACTCACGGTCTTGTCAGAAATCGAGGGCGGAACGTTTGAATTCTCTACCGCTCTGGAGGACATCCACATGAATGTGGAGGCGCGCCTCAAGGAAATCGTGGGTCCCGCCGCAGGTCGCCTGCACACAGCACGCTCGCGCAACGATCAGGTTGCGACCGATTTCAAACTCTGGACCCGCGACCAAATGGACGCGGCGATCACGGGTCTCGAGGCGTTGCAAAAGGCGCTCTTGGCGCAGGCGGAGGCCGGCGCGGATTGGGTCATGCCCGGGTTCACCCATTTGCAGACCGCTCAGCCGGTGACATGGGGGCATCACATGATGGCCTATGTCGAGATGTTCGGACGCGATGTGTCCCGTTTTCGCGACGCGCGTGCGCGGATGAACGAAAGCCCGCTCGGCTCTGCCGCTCTTGCGGGCACAGGGTTTCCGATTGATCGCGATATGACGGCACAGGCACTGGGCTTTGATCGGCCCACGGCGAACTCGCTCGATGCAGTGGCGGATCGTGACTTTGCGCTCGAATTCCTGTCCTCTGCGTCGATCTGCGCGATGCACCTGTCGCGCTTTGCCGAAGAACTGGTGATCTGGTCCTCGGCGCAGTTCCGGTTTGTGACCCTTTCGGACCGGTTCTCGACCGGCTCCTCCATCATGCCGCAGAAAAAGAACCCTGACGCTGCCGAGCTGATCCGCGCAAAGGTCGGCCGGATTTTCGGCGCAAATGTTGCGTTGATGATGGTGATGAAGGGGCTGCCTCTGGCCTATTCCAAAGACATGCAGGAAGACAAAGAGCAGGTTTTCGACGCCGCCGACAACCTCATGCTGGCGCTTGCCGCCATGACGGGGATGGTGTCGGACATGAGTGCGAATACCGACAATTTGCGCGCCGCTGCCGCATCGGGGTTCTCGACTGCGACCGATCTGGCGGACTGGTTGGTGCGCGAGGCAGGTTTGCCATTTCGCGACGCCCACCATGTCACCGGCGCCCTCGTCGCGCTCGCCGAGAAAAAGGGGTGCGATCTGCCCGACCTGTCCCTGACGGATATGACATCCGTTCACGAAGCGATCACGGACGGCATTTTCGACGTGTTGACGGTTGAAAACTCGGTCGCATCGCGCACAAGTTATGGCGGGACCGCACCGGCGCAGGTGCGCGCTCAGGTGTCGCGTTGGAAAGAGGTGCTGGGATGAAACGGTTAGCGATAGTGCTTTTGGGATGTGGGCTGCTTGCGGCCTGTGGTGTCGACGGTGATCCGGTGCAGCCCGAAGTGAGCGGCTCCACCTCCATTGGCGTCAACAGCAAGTCTGGCGTCTCGACGTCGACGACCATTGGCATCCACTTCCCCGCGAATTAATCGCGCTCATTCCATTGACCGCGCGAGGCGGCTAAACAAACGCAACGCTGCATCAAGGTTGGACGCATGGACCATTTTCTCTATCGTGACGGCGCGCTTTATGCCGAGGACGTTCCCGTGACGGATATCGCCGCCGCCGTAGGAACGCCGTTCTATGTCTATTCCGCCGCGACGCTGACGCGGCACTTCCGGCTCTTTGACGAAGCGCTCGACGGCATGCCGCATCTGGTGTGCTTTGCGATGAAGTCGAACTCCAACCTCGCGGTTCTGAAACTCTTGGGTGACCTCGGCGCGGGTATTGATGTGGTGTCGGGTGGCGAGTATCGCAAAGCGCGCGCCGCGGGAGTGCCGGGTGAGCGCATCGTATTTTCCGGTGTCGGAAAGACGCGCGAGGAAATGCGTCTCGCCCTCGAAGGTGGCATCCGCCAGTTCAACGTCGAAAGCGAGCCGGAACTGGATGCCCTCAATGAGGTAGCCCTATCGCTCGGCCTGCGCGCGCCGATTGCGCTGCGGGTCAATCCCGATGTCGATGCCAAAACCCATGCGAAAATCGCCACGGGTAAAAGCGAAAACAAATTCGGCATTCCAATCGCCACCTGCCGCGAAGCCTACGCGCGGGCGGCAAAGATGGACGGTATTGATGTTGTCGGCATCGACGTGCACATCGGCTCCCAACTCACACAGCTCGAACCATTCGAACAAGCCTTTACAAAGGTTGCGGATCTGACAGAGGCCCTGCGCGAAGATGGTCACGATATCCGTCGTCTTGATCTTGGTGGCGGGCTCGGCATTCCCTATGAGCGCTCGAACGAAATGCCACCCCTGCCGGTCGAATATGGCGATGTTATCCGTCGCACGGTTGGCCATCTGGGGTGTGAAATTGAAATCGAGCCGGGGCGACTGATTTCAGGCAACGCCGGTATTCTGGTGTCGTCCCTTATCTATCTTAAACATGGTGAGGGCCGCGATTTCCTCATCCTCGATGCGGCGATGAACGATCTGGTCCGCCCTTCGATGTATGACGCCCATCATGACATCGTGCCGGTGATTGAACCCGCTGCGGGGGCCGAGCAAAGCACCTATGACATTGTCGGGCCGGTATGCGAAACCGGCGACACCTTCGCTAAAGGGCGCGCTATGCCACTGCTCGCCGAAGGTGACCTGGTCGCCTTTCGCTCTGCAGGGGCATATGGCGCGGTCATGGCGTCGGAATACAATTCACGCCCCTTGGTGCCCGAAGTGATGGTGAGTGGCGATCAATTCGCTGTCATTCGCCCGCGTCCGACCTTTGACGAGATGATAAACCGCGATACCATCCCTGTGTGGTTATAGAACGTGCCCTTCTGGTGCGAACGGCCAGACGGGCGAGGCGGATGACGGACAAGACCCAGCATTCCGACAAAACGGCAAAGAAGCTGGAGCGTGCGCTCCGGCTGACGCATGCCGGCCTATGGGCCGAGGCGCTATCGATCGCGTTCTGGCCGTTTGTCTCTATCATCGCCTTTGGCCTTGGCGCAGGGCTTCTTGGACTGCACGACTATGTGCCGGAGCCTGCGCGGTTTGCAGTGCTGGTGGGTATTGCGATCATTACTATGGTGTTCTTGGTCCTCGGTCTGCGCCGCCTGAAACGTCCGACGCGCAGTGCGGCGCGTGAGCGGCTGGATCAAACCCTGCCCGGACGCCCGCTACAGGCGCTCGCTGATCACCCCGAATCCGGTGCGGGTGAACCTGTGGCGGAGGCTTTGTGGCGTGCCCACCTGCGCCGTATGCAGGCGCGCCTTTCAAATGTGCGTGCGGTTGCCCCCGATTTGCGGTTGGCCGCGCGTGACCCTTATGCGCTGCGGCTCATGGCGCTGACTGTGCTCGGGGTTGGTCTTTTGTTTGGGTCAGTGGAGCGCGCGCGGAGCGTTCTTACACCCTCCGCCATCAATGACACAATTGCTCAAGGCCCGATTTGGGAGGGGTGGATTCAGCCGCCCGCCCACACGGGCAAGCCGACTCTTTATCTCGCGGACCTTGATGACCGGTTTGATGCGCCCAAAGGCGCGGAGGTGACCGTTCGTTTCTATGGTGATGATGGCGTTTTGACCCTGCGCGAAACGGTTTCCAGCGACACCCAGAATACCCTGCGCGACTTTATGATTGCGCGGTCTGGCGAAATTGAAATCGACGGGCCGACGGGGCACCTGTGGAACGTGGCTCTCGTGCCCGATGCCGCGCCAGTCGTGGAGTTGGTAGAGGAGATGATGCGTGCGCCGTCCGGTGAAACACGTCAAAAATTCCGCCTCAGCGATGACTTTGGTGTGCGACGTGCCGTGATGCGGATCGAACGTGACCCGGGTGCCGTGACGCGGCAGTTTGGCTATGTAATTCCCCCCGAACCGCGCGCCGCCATCGAGGTGCCTGTCGCCTTGCCACAAACAGGTGATCGCACTGATATCGAGGGGCTGTTTGCAGAAAACTTTTCCGAACACCCGTTCTCCGGCCTACCCGTGAAGATATCCCTGCAGGCGTGGGACGATACGGGTCAGGCAAGCGTCCCGGTGCAGGGTCTGGGCGTCTTGCCGGGGCGGCGGTTCTTTGACCCCCTCGCCGCAGCTCTGGTTGATGTGCGCCGCGAGATGTTGTGGAACCGCGCCAACGCCGCGCGCGCAGCGCAGGTTCTGCGCGCGGTCTCCGTGGGCCCTGAAGAGATGTTCGACGACCCCTCGCTCGATGAACGTCTTCGCACTGTGATCGGGCAACTCGAAGGGCGCCCTGATCCCATGGGTGATGCCCTTGTGGAGGCGATCGCGAAAGAGCTGTGGGAGATTGCGACACTTCTGGAAGACGGCGAATTAAAAGAGGCGTTGGAACGTTTGCGCCGCGCGCAGGAACGTCTGGCACAGGCGATGCGCGATGGGGCCACACCGGAAGAGATCGAACGCCTCATGCAGGAGCTACGCGAGGCCAGCCGCGATTATATCCGCCAGCTTGCCGAACAGCAGGGCGAACAGGATGACGGCACCGACCAACCCGATCAGGGACAGGAGGGGCAACAGATCACCGGCGACCAGCTGCAGCAGATGATGGACCGCATTCAGGAGCTGATGGAACAGGGACGGATGGCCGAGGCGCAGCAGCTTCTCGATATGCTCAACCAGATGCTCGAAAATATGCGCGTCACACAGGGACAAGGTCAGGGCGAGGGCGATCAAACGATGCAGGGTCTGGGCAACATGTTGCGCGACCAACAGGAATTGAACGACGACACCTTCTCCGACCTTCAGGAACGCTTTGGCCAAAATCAGGGTCAGCAGGGGCAAAGCCAGCAGGGCCAACAGGGCGAAGGCCAGCAGGGCGAGTCACAGGGCGAGTCTCAGGGCGATGGCGACCAGCAGGGCGAAGAGGGCGGTTCAGGCGATCAGATGGGCTCGCTCGCACAGCGCCAGCAGGCTCTGCGAGAAGAGCTTGAACGCCAACAGCGCAATGTCCCCCAAGGCGGCAGTGGCGATGGCGAAGACCCCAGTGAAGCTCTCGGGCGCGCAGGTCGTGCGATGGACGAAGCCGAACAGGCTTTGCGCAACGACGACCTCGCAGGCGCGCTCGACGGTCAGGCCGAGGCCATGGAAGCGCTGCGCGAAGGCATGCGCCGCCTCGGCGAGCAACAGGCCCAAAATCGCCAAGAACAGGCGGGCCAACAAGGCGAAGCGGGCGGGCAAGATGGGAGTGATCCGACCCGTCGCGACCCGCTCGGGCGTGCGCAGGGTGAGACCGGCCAATTCGGGTCGGACGAAGCCTTCAACGACCGCGAGGATGTGTACCGGCGCGCAGAAGAATTGCTCGACGAAATTCGTCGCCGGTCAGCCGAACGGAATCGTTCCGAGGCAGAACGTGACTACCTCGGACGCCTTCTCGACCGGTACTGAATTTGGAAATCAGCTGCCTTTGAGGTTTGCCAAAAGCGCAGTGAGACGTTCGCTCGCGTTTTCGAGCATCACATCGAGGTTCATGCGAAGATCATTGGCGGCATTCACGTAGCTTTCGAGGAGCGGCGCGAATTGGGGAACGGCCTCGGCGATCTTCGGCGCGAACATATACAACACAATTGCGAGCACCGCGAGGAGCACCAGAAGGGTGAAAACCCAACGGAATCCGCGACGGTTCGACCGCTCGCGCAGCGTTTCTTCGTCATGGACAACGCCGTCATCATCACGCTCCGACGAGGCGCTCAGTGTCGAATTGATTTCTTCGATATCGGGCAAAAGATCGCGGCGTCGCCCGGAGGCGAGCGCTGCAAGCGCGGCGGGATCATCGGCCTCGTCGCCCGCGCTATCCATCTTGGCGATGCTTTCACGGATCGCTTTGGTTTCGGAGTCCTGCGCAGGCGCGTCAATCCCGAGTTCGGGTTGGGATTCCAACGTCCCTGCTGCGTTGCGCTGGCTGCGCGCTAGATCAGCTTCTTCGCGCAGGATATCACGCACGTCGTCTGGAAGTTTCGTCGCAATCGGCGCATTCGGCGCACCTTCGTCTTCTTCGAAGTCGTCTTCGCCTGTGGCGTCATCGACGACGTTTTCAACGGCTTCTTCAATGTCGGCTGGTGCGGGCTCGGCGACAGGCTCTTCGATGTCTGTAGCGATCTCGTCGGCGCTATTGTCTTCGAACAGCTCCTCGACAGCCTCGGCGACATCGTCACCGCTCTGCGGCTCCTCGACGTCACTTTCGATTTCCACGTCCGCGAGGTCCTCGCTCACCCATTCTTCGGGGGCGTTTTCCTCGGTGTCATCGCTCGGTTCCGTTACGGGTTCATCCGATGTTTCGGGCAGGTTTTCTTCGACCGCGGGAGCATCCGGTTGGCTTTCGATTTCCGCATCACTCTGTGGTTTTTGAAACCATGTGTGACCACAATTCGAGCATTGCACATCTCGGCCGCTGTCAGGAATGACGCGCAGGTCTACTTCGTATTGAGCACCGCAATTGGGACAGATTAGCCTCATCGAACCCTCGCCCACGATTTAGAACGTGGCTATGTTTTCCCTGTTTTCCTTATGTTTTAACGACCTACCAAAGATTGTCCATGTTTTTGGGATAGTTGCATTGAACTGTTTTCGGCGGTGAGGCAAAACTGTCGCGAACCTATGGGAGTGGCTACATTGATCGAGTTTCATAACGTGGCCTACGGATATGGGGGGCGCGACATTTTTTCCGGTCTTGATCTCGCTCTCCCTGCCGGTTCTTTCCACTTTTTGACAGGGCCTTCAGGGGCGGGGAAAACCACATTCCTCAAACTCTGTTACCGCGATCTCGAAGCATCCTCCGGTCGTGTCGATTTTTTCGATCAGGCCGACAGCACCTTGGACCGTGATGCCGTCGCCAAACTGCGCCGCCGCATCGGCGTGGTGCATCAGGACTGTCAGTTTCTCGATCATCTGACAATTTCGGAAAACATCGCTCTGCCATTAACGGTGGCAAATCGCCCCGTGTCACCGCAGGATCTTTCCGACCTCCTTGTCTGGGTCGGACTGTCTGATCGCGCGGATGCACTGCCGCCCGAACTTTCGGGTGGCGAAAGGCAAAGGGCGGCATTGGCGCGCGCAATTATCATGTCCCCCGATGTGATCTTGGCAGACGAGCCGACGGGCAACGTTGATTGGGATATGTCATTGAGATTGCTCAAACTTCTCACCGAGTTAAACAAAATGGGCAAAACCGTGGTCATTGCAACCCACGATCTGCATTTGATCCGGCAGGCAAAATCGATGGTTCAGGCGCGCGTCCTGCGCATTGCGGACAAACGCATCCTTCAGGCGGGGGCAGACCTGTGAGAAGCATTATTCTTCCCTTCCTCCATGTCGAAGAGACCGTTCAGGCACGGATCGTTCCGCCGTCGGGATTTACCGCGCGGCTAACCCTTTTGACGGCAGCGGCGATGGCGTTTTTGGCGCTGTTTGCATTGGCGCTTTCCTTGGCCACGGGTCGGCTCGCGACGCGGTGGGATGACGCCCTCGCATCCGCCTCCACCGTGCGTATTTCGGCACCGGCAGAACAAATCGACGCTCAGGTGAGCGCGGTATTGCGTGTTTTGGAAACGACACCGGGCGTGGTTTCTGCCCGCGCGCTGAGCATCGAGGAAGAGCGTGAACTGCTGGCCCCGTGGTTCGGGACCTCTCTACCGGTCGACGAATTGCCGCTGCCCGCGCTCATCGAGATTGTTGAGGATGAGGGCGGATACGACGCCGAGAGCCTGCGACTGCGCCTCGCAGGTGAAGCGCCGGGTGCGGTTCTGGACGATCATGCCCGATGGCGGCGCCCACTTGTCGAGGCGGCGTCACGTCTGCGACTTTTGGGGCTCGTCTCCATCGCCATTATTACGGGCGTGACGGCGGCGATGATCACGCTCGCCGCGCAGGCCGCGTTGGCCGCTAACTCCGGTGTGATCCGGACCCTGCGGTTGATCGGCGCTACGGATCGCTACATCGAGCGCGCCTTTGTGAAACGCTTTACAATGCGTGCCTTTGCGGGGGCTCTCATTGGCACCTTTCTGGCGAGCGCTGCGGTTGCTATGCTGCCGGAAGCACAGGAAGCCGGCGGGTTTCTGACCGGTCTTTCCATGCGCGGGGCGGAATGGATCTGGGCGCTTGCCATCCCGCCACTTGCTGCCTTGGTCGCCTATTTTGCGACACGTATTGCGGCCCACCGATCCCTTACGAGGCTCATGTAATGTTCTACCCCATTCAATGGCTGCTCTCGCTGATTTTCGTCGTGCAGATGTATGTGGCGATGGTGCTCCTCGCGATCTTTTGGACGCCCTTGGCAATCATCAAACGGGACTACGCGTTTGCCGCGATCCATTCCTATTGCCGATGGGTCCGGTTTTCGGCGCGCGTTATCGTGGGGCTGCGCTCTGAGATCCGTGGGGAGATCCCCACCGACGAGGTCTTGATTGCGTCTAAGCATCAGAGTTTCTTTGATATTATCATGATCGTGTCGGTTGTTCCCCGTCCGAAATTCATCATGAAGAAACAGCTGATCTGGGCACCTATTGTCGGGTATTACGCGCGCAGGATCGGGTGCGTTGCGGTGGATCGCGGAAAGCGGTCCATCGCGATTTCGAAGATGGTGGCCGACGTGAAATCAGGCGCCGCTCTCCCCGGTCAGCTGATCATTTTCCCGCAGGGAACACGCGTCGCGGCGGGCGCCAAGAAGCCGTACAAAGTCGGTGTCGCCGTTCTCTATGAGCAAACGGGGCAGGCCTGTGTTCCCGCGGCAACCAATGTGGGTGTTTTCTGGAAACGCCACGGCATTTACCGGGGTCGAGGAACTGCCGTGGTTGAGTTTCTGCCACGCATCGAGCAGGGGCTCAAAATACCGGAATTCATGGGGCGGGTGGAGGAGTCGATCGAAACGGCCTCGGACAAATTGATGCAAGAGGCCGGACTTTCGGTTCCTGAAACGATCAGTGAGGCGGGCAAATAACCCACCTCAAAGGTTGCGTATCCTACGCGGCCAAACCTTTGGTTCCCATGTCGAGGAACTTTTTGCGGCGCTGTTTCAGCAAGGCATCGGGTTTCTTTTTGATCAGCGGGTTGAGCATGGCGCTGATCGCTTTGCCGACCGCTGCAATCGTCGCTTCGTGGTCACGCTGCGCTCCCCCGAGAGGTTCGGGAATAATCTGGTCGATGACGCCGAGCTTTAGAAGGTCCTGCGCGGTGAGACGCAGCGCTTCTGCAGCTTCGCGCATCTTTTCGGCATCCTTCCAAAGAATGGAGGCACAGCCCTCTGGTGAGATGACCGAGTAAATCGAATGCTCCAACATCGCGATCTTGTTCGCGGAGGCAAAAGCAACGGCTCCGCCGGAACCACCTTCGCCAATAACCACGGAGATCATCGGTACTTTCAGTTGAAGGCTGCGTTCCGTGGCGCGGGCGATGGCCTCTGACTGTCCGCGTTCTTCCGCGCCTTTGCCGGGGTAGGCACCGGGCGTATCGACGAGCGCAATCACCGGCAGGCCGAAACGGTCGGCGAGATCCATGAGGCGGGTTGCTTTACGGTAGCCTTCGGGGCGGGCCATGCCAAAATTACGTTCGATGCGCGATTTGGTGTCGTTACCCTTTTCCTGGCCGATGACGACCACGGGCTGGTCGTTAAAACGGGCCAGTCCACCCATGACCGCGTGGTCGTCCGCAAAGTTGCGGTCTCCGGCGAGCGGCATGTAATCGGTGAAAAGGGTCTCGATATAGGCTTTACAATGCGGGCGATCAGGGTGGCGTGCCACCTGACATTTGCGCCATGCCGACAGATCTTTGTACAGATCCTTCAGCAGGTCTCCCGCCTTCTTGTCGAGGCCCGCAGCCTCTTTTTCGACGTTCATTTCCTCATTCGCACGGGCCAGCGCGCGTAACTCTTCCGCTTTGCCTTCAATCTCTGCGAGGGGTTTTTCAAACTCGAGGTAATGGGTCATTCTTTGCTCCGCACCGGATATCTGCCCCTGTATATGGCGGCTTTGCCGGGGCGGTGCAACTCGCCTGCGTGTTCTGTGCGGTGCAACGGCAGCGTCAGCCAAAAAGAAAGAGCCCGGCGGGAGGTGCCGGGCTCTTTGGTTTTGTGCTGGGAAGTGTGGGCGTATTCTAACTACGCTTTGCGACGCTTGCGTTTGAAGGCAAGCAGCCCGAGGGCTGGGAGTAGAAGCGCTCCGCTGGCGGGAAGTGGTACAGCCGGAATTTCGGCGCTCTCCAGAATGAACAAAAATCCCGGGACTGCGGTTGTTCCACCAAGGGAGGTTTCAAACGAGAAGTGTTCTCCAGTTCCATCGGAAACACCATTGATTACCGGCAGGCCGGTCAGTGCGGTGTATTCCG
The DNA here is from genome assembly GCF_039539485.1 of Celeribacter arenosi. Taxonomy (NCBI): domain Bacteria; kingdom Pseudomonadati; phylum Pseudomonadota; class Alphaproteobacteria; order Rhodobacterales; family Roseobacteraceae; genus Celeribacter; species Celeribacter arenosi. The sequence continues at coordinate 56,746 of NZ_BAABDF010000005.1, forward strand.
TACCCAAAACCGTAATTCCCGAGAAGTCATAGACTTCATCGATTGAGGCTAGGGTATCGCCGTCAAGATCATCGAACTTGAACGAAAAGCTCGAGACTTCTGCGCTGAGGAAAGAGAAAGCTTCCACGCTAAAGGTCGCCGCCGAGGCGGGCGCCGCTACAACTGTTGCAAGCGCAAGTACGCTTAGTAGACGTTTCATGGGGGGGCTCCTTTTGGAAACGTTTGCTACAGTTTAGGTAAGACCTATTGCCTTACCTCCCTTAATGAGTAGTTCACGTTTATGTCCAAACAAGGGCACAAATCGCACCAATGCTGCACCTGCAGAAAATTTGGTCACTTGGCGACTAAAGTGGGAAAAAACGGGCGCACGCGAAAGGTGTGCGGTGAATTAATGGACGCCCAAAGGTTGCGTCGCTCAAAAATCACACAGACAAAAAAGGCGGAGATCCCTACCGATTTGATTCGCGACGCCCCGAATTTTCGGTTTCAACACAATAGCTTCTGGCCAGCGGCAGTTTCCTGAACGAAACCCCGGAGCGTTTGAGCCCCGGGGTTCACCTGCGACAGACGAGTCCTCCCACCCGTCTGGAGGATCACTAGACGCCAGCAATCAACTCGGATTGGGCGACGATGACTTCGGCCTGTTTGATTGAGGCGATGTCGACGAGGCGACCTTTGTAAACGGTCGCACCTTCGCCGTTCGCCTTGGCGGTTTCCATCGCGGCGAGGATTTCGCGCGCTTCGGCGACGGCGTCCTCGGATGGGGTGAAGACCTCGTTTGCGAGCGCGATTTGTTTGGGGTGGATCGCCCATTTCCCGACCATGCCGAGCGTGGCCGAACGGCGTGCCTGCGCACGGTACCCTTCGTCGTCCGAAAAATCGCCGAATGGCCCATCGACGGGCAGGATGCCATGCGTGCGACAGGCGGCGACAATCGCGGTCTGCGCCCAATGCCATGGGTCGGAATAGTGGCGGGTGTCGCCATGGAGCATGTAGTAATTTTCCTGCGTCCCGCCGATGCCTGTCGTCTGCATCCCCATTGAGGCCGCGAAATCGGCCGCACCGAGGCTCATCGCCTCCATGCGCGGAGAGCTTGCCGCGATTTCTTCGACATGGGCGATGCCGGCGGCACTCTCGATGATGACTTCGAAGGCGACTTTTTTAGTCCGGCCTTTGGCGCGTTCGATAGCGGTCACCAGCGCATCAACGGCGTAGACGTCTTCGGCGCATCCCACTTTGGGGATCATGATCTGGTCCAGTCGCTCGCTGGCCTGTTCCAGCAGATCGACCACGTCACGATACCAATAGGGCGTGTCCAGCGAGTTGATCCGCACGGCGAGGGTTTTGTTACCCCAATCGATCGTGTTGATCGCCTCGATGATATTGGCGCGCGCCACATCTTTGTCCGAAGGCGCCACGGAGTCCTCAAGGTCGAGATTGATCACATCCGCGCCAGATGCCGCCATCTTCGGGAACAGCTTGGTGTTCGAGCCAGGGCCGAACAGCTGACATCTGTTTGGACGGGCGGGCGGAGTTGGTTGCAGGCGGAAGGACATCTTTGGCTCCCTTCGGGTAACGATGTTTCTCAACTGTGTGGCGAATGGTTATAATCTTGCGCGCACAATCGCAAGGCCGCTTTTGCACTTGCGGCATCTCCGGCAAAGCCTGCCATTTTGCGTGCCTAATTCCGCATCACTTTAAAAAGATGCAAATTTGTCCCGAAACTTATTACACAAATGGGATTATCTCCCAATCCGAACGCTTGATCGGGTGAAATTCGGAGAACATTGCATCGATTCGACCCCAATGTTTGTGAAACGCCAAAATGGAGACTGACATGATCCGTACGCCCTACCTTCTCTTCCTCGGTGACGCCCCCGATCCGCTCGCAGCGAAGGTCGCTCAGGGTATTCGCGATTGGCGCCCCGAATTCGCTATTGGTCAGTTCCGGATGGAGGGCTGTAAAGCCGACATGCGTTTGCCTGACATGAACTTCCAAGAGGCGCGTGCCGCAGGGGCGCAAACTTTGGTTATCGGTGTCGCAAACCGGGGTGGCGTTATTTCGAAGGCTTGGAAAGCGGTATTGATCGAGGCCATCGAGGCGGGTTTCGACATTGCTTCCGGACTGCATAATCTCCTCACGGATGAACCGGATCTCGTCGCTGCGGCGCAGGCCCATGGGCGCGAACTGCATGACGTTCGCGTTCCCTCGGTTGAGTACCCGATTGCGAATGGTGAGAAGCGCACAGGCAAACGGTGCCTCGCGGTTGGCACCGATTGTTCGGTTGGCAAAATGTACACCATGCTCGCCGTGGATGCCGAAATGCGCGCGCAGGGTCAAAAATCGACTTTCCGTGCAACGGGCCAAACCGGCATTCTAATCACAGGTTCGGGCGTGCCGCTCGACGCGGTGGTAGCCGACTTCATGGCGGGCTCTGTCGAATGGCTGACGCCTGACAACGAACCCGACCATTGGGATATGATCGAAGGGCAGGGAAGCCTTTTCCACGTGTCCTTCTCCGGTGTGACCATGGCGCTCATTCATGGCGGTCAGCCCGATGCACTGATCCTGTGCCACGAACCGACCCGTGAACACATGCGCGGCCTTCCCGGCTACAAACTGCCCTCGCTGCAGCAGGTGCGCGATACGGCCCTTACCATGGCGCGGATTGCCAACCCTGATTGCGAAGTGATCGGCATTTCCGTGAACACCCAGCACCTCTCCGATGCAGAAGCGGTCGAATACCTCGCCTCTGTCGAAGCGGAAATGGGTCTGCCTGCGGTCGATCCGTTCCGCCAAGGAGCGGCACGCCTTGTCGAAGCGCTCGTGGGAAAGCAAAGTAACCTCGCAGCCTGAGAAAGCGGGGTCTACTCCATGACATCTATAACAGTGACGGCAGAGGCATTCCGCCTTGCGGAAGCTTTTGTGATTTCTCGCGGTGCGCGCACGGAGGCCAAGGTGCTGACGGTGCGCGTCACTCGTGGCGGTATAACCGGTTGGGGCGAATGCGTGCCATATGCGCGCTATGGTGAAAGCCTCGAAAGCGTGACGCAGGAGATCAATGATCTGCCCGCCGACATCACACGGGCTGATCTGCAACAGGTTCTCGGGGCAGGCGCTGCGCGCAACGCGGTCGACTGCGCGCTTTGGGATTATGAGGCGAAACAGGCCGGAAAACGCGTGTGGGATCTCGCAGGCGTGCCTGCACCCCGGCCCGTCATCACCGCCTATACCCTGTCCTTGGGCGAACCCGACGCCATGCAGGCGGCGGCTGCCAAACACAGCTATCGCCCCCTGTTGAAAATCAAACTCGGCACGCCCGACGATATGGCGCGCCTCGAAGCGGTCCGTCGCGGCGCGCCGAAATCCCGTATCATCGTGGATGCGAACGAAGGCTGGACTGCCGAAGTCTATGCCGATCTCGCGCCGCACCTGTTGCGCCTTGGCGTGGAGCTCGTCGAACAGCCATTGCCTGCGGGTGACGATGACATGCTGTCCGAAATTGCCCGCCCGCTGCCGGTCTGCGCCGATGAGGCCTGCCATGACCGTGCGAGCCTGCCGGCGCTGCGCGGAAAATACGATATGGTGAACATCAAGCTCGATAAAACCGGCGGCTTGACCGAGGCACTCGCACTGCGCGATGCGGCGCGTTCCGAGGGCTACGGGATCATGATCGGCTGCATGGTGGGATCGTCGCTGGCCATGGCGCCCGCAATGGTAATTGCACAGGGTGCGGCGGTCGTGGACCTTGACGCGCCGCTGCTTTTGGCGGAAGACCGCGAGCATGCATTGACCTATGACGACGCGGGCGTTCATGCCCCGTCAGCCGCGCTTTGGGGCTAACCAACAGGAGACCGACATGAGCCAGATCGTTTACGTAAACGGAGATTACGTGGCCGCCGAAGACGCAAAGGTTTCGGTTTTTGATCGCGGTTTCCTGATGGCGGATGCGGTCTATGAGGTGACGTCGGTGATCGGTGGCAAGCTCGTCGATTTTGATGGCCACGCCACGCGTTTGCAGCGCTCGATGAGCGAGCTGGAAATGGTGTCACCTGTCACAATGGAGGACCTGCTCGAAATCCATCGCCAACTCGTCGCACGCAACGATCTGGACGAGGGTGGTATTTACCTGCAAATCACGCGTGGTGCTCCCGATTCACGCGACTTTGTCTGGCCTGATCCTGATGAGGTGAAATGCGGCATCGTGCTCTTTACTTTCGAAAAGGCGCTGGTCGATTCCAAGGTCATGGATGACGGGATCAAAGTGATCTCTATGGATGATATCCGTTGGGGCCGCCGCGACATCAAAACGACGCAGCTTCTCTACCCGTCGTTTGCTAAAATGCAGGCGAAGAAAGCCGGCGCAGCAGATGCATGGTTGGTCGAGGACGGCTTTGTGACCGAAGGCACGGCCAACAACGCCTATATCGTCAAGGATGGCACGATCATCACGCGACAACTGGGCAACGACATTCTGCACGGCATCACCCGCGCGGCGATCCTGAGGTTTGCAAAAGAAGCCCAGATGCAGGTTGAGGAGCGTCCATTCACGATCGAGGAAGCACAGGCAGCAGACGAAGCCTTTGTCACCTCCGCGACCGGCTTTGCCCAGCCCGTGATTGATATCGACGGCGCCACCATAGGCACTGGCAAACCCGGGTCGATTTCCAAACGCCTGCGCGAAATCTACACCGAGGAAATGACCAAAGCGGCGATTTGATCCCGTTAAGGGAGCGATTGCGGAACTTTTGAGGGGCGGGGCGCGTTGGTTTCCCACCCAACGAGGTTCCCATGGTGCAGAGCGACCCATCCCGAGATCAAAGCGCGGTCGCTGTGAGCGCTTCACTGCGCGCACTTCGTCGCCCGCTCGTCGGTATTTTTCTCCTCATGAGCATCGCCGCACTCGCCTATGCGCGGATGTTCCTCATGCCCGTGGTTCTGGCAATACTTCTCGCGCTGGTCTTTGCGCCGCTGCGGCGTTTTCTTGAACGCATCGGCTTGCCATCTCCTGCAGCGGCGGCGGCTATTCTGTTTGGGTTCATTCTGGGCATATCGGTGGTTGTCGCCAGCGTTGCCGTTCCAGCCAGCGAATGGATCAAGGATGCCCCGCAAATTCTGCGCAAAGTCGAATGGAAATTTCAGGATTTGAGGCCGGCCACCGACCGGTTGCGCGAAATCGAAAGCCAAATCAGCGACATAGTTTCCCCAGATGCGACTCCCGCCACGGGAGACACGGCGCGCTCCGAAGACCAATCGAACAACGCCGGCGAAGCAGCATCGGAGCCTGACGGCGAAAACGCGACCATCGTTGTGGCTGAACCCCAAGGTGAATTGCAGGGGTTGGGGTCAACTTTGGCGCTCGCGCCGCCTGTGATTGCGCAACTCGTTTTCACTTTGCTCCTGCTGTTTTTCCTGCTGGCCTCTGGCGACATGTTCCTCGAAAAAGTCGTGCAGGCCGCGCCAACAAAGACCGAAAAGCGCCGTGTGGTCGAAGTGGTTTTCGACATTGAACGCAAACTCTCGCGCTACCTGTTTACCATCACGCTCATCAACGCGGGGCTGGGCGCCTCCATCGGGATTGCGATGTGGCTGCTCGGTATGCCGAACCCTCTGTTGTTCGCGGTGATCGGTTTCCTGTTCAATTTCGCCCCCTATATCGGCGCCCTTGCGGGGACGGGCATTGCGATGGCTGTCGGGATCGTGTCGCTCGACACGCTTTGGGCAGGTGTCGGCGCAGGCGCCATCTATTTTGCGCTGACCTCGATTGAGGGGCAGCTGGTGACGCCATGGTTCGTGGGCCGCAACCTGCGGCTCAACACGGTCGTGGTCTTTGTCTCGGTGATGTTCTGGGCGTGGCTGTGGTCCGCTGTGGGTATCCTCGTGGCAACGCCGCTTCTCGTCGCGCTCAGAGTGCTGTGCGACCACATTCCCTCACTCGCGCCAATCGGGGCGATGTTGTCGGAAAGGGACCGCCCGGGGGATAAGGCCGCCCCTGCACCCGGCAATCCGGAACGTCAGTAGAACCCGACTCTGGTGTAGGTGATGAATGGGATGTCGGCCGCACCGAGTCCTTCCAGAAACATGATGTCCTGCCCGTCGAAATGGAGCATTAGACCGCCCGCGACCTCGAACAACTCCACAAGGGTTTCGTCGTGCCCCGTGCCCTGCCAGATCAGTTCGATCGCATCCTCGGCGGGGTCAAAATCGGTGACCGTAATCACGTCATCGCGGTCTGTCACAAGGCCCGCGATCTGATCCGCCCCGGTACCCAGTGTCACCGTGTCGCCGTCATCGGCAAGAACAAAGTCCGCGCCTGCACCCGCGTCGATAATGTCGGCGGCGTCCGTGTCCTGCGCATCCAGCGCCGCGATTTCGTCGTTGCCATTACCGCCATCGATCACATTTGAGCCGTTTTGATCGACGATCACATCGTCGCCGTCGCCGCCGTAGATCCTGTCGTCGCCGGTCTGGCGGTAGTTGCCAACGAACACGTCTTCTTCGTCATAGGCAGAGCCGCTTACGTCGTCGCCATCTCCGAGGTCGATCAGATCGTCGCCAAAGCCGCCTTCGATCGCGTCGTTGCCGTCACCGCCGTTCAGGGTGTCATTGCCAGCGTTGCCAAAGATTATGTCGTCGCCGCCATTGCCATCCACAATGTCAAAGCCCCCACCGGCGGAAATCATGTCACCCACGTCTGTGCCAATGATGTGCTCGGCGGCGTCCGTGCCGTTGAAGTCTTCGCCTTCGCTCACTTCTACGGTCGGGATATCATCGCCCGAAAACAACCAAAGCAATCCGATGCCTATCAATGCAGGCAGGAAGAATAGACCAAATTCCATGAAATCACCCCAGTCGCGCAAACATTCAACGACGACGCTACTGCGCCGTACCCCCGCAAAGCAGTTTGACAGTGGCGATGGCGCGCCGTCAATCGCGCGTCACTATTGTCGCCGTAGGGTGGACAGTGTCCGACAGAATTCGCGGTTTGTGTGGGGATTCAGGGGGTATCGTCGCTCCGCACATTCTCTGCAAAGGCGGTTTTGAATGCTGCCTGTTTTTCGGCGGAGGCCGCGGACTGATTCTGTGATTTCCAGTCCTCGTAGGGCATCCCGTAGTAGAGCTTGCGCGCGTCTTCCTTTGACATCTCGATGCCGCGTTCGTTTGCGGCCTCCTGCACCCAGCGGCTTAGGCAGTTGCGGCAGAAACCGGCGAGATTCATCATGTCGATATTCTGCACATCCGGCCGTTTGTTCATCAGATGGTCGCGAAGGGTGCGAAAAGCGGCGGCTTCGATTTCGATGCGGGTTTGGTCGTCCATCGCGGTCTCCTTACAGGCCGGTTTCGGTCAATGTCTCGCTCAGAATGGGCGCCAGTAGGTTCGCCCATTTTTCCTGGTCGTCTTCGGTTTCAATCAGATCGGAGCGCAGTTCAATGAGAACGTTCAACCGCCCGTGGTGCAAAGCGTGCCGGTCAATGGCGTCTCCCGGCAGGTGTCCGTCATAGGGCTCATTATCGCCGACGCAAAACCGCTCGCCCAGACGTGCGGCTTCACCCGCCAGCGTTTCACTTGCCCGCAGCGCAGCAATGAGCGGAGTGGTGAACCGTTTGTCATAGGCCGACAGGATTCCGATTTGCCATGGCCTGCGGGGGCGGTCTTTCAGTTGTGGTGTAAACGAGTGGACGGCGCAGATCACCACATCTTCGCGCCGCGCGGCGATCCGTTCGTAGGCCTCATGGTAGGGACGGTGAAACGCATCAAGGCGGCGCGTGATTTCGACCGGATCGGCATGCCGGTTCTTTTGGATGATCGTACCATCGTAAAGCTTCATCACGAGGGTGGGGTCGTGTTCACCGCGGTTGGGGTCGATCACCAGCCGCGAAAAGTCGGTTTCGATACAGGGGCTGTCGAGCGCCTGCGCCAAGGCGCGCGTGACGCCCTGCGCGCCGATGTCATAGGCAATGTGGCGGTCCATGTCCGACGCGGGCAGCCCGAGATCCCCGTCGAGGCAGTCGGGCACACGGTTTGTCGCATGGTCACAGGTCAACAGCCAGCGCCCGGGGCGCTCTTCTCCGATAATGTTGTATGAGGGATGAGGGGTCATGTTTCCTTCACCAATGGCTGTCATCCCCTATCTAGGCGGTTTGATCGGAAAGGGCCAGTTGTGCCGCGCCCACCTTTGCGGCATAGAAGAGGTGGCCCACCGCGAACGAGACAATGACCGAAAGGAAGTAAGGCTGATATGAGACGCCTTCGAAATGTGAAGATCGTGGCGACCTTGGGGCCGGCCTCGAACGATTACGATACAATCCGTGCTCTTTCGGAGGCCGGAGCCGATGTGTTCCGCCTGAACATGAGCCATGGAGAGCACGACGAAATCCGCGTGCGCCATGCGATCATCCGCAAGGTCGAGACCGACCTCGGTCGACCGATCGCCATTCTCGCCGACCTTCAGGGTCCAAAGCTGCGCGTGGGCAAATTTGGCACCGGCGCGCATGACCTCGAAGACGGCGATAAATTCCGCCTCGATCTCGACGATGCGCCTGGCGACGGGAAACGCGTCCAGCTTCCCCATCCCGAAATTTTTGCCGCTTTGCGCCCGGGTGCAAACCTGTTGGTGAATGACGGCAAAATCCGCCTGAAAGTCGAAGACTGCGGTGACGATTATGCCAACTGCGTTGTCGTTGTCGGTGGGACAATTTCCAACCGCAAGGGTGTGAACGTTCCTGACGTTGTGCTGCCCCTCGCGGCGCTTTCGGAAAAGGATCTCAAAGATCTCGAGTTCGTCTGCGAACTCGGTGTCGACTGGGTCGCCCTGTCGTTTGTGCAGCGTCCCGAAGACGTGCTGCAAGCGAAAGACCTCGTCAAAGGCCGCGCCTCGGTTCTCGCGAAGATCGAAAAGCCATCGGCGGTCGAAGATTTCGACAATATCCTCGCTGTGTCCGATGGCATCATGGTTGCGCGTGGCGATCTGGGTGTCGAACTGCCGGTTCAGGCCGTTCCGCCGATCCAGAAACGCCTCGTTCGCAAATGTCGCACGGCGGCTAAACCCGTCATCGTCGCAACACAGATGCTTGAGTCGATGATCGAGAGCCCGATGCCAACGCGCGCTGAGGTCTCCGACGTTGCGACCGCGATTTACGAAGGTGCGGATGCAATCATGTTGTCGGCTGAATCTGCTGCGGGCAACTATCCGATCGAAGCGGTTACTACGATGAACAACGTGGCGATGGAGGTCGAAAGCGACAGCGTCTATCGCGAAGTCATCGACGCCTCGCGCAATGCGGTCAAAACCACCGTCGCGGACGCAATTGTGTCGGCGGCGCGCGAGATTGCCGAAACCACCGATGTGAAAGCCATCGTGTGCTACTCCGAGAGCGGCACAACCGCTGCCCTCACCGCGCGCGAACGCCCGCATGTGCCGATCATTGCGATGACCTCGCGACGCGGTACGGCGCGCAAGCTCTGTCTGTATTGGGGCATGCATTGTGTGATGACCGGCGAAGTCGAACGGTTCAAAATGGCCGTGGTAAATGCTGCACGTGCGGCACGCACCTCCGGGTTCGCAACCGAGGACGACAAGATCGTCGTCACAGCCGGCATTCCGTTCAACCAACCCGGCTCGACCAACATCCTTCGGGTCGCTCCCTGCGAGGAGCGGTTGATTTTTAACACCGATCCCGAATAATGGCCGCGTAAATCACGCGCGGGGTCCGACATGAATTCGCTTGATACCGATCTGTTTCTTGTACTCGGCTCGATCATTGCACTTTTGTCGGTCCCTGCCGTGATCGGCGCGTTTTCGGATTCGCGTCCGCCCCGTGCCGCCGCGATCCTGCTTATGCTGGGTGGCGGGTTGATCGTTTTGGCGATCACACAGCATCCGGGCGGCTACACAATTACCGATCTGCCAGACACGGTTTATCGCGTGATTGGGCGGATCTTCTAGGAAATCACGTCTTCGCGCTTGTCAAACGTCTTTCGGGGATGTAGATGCACGCGCTCATGGTGCGTGGCCGGCGACAGTGGCATGCCGAGTCGCGCGTAATAACCATCGATCTAAAGGAGATGGAAATGCCCAAGATGAAGACCAAGTCGAGCGCCAAAAAGCGCTTTAAAATGACTGCCTCTGGCAAAGTCAAAGCAGGTCAGGCCGGCAAACGCCACGGCATGATCAAACGTACAACGAAATTTATCCGTGACGCACGTGGCACCACCACGCTCTCCGCACCTGATGCGAAGATCGTGAAGTCCTACATGCCGTACGACCGTTAAGAAGGAGCCAGACACATGTCCCGCACCAAAGGTGGTACTGTAACCCACGCCCGTCACCGCAAAGTCATCAAAGCCGCAAAAGGCTATTATGGCGCGCGCAGCACGAACTTCCGCACTGCAACGCAGGCCGTCGACAAAGCGAACCAATACGCAACGCGCGACCGTAAGAACCGCAAGCGCAACTTCCGCGCTCTGTGGATCCAGCGGATCAACGCAGCTGTTCGCAGCCACGACGAAGCGCTGACATACTCCAAGTTCATCAACGGCCTGTCGCTCGCCGGTATCGAAGTGGACCGTAAAGTCCTCGCCGATCTCGCGATCCACGAGCCCGAAGCGTTTACAGCCATCGTCGATAAGGCGAAGGCCGCGCTCGCGTAAGCACCCGATCAGGGTTCAGAACTTAGGGAAGCCGCGGACCTGAAAAGGGTCTCGCGGCTTCTTGTTTTTCAGCCCGCGCATGATATGCCACGGGCAAGTGAAAAGAAGGGGTCGGGCATGGACGATCTAAAGGCCAAATACCTCACCGCGATCAACGCGGCAGGCGACGAAGCGACGCTCGAAGACATCCGTCTTCAGGCCGTCGGCAAAAAGGGCGAAGTGGCTCTGGCCATGCGTGAATTGGGTAAAATGACACCCGAAGAGCGTCAGGTTCAGGGCCCTAAGCTCAATGCGCTCAAAGACGAAATCAACAGCGCGCTAAGCGCCAAAAAAGTCGCGCTCGAAGATGCCGCCCTGGACGAACGTCTGGCGGGTGAATGGCTCGACGTGACGCTGCCTGCGCGCCGGCGTCCGCAGGGCACGATCCATCCGGTGTCCCGCGTTTCCCAAGAGATTTACGCGATTTTCGCCGATCTCGGTTTCGCCGTCGCCGAAGGCCCGCAGATCGAGGATGACTGGCACAACTTCGACGCGCTCAACATCCCGCCGCATCACCCCGCGCGCCAAGAGCACGACACCTTCTACATGCACCGCGGTGAGGGCGACAATCGCCCCCCCAATGTGCTGCGCACCCACACCAGCCCCGTGCAAATCCGCTCTATGTTGGACCAAGGCGCGCCGATCCGCGTCATCGCGCCGGGCCGTGTGTATCGCTGCGACTACGACCAGACCCACACCCCGATGTTCCATCAGGTCGAAGGCATGGCGATCGACAAAGACATCTCCATGGCGAACCTCAAATGGGTGCTGGAAGAGTTCTTCACCGCCTTCTTCGGCACCAACGTCAAAACCCGCTTTCGCGCCTCCCACTTCCCCTTCACGGAGCCCTCAGCAGAGGTCGATATCCAGTGCAAATGGGAAAACGGCACCGTGACTGTGGGCGAAGGCGATGATTGGCTCGAAGTCCTCGGCTCCGGCATGATGCATCCGAATGTGTTGAAATCGGGCGGGATTGATCCGGCTGAATGGCAGGGCTTTGCCTTTGGTATGGGCATCGACCGTCTGGCGATGCTCAAATACGGCATCCCCGACCTGCGCGCCTTCTTTGACTCCGACCTGCGCTGGCTGCGCCACTACGGGTTTTCACCGCTGAGCGTTCCAACGCTGGCGGGGGGGATAAGTGGGTGAGTTTTTCGGCGGGCACGAAAATGAACGTTGCCGCCAAATGACGCTCGAACAGGCTATTGCACGGAGATCAAACTGACATGACCTTGATGATCTCCTACCTCAACTCACGGACCGCGCCATGACCACCGACGACAACATGGAAGACCTCCAAGTCACCTATCCCGGCGCGGGCACTTTTCGTCTGGCCGAGACAGAGGGCCGTGTGGCGCACCTGAATAAACTCGTCACTGCGGGCAAGAAAACCGCGACCTGCCTGCCGTGGGCTGAGTTTGAGGGCGACGCCGATTCCCTTCCACAGGTCGGGCGCTGCGATATCATCGCCAATTGGGATGGCACCCCCGCCGCCGTGGTGCGCACCGTGAGCGTGGATAAGGTCAAGTTCCGCCGCGTGACCCCCGCCATGGCATTGGCCGAGGGCGAAGATGCCGACCTCGACGCATGGCGCAAACGCACCGCCAAGGCCTTTGGCAAAAACGGCACATTGGACCCCGACACTCTGTTGGTGTTTGAAACATTCGAACTGGTTGAGGATCTCGGCGAAAGATAACGCCGCAATGATCCCCCCGCATCGGCGGGAAAAGGAGACGACGACATGAAATTCACGCTGTCCTGGCTCAAAGAGCATCTGGAAACCGAGGCGAGCCTCGATGACATCCTTTACGCGCTGACCGATCTCGGGCTCGAAGTCGAAGGCGTGGAAAATCCGGCTGAAAAGCTCAAAGGATTCAAGCTCGTCAAGGTCAAAGAGGCCAATGCCCACCCCGATGCCGACAAGCTGCGCGTGTGTCAGGTTGAAACCGACGAGGGCATGACCCAGATCGTCTGCGGCGCCCCGAACGCGCGCGCGGGCATCACGGCCGTGCTCGCCAAGCCCGGCATGTATATCCCCGGCCTCGATATCACCATTTCGGTCGGTAAAATCCGCGGCGTCGAAAGCCACGGGATGATGGCCTCCGAGCGTGAGCTGGAGTTGTCGGACGAACACAACGGCATCATCGAACTGGAGGGCGGCGAGATCGGCATGGAATTCGCCGACTACCTCGCCAAACACGACCCCTCCAAGGTCGATCCGGTGATCGAGATTGCCATTACGCCAAACCGTCAGGACGCGCTCGGCATTTACGGTGTGGCACGCGATCTCGCCGCACGGGGTCTGGGCACGCTGAAACCGCTGCCCGTTGAATCCGTCGCGGGCGCCTATCCGAACCCGATCCCTGTGACCATTGCCGCGGGTGCCGAAGACGGCTGTTACACCTTTGCCGGTCGGTTGATCCGTGGTGTCAAAAACGGCCCGAGCCCGCAGTGGCTACAGGATCGCCTGAGCGCGATCGGTCTGCGCCCGATCTCCGCGCTCGTCGATGTCACCAACTTCTTCACCTACGACCGCAACCGCCCGCTGCACGTCTTTGATGCCGGTAAGGTAGAGGGCGGCGTCACCATCCACCGTGCGAAAGGCGATGAAGAGCTCGTCGCGCTCGACGAAAAAACCTACACGATGCCTGAGGGCGCGATGGTGATTTCGGCAGGGGGTAAGGTCGAGAGCATCGCCGGCATCATGGGCGGCGAGGAAACCGGCGTGACCGAGGAGACCACCGATGTCTTCCTCGAAGCGGCTGTGTGGAACACGCTCGACATCGCAAAAGCGGGTCGCGCGCTGCGCATCAATTCCGACGCGCGCTATCGCAACGAACGCGGCATCGACGCCGCCTACAACCGCCAAGCAATCGAGGACGCAACACGCATGATCCTCGATCTGTGTGGCGGCGAGGCCTCCGAGGTCACGGTCGCAGGTGACGCGCCTGCTCTCGACCGCGTTTACCGTCTCGACACCGACCGCGTTCAAAGCCTCGTCGGCATGGAAATCGCGCCCGCCCGTCAGGTTGAAATCCTCACGGCTCTCGGGTTCGACATGGACGGCGATATGGCCAAAGTGCCATCGTGGCGCATGGATGTGATGGGTGAGGCCGACCTCGTCGAAGAGGTCGCGCGTGTTGAAAGCCTGACGCATTTGGAACCTAAACCGATGACGCGTCCCGCAGGTGTTGCGGGCCAGATCCAGACCCCGATGCAGGTGCGCGAAAACGCGGCCCGTCACCAAGCGGCCGCCTTGGGCTACAACGAATGCGTGACCTACTCCTTCGTGGACGAAAAAAGCGCCACGCTCTTTGGTGGCGGCACGGATGAAGTGCGCCTCGAAAACCCGATTTCCTCGGAGATGAGCCATATGCGCCCCGATCTCCTGATCGGTTTGTTGCAGGCTGCCAGCCGTAATCAGGCGCGTGGTTTTGGTGATCTCGCCCTGTTCGAAGTCGGCCCCGCGTTCCACGGTGGGGAGCCGGGTGAGCAACATTTGCAACTCGCCGGCCTGCTCGTCGGTGCTACGGGTCCCAAGGACGTTCACGGATCCCGTCGCGCCATCGACGTGTTCGACGCAAAGGCAGACGCCGAGGCGGTTCTCGCCGCAATCGGTGCACCCGCGAAGGCCCAAATCCTGCGCGACACCTCCGCTTGGTTCCATCCGGGGCGGTCGGGAAAAATCTGCCTCGGTCCCAAAAAGGTGCTCGCCCAGTTCGGCGAAGTGCATCCGAAGGTGCTGCGCGAAATGGGCGTCAAAGGTCCTGCGGTTGCCTTTTCTGTCTATCTCGAAGCGGCCCCCTTCCCACGTGGCGGCAAGGTTGCGCGTCAGGCATTCTTCACCAACGATCTGCAGGCGGTCGAACGCGACTTTGCCTTCGTCGTTGACAAGGACGTCAACGCGCTCGACCTCGTGAACGCCGCCGCAGGCGCGGACAAGGCACTGATCGAAGACGTGCGGGTGTTCGACGAATTCATCGGTGGTAGCCTCGGTGAAGGTAAGAAATCCCTCGCGATCACCGTCCGGATGCAACCGTCGGACACGACGCTAAAAGACAAAGACCTCGAAGAAATCTCTGCCAAAATCGTGGCGAAGGTCGAAAAAGCCACCGGTGGTGTTCTTCGCGGCTGATCGGTCTAGATGGGAATTTGAAAACTGAAGAAGGGGCGCGCACAGTGCCCCTTTCTCATGACGAAGGGACCTGAACATGAAGATCTATCTTTCCGGCGAAATTCATACCGACTGGCGCGATGAAATCATTGCTGGTGCGCGCGACCTCGACCTGTCGTTTACAGCGCCGGTTACCGATCATGCCGCCTCCGATGATTGCGGCGTGGCGATCCTCGGCGCGGAAGATCAGAAGTTCTGGCACGACCACAAAGGCGCCAAACTCAACGCGATCCGCACCCGCACCGCAATTGAGGCCGCAGATGTGGTAGTTGTGCGTTTTGGCGAAAAATACCGGCAATGGAACGCGGCATTTGATGCGGGCTATGCCGCCGCGCTGGGCAAAGCGCTCATCGTGATGCACGGCGAAGAACATAGTCACGCCCTCAAGGAGGTGGATGCTGCCGCCCTCGCGGTCTGCGAAACGCCTCAGCAGGTGGTACAAATTCTCACCTATGTTTTGCAAGGAACACTGCCCGAATGAGTGCGCAGGGCCCATGGGACAGCGTTCGTGACGCGCTCGACGCGTTGGACGAACAGGGTCGCCCTAAGGCACCGCCGCTCCCCGAGGCCACCGATCGTGATCGCGCGGTCGGGGGGCATCTCGCCGCGATCCACCGCGCCCATATGCTCGAACTGGTGACGATACGGCGCCTGATGGGGCAGATCGAACGTGGCGAAGCCGAACCTGCCGCCCTCGTCACAGCCGTCCCCCAGATGGAAATGGCCCGCAATCTCGCCACCTTCGGCAACCTCTGCGGGCGCGCCTGCGCGATCCTGTCGGGGCATCACAATATCGAAGAGCACTATACCTTCGTGCGCCTTGAGGCCGGTGGCAACGACGCGATTACCGCCGTCGTGGCAAAGCTGCGCACCGAACACGATGTTGTCCACGCATTGCTGGACCATCTCTATGGCGCTGCGGTCGAACTCGTCCAATCGCCGGGGCGGGAGACCTTCCTCACAGCGAAGCAGGTTTTCGAACAGCTTGAGGCCGTCATAAAATCCCACTTCGGCTATGAGGAAACCGAGCTCGAAGAAGCGCTGGGTGTATTCGGCGCGCTTTGAAACCCGTTACTTTGCGGGGTTTGGAATCTTCTTGGCGCGTTCCACGGCGGGACGGGCAAAGAAACGGTCCACATAGGCGGGTACGTTTTTGAGCTCGGTGAAACCCGTCACCTCTTTTGCGCCATAAAAATCGAGCGCGTTGAGCCAGGGTGCGAGCGCCATGTCGGCAATCGAGTAGTCGCCGGAAATCCAGTCCCGACCTTCGAGTCGCGTTTCGACCACATTGAGAAGGCGCTTTGCCTCACCGATGTAGCGGTCGCGTGCGGTCGGGTCGTCCATCTTGGACCCCGCGAACTTGTAGAAAAACCCGAGCTGCCCGAACATGGGACCCACGCCGCCCATCTGGAACATCAGCCACTGGATGGTTTCATAGCGGGTCTTGGGATCCGTCGAGAGGAACTTTCCGGTCTTCTCGGCGAGATAAATCAGGATCGCGCCGGATTCGAACAATTCGACCTGCTGGCCGTCTGGACCGTTCGGATCAATAATCGCGGGGATCTTGTTGTTGGGATTGAGCGCGAGGAATTCATCGCTCTTGACGTCCACATCCGAGAGCGAAACCAGATGCGGCTCATAAGCCAGTTCCATTTCTTCGAGCGCGGTCGACACCTTCACGCCATTTGGCGTCGGGTAAGAATAGAGCTGGATCAGGTCAGGGTTCTGGGCGGGCCAGCGTTGCGTAATTGCGTGGTTCAGGGAATTGGACATCGGGTTTCTTTCTGCAGTTAGACTGAGGAGTTAGGGTGAACAAATGCCAAGAAAAACCCCTACTGCCTGTGCGTGTGTGTGTTAATAAGTGTGCAGCACTGCGCCAACCTGTCGCAGTTCGCCAATAAAACGTACTTCTCGAGGGACAAAATGCTTAAAGAATTCAAAGATTTCATTGCCAAGGGCAATGTCATGGACATGGCAGTCGGTATCATCATCGGCGCCGCTTTCACCGCAATCGTTGGTAGCCTTGTGGACGACCTGATCAACCCGCTGATCGGAATCTTCCTCGGCGGCGTTGATTTCGCCGGCTTGCAGGCTTCTGTGGGTGATGCAGTCTTCACCTATGGTAACTTCATCATGGCGATCATCAACTTCCTGGTCATCGCATTTGTGGTGTTCATGCTCGTTCGCTATGTCAACAAAGTGAAAGACGCCAACACGAAAGACGAAGAAGTTGCAGAAGAGCCAGCTGGTCCTTCCGAACTCGACGTCCTGCTCGAAATTCGTGACTCCCTGTCCAAGAAGTAATTCTTCGACAGTCTAGAATTGAAAACCCGCCGGAATTCCGGCGGGTTTTTTCATGCCTTGCCTTCCGGTGGCGATGTGGGAAATTGTTGCAAATACCTTTCCCAAGCCGACAGGAAATCCACCGATGGCCAAATTCGACGACACGGATCGCCGCATTCTGCGGGTTTTGCAGCGAAAAGGCCGTATGTCGAATGCGGATATTGCCGAAGCGGTCAATGTGTCCACATCCGCTTCGCATCGCCGCATCCAGCGGCTCGAGGCGGAAGGCATCATTCGCGACTACGTGGCTCTTCTCGACCCCCGTCACGTTGACCGGCGCTCGACGGTCTTTGTCGAGGTCACGCTCGATAGCCAGACCGATGAAACGCTGGCGGCGTTCGAGCGGGCGGTGGCGCGTGTCGAGGATGTTCTGGAATGTCACCTGATGGCAGGAACCGCCGACTACATGTTAAAAGTCGTGGCCTCCGACACCGAACATTTCGCGCAGATCCATCGCCGCCTCGTGACCCTGCCCGGCGTGCAGAAAATGCAATCGGCCTTCGCCATGCGCACCGTTTTCAAAACCACCGCCTTGCCAGTCTGACCTGCGGCATTTGCCGAAACCGCAATCGCCGTGCTACGTAAATCTCTATCCGCGTTTGGGAGGAGGCGGATCAGATGAGCACAGTTCACACAGATATGGTGATTTCCGCAGTGGAATCAGGGTCCGTTGGCACCCGACTGACCGCGTCCTGGCGGCGGTCGTTGAAAAGACACGGCCTCAATCCGGCTATCTCTGACGCCCCGCGCCGTTTCGGGGCCTTTGAAACCCGACAGCGACGCGAGAAATTGGGCGGCTTTATGGATATCGCTTCGCCCAAACTCGACACGCTGTTCCAAATGGTCGGTAACGCGGGATGCTGCGTGTTGATGACCGATCAGGATGGTGTCGTGCTCGACTTGCGAACGCGCGATGGGGATGCGCAGACATTTGAAGAATGGGGCCTGTGGCACGGGGCCGATTGGTCGGAAGCGTCCGAAGGCACGAACGGTATCGGCACCTGTCTGGCCGAGGAGCGCCAGATCACGATCCATCGGAGCGAACATTTCCTCGCGCGCAACACGCGTATGTCTTGTATGGATGCCCCGATTTTCGGACCTGACGGGAGGCTGATCGCCGCGCTCGACGTGTCGTCGTGTCGCGCGGACCAGACCGAAGCCTATGCGCGACTGATCGCAGGCGTCGTGGCGCAGACCGCCAAGCAAATCGAAGTCGACGCCTTCCGCGCCGCCTTTCCCAAAGCGCGCATCATCGCCGCATCAACGGATCGCGGCGAAGGCGCAGGCCTGCTCGCTGTGGATCACGATGATCTGGTGGTCGGGGCGACCCGTTCTGTGCGCCGGATGTTTGATTTGGGTGTGGGCACCGTGATCGACCCGCTTCCCGCATCGGATATTCTGGGGCGCGATACGACGCTCAGCGCTCTTAAACGTGCCGAACGTGCCGCGCTCAAGCGCGCCATTGCGCGTGCCGATGGAAACCTCTCCGCCGCTGCCCGTGACCTCGGAATTGGGCGTGCGACGCTCTATCGCCGTATGAAGCGGCTCTCAATCGACGAAAACTGAGTGTGACCTGTCTCAGGTGTGAGACAGGTTGTCCCTCCCACCTTCTTGAGCGGGGTAGCGAGGTATCCTGCGGGCATTAATCTCTTCCCATGACCGGCGCAATGAACGCCGTCACAGGAGGAGATCACCCATGAACGTCATTTCAGACACTAAAATTGAATTTTCATCGCCGTTTAAGTCAAAATACGACAACTTTATTGGCGGCCAATTCGTCGCGCCAGTGAACGGGCGCTATTTTGAAAACGTCACCCCGATCACAGGCGCAAAGATCAACGATATCGCCCGCTCCGATGCGGCGGATATCGAACTCGCGCTGGATGCGGCCCATAAGGCCAAGGATGCTTGGGGTCGCACCTCGCCAACCGAGCGCTCCAATATCCTGCTCAAAATTGCGGATGTGATGGAGGAAAACCTCGACCTGCTGGCCACATGCGAAACATGGGACAACGGCAAGGCGATCCGCGAAACTGTCGGCGCCGACCTGCCGCTCGCGATTGACCATTTCCGTTACTTCGCGGGCTGTCTGCGCAGTCAGGAAGGCACCATGTCCGAGATCGACGCGGACACAATCGCTTACCATTTCCACGAACCGCTGGGCGTCGTTGGTCAGATCATTCCATGGAACTTCCCGTTGTTGATGGCGTGTTGGAAACTGGCACCTGCGATTGCTGCGGGCAACTGCGTCGTGCTCAAACCCGCAGAGCAAACGCCCGCCGCGATCATGGTCTTTGCCGAACTGATCGCCGACATCCTGCCTGCCGGCGTGCTCAATATCGTCAACGGGTTCGGGCTTGAGGCCGGTAAGCCGCTCGCGCAGTCCAACCGGATCGCGAAAATCGCCTTCACGGGTGAAACTTCGACCGGTCGTTTGATCATGCAATACGCCACTGCGAACCTCATTCCGGTGACGCTCGAACTCGGCGGCAAATCCCCCAACATCTTCTTCAAGGACGTGTGCCGCGAAGACGACGCCTATTTCGACAAGGCGATCGAGGGTTTCGTGCTCTTTGCCTTCAACCAGGGCGAAGTTTGCACCTGCCCATCCCGCGCCCTGATCCACGAAGACATCTATGACGAATTCATGGAGCGCGCGATCAAACGCACCGAGGCCATTTTGATGGGAGATCCGCGTGCCGAGGGAGTGATGATGGGGGCGCAGGCCTCCAAGGAGCAGCACGACAAGATCCTCAGCTACATGGATATCGGCCGCGAAGAGGGTGCCGAGGTGCTGACCGGTGGTGGCGCTGCCTCTCTGGGGGGCGAGTTGAACGGCGGCTATTACATCCAGCCGACCATTCTCAAAGGGCACAACAAGATGCGTGTGTTCCAAGAGGAGATCTTTGGCCCTGTCCTGTCCGTCACCACCTTCAAGGACGAAAACGAAGCGCTCGAAATTGCCAATGACACGCAATACGGCCTCGGCGCGGGGGTGTGGTCACGCGATGCCAATACCTGCTTCCGTTTCGGGCGCGGCATTCAGGCGGGCCGCGTTTGGGTGAACAACTACCACAGCTACCCCGCACACGCGGCTTTCGGGGGCTACAAACAGTCCGGCATCGGGCGCGAGACGCACAAGATGATGCTCGATCACTACCAGCAGACCAAAAACATGCTGGTCAGCTACAACCCCAACAAAGTCGGCTTTTTCTGACTTTGTTCCCCCGGCATGCGCAGATAACTCCCCTGCGCGTGCCTCGACTGGTCGCGGGGCGCGGAAATTTTGGCCGCGTCCCGTGACACTTTACGTCGAAACCCTGTGCAATGCCGCTTTTGCGCGGATCGGGTTCGACCCACCACCCCTGACAGGAGGACCAAATGATTCCCGACCGTGTGATCGCTACTGCGGATGCCCGCGCTCTCTTGGCCCGTATCGTGGCGCAAAATGGCGCGGTGATGTTTCATCAATCGGGTGGCTGCTGCGATGGGTCTGCCCCGATGTGTTATCCGGTGGGCGAGTTTCCCCTCGGGCCCCACGACGTTCAATTGGGTGTCATTGATGGCGCGGATTTCTGGATGTCGGGCGCACAGTTCGAGGTCTGGAAGCACACCCAGATCATCCTCGCATCTGCCCCCGGATCGGGCGCGGCCTTTTCGCTCGACAATGGCGGATCGGAGCGGTTCGTCATCCAGTCGCGGGTGTTTTCGGACGCCGAGATGGATCAGCTAAAGATCTGACCCGACAAAAGAAAACCCCCGCCTACCGAAGTGGACGGGGGTTTCGTAATGAACGACCCAATGTGAGCCGGTTCAAGCGTCAACGCTCTTAGAGCATACCTTCGCGCTGTGCTTTTTTACGAGCCAGCTTGCGAGCACGACGAACGGCTTCCGCCTTTTCGCGCGCTTTTTTAACGGAAGGCTTCTCGAAATGTTGCTTGAGCTTCATTTCGCGGAATACGCCTTCGCGCTGCAGCTTCTTCTTGAGAGCACGAAGAGCCTGATCAACGTTGTTATCGCGAACCGATACCTGCATGTGGTGTCACCACCTTTCTAGGTTAATTTTGCAAGGATTTGCAGGAGGTGGCCGTATAGCAAAGGCAACCTAACTTGTCTACTATCGAACGTGAGCCGCTGAGGAGAAAGCCATGCCCGCCCGCGCCTATCCCGACCCGACCCGAGAGAAACTTCTCGATGCCGCCCTTCCCAATGTGATTTTCGATGGCTGGGGGCCGGACACCTTTAAAAAGGCCGTCGCCGATTCGGGTGTATCACAGGCGCTTGCCCGTGTATCCGCGCCACGTGGGTCGCTCGACCTCGCGGCGGCCTATCATAAACGCGGTGATCGCCAGATGGTGGAGACGCTGGAGGCGGAGGACCTGTCTGCAATGCGGTTCACCGACCGCGTGACCCATGCCGTTTGGGTCCGCATGCAGGTCGTTGATCGCGAAATCGTTCGGCGGGGCATGTCGCTCTACTCACTGCCGCACACCGCCCCCGAAGGCACGCGACTGGTTTGGGAGACGGCGGACGCAATCTGGAACCTGCTTGGCGATACCTCACAAGACGTGAACTGGTACACAAAGCGGGCCACATTATCGGGTGTGATCGGATCGACGATGTTGTTCTGGCTCGGCGATGACAGCGAAGATTTCACGGCAACCCGCGACTTCCTCGAACGGCGGATCGGGGATGTCATGCAGATCGAAAAGGCCAAGGCCACGGTGCGTGACAACAAAGCGCTCTCTACGCTCTTTGCGCTGCCAAATGCGTTTCTCGGCCTGATAAAGGCACCCGCGGGCGCACGCCGCGACGATGTCCCAGGAACGACAACGACCAAGCCATGATGATGAAAGCTATTGAAATTTCCGCAGCGGGCGGACCCGAAGTCCTGCGCCTTTGTGAGCGCCCACGGCCAGAGCCAAGGGCCGACGAGATCATCATCAAACTCGCCTATGCGGGGGTGAACCGGCCAGATGCGCTCCAGCGTGCCGGCCTCTACAATCCCCCGCCCGGCGCGTCAGATTTGCCCGGTCTGGAGGGGGCAGGCGAGGTTGTGGCAGTCGGGGCCGCGGTGAGCCAATGGGTTGTCGGCGATCAGGTCTGCGCGCTCCTTCCAGGAGGTGGGTACGCGCAATTTGTGGCCACACCCGCCGCACATGCGCTGCCCGTCCCAAAGGGGCTGAGCCTCAAACAGGCAGCATGCCTGCCGGAGACGTTCTTTACCGTCTGGTCCAACGTGTTTGAACGCGGCGGCCTGATCGCGGGGGAGAGGTTCCTCGTGCACGGTGGTTCATCAGGTATCGGGACGACGGCGATACAGCTGGCGCGCGCTTTCGGCGCGCGGGTCTTTGCGACTGCCGGATCGGATGAGAAATGCGATGCCTGTGTGCGCCTCGGTGCGGAGCGGGCGATCAATTATCGCGACGAGGATTTTGTCGCCGTGATGAAAGAGGTCGGTGGAGCCGATCTGATCCTCGACATGGTGGGCGGCGATTACATCCCGCGCAATATCAAAGCGCTCGCAACCGACGGTCGACTGGTGAACATTGCCTTCCTGCGAGGGTCCAAGGCGGAGGTGAACTTTGCGCAGATCATGATGCGCCGGCTGACCCTCACCGGCTCAACGTTGCGCCCGCAATCGGACATGGCCAAGGCAAAGATCGCCGATGCTCTTCTCACGAAAGTCTGGCCTCTGATCGAGGCGGGGCAGGTGGGTCCGGTGATCGATAGCACCTATGCCTTGGCAGAGGCGGCGGCTGCCCACGCCCATATGGAAAGCAGTGCGCATATAGGGAAGATCGTTCTGGAAATTTCCTGACACCCCCTGTGCACCCTCTTGTCTGGCGCTGCGCGTCCATTTGTGGAACGGTTTGGTATACCAGACAATGAGGGAGGCAATGATGGCTGACGTGAAGATGATCGGTCCGATTCCGCAAATCGGCTACGGAACTTGGAACCGCCCGGATCAGGAATGCTACGACGGTGTAATCGCGGCATTGGAGGCGGGTTACCGCCATATCGACACCGCCGAGGGCTACAATAACGAGGAATTCGTCGGCAAGGCGCTCAAAGATAGCGGCGTATCCAGAGGCGATTACTTCCTGACGACCAAGGTCGCCCCCGAAAGCTTTGGCCCCGGCCAGATCCGCCCCCATGTGGAGGCCTCTCTCGAAAAGCTGGGCGTGGACAAGGTGGACCTGCTCTTGCTGCACTATCCGTCCATCAACGACGAATACGACATCGAAGATTACATGGCGCAATTCGCGGCTGTGTTTGATGCAGGCCTGACCAAACACATCGGCGTCTCGAACTTCACCAAACACTACCTCGACCGCGCTCTCGAACTGCTCGGCGATCGTTCGCTTTTGACCAATCAGGTCGAAGCGCATGTGTTCATGCAAAATCACCCCATCGTCGAATACACGCGGGCAAAGGGCATCTCGGTAACTGCCTATTCGCCTCTCGCGCGCGGGGCTGTCACGGATGACGCTGTGATCGCGGGGGTCGCCGCAAAACATGGTGCCACCAACGGTCAAATCGCGCTCGCCTTTCTGATGCATGAGGGCCACGTTGTGATCCCCTCGTCGGGAAACCCGAAACGCATCGCAGAAAATCTGGCCGCCAAGGATGTCGAACTGGACGGCGAGGATATGACAAAACTACGCGGGCTAGAGCGCGGGATGCGCCTCGTGAACGGGCCGTGGTGTCCGACGTGGGATGAATGACATGAAGACCAGACGCTTAGGCAAAACCGGATACGAGATCAGCGAAATCGGGCTCGGGTGTTGGCAATTCGGGGGCGACTTCGGCCCGACGACGGATGACACATCACGCGAAACCATGCGCGCCGCGACAGAGGCGGGTGTTACGTTTTTCGACACCGCGGATGTCTATGGAGGCGGGCGTTCAGAGCGGGTAATCGGGGGCTACCTCAAAGAGGTGGATGGCCTGACCGTCGCTACGAAACTCGGGCGAAACGGTGAAATCTACGCCAGCGATTTCGGCTATGACATGGTGCGTGCGCATCTCGAACAGAACTGCGAAAACCTTGGCGTGGAGTGCGTCGACCTCATCCAGCTCCATTGCATACCCACGGAGCGTTTGCGCGAGGGCGACGTTTTTGCGGTGATGGATCGGTTGCAGTCTGATGGTCTGTGCAAAAATTGGGGCGCGTCGGTCGAAACCATCGAGGAAGCGCAGATTTGCCTGCGCCACGAAGGCCTCGCGACGTTGCAGATTATTTTCAACCTGTTTCGCCAAGATGCGGTTTGGGAGCTGTTCGACGATGCCAAAAAGGCCGATGTGGGCATCATTGTGCGCCTGCCTTTGGCCTCCGGTCTGCTCGCGGGAAAATATAGCAAAGACACCGACTTCGCCGAGAGCGATCATCGCAATTACAACCGTGACGGGGCGGCGTTCTCGGTCGGGGAAACCTTTGGCGGCATCCCCTTTGAGAAGGGCATCGATCTGGTTGAGGGCATGCGCGGGATGCTGCCGCCCGATGTGCCAATGGCGCAGTCGGCCCTGCGCTGGATCCTCGATCACGATGCGGTTTCCACGATCATCGCCGGCTGTTCGAGTGCGCGTCAGGTCCAGAGCAATGCGCGCGCGTCAGAGATGGCGCCACTGCCCACGGGTTTGCACGCGCAACTCAAAGACTACTACCAAAAGTCGGTGCGCCCGAGCATTCGCGGCGGCGTTTAGGGATCAATCGATATCGGCGAGCAGCGCGTCGTCGAGCGTGCAGTCGCGCACGACATCTTCGCCACACAGGCGCGGATCGAGGTCACGGGTCAGGCAGATGCGGACCTCCTGAATGCGCGCGGATTTGCATGTCACCGTGATCCCGTCCGCCTCTAGGTCGGGGTTGTCGGCGAGAAACGCCTGCTCAACAACGGAGGCGGGCAGGCGAATGTCGTCGGGCAGTTTGCGAAACGCCTCCGGACGTGTCACCGCCTCATAGGCGTCGCGCGAGGCGGCAAAGAATTCCTCCGCCGACAGACCCGAACAGCGCCCGTGCTTTTTCCACTGATACCATGCGGCGCCGTTGGTCCCCATGATGTCGGCCATGGCGCGGGTCTGGCTCCTGGAAGGGTCGCGGGCGGTTGTATTGCAATAGGACGGCCACCCCTTTTCATACTGCGGCCACATCCCGTGCAGAACCCATCCCAATGGCCGATCGCATTGCGGTGAATTTCTGGCGTCACCTTCCAGCGCACACCAGGTTGGCGACCAGGACAGAGACAAAACGTAGTAGTCAAAGTCTCCTGCGCGCTCACCTTCGGCATATACAGGCGCCGCGAGCAGGAGTGCTGCGAGCAGGTTCACCAATCGTTGACGCATTTTTTCTTCCCTCTGATCCCAAGACGGACTATACACCGCCCGAGTTCCCCGACAACGAGAACCGTCCCGCCAGCCGGGAAAGCCTTTTCAGGCGACGGAGAAGTTGCATCCGGGGTCGCGAATTTCGAAGGAGAATCACCATGGCAAAACCGATCATGGCGAAAGCCACCGCCGTCTGGCTCGTCGACAATACGACGCTGAGCTTCAAACAGATCGCCGCCTTTTGCGGTCTGCACGAGTTGGAAGTCCAAGGCATCGCTGATGGCGATGTCGCAGCTGGCGTGCGTGGGTTCGATCCCGTTGCCAACAACCAGCTGACCGCAGATGAAATCAAAAAGGCAGAGGCCAATCCCGCCCAGCCCTTGTCGTTGAAGTTCAACGCAGCCGCTGTTGGCGAAGAGAAACGCCGTGGCCCGCGCTACACGCCGCTGTCCAAACGTCAGGACCGTCCAAACTCGATCCTCTGGTTGGTGAAATTCCACCCCGAGCTGGCCGACGCGCAGATCGCCAAACTGGTCGGCACCACGAAGCCTACCATCCAGTCGATCCGCGAGCGCACGCATTGGAACATCGCCAACATGCAGCCGATCGATCCGGTTGCGCTGGGCCTGTGTAAACAGTCCGAACTCGATGCCGCCGTTCAAAAGGCCAGCGCGAAACGCGCAGCCGAAGGGTCGGCAATGTCTGACGACGAGCGCCGCAAACTCTTGTCGACCGAACAGTCGCTCGGTGCCGACAGCGAAAGCAAGATCCCGACCGCGATTGCGGGCCTCGAAGGGTTCAGCTTTGCGCGCGAAGAGGAAGAAGACCGCTCCGTACCTGATGCGGACACGTTCTTTAACCTGCCCGATAACGACGATGACGACGAAGACGAAGACAAGTGATCGCGTAGCGATTTCTGAAACGTCTCAAACCCCGGTCCGAAATGGCCGGGGTTTTTCGTGTCCGATGGTCGGGGTGATGGGGGAGGGTGCTAGAACCCTTTTCGCGCCTTGAGCGCGGCGGTGATTGTCCCGTCGTCGAGGTAGTCCAACTCGCCACCGATGGGCACGCCTTGGGCCAGCGATGTCACCGCGCAGCGCTCTGCTAGTTCATCGGCGATGTAATGCGCGGTTGTCTGGCCATCCACGGTCGCATTCAGCGCAAGGATCACTTCGTTGATGCCTTCCTCTGTGACACGACGCACAAGCGCGGGGATGCGCAGGTCCTCGGGACCAATGGCGTCGAGCGCGGAGAGCGTGCCACCCAATACATGGTAGCGCCCGCCAAACACGCCCGCGCGTTCCATCGCCCAGAGGTCGGCCACATCCTCCACCACACAGATTTCGCCATTTGCGCGCTTTTCGGACGCGCAGATTTTGCATAGATCGTCCGATCCGATATTGCCGCATTGCAGGCACTCGCGGGCCGTGTCCGCTACGCCCTGCATGGCCTGTGCCAGCGGCTGCATCAACTTCCCGCGCTTCTGGATCAGGCGTAACACTGCCCGGCGCGCCGAACGCGGGCCCAAACCCGGAAGGCGCGCCATCAGGTCGATCAGGTCGTCAATATCGCTGGGCGCCTGGCTCACGTTTGGCTCAGAATGGCATCTTGAAATCGGCAGGCAGGCCGAGGCCCTCTGTCAGTTTCTGCATTTCCGACTGCGCGCGTTCTTGGGCTTTGGTCTGCGCATCCTTGATCGCGGCGAGAATCAGGTCCTCAACCACTTCCTTTTCATCGGGCTGGAAAATCGACGGGTCGATGTCGAGACCGGTCAATTGCCCCTTTGCTGTCGCCGTCGCCTTCACCAAACCAGCGCCGCTTTCGCCGGTGACTGTGATCTGGTCAAACCGCTCCTGAAGCTCGGCCATTTGATCCTGCATGTCTTTGGCTTTTTTCATCATACCGGCCATATCGCCGAGGCCACCGAGACCTTTGAACATCATATTTTCCTTTCGATTGTCACCGGGATCATTCCGTTTCAAACGGGTCCCATTCATCTTCAACTTCTTCGAGCGCGGCTGACGCGGCCTCGGCTGCGATTTTCTCTGGCGTGCGAATTCCCGCAATTTTTGCATCGGGGAACAATTCGAAAACCTTGGCGACGAGCGGATGTGCCTTTGCCTGTTCTTCCAGAGCGATCCGCGCGGCGTCGCGCACTTCGAATATCGTGCGTGTGCCCTCTGGGGCCTGTGCAATCGACACACCCCAACGGCGGCCGGTGTAGCTTTGCAGGCGAGACGACAGGCGTGCGGCCAGATCAGAAGGCGCATTGTCCGTCGGCTCGAATTCGACAAAACCCGGCTGATAGCGCACGAGACGTACGTGTTTTTCCAACTCGATCATCAGCTTCATGTCGCGATTGTGCCGGATCAATTCAACCACATCCTCGAACCGTGCATAGCGCGCGAGCGCGGTATCGGGTGCCTCGGCGGGAGCAGCCTGTGCCAACATCGTTGGTCCATGCGATATTCCCGATCCGCCCGCAGGTCGCCCCATCGCACCTGTCGTCTGACCACCGCCCGCAGAGGCGCCACCACCGGAGCCCGACGGCGGGCGCGGCGGTGGGTTCTGGTCGTCAAGTTTGCGCAGGAGCGCCTCTGGCGTGGGTAGATCGGAGACATGCGTCAAACGGATCACGGCCATTTCGGCGGCCATCATCGCGTTGGGCGCGGCGGACACCTCTTCGAGTGCTTTCAGCAGCATTTGCCACATCCGCGACAACACCCGCATCGGCAATTTCTCGGCCATTTCCAGACCACGCGTGCGCTCGTCGGGGGACACGGTCGGGTCCTCTGCGGCACCCGGCGTGATTTTGATGACTGAAACCCAGTGGGTTACTTCCGCGAGATCGCGCAGCACGGCCAATGGGTCCGCACCATCGGCATATTGACCGCCGAGTTCCTCCAACGCCCCTGCCGCATCGCCTGACATGATCAGGTTGAACAGGTCGAGAACCCGCCCGCGATCAGCAAGGCCGAGCATGGCACGCACCTGTTCGACCGTCGTTTCACCCGCACCATGGCTCAGCGCCTGATCGAGAAGCGAAGTCGCATCGCGCGCCGACCCTTCGGCCGCGCGTGTGATGAGCGCAAGAGCGTCATCAGAAATCTCGCCACCCTCGGACCCCGCGATCCGGCGCATGAGGCCGATCATGTCCTCTGGCTCAATCCGGCGCAGGTCGAACCGTTGGCACCGCGACAGGACCGTCACCGGCACCTTGCGGATTTCGGTCGTCGCCATGATGAATTTTGTATGGGGCGGTGGTTCCTCAAGCGTCTTCAGCAGGGCGTTGAACGCACTGGTGGACAGCATGTGAACTTCGTCGATGATGAAAATTTTGAACCGTCCCACGGACGGGCGCGTGTGCGCCATCGCGTTGAGTTCACGGATATTATCGACACCGGTCGAGGAGGCCGCATCGATTTCGAGAACGTCGATGAAACGGCCTTCCATGATCTGGCGGCAGGGATCACATTGCCCACAAGGCTCCGTTGTCGGGCCGCTGGTTCCGTCAGGTCCGACGCAATTGAGACCCTTTGCAATGATCCGCGCGGTGGTGGTTTTCCCCGTACCGCGGATGCCGGTCATGATAAAGGCCTGCGCGATCCGGTTGGCTTCAAACGCGTTTTTTAGCGTGCGCACCATCGCGGTCTGACCGACGAGATCTGCAAAGGTTTCGGGGCGGTATTTCCGCGCCAGAACCCTGTATCCTGTCGATTGCTCAGTCATGCGTGCACTCCCATGGTCGCGCGTCAGGGTAAGGGGGCCCGCGCCCCCCCGCAAGCGGGTTTCACTCGCCCCGCTTGGCGCTTTTGACCTTCATTGCGGACTTGACCATTTTTCCGAATTTGCGCCCACGTTGGCGGGTTTCGGCAATGGTTTCGGAGTTGCGCGTGTCTTCTTCGACCAGCTTGCGCCAACGGGCAAGTCGATCAGCATCAAGACTGCCGTCGTCAAGTGCCGCGCGCACCGCACAGCCCGGTTCGGTGTCATGGGCGCAATCGGAGAATTTGCAGGCGGTGGTGAGATCGGTGATGTCCTCAAAGAGGGTCGAAATCCCCTCCGACGCATCGTGCAACGCCAATTCGCGCATGCCCGGTGTGTCGATGAGCCATCCACCTGCCAGCATCCGATACATCGAACGAGCCGTAGTGGTGTGGCGCCCTTTGGCGTCGTCTTCGCGAATGTCCCCGATGTCGATATCGAGACCCGTCAACCCGCGCGCGATGGTGGATTTCCCCACACCCGACGACCCGACGAGGGCAATCGTTTGACCCGTGCTGCAGTATTTCGCCAGTTCGTCGAAGGCGTCGGGGTCTTTGGCGTTGAGAACGATGACCGCCGCCCCGTCATAGATCGCGCGTGCGCGCTCGGCATATTCTTCGGCGGTGATGTCTTCGGGCTTGTCTGCCTTTGTGATGGCAATAACGGGCGTCGCCTCGGCTTCGATCGCGATGGCGAGATAGCGTTCCAGCCGTGCTTCGTTAAAGTCGTGGTTGCACGAGGTGGTGATAAACAACGTGTCGATATTGGCCGCAATCAATTGCGCCTGCGACATCGGTCCGGCGGCTTTGCGCGAAATCAGCGTGCGTCGATCAAGGCGGCGGATAATCCGGTCGGGATCGATCAACGCAAAGTCGCCCACCGCGAAATCGGTCGCAACCAACTCGCCTGTCAACGGACGCTCTTCGCGCGACAGATCTGCTTTGAGCGCGATGAGGCTGCGTCGTCGCACTTCGGCGATGCGTACGGGCGTCAGGGTTTCGATTTCGTCGGTGGAAAGCTGGCTGGTGAAGAACTGCGTCCAGCCGAGAATTTTGAGGTCAGGTGTCATGTGTCTGCCTTAGGGAACGGGATCATGAACCCACATCCGCCTGTGCGGTGGGGTGATGTGATCTCGGGCTGACCTGAAATGGGATGTGCCTTAGGCGCAGGCCGCCCGAGGGGTGTTTTCAACAACAGTCATTGATGATCTCCTCGGTTGGATTGCACAAAAGGGTTCGGGTGAGAGGCTGGACAACGACCCAAGCGGGGCTCGTTACGGCTGCTTCCTTCCGGACCTGACCGGGTTGGCGAGGCGCTCGCCCGCGCCAACCTCTCAAGGTGACAGATAGGTGACATGGGCCGGATTCGCAAGAGTGTGCTTAACCCTGCGGACGTTCCGCCCATCCGGCAAAGATTTTCTCCAGCCCCACCACGATGTAGTAGAGAACGATCCCCAGAAACGCCAAGGCGATCAGAACCGCGAACATCAACGGATAGTCGGCATTGATTTTCCCGCTGTCAAAGAGGTGGCCGAGGCCGCGACCATGCGGCTCAACGATCTCCATCAGGTTGGTGCCGATAAAGGCCAGCGTGACCGCTACTTTCAGCGCCCCGAAAAATTCCGGCAGCGTTTTGGGCAGGGCGATTTTCCAGAAGATCGTCCATTTCGATGCGCCGAGCGAGCGCAGGATGTCGCGGTATTCCGGCTCCAAGGTCGACAGGCCAATGGAAACCGCCACGGAGATCGGAAAGAAGGAAATCATGAAGGCGATGAGAATGGTGTTGAAGTCGTGCTGCCCGATAAAGATCAGCGCAATGACGGGAACCAGCGTGGCCTTGGGAATGGCATTGAAGCCGACGAGGAGCGGGTAAAGCGCGTCACGCATCATGCGCGAAAACCCCATCACCATGCCGATTAACGTGCCGACAATGACCGCCAGCAGCAATCCCACAACCGTGCGCCAAAGCGTATCCCAACCGTATTCGAGGAACAGCGGCCAGTATTTTATGAAAGCGGGGACGAGGTCGGACGGCGAGGCCATTTTGTAGTTTGGCCACCCTTTCACCCAGACGAGGAATTCCCATAGCGCGAGGAAAACGGTGATGGCGATGAGCGGCGTTGCGATTTTCCCCAGCGTCTTGTTCATCACGCGGCTTCCCCGTCTTTGGCGCGGCCTTGCGCGATTTCGATCTGGTGGCGAAGGCGATGGAGTATGTCGGTCGCTTCGGGTGTGTAGATGACTTCAAGGTCGGTGCGTCCCGACAGTTTGACGTCTTCGACATGCTGCGTTGTCGCCGGACGGCCCGACAGGACGACGACCTCATCGGCGAGATACACGCTCTCGCGCAGGTCGTGCGTAATCAACACGCCGGTAAACGGCTCCTCCTCGCGCAGACGGTGCATGGTTTGCCACAGGTCCTCGCGGGTGAAGGCGTCCAGCGCGCCGAACGGTTCGTCCATGATCAGCACATCGGGTTTGTGGACGATAGAACGGCATAGCGAGGCACGTTGGCGCATCCCGCCTGATAGCTCGGAAGGTCTTTTGTCCTCGAACCCCTCCAGCCCGACAAGGGCGAGAAGTTCGCGACCGCGCTCTTCCTTTTGTTTCCGGGTCATTTTGTTGGGCACAATTTCCAGTGGCAACAAAACGTTCTGCAGGATCGAGCGCCATTCGAGAAGCACCGGGTTCTGAAACGCCATGCCGACCGTGGAGCGCGGCGATGTTACCCGCTCACCATGCAGCCAAACCTCGCCTTCATCGGGCTTCATCAGCCCCGCGATCAGGCGCGTGAGTGTGGATTTGCCACAACCCGAGGGTCCGACCACGGCGCAGAAATGGCCCTCCGGAACGGCGACGTTGAGATTTTTTAGAACCGGTAATGGGCCGTCCTCGGTCGAGTAGGCGTGTGTCACGCCTTTGATTTCAATGAGATTTTCCATCGTCGCCCCCGGTTATTCGTCGGGCGGGCCGCATCTTGGGCCCGCCCGTTCAATATGTGCAATCGCGTGATTACTTCAGCATCCGCGCGTCTGCGGCAGGCAGATACGCATCGGTGAAATAGGCCGCTGCATCTGGCTCGGCCTGGAATTCGTAGACCATCTTCAGCTGCTCGAGCGAGCTTGCAAAGCGATCCGCGTCAATTCCACCGAGACCGTTCGCCATCGCGAAATCAGTCGCGACATTGGCGTCAATGGAGAGTTCGAGGCGGCGTGTTTCCAATGCCGCATCCGCTGCGGGGTTACGCACGATCAGGCTCTCGACGGCTTTGGCCGGATCAGCGATGGCATCTTTCCAACCGGCGGCAACGGCGGTGAGGAAGCCGGTGACGGCCTCCGGGTTTGTCGCCGCAAAGTCGGTGTTGACGATGATCGCGTTGCCATAAAGGTCGAGACCATAATCGGTCATCAGGATGGTCGAGATGTCATCCTCAGGCACGCCGAGACGCACAAGGTTGAGGTAGGAGGAGAAGGAGAAGCCGGTGACGGCATCCACCTGACCCTCGGCCAGCATCGGTTCGCGTGTCGGAAAACCAACCGGCTCAACCGTGATCTTTTCCATATCGAGACCGTTCTCGGCGGCAAAGATCGGGAACTGTGCCCATGCGCCATCGGGTGGCGGCGCGCCGAGCACGTGCCCCTCGAGGTCCTTGGGCGCTTCAATCCCGAGCGATTTGCGGCCCACAATGGCAAAGGGTGGCGCGTCATAGATCATCATCACGGCCGTTACCGGCGCGCCGGGATTTTGGTCGAGGAATTTGATCAGCGAGTTGATATCGGCAAACCCGACGGGGAAGGCGCCTGTGGCAACTTTCGGAATCGCGTCGAGCGATCCGGTGCCTGCGCTGATCTCAACGGAAAGATCGGCGGCGGCAAAGTGACCATTGTCGATGGCGACGAAATAGGGCGCAGAAGGACCTTCGAATTTCCAGTCCAGCGCGAATGGCATCTCTGTCTCTGCGGCGAGCGCGGTTGTGGACAGCGCGAGGGCCGCGATGGCGGCGAATGGTTTCGTAAACATGTAACTCCCCTTGTGAATTTCAGCGCCCAAGATGGCCTTGCGCCGGTGGCGTGACGAGAGACCGGCGTGCTCAGCGCACTCCAATCGAGGTTGCCGGTTTAAATTCCATCAAAAAAGGAGCAATTGCTACAATTTTAAGCAGCAATTGTGCCGAGCAGCCGTTTGAATCCTCTGTCGAGCAGTCCAGACCACTGTCAGAATCGCAATTTGCGGCAGTTTCAGGGGGAGGCGCCCAAGAAAAAAGCGGCGCCCTAAGACGCCGCTTTTCAATCGTTTGGTGCGATCACAGCGTGATGCGGAACCGTGAGAACCCGTCATCGCCCGCGCCGGCCTCGTCGATGGTCAGCCCTTCCAACTCCGAAAGGTGGGACTGTGCGGCAGGGCCGGTATCAAAGAGGACGGTTGCCCCATCAAGTGGCGCGAAAGACCAGTTAAAATCTGCCTTCGGATTCACTGTCCCGTTATCAACGATATAGCGCACGATGATGTCGCGGTTGGTGTCTGGCCCTTCAAAGATCACGGTCGACCCGTCCGCGCCGGGGAAATCCCCGCCGCCGCCCGCGCGATAGTTGTTGGTGGCGACGATGAACTCCATGTCGTCCGTTACCGGCGCGCCATCGATCGCGAGGTTCACAATCCGCGATGCTTCGGGGTTGAGTGGTCCGCCCTTGGCGTCAAAACGCGACGGCTGGCTCAGGTCGATCTGGTAGGTCACCCCGTCGATCACATCGAAGTTGTAGGAGGGAAAGTCGGGGTTGAGCAAAATGGCGTCTTTCGTGCCCGCCTCGACCTGATTGAACATCCCCGCAGAGCGTTCGAGCCACCCTTTCAACTGGGCGCCATTAATACGCACTGCACGGATCGTGTTTGGGTAGAGATAGAGGTCGGCCACGTTTTTGATCGCAATCGCACCCGGTGCGACGTCGGTGTAATATTCAGGACCACCGCGACCACCGGCTTTAAAGGGTGCTGCTGCAGAGAGAAGCGGCAAGCCTTCGTACTCGGTGCCCTTCATCATTTCCGCCATGTACCACATCTGCGCATTCGACACGATCTGGACCGATGGGTCGTCGGCGACGAGGGCAAAGTAGGAATGTAGCGGAGCTTCCGTTTTTCCGACAGCGCGGCGCACATAGGCCAGCGTTTCATCGTGATCCTTTTGCGCAGCGGCGATAACGGCAGGCACATCTTCGACAAGTGCCGTGACGGAGCGGTCCTCGTTGCGTTGGGCGATCTTGCGGGTTTCGCAGGCAGTGGTCACCACACGCCATTCGCCACCTTCACGCTCCAACATCAGGTCGATCACACCCAAATCGGAGCCCCAGAACCCGCCCATAACGGCCGGTTTGCCGTGGATCAGGCCCTTTTCGGCATCCACCGCTGCGTAGTCGGCATAGGTGGGGGAGGGGAAGACAAGGTGCGAGTGTCCGGTCATGAGCGCGTCGATCCCGTCAATCGCGGCCAACGGCACAGAGGCGTTTTCGAGCCCCTCTTTGTCTTCTGCCGTTCCAATGCCGGAGTGGGACAGCGCAATGATGATATCGGCGCCTTTTTCCTTCATCTCGGGAACATAGGCGCGCGCGGTTTCCAATATATCGCGGGCGTTCACGTTGCCTTCGAGGTGGCGGCGATCCCATGTCATGATCTGGGGCGGCACAAAGCCGATGAGCCCGACCTTGATGGAATGCTTTTCGCCCGCGCCATCGGTGATCTCGCGATCGAGGATCACATAAGGCGGCAGCAAAGTGGTGTCCGCGCGCGGGTTCGCACCCATTTCTTTGACAACATTGGCCGAGATCACTGGGAAATCCGCGCCGGCTAGCGATTTCATCAGGAAATCGAGACCGTAGTTGAATTCGTGATTACCCAGCGTAGAGGCGTCAAAACCAACCGCATTCATCGCCGCAATGATCGGGTGCAGATCGCCCTCTTTCATGCCGCGCTCATAGGCGATGTAATCGCCCATGGGATTGCCCTGCAAAAAATCACCGTTGTCGAGCAACATCGAATTCGTCGCCTCGGCGCGGATTTGTTCAATGTAGGCTGCGGTGCGGGACAGGCCAACGGTGTCGACCGGTCGGTCCGAATAATAGTCATAGGGAAAGACGTGAACGTGAAGGTCCGTCGTTTCCATAATGCGAAGATGAGCCTGATTGGCGGCTGCGCGGGCTGAGTATGGGTGCAGTGCGATCAAGGCGGTTCCAGCAATCGTGCCGCCAAGGAAATTGCGGCGTGTGAGTTGGGTCGTCAGGGTCATGTCGCCTCTCCGTATTGTTTGCCTTAGACAGTCTAGGCACGGGGAAAGACAAACCGGTGACATTTTTTTCAGATTAACGCGGGGCCGGTATTAAAAATACTCTTAAAAGTCGATATGACAAAAATTAATCAACCTTAGGTTGCATTATGTACATTTGTGCTGGCAGAGCAATAGGTCAGCGACCTTGCATCGATTTAAATGATTCTGGAGGCTCCACGACGATGGGGAAAACGTACAATAGAGAATCAGTAACTTTCGCGGCGGGACGCCTAGACCGAT
Source organism: Celeribacter arenosi (assembly GCF_039539485.1). Classification (NCBI taxonomy): domain Bacteria; kingdom Pseudomonadati; phylum Pseudomonadota; class Alphaproteobacteria; order Rhodobacterales; family Roseobacteraceae; genus Celeribacter; species Celeribacter arenosi. Next base: position 92,602 of record NZ_BAABDF010000005.1, read on the forward strand.
CTGCTGTGGCACGGGCCGAGGCGTCGTCATCTTGGGATCTGGAGCACGCGCTCGTGCTGCCGATGTGGCGACTGAAACCGCTCGTGCGCGAAGACGGGCGGCTTGCCCTGATCCCGTCAAAGGCACCAATTCTGTCAAACCTCCCCTCGGAGCCGCTCTTTCTAGGGCTGGCCGAAAACAACGGCGCACCGGTTTTTGCCGCCGATCTGTCGCATCTGGATCCCGTGGAGGATGCCGTCGATGCAGGACCCTTTGATCCGGTTTCAACGGCGGTGCGCGGCGTAAAAGAGGGTCAGTTCGTGGACCTACGTGGCGCCATGGGGGGACTTGACGGGTGGGAGGCCGAATTGGCGGCCACCGCGCGCGGGTTGCTCGCGTGGCACCGCACACATGGATTTTGCGCAGCCTGTGGTGAGCCGAGCGTGATCGCCATGGGCGGATGGGAGCGGCGATGCGGTGCCTGTTCTGCCGTTCATTATCCGCGCACCGACCCGGTCGTGATCATGTTGGTGACATATGGGAACTCTGTTCTTCTGGGCCGGAATAAGGAGTGGCCGGAGAACATGTATTCCCTTCTCGCCGGTTTCGTCGAACCCGGGGAGCCGATCGAGGCCGCCGTGCGCCGCGAAGTATTGGAGGAATCCGCGATACGTATCGGCCGCGTGGACTACATCGCGAGCCAACCTTGGCCCTTCCCAACATCCTTGATGATCGGTTGCCGCGCAGAGGCGCTAAGCCATGAAATCACGATTGATCCCGCAGAGCTGGAAGCCGCGCTTTGGGTGCCCCGTGAACGCGTTGCATCGGCCATGGCGGGGCTCGATCCGTCGCTAAAGCCCGCGCGAAAAGGTGCAATTGCTCATTTTCTCCTGACCCGATGGCTTGAAGATCGCCTCGATTAAGCGAATAAACGCGGGACCATGGAAGGAGTGACCCCATGAAATTTTCGACCCGCACGGATATCGATGCGCCGATTGATTACGTTTTCGCGCGCGTGACCGAATACGATGCGCTCGAACGCCAGGCGATGCGTCGCGGGGTCACCGTGCAACGTCGCGCGGACGCCACGCAGCCGAGTTGGGACCTAAAGGTTCCGTTCCGCGGTAAACTGCGCGACATGCGCGCGGACGTGATCGAAACCGATCCGCCTCATAGCCTCAAAGCCGTGGCATTGTCTGGCGGGTTGAACATGGAAATCACCATAACTCTGGTCGCCCTCTCGCCGCGCCGCACGCGCCTGACATTGGGATATGAGGTGCGGCCACAAACGCTTTCGGCGCGCATCCTCGTGCAATCCGTCAAATTCGCGAAAAACACGCTGCAGAAGCGGTTCGAAAAACGCGTGAGCACCATGTCCGAACGGTTGTCGACCGACTACGCCAAAACGGTCGCCTGAGCGATCAGCTCCGGCGCGGATCCGCAGGGTAGACGCCGAGAATCTCCACCATCTCGGTGAAAAAGCTCAACTCTTCCAACGCGAGTTTGACGTTTTCGTCGTCGGGGTGGCCTTCGATATCGGCGTAAAACTGCGTTGCCTGGAAATTCCCGTCGACCATGTAGCTTTCCAGCTTTGTCATGTTGATGCCGGTGGTGGCAAAGCCGCCGAGCGCCTTATAGAGCGCGGCGGGAATGTTGCGCACACGGAACACAAAGGCGGTGACCATCTTATCTGCGCGCCGCGTCAGATCGGGCTCGCGCGACATGATAAGAAAGCGCGTGGTGTTGAGGTCGTGATCCTCGACGTGACGCGCCAATACATCGAGCCCGAAAATCTCCGCCGCGATTTCAGAGGCAAAGGCCCCTTCGCGTTTGTCGCCCATTTCGGCAACCGCACGCGCCGCGGCGGCATTATCGGACCAATTGAGAATCTGGAGATCGCGTTCCTTGATGAACCCGCGCGCCTGTCCAAGAAGCACCGACATCGCACGGACCTGTTTTACGTCCTCGATTTTCGCGCCTTTGACGCCGAGCAGGTTCACATGCACCCGCACAAAGGTCTCATCGACGATGTGCAGACCCGATTCTGGCAGCAGGTGATACACGTCCTGCACCCGCCCGTAGGTCGAATTTTCGACGGCGATCATGCCCAAATCGGCCTCGCCATTGCGCACGGCATCCATCGCGTCTTCGAAAGTCGCGCAGGGAAGAGGTTCGTGATCTGGTCGCGCCTCGGTACATGCCTGATGCCCGTAGGCGCCCGGTTCTCCCTGAAAAGCTATGCGTTTGGCCATATTTTTCCCTCCCCGACGCAGTTTTATGTCGTCATGTCGATTGGTCGCGGGTCTTATACCTTGAAATGCCATGTGGGAAGCGGATACATACCGCGCGACCAGAGCACACAAACGGATCGCGACATGTTCGACACGATGACCCTTACCAAGGCAGTAGGCGCAGTTTGCGGCACCTTCCTGATTTTCCTTTTGGCCAACTGGGCTGGCGAAGCCATTTATCATGGCGGCGGCGCTCATCATGGGGAGGGCGAACACGCTCAGGCCTATGTGATCGACACCGGCGAATCCGACAGCGATGAAGCCGAAGAGGTCGTTCAGGTCGCATTCGCTGACGTTTTTGCCGCCGCCGACGCGGGCAAAGGCGAACGCGTGTTCAACAAATGCAAAGCCTGCCACAAACTCGACGGCACCAACGGAACCGGCCCACACCTCGATGGTGTTGTGGATCGCGAAATCGCATCGGTTGATGGATTTGCCTTTTCGGACGCCATTATCGGTCTCGACGGCCAATGGACCCCAGAAGCTCTCGAAGGCTTTCTCGAAAACCCCAAAGGCTACGCACCGGGCACAAAGATGTCCTTTGCCGGTCTCAGCAGCGTCGAAGACCGCGCGAACCTGATCGCCTATTTGCAGGGCTTTGGCGGCTAACCCATCACAGCCCCCGGGATTTGATCTGAATTTGCCCCGTTGGCTCGCGCCGGCGGGGCATTTCTTTGCAAACTTCACGAAAACTACACAATCGCGCAACTTCGCGGTTGGAAGGGATGAAAATCCGCGCCAGATTGATAGAAAGGACATCAATAGGTCCGGCTAATCCGATACGGAGGCACTATCGCATGGCACGTCACTTCTTCACAGCGACCCTTTTGGCCGCAGCTACCGTCACTTTCGGTTCGGTGGTTCACGCCCAGGAGAACGTGATTACAGCGACGTGGTTCTCCGATTGGGGCGAAGCGAAATATGACACGCCGGTCGATCACCTCGACTACGTGAACCCCGATGCGCCAAAGGGCGGGGAGATTTCCCTCGGCGTGGTTGGCGATTTCGATAGCCTCAACGCCTTCGCGACCCTTTCGGGCACGCCCGCAGCCCTTTCCACCATCGGGTTCGAACGCCTCATGGGCGGAGTCGCCGACGAACAAAAAGCGACCAGCTATTGCCTGCTTTGCGAGAGCCTCGAGTATCCTGAAAGTCAGGAGTGGGTGATTTTTCACCTGCGCGATGATGTGACCTTCTCGGACGGCTCCCCGATGACCGCCGAAGATGTGGTGTTCAGCTTCAATAAAATGCTCGCAGAAGGCACGCCGTCCTGGCGCGCCGGCGTTGCCGCGATGATCAAAAGCGCCGAGGTGCTGGACGAGTTCACTGTGCGCTACGAATTCCAGCCCGACATCCCGCGCAATGGCCTGATCGGTCAGGCGGGGTCGACCCTCGTGATGCAAAAGAAGTGGTTTGACGAAACCGGTGCAAAACTGGACGAAAAGAGCTTTGATATCTCGCCGGGCACAGGGGCCTATAAGGTTGGTGGCTACGACGCGGGCCAATGGGTCGAATACACGCGCAACCCCGACTATTGGGGCAATGAGCATTGGCTGAACAAAGGCACGCAGAACTACGACACAATCCGCATCGTCTATTTCGGCGACACCGTCGCGGCGTTTGAGGCCTTCAAATCAGGTGACATCACCTTCCGTCGTGAAAGCTCGTCGCTGCAATGGGCGACGTCCTACGATTTTCCCGCTCTCGAAAAGGGTTGGGTGAAAAAGGAAACGCTCTTTAACGGCTCCCTGCCCGGTGCCTATGGGTTCCTCTATAACCTGCGCCGTGAAAAGCTTCAGGACCGCAATGTGCGCCTCGCGCTCGGGCTGATGTATAACTTCACATGGACCAACGATAACCTCCAGTATGGCCTGTTCAAACAGCGCGAGAGCTTTTGGGAAAACGATACCCTAAAGGCCAAAGGCCTGCCCGAGGGTGCCGAACTGGCCATTCTCGAAGAGGTCCGCGATATGGTCGCGCCCGAAATTTTCACCGAGGAAGCATTCCTGCCGCATACCTCTGGCGACTTGTCTCTGGACCGGCGTAACGTGCGCCGCGCTTTGGCCTTGCTCGAAGAAGCAGGCTACGTGCCCGGTGACGATGGCAAATTGCGCAACGCCGCCGGTGAACCGCTGACGCTCGAAATCCTGCACTACAGCCCCTCGTGGGACCGGATCATCAACCCCTATGTCGAAAACCTGCAGGCGCTGGGCGTTGATGCGGTTTATAACCGGATCGACCCGAACCAATATCAGGCCCGCACCCAGAGCTTTGACTACGACATGATCTACGACGGCTACCTCAACGGCTTTGAGGTGGGCAGCGATTTCAGCCAGAAATACAGTTCCGAGAACGTGAACGATGTATTCAATCCCGCCGGCCTTGCAATGCCCGCCATCGATTATCTCAGTGAGCGCATTCTCGAAGTGGACACCTACGATGAAATGGCCGCCGTCGTGCGTGCCGCCGACCGGATCATGCGCCATGAATACTTCATCGTGCCCGCCCATATGAACGACTCTCACTGGGTGGCCTATTACGACATGTACGAACATGTCCCCGACGCGCAGTTGGAGCCTTATTCGCTAGGGTACCTGTCAACCTGGTGGTACAACGCAGACAAAGCCGCTGCCCTGCGCGAAGCCGGTGCCCTGAAATAAAGACGCGGAGAACGCGCCCCAAATGGCAAGCTATATCCTTCGGCGACTATTGCTGATCATCCCGACGTTGCTCGGGATCATGATCATCAACTTTGCCCTGACCCAATTCGTACCCGGTGGACCCATCGAACAGGTGCTCGCCAATATGCGCGGCGAGGGGGACGTTTTCGAAGTCATCTCTGGCGGTCAGCAGGACACAGAGGTCGAATTCGAATCGACCGTGACCGGAAACAACCAGAGCGAATACGCCGGTGCGCGCGGCTTGCCGCCCGAGTTTATCGCCGATCTGGAACGACAATTCGGGCTGGATAAACCGCCCCTCGAACGCTTCCTCGGGATGATGTGGAATTACATGCGCTTCGACTTCGGCGAGAGCTATTTCCGCTCCGAGGGTGTGTTGGAAATGGTCTGGGAACGCCTGCCGGTCTCCATCTCGCTCGGCCTCTGGGCGACCGTGATCTCCTACATGATCTCGATCCCGCTCGGCATTCGCAAAGCGGTGCGTGACGGATCGTCCTTTGACACTTGGACCTCCGCAATCATCATCGTGGCCTATGCAATTCCGGGGTTCCTGTTCGCCATCATGCTGCTCGTCCTTTTTGCGGGCGGCTCATATTGGCAAATCTTCCCGCTTCGTGGCCTCACGTCGCCCAATTGGGACGAGCTCAGCCTGTTTGGGAAAATCGCCGACTACGCATGGCACATGGCGCTGCCGGTGCTCGCCTCGCTGATCTCCTCCTTTGCCACGCTCACCTTGCTGACAAAGAACTCCTTCCTCGACGAGATCCGCAAACAATACGTCGTCACCGCGCGCTCCAAGGGGCTGACCGAAAGCCGCGTCCTCTACGGGCACGTGTTCCGCAACGCGATGCTCATCGTGATCGCGGGCTTCCCGTCGCTGTTCCTCGGCGTGTTCTTTTCCGGTTCGGTCATTATCGAGACGCTATTCTCGCTCGACGGTCTGGGGCGCATGGGTTTTCAGGCCGCTCTCCAGCGTGATTATCCGGTGATCTTCGGCACGCTGTTCTTCTTTGGTCTCATCGGCCTCGTCGTCGGCATCCTGAGCGACCTCATGTATGTCTTCGTTGATCCCCGTATCGACTTCGAGCGGAGGGACACATGAGATTGTCACCGCTCAACCAGCGCCGCCTGCGCAATTTCAAAGCGAACCGGCGCGCGACATGGTCGCTCATCATCTTCACGGTGCTCTTCGTGCTGTCGCTCTTTGCCGAATTTCTGGCAAACGACAAACCGATCCTCGTGCAATATCGCGGCAGCTATTACACGCCGATTGCCAAATTCTATCCCGAAACCGAATTCGGCGGCGATTTCCGAACCGAGGCCGTCTACCGCTACGCGGAGGTCGAATGCCTGATCAAAACCGGCGGCCTGGAGCTGTGCTTTGACGACCCCGAAGGCTACATCGCAGACGCCGAGGATGGCGTCATCAACGGCGAGGCGATCGAAAAGGGGTGGATGCTCTGGCCCCCGATCCGCTATTCCTTCAACACGCAGGTCGAAGGACCGGGTGCCGCACCGTCGCCGCCCACATCGCAAAACCTGCTGGGAACGGATGACACCAAACGCGACGTCCTCGCGCGGGTGATCTACGGGTTCCGGCTGTCGATCTTCTTCACCATCATCGTGACCAGCGTTGCCTCCGTCATCGGGATTATCGCCGGTGCGGTGCAGGGGTTCTTTGGCGGCCGCACCGACATCATCTTCCAGCGCATTCTGGAAATCTGGAGCGCGATGCCGTCGCTCTATGTCATCATCATCCTCTTCGCCATTCTGGGGCGGGGATTCTGGCTCCTCGTCGGGGTGACAATCCTGTTTGGCTGGCCCGCCCTCGTGGGTGTGGTGCGCGCCGAATTCCTGCGTGCGCGCAATTTCGAATACATCCGCGCCGCCCGCGCGCTCGGGGTCAGTAACGGCACCATCATGTTCCGCCACATGTTGCCCAACGCTATGGTCGCCACGCTCACGCTGCTGCCGTTTATCGTCACCGGCACCATCGGCACGCTCGCGGCGCTCGACTTCCTCGGTTTTGGTCTGCCCTCATCCTACCCCTCTCTGGGTGAGCTTACGTTGCAGGCGAAACGCAACCTGCAGGCCCCATGGCTCGCCTTCACTGCCTTCTTCACCTACGCCATCATGCTCTCGCTTCTCGTCTTCATCTTTGAAGGTGTGCGCGATGCCTTTGACCCGCGAAAGACCTTCCGATGAGCCTTATGGAAATCAAGGACCTGACGGTCTCCTTCAAACAGGACGGTGGCCTCGTGGCCGCGGTCAAAGGCGTGTCCTTCTCGCTGCAAAAGGGCGAAACGCTCGCGCTCGTCGGTGAGAGCGGATCGGGCAAATCCGTGACCGCGCTGTCGACCGTGAATCTTCTCGCCGATAATGCCGTCCTCGAAGGGTCGATCAAATACAAAGGCCGCGAACTCGTCGGGCAGCCGGAGAAAGAACTGCGCAAGGTGCGCGGCAATGACATCAGCTTCATCTTTCAGGAGCCGATGACCTCGCTCAACCCGCTGCACACCATCGAAAAACAGCTCGGTGAGATCCTGCTCGTCCATCGCGGCCTCACCGGAGCCGAGGCGCGGGCGCGCATCATCGACCTTCTCGAAAAGGTCGGCATCCACGAACCCGAAAGCCGGCTCAAGGATTATCCCCACCAGCTCTCCGGCGGGCAACGCCAACGGGTTATGATCGCCATGGCGCTCGCCAACGATCCCGACCTGTTGATCGCGGATGAACCCACGACCGCGCTCGACGTGACCATTCAGGCCCAGATCCTCACGCTCCTGCGCCAGTTGCAGGCCGACCTCGGCATGTCGATGCTGTTCATCACCCATGACCTCGGCATCGTGCGCAAACTGGCCGACCATGTCTGCGTGATGAAAGAGGGCGAAATCGTCGAACGCGGCGAAACGGCGCGGATATTCGATGCGCCCGAACACCCCTACACCCGCATCCTGCTAGAGGCCGAGGCCGCAGGACACGCAGCCCCCGTGCCCGACTCCGCCGAAGTGGTGGCACAGACCAAAGATCTGCGCATCTGGTTCCCGATCCAGCGCGGCCTCCTGCGCCGCACTGTTGGCCACGTAAAGGCCGTGAATGCCGCCACGCTCAGCGTGCGCGCGGGCGAAACCGTGGGCATCGTGGGCGAGAGCGGGTCCGGCAAGACCACCCTCGCGCTCGCCATGATGCGGCTGATCTCTTCCGAGGGTCCCGTCGTGGTTCTCGGGCAAGACATCCAGGGATGGACCAACCAACAAATCCGCCCTCTGCGCGCCGATATGCAGATCGTGTTTCAGGATCCCTACGGCTCTCTGTCTCCACGCATGACCGTGGCCCAGATCATTTCCGAGGGGCTCGGGGTGCATGGCCTCGGCGAACATGCCTCCCAAGAAGAAGCGGTGATTGAAATCATGCGCGAGGTCGGCCTCGACCCCGAAACGCGGTTCCGCTACCCGCATGAGTTTTCGGGCGGTCAACGGCAACGTATCGCCATCGCGCGCGCCATGATCCTGCGACCGCGCCTGTTGGTTCTGGACGAACCGACATCGGCGCTCGACATGACCGTTCAGGTCCAGATCGTCGATCTTCTGCGCCGCCTGCAGGTCGAACACAAACTCGCCTACCTGTTCATCTCCCACGATCTGCGGGTCGTGCGTGCCCTGTCGCATCGGGTTCTGGTGATGAAGCGGGGCGATGTCGTCGAAGCGGCCGATGCCGACACGATTTTCGACAACCCCCAACACCCCTACACGCGGGCACTGGTCGCAGCGGCTTTCGATTTGGAGGCGGAGGAGGGCGCGGGCGTCTAGACGCCAACGCGCCTTTTGTTACGTGCCGCCGATTGTGTCGCAGCTCAGGCCGCGTGCATCCAGACGACGACAGGTCAGCGCGGCTTGTTCTTCGCTCATGCCGAGGAAGTTCGCCTGATAGCCGCGGTTGGATTTCACCACTTTACGCAATGTGCCGTTGAGCATCTCCAACTCGGACAGCGCGGTCTTCAACAAAACTTTGCGCGCTTCGTATTCCGACCCGTAAGTGCCGATATTGACCCCGTAGTGGCGATCACCCGAGGTGGAGAACCGTGCCACAACTTCCGGCGCGCTAGGTTCGGGGTTGGTGAGAACCACAGCCGCACCCGGATTAACCGAGGCGAGTTGAAGCGTCTCCGGACGCGGGATAGGGGCCATCTTGGGAATGGTGAATGTCGCAGCACGTGCGGCTTCTGCCTGTTGCGCTTCCAGCTTTTCCTTCTCCGCCTCGACGGCGGCGAGGATAGCGTTGGCCTCCTCTGCGGCTTTGGCCGCGGCTGCGGCGAGCTCTGCGTCCTTGGCGGCCTGTTTTTCCGCTTCGCCCACAGCATCGAGAATTTCAGACGACATGGCGAGCAGGATGGTTTCCTGCTCCGGTGCAATCGCAGGCCGCGGGCGCAGTTTCGGGATCGGGCTCTTGGCAACCGAGATATTCACGCGAATGATCTTGGACGCCACAGCAGGCGTTTTCTGGTTTGAGGCAACAACCACGGGCCCATTGCCGGACTCTTTGCCCATATAGGGCGGACGCGACGGTTTGTTCACCGCAACGCGGTTTGGCGCCCGTTTGAACCCCAGATCCATCAGCTCGGCGACCTTTGCATTGCGCGACGCCGTGGAGCGACCGCCGAAAACGGTGGTGATAATGCGTTCCCCGCCGCGCTCTGCAGAGGCGGTCAGGTTGAAACCGGCAGCCGAGGTATAGCCCGTCTTGATCCCGTCCGCGCCGCGATAGGAGTTCAGGAAGCGGGCGTTGGTGTGGCTCACCGTGCTAATCCCTGCATCCGCGCGTTCCCGCGAGAACAGGTTGTAGTATTCGGGATAGTCGTAAAACAGATGGCGCCCCATAACGGTCATGTCGCGTGCGGTGGACAAATGTCCGCTCGCAGTCAGACCGTGGGCGTTTTTAAAGGTGGTGCGCGACATGCCGAGCGCCTTGGCGGTCCGGTTCATGCGGCGGGCGAATGCCGCCTCGGACCCTTCAACGGCTTCGGCAATTGCAGTTGCGGCGTCATTTGCCGATTTCACCGCAGCGGCGCGAATAAGGTATCTTAGTTTGATTTTCTGGCCCGCGCGCAGGCCGAGCTTCGATGGCGGTTCGGCGGCGGAGTTGCGCGAAATCGTCACCAGGGTGTCCAGAGAGATTTCGCCGTTCTCGACCGCTTCAAAAGCGACATAGAGCGTCATCATCTTGGTCAGGGACGCTGGGTGAAGTCGCGTATCCGCGTTGGTTGCATGAAGTACTTTGCCGTTTCGCGCATCCATGACCAATGCGGCGTATTCGGCGGCACTCACGCGTGCCGTCAAACCGACCATGATCGCAAGGGCGATCAGGAACAAAGGGAATACACGTTGGGAGAGGGACCGCAGGAATCCCTGCGCTCGCACATCGCTCGTCATCATAACTCTGCCTCGTTCTGCCGGATCATGTCGCCCAGCTTATGAATGGGAGCGTAACACAGGGTCAGAAACGAGAAAACAGCCAATTTTCAAAGGGTTTTCGGGCGTGCATCGATGCAACGCTACATGTGGTGGGGATGGGCCGCGAAATGTCTACATTGTGACAGCCCAGCGATTTCGCATCAGGCGGAGGTTTGAATTTCCGATAACAGACCAGGAATTTCGCCCAAATTTTCGACAGATCGATACTGTGGATGATGCGCAGGCGGGGCCGCGTGTTCCAATTCCCACGTGTGGCCATGGGGAACATAAACGCCCCAAGCCCCCGCATCGATGGGCGGAATGACATCCGATTTCATGGAATTGCCGATCATCATGGCCTCTGCGGGCGCAATCCCGCGACGATCAAAAATGCCCGAATAGACGTTCGCGGTCTTGTCAGACACGATCTCGACCCCGTCAAACAGGTCCCCCAAACCCGACTGGGCGAGTTTTCGTTCCTGATCGAGCAGGTCGCCTTTGGTCACCAAAAGCAGATCGTAGGACGACGCGAGCGCGCGCACCGTCTCCTCGACACCTTCCAGAAGATGGATCGGATGCTGCAACATATCCTGACCGGCCTCGATCAGCGTGCGAATAACACTCGCGGGCACTTTCTCGTCGGTCACGTCGATGGCCGTTTCGATCATCGACAGGACGAAACCTTTGATCCCGAAACCATATTGGCCGAGGTTGCGACGTTCGGCGTCCAACAGGCGCTCGGCGAGGTGATCACGTTCGGTATAATCGGCGAGAAGATCGGCGAATCGTTCCTGCGTCAGGCGGAAGAATGCTTCGTTCTCCCACAGCGTGTCGTCGGCATCGAAGGCAATCGTCGAAAATTTGACAGGCATAGGGTGCGTTCTCTCCTCTATCTAGGGACATAACCCCCTTTATTCAGGCCCGAAAGGGCCTATATAGTCCGTCCAAGCACATCCCGTCTTGGCAATTGAGAAATCCGGAGTCGACCGAGTGAACCTCTCGCCTCATACGCTATCCGACAAAGACGACCGCTTCGATGAAGACGGCGGCGTTGGCGTTGCGCTGAAATCGAAACCGCAAACAAAGCGACCTCCCCTGTACAAGGTGATGTTGCTCAACGATGACTACACACCGATGGAGTTTGTCGTCACGGTTCTGGAACGGTTTTTCGCCATCGGCCATTCGCATGCGACCGAGATCATGCTGACCGTGCACAAAAAAGGGTTGGCGGTCGTTGGTGTCTTTCCCTTCGAGATTGCCGAAACCAAAGTGATGCAGGTGATGGATTTCGCCCGCCGCCACCAGCACCCGCTGCAATGCACCATGGAAAAGGAATAGGCGCTAGCCTACCCGCATGGATGCCCCCCGTATCTCCTCGCTCTTGGGCAGTGATCTGCCCACAGGCCGCGTCGTCGTTTACCGACCCCGCGCCGGCGCCGATCTGTCGATTTTCGGCGATGCCACCGTCGAGGTGATCCAGAGCTTTAAACCAGATCACGACGCCTTCGCGGCCATGGGGCTAACGACCCGCCTCGCCGCAGAGGGCGAATACGACCTCGCGGTGGTCTGTGTGCCACGATCCAAAATCGAAGCGCGCGGTCTGATCGCGGATGCCGCCGCCCGTGCGCGGCGCGTGATCGTCGACGGGCAGAAAACCGACGGGATCGACAGCCTCCTGCGCGACATCAAAAAACATGGCGCCGAAGCTGTGTCGGTCTCCAAATCCCACGGCAAAGCCATTTCGTTCACAGGCGGCGACTTCGCCGACTGGACCAATCCGGGTCCGATGCATGTCGTCGATGGCTTCACCACGCGCGCTGGCGTTTTTTCTGCCGAACGTGTCGATGCGGCCTCGCGGTTGCTGGTGGAAAACCTGCCCGACAAACTGCCCGCCGTTGTCGCCGACCTCGGGGCAGGGTGGGGCTATCTTTCGCGCCATATCCTCTCGCGTGACGGGGTTGCCCGATTGCACGTGGTTGAGGCGGAACATAACGCGCTGCTCTGTGCGCGCGAAAACGTGGCCGATCCGCGTGCGACCTTCCATTGGGCCGATGCCACGACCGTAAAGCTGCCTGAAATTGTCGATGCGGTCGTGATGAACCCGCCTTTTCACACGACACGCGAAGGCGACCCGGGGCTGGGACAAGCATTCATCGGCTCGGCTGCGCGCCTGCTTAGTCCGCGCGGCACGCTTTGGCTCGTCGCCAACCGGCATTTGCCCTATGAGGCCACGCTCGGGGCGCACTTTGCTGACGTAACGGAAGTGACCGGAGTCGCAGGGTTCAAAGTCCTTCGGGCGGCAAAACCCCTTCGCAGGGGCGGGCGAAACGCCTAACTTGGCTGAAATGGAATCGGGGATGAGACCATGAGTTTTTCAATTGCAGGCAAGACCGCGATCATCACAGGCGCGGCCAACGGCGTGGGACTCGCCATTGCGCGCCACTTCGAGGCGCAGGGCGCCAACGTCATGTGCGCGGATATGGACGAAGAAAGTCTGGCCAATGAAATCGGAGATGCCGCCGAGACCGAAGGCTCGCGGATTTCCTATTACGCAGGCGATCTGCGTGAAAAGCTGACCGTCGCCAATCTACTCTCGGCCACCATCGACGCCTACGACAGCGTGGATATTGTGGTGAACGCCTCGCGTCAGGTGCTGACATCGGACCCGCTGAACGCAGATGCAGACAATGTCGCAACGCTTCTCGAACAGAACCTGATGACCTCGCTGCGCATCACCCAGCAGATTTCGCGCTGGATGATCGCGCGTGCCGAAAAAGAGGACCGCACCACGGGCCCTCTCGGGTCCATCGTCAACCTGTCGTCCATCGCCGCACGGCGCGCCCAGCCCGAGCTTTTGGGGTTCTCGATTTCCTCCGCAGCGGTCGATCAGATGACGCGCGCGATGGCCGTGGCTCTCGCGCCCTACCGCATTCGCGTCAACGCCGTCGCCTTCGGATCGGTGATGAGCGCGAAACTTCAGGACGTGATTTCAGATACGCCGGAGTTCCGCGACAGCATCATTGAAAACACCCCGCTCGGACGCATCGCACCCGCCGCAGAGATTGCGGAAACCGTGCAATACCTCGCCTCTGAGTGCTCGGGCTTTATGACCGGTCAAATCCTGACCGTTGACGGGGGTCGCACGCTTGTGGACCCAGTGCGCGTTCCCACGCACTGACCCCACTCCCTGAGGTTCTTAGCCTTCGGGATATTGCGCGATACAGGCGGCCTGCGCGGCCTTCGTCGACACCGCCAACTCGGCCTGCTTGGCGAGCTGCGAGCTTAACTTTGCCCGCTCCGCTTCGAGGTCGATCGACACAGGTTTCTGACGCTTCACCGTATCGACCGTCTGGCAATACAGATCGCGCCCCTCGGCATCCTCGCCACATTTTTCGTAGCTTTCGACAAGCTCGGAATAGGTCGTCAGACCATAGCCGCGCGCGATATTGGCGCGTGTCTCTTCGATCAGCCCCGACACAATCCGATAGTCCTTTGACGCCCGCGAGATACAGGCGTCCTGCTGCGAACAGGCAGCGATGAGGGGCAACAGGGCAAATGGTATGAGCCAACGCATGGCGATCTCCTACAGAGTGAACGCCTGACGATAGCAAATTGCCGCGGTTGTGAAAGGGGCACTTGGAAGTTTCGGCGCCATCCTGCTAAACCCCTGCGAACCTTTTGAGAGAGGGATCTCATCCATGAGCGATCAAATGGACGCGCAAAAACAGGCGGCATCGACTTGGTTCCGTACGCTGCGCGACAACATCGTCCAAGCCTTCGAAGCGCTGGAAGACAGCCAGACCACCGGCCCCTTCAGTGATCGTGAAGCAGGGCGTTTCGAGGTGAGCGAAACCAAACGCGATTCTGCCGACGGGTCGGATGCGGGCGGCGGGTTGATGTCGGTGATGCGCGGTGGGCGCGTGTTCGAAAAGGTCGGCGTCAACGTATCCACCGTCTACGGCACCCTCGCACCGCGCGCGCAGGCCGCGATGGCCGCGCGCAAAGGCATCGAAGGCATGGCGGATGATCCACGTTTCTGGGCCTCGGGCATCTCTCTGGTCGCGCATATGCAAAACCCGCACACGCCGGCGGTTCACATGAACACCCGCATGTTCTGGACCCCGCACGCATGGTGGTTCGGCGGCGGATCGGACCTCAATCCCTGCATCGAATACCCTGAGGACACCAATAGCTTTCACACGGTTCTCAAAGAACACTGTGACCAACACGATCCGGCCTACTACCCGCGCTTCAAAAAATGGGCGGACGAGTATTTCTACATCCCGCACCGCAATCGCGCGCGCGGTGTCGGCGGGATTTTCTACGACGACCTGAACACAGGCGACTGGGACCGCGACTTTGCCTTCACGCAGGCTGTCGGCCGCGCGTTTCTGCCCGCGTTCCTGTCTGTGACGGTCAAACGGCGCGACACCGCGTGGACAGAGGCGGATAAAGACGCCCAGCTCATCCACCGCGGCCTCTATGCCGAATATAACCTCGTCTATGATCGCGGAACCAAATTCGGCCTCGAAACCGGCCATGACGCCAACGCAGTGCTCATGAGCCTCCCGCCGCTGGCCAAATGGGTGTGACGCAGGATGTTACCCCCGGCCATGACACCGCGAAACATCTGCCGGCGGTCTGGGTCGCGATGAAGACCTGACCCCTAAACGGTCTCGCGCAGCGTCTCGATCATCAACGAGACGTTGTCGGGATCCGCGTCCGGTGTAATCCCGTGGCCGAGGTTGAAGATATGCGGCCCCTTGGAAAATGCCTCGCGGATGTGGCGCACTTCGTCGATCAACGGCTGCCCACCCGTGACCATATGTGACGAGGCGAGATTGCCCTGCACACAGCCGTCTTTTTGTACATTCGCCGCACCCCATTCCGGCGTCACCGAATTGTCGAGCGCGACACAATCCACGCCTGTCTTGGCATGAAAT
>NZ_BAABDF010000005.1:108007-163652 GCF_039539485.1 Celeribacter arenosi
TAGTTCCTGCGTGATCCGGCGCGCGGGGGCCACGGCGTATTTCTCAAAATCATCGCCCTTCAGGCTTCCTGCCCAACTGTCGAAAACTTTAATCACTTCCGCACCGGCCTGAACCTGACGATCAAGATATTCGATGGTGCCTTCGGTAAGCAGATCGATGAGGCTCTCGAACAGCGCATTGTTCTCTTCGCGCAAGGCATGCGCAGGTCCCTGATCGGGCGTGCCGCGACCGGCGATCATGTAGGTCGCCACCGTCCACGGCGCACCCGCAAACCCGATCAACGTCGTCTCGGATGGCAATTCGCGCGACAGGATCGACACCGTTTCGTAGATGGGTGCGAGCGTGTCGTGGATGTCATCCTTACCGCTCAGTTTGGCGAAATCCGCCTCGCTGGTCACGGTCGACAACCGCGGCCCCTCACCGGTGACAAACCACAAATCCGCACCCAAAGCCTGTGGCAGCAACAGAATATCGGCAAACAAAATGGCGGCATCGAACCCGAACCGGCGGATCGGTTGCAGCGTCACTTCGGCGGCCAATTCGGGGTTGTAGCACAGCGACAGGAAATCCCCCGCCTGCGCCCGCGTCGCGCGATATTCGGGCAAATACCGGCCCGCTTGGCGCATCATCCAAATCGGCGGCACGGATTGGCGTTCGCCCTTCAGCGCCTTGAGGATGGTTTTCTCGGTCATGCAGGCCTCCCGTTCGTTGCCGCCCGTGGTCCTCTTCCCGCGCTGATTTGTCAAGCGCACCATGTCTTGTCAGGCGCATCCGCCGCAGGTAAGCCTGCCCCATGACAGTGACCTTTCCCACCCCCGCCAAGCCGCTCAAAATCGGCACCCGTGGTTCCCCGCTCGCGCTCGCGCAGGCCCATGAAACCCGCGCGCGCCTGATGGCAGCCCACGACCTGCCCGAGGAGGCCTTCGAAATCGTGGCCGTGTCGACCCGCGGCGACCGCGTTCAGGACCGTGCCCTGCGCGACCTCGGCGGCAAAGGATTGTTCTCCAAGGAAATCGAGGACCGGTTGCTGTCAGGTGAGGTCGATATCGCCGTGCATTCCACCAAAGATATGTCGGTGACCCAACCCGATGGTCTCGTGCTCGATACCTATCTGCCGCGCGAGAACCCGTTTGACGCCTTCATCACGCTCGACGGCAAACCGCTGGCGGAACTGGAACAGGGCGCCACGGTCGGCTCCTCCTCGCTGCGCCGCAAAGCCCAGCTTTTGCACAAACGTCCCGACCTGAAGGTCATCGAATTCCGCGGCTCGGTGCAGACCCGTCTCAACAAGCTCAAAGAGGGCGTGGCGGATGCTACCTTCCTCGCGCTCGCCGGTCTCAACCGTCTCGGTTTCGACGATGTGGCCCGCGTCGCGGTGAGCGCCGAAGAAATGCTGCCCGCCGTCGCGCAGGGTGCAATTTCCATCGAACGGCGCACCGGTGACGAAGACATCGCAACCCTTCTGGCCGCGATCCACCACAGGCAAACCGGATTGGCGCTGGCCTGCGAACGCGCGTTTCTGGCCGAACTCGACGGCTCCTGCCAAACCCCGATCGCGGGGCTTGCCGAGATCACCGATGGCACGATCCGCCTGCGCGGAGAAATCCTGCGCACCGACGGATCAGAGGCCCTGTCGGGCGAGAAATCCGGTCCCGTCGATGATGGCCCCGAGATGGGCCGCGACCTGGCGCGCGAATTGCTCGCGCAGGCGGGCGAGGGGTTCTTTGACTGGACCTGAGTTAGCCCTGCACCACCCCTGCGCGCGCATCTGCCGCGCGTAGGATGACGCCCGCGCCAATGGCCAAAGCAGCCGCGAGTATCATCACGAGGCTATAGCCCGCCAGCGCGGTGCCGACCCAGAACACCGACCCTGCGATGAGTTGGCTGGTGACCTGATTGACGGTCTGCAACGACGAACTCGCCCCCGGCCTGTGCGCCAGAAGGTCCTGAAAATAGGCAATCGGCAGGGTCAAAAGCGCCGCCGCCCCCATCGCGGCAGGCAGGGCGAGAAGCCACACGAAATCCGTGCCCGCGAGCAGGGGAAACCCGAACAGAAAGATCGAATAGATCAGCGCCGCCGCGAGCAGAACCGTGCTCTTGGACGCGCGCGCTGTGGCCAGCGGGATCAGAGCCATGAACGGGATTTCCAACCCCGCGATAAGCGCGGCAAGCTGCGCTGTGCGCGCCGTGCCATTGGGGTGGGCGAGGTCAAAGATCAGCCCCATCGTCTGCATATAGGCCGTATTCGCCGCCACCAGCGTGGCGATGAGCAACAGGCGCAGCGTCACACGCGGATGCAAAAGCTCCGCCATGGATTGGCGAAATGTCAGCCCGCTTTTCGTCTCCACACCGCCCTCGGTGCCATCCTTTGGCAAAACGAATATCAACGTCAAAAGCGCGCCTGCCGCCGCCACCGCCATCGCCAGATAGAGCGTGATCAGATCGGCGTCCTCGGTGATGAACAGCGACCAGAGCGGCAGGATCACGATAAACGGCACCGCAAATCCCGCACGGATCACCGCCATCACCGCATCGCGTTCGAAAGGCGCACGTTCATTGACCGCGACCCGCGCAATGGCAAAAACCTGCCCCATGAGAGAGAACCCGATGGGGATCAACAGGCACGCCGCCAACAAATAGGCCCATGGCGCGCGGGTCACATAGACCAACGCGAAGGCGCCCGACACGATCAACGCACAGACCAGCGCGGTGTTATAGCGCGACGCCCATTGGTCGGTGATGATCCCGACGTAGAGCGAGGCTGCGACCGACATGGCCGCCCCCGCAATCATGATTGCCGCGAATTGGGCATCCGAGAACCCGAAATATTTGATCGCGATCAGGCCCTGATAAGGCGCAATAGAGGCCGCGATTGCACCGATGAAAAACATCGTGATCGCGCAGGCCCGCAGACGCCGTGAGGCATATATGACCTTCAGAGCCGAAATCATGGCACGGTTTTTCCGGGGTTCAGAATACCTCTGGGATCAAGCGCGGCTTTGATCGCGCGCATCATATCGAGGGCCACGGGATCCTTGCGGCGACGCATCGAGGATAGCTTGGCCACCCCGATCCCGTGCTCTGCGGAAAACGATCCCCCCATCTCGCGCACAATATCCTCCACAATCTCGACGAGCGCATCACAATGATCGGGCGCTCCCGATGAAGGATAAAGGGTGAAATGGATGTTGCCATCGCCCAAATGTGCAACCGTGCAACTGCGGATATTCTCATCACGTTTGGACAGGCGCTCTTTCGCCTCGCGCAGAAAATCCGCCGCACGGTCCCGCGGCAGGCTCAGATCGCAGATGATCAACGGCTTGGTCGCCGTGGTAATTTCGGCGGCCGCCTCGCGCATTTCCCACATCTGCAACCGCTGGCCTTCCGATGTCGCCATCGCGGCGTCAATCACGTGCCCCGCCTCGAACATCGCGCCGAGCGTTTCCTCCAACCGCGCGCTCAGCGGCACAACCCCATCGCTGTTCATCTGCGCATCACCCGCCCGCGTGGTGGCGATCTCCAAAAACACCGTGTGATCAACGTCATAGCCCAAAGGCGGCGTCAAATCGGGACGGTGCTGGCGCAGCTGCACCATGTAGTCGCGCGGCATGTATTCAAAGGCTTCAACCGCGCCGCTGGTGTCTTCCTGCAGCTGGTTCAATAGCGCCAGAGCCGCGTCCAGATCGGGCACAGACACCATCGCCGTGGCCCGCGCGCGCGGCGCCGGATAGAGTTTGAGAACCGCCGCGGTGATAATGGCGAGCGTCCCCTCGGAGCCGATCAACAGATCACGCAGGTCGTATCCGGAGTTGTCTTTGTGCAATTCGCCCATCAGATCGACCACCCGACCATCGGTCAGAACTGCTTCAATCCCGAGGCAGAGATCGCGCGTATTGCCATAGCGCAGGACATTCGATCCCCCCGCATTGGTCGCCAATGTCCCGCCGATGCGCGCCGATCCCTTTGCGCCAAAGGTCATCGGGTAAATCATGCCCACGTCGCCCACCGCATCGTGCAAATCGGACAGGATCACACCCGCCTCAACCGTCACAACCCGCGCGGAGGGATTGATGTCGCGCACACGGTTCATCCGCTCCACAGACACCACCAATGCCCCCTCGGCGGATCCGCCACCGGTCAATCCGGTATTGCCCGCCAAGGGCACAACAGGCACGCGCATCTCATGGGCAAGCGCCATGATCGCACTGAGTTCGGGGGTATTGGAGGGGCGCACAACCGCCAGAGGTGTCGTCACATAGGTGCCGACCCAGTCGCGCCCATAGCGCGCCGCATCGTCACCGGTCAGGATATCGCCGGTGATCTCACCAAGCCGTTCCAGAAAATCCATGTCACCCCCCGCATGTCTCGTCTTCTGCTTTGCTCAAAAAGCACGGCGAGAGCAAGGGGCGCGCGGCCTCAAACCGCGGTGGAATGCTGCGACTGGGTCATATGGTAGGCGTCGAAATGGCGCGCGATCATCCGTGTGAGGGGGCGGGCGCTGTCGCGAATGGCGATCCGGTCAGCGTCCACATCGACCATCCCCTCAAAGGCCTGCGCAACCCCTTTGCCAAAGGCGACAAACTCCGCAACCGTCAACCCGAAGCTCTGCGTAAGCTCGTCACGCTCGATGCAAAAGTCGCTCATCAAAGCCTCGATAATGCGCCCGCGCAACCGGTCCATATCGCTAAAGACATGGCCCTTGGTGATCGGCAATCCGCCCGCACGGACCAGTTTCTGATACTCCGAAGTGGAGGGCGCGTTCTGGGCATAGCCCTGCGGGTAGCGCGCGATGGAGGAGGCGCCAACGGCCACCATCGTCGGGCATTTATCGTCTGTGTAGCCTTGGAAATTGCGGCGTAGTTTGCCTGTCTGCTGCGCGACCTGCAGGCCGTCACCTTTGCGCGCGAAATGGTCGATGCCGATTTCGGCGTAGTCGTCCCATACGAACAGCTCGCGGGCGACATCGAACAGGCGCAACCGCTCTTCGGGGCGGGGCAATTCATCGGTCGGGATCATCGCCTGTCGCCGCGCCATCCACGGCACATGCGCATAGCCGAACAGTGCCACGCGATCGGGCGAGAGCGACAATAGCTGCTGCACACTCTGGGCAATCTTTTCGGGCGTCTGACCGGGCAGGCCATAGAGGATGTCGGCGTTGAGCGAGCGGATGCCATGCGCGCGCAATCCGTCCACCGCTTTCTTGGTGGTTTTATAGGACTGGATGCGCCCAATAGTTTCCTGAATGCCGGGATCAAAGTCCTGAACCCCGATAGAGGCGCGGTTCATACCCGCGCGCGCCAGTGCATCCAGACGCGCATCGTCGATTTCATTGGGGTCGATTTCGACCGAAAATTCATAAGGCTGTGCAAAAGGTGCAAGCTGCGCAATCGCCCCCGACAGATCGGTGATCATTTCGGCGCTCAGCAGCGTCGGCGTGCCGCCACCCCAATGCAGATGGCCAATGCGAATCCCGTCGGGCAGGCGGTCTTTCAACAGCGCCAATTCCGCCTTCAATGTCTCCACATAGGCCGCAACGGGGCTCAGAGTGCTCGTTCCCTGCGTTCGACACGCACAAAACCAACACAACCTGCGGCAGAAAGGCACATGTATATAGAGCGAAATCGGCTGTGCAGGATCCAATGAACGCTGCCAGGCCTCAACATCCTGCGCCGAAACCGCTTTGGAAAAATTCGGCGCGGTCGGATAGCTGGTGTAGCGGGGGACACGAGCGTCAAAAAGCCCGAGCTTGCGGAGTTGCGTGTGCGTTGTCATGGGCGTAAGTTCTAGACGCACATAGCATCTGTGCATTGACGCAGATCAATTAGCTGGGCGGACTATATGAGTGATACCTCTTTTGATCATAAAGACTGCGGTACCTGTCCCATCCGGCACCGTGCTGTTTGCGCTCGCTGTGATACCGATGAACTCGCCGAACTTGATGTCATAAAATACTATCGCTCCTATGAGGCCGGTCAGCCGATCATCTGGTCGGGCGACCGCATGGATTTCGTGGCCTCTGTGGTCACCGGCGTTGCCTCGCTCAGTCAGGCTATGGAAGACGGTCGCACCCAAATGGTCGGCCTCCTGTTGCCTTCCGATTTTCTGGGCCGTCCGGGTCGCGAATTTGCGCCCTATGACGTGGTTGCGGTTTCCAACCTCACGCTGTGCTGTTTCCGCCGCAAACCGTTCGAACAACTGATGGGCCGCACGCCGCATATCGGCGCCCGCCTGTTGGAAATGACGCTCGACGAACTCGATGCGGCGCGTGAATGGATGCTGATCCTCGGGCGCAAAACCGCGCGCGAAAAAATCGCCTCGCTTCTGGCCATTATTGCCCAACGCGAGGCCTCTCTCGCCCATAGCTCGACCTCGGACGGGATGGTGTTCGAACTGCCCCTGACACGCGAAGCGATGGCCGACTACCTCGGGCTAACGCTCGAAACCGTGTCGCGCCAGATCTCCGCGCTCAAACGCGAAGGCATCGTATCGCTGGAAGGCAAACGTCGCATTCTGGTGCCCGACTTCGACCGTTTGATGATCGAAACCGGCGATGATGCGGATGGCGGTCTGATGATCTGATCGGCGCGCCCGTCGCCCAACCCGATCCCCGACACGAAAAACGCCCCGCAAACCGGGGCGTTTCCTGTTTCTCGGCCTGATCCGTCAATGCGACATCAGGATCGGCAATTCCGCAACTTCGAGCATATGACGTGTCGCGCCACCCAGGATCGATTCGCGGAACCGCGAATGCCCGTAGGCCCCCATCACAAGTAGATCGGCATCCTTGTCACGCAACTGGCGTGTCAAAACATCGGACACACGCGGCATCGTTTTGGCCAGAACCGACACCTCCGCACGCACGCCGTGGCGCACGAGCATCTGGCACAGCGATCCACCGGGGTCGGAGCGGTCGGGACCATGCTGGGGCGGATCGATGATCGTTACATCGACCAGATCGGCCTTTTCAAGGATCGGCAAAGCCGCCCGCACCGCACCGAGCGCTTCGGCACTTTCGTTCCATGCAACTACGATCCGGTCGAAGGACTCAGGCAGGTCCGCGATGTCGGGCATCACCAGCACGGGAACGTGGCTGGAGAAAAGGGCCGCTTCGAGGATTTCCTCCTGTTCGTGACCGCGACCCTGCCCGTAGGGGCGGGGCAGAACGACCACATCGGAGAATCGCAGGTAATGCGACAGCTGCGGCGTCAGGCCGGCCATTTGCGCGGTCAGCGGGTTGGCCACCCACTGGATTTCCGTGCCGGCGAGATGGGCATTCACAGCCTCCTCGATCTTGAGGCTATCGGCCTGTGCCTGCTGGAGATTGTCCTGCAATGCCATGGCGTTGGTGCCTGCGTAATAGAACCCGGGCTGGGTGCGGTCGAGGCCCAGACAAATGACGTCCAGATGCCCGTTTTCACGCCGGGCAAGTCCAACGGCGGCGTCAAGGGCGTGACGGTCTGCTTGCAGATCGCACACGATAGTTGTGATGGTTTTGAAGGGCATGTCTTCCTCCATGGGGAAATATGTTTCTGCCCCGAATCTGCGCCTTCGCGCCGCCATCGGCATTGATTAGGATCAACACTCACCCGTCTTTTCAGGCCGATCGCCGGATTACCCCGGAAAACCGGCATCCTGTCGTCGCGCGGGCACGCGTTCTGTAAATTCAAACGCTTTGACCCAGATCAAGGATCGTGACCGCGTCCTCGTTCAAACCGCAAACTATCAGATCCCCATGTGCGAACAGGGGGCGACTATGCCTACGCAAAAAAGGCACAGAACGAAGGGACGCTACATGTGGAACTATATTAAACTGGCGGTGCTCGGGACGTTCATCGTCCTTGCGGGCCTCGCCGCCAACTTCGGGCGCGATTTTGCCTATCAGGTGCACGCGCTCATGTTTATGGCCGCCGCTGCCATCACATTCATCTACACCCTGCGCCACACAGGCGACGTGAAAGTCAAAGACACCGGCTATCTCGACGGCGTTGTGCGCGCGGGTGTCATTGCCACCGCAGGCTGGGGCGTCGTGGGCTTCCTCGCAGGGACGTTCATCGCCTTCCAGCTCGCCTTCCCGCAGCTCAACTTCGAGTTCCTGCAGGGCTACGGCAACTTCGGACGCCTGCGTCCGCTGCACACCTCGGCGGTGATTTTTGCCTTTGGCGGCAACGCCTTGATCGCGTCCTCCTTCTACGTGGTCCAACGCACCTCGGCCGCACGTCTCTGGGGCGGTAACCTCGCGTGGTTCGTGTTCTGGGGCTACAACCTGTTCATCGTTCTGGCGGCCACGGGCTATCTGCTCGGCGTGACCCAATCCAAAGAATACGCCGAACCGGAATGGTATGTGGACCTCTGGCTCACCATCGTCTGGGTGGCCTATCTGCTGGTCTTCATGGGCACGCTGCTGAACCGCAAAGAAAAGCACATCTACGTTGCCAACTGGTTCTACCTGTCCTTCATCGTGACCATCGCAATGTTGCACATCGTCAATAACCTCGTGATCCCGGTATCCTTCCTCGGGTCGCGCTCGGTCATGGTGATGTCCGGCGTTCAGGACGCGATGACGCAGTGGTGGTATGGCCACAACGCCGTGGGCTTCTTCCTCACCGCGGGCTTCCTCGGGATGATGTACTACTTCGTCCCCAAACAGGCCGAACGCCCTGTGTTCTCCTATAAACTCTCGATCATCCACTTCTGGGCGCTGATCTTTCTCTACATCTGGGCCGGCCCCCACCACCTGCACTACACCGCGCTGCCCGATTGGGCCTCCACGCTCGGCATGGTGTTCTCGGTGATCCTGTGGATGCCGTCCTGGGGTGGCATGATCAACGGTCTGATGACGCTCTCGGGCGCATGGGACAAACTGCGCACCGACCCGATCATCCGCATGATGGTCATCTCCGTGGGCTTCTACGGCATGTCGACCTTCGAAGGTCCGATGATGTCGATCCGCGCGGTCAACTCGCTGTCGCATTACACCGACTGGACCATCGGCCACGTGCACTCCGGCGCCTTGGGTTGGAACGGTATGATCACCTTCGGGATGCTCTACTTCCTCACACCAAAGCTGTGGAACCGCGAACGCCTCTACTCGCTCAGCCTCGTGAACTGGCACTTCTGGCTCGCCACGATCGGCATCGTGCTCTACGCGGCATCGATGTGGGTCACCGGCATCATGGAAGGCCTGATGTGGCGCGAAGTCGATAGCCAAGGCTTCCTCGTGAACGCCTTCGCAGACACTGTGTCCGCCAAGTTCCCGATGTATGTGGTGCGCGGTCTGGGCGGGGTCCTGTACCTCACCGGCTCTCTCATCATGGTCTACAACCTCATCATGACGGTCCGCCGTTCGCCCGCTATCGCCGCGAACACACCCGTCATGGCTCCGGCCGAATAAGGAGGGTCTTGAACAATGGCTCTTATCGACAAACACAAGATCCTTGAAACAAACGGAACCTTGCTTCTGGTCTGTTCGCTGCTGGTGGTGACCATCGGCGGGGTCGTGGAAATCGCACCGCTCTTTTACCTCGAAAACACCATCGAGGACGTGGAGGGCGTGCGACCCTATTCGCCGCTCGAACTCACAGGGCGCGAAATCTACATCCGCGAGGGCTGCTATGTCTGCCACTCGCAGATGATCCGCCCGATGCGCGACGAAGTGGAACGCTACGGCCACTACTCGCTCGCCGCGGAGTCCAAATATGACCACCCGTTCCAATGGGGTTCCAAACGCACAGGGCCCGATCTGGCCCGTGTGGGCGGGCGCTATTCGGACGAGTGGCATGTGGACCACCTCACCGACCCGCAATCGGTGGTGCCTGAATCGGTGATGCCGAAATACGGCTTCCTCGCCAACCGCTACATCGATCCTGAATACACGCAGGACCTGATGAAAACCCATCGCATCGTCGGTGTCCCCTATACCGACGAGATGATCGAACTCGCGGCCGCGGACTTCACCGACCAGGCCGATCCATGGAGCGATTTCGACGGTCTCGTCGAACGCTACCCCGGCGCTCAGGTGCGTAACTTCGACGGGCAGGAGGGCATCACCGAAATGGATGCTCTGATCGCCTACATGCAAATGCTCGGCACGTTGGTCGATTTCTCGACCTTCACGCCCGATGCGAGCCGTTAGGGGAGGGATCGACATGGACTATCACATCCTGCGTGAAATCGCCGACAGCTGGGTGCTTCTGGCAATGTTCGTGTTCTTCATCGGCGTGATCGCATGGGCGTTTCGCCCCGGATCACGCGCCGAACACCGCGACACCGCCAACAGCATCTTTCGCAACGAAGACAAACCCGCCGCAGATGCCGCAGATCCCGACGACGCCGAAGTTAAGGAGGCGAGGACATGAGCAAGAAACAAGACGTCGAAACCACAGGCCATTCGTGGGACGGGATTGAGGAATTCAACAATCCGCTCCCCAAATGGTGGCTCTATATCTTCTACGCCTGCATCATCTGGGGCGTCGCCTATTCGATCGCCTATCCGGCATGGCCCATGGTCTCCAAAGCGACCAGCGGCCTCATGGGGTGGTCCACACGCGCAAACGTGGCGGCCAAGATCTCCGAGTTCGAACAGATGAACGCCGCCGTGGAGGCAGAACTCGCCGCCGCGGACGTGACCGAAGTGGCGCTGGGCTCGGACGTGCACAGCTACGCCGTCAACGCCGGTGCCGCCGTGTTCCGCGCCAACTGTTCGCAGTGTCACGGCTCGGGCGCGGCGGGCAACGTCGGCTACCCGAACCTGCTCGACAACGACTGGCTCTGGGGCGGCACCGTGGATGAAATCGCCTATACGATCCAACACGGTATCCGCAACGAAACCGACGATGCGCGCTACTCGGAAATGCCCAAATTCGGCGTCGACGAGTTGCTCGAGGACGACCAGATCAATCAGGTCGTCGAATACGTCCTCGCCATCTCCGGTCAGGACCACGACGCCGCACTCGCCTCGGCAGGCACTCTGGTGTTCGAGGAAAACTGCGCCGCATGCCACGCCGAAGACGGCACGGGCGACATCTACCAAGGTGCCCCCAACCTCACCGACGCGATCTGGCTCTACGGCGGCTCGCGCGAGGCGGTGCATGAAACCGTCCATGCCGCGCGCTTTGGCGTGATGCCTGCATGGGGTGAACGCCTCAGCCAGGCCGAGGTCAACGCAGCCGCGCTCTACGTCCACCAATTGGGCGGTGGCGAATAACGTCACACGAATTCGGGCGGAAACGCCCGGATAAGGCACCGATCCTTGATCCTGTTCGCGCGTTTCCTGAGGATCGGTGCCATTCTGCAGACCGCGCCATGTCGTCACATCGCATGGCGCGGTTTTCGTTTCCCACCTGCGGGTCAGAGCCAAACCCCAGAGCGAAACCTATGCGCGAAACTCATCTTTAATGTCGCACCCGCAGAGCCGCTTGATCCACATCAAAGCCCCCTTTGCGTGGCCCGCCCATTAAAGGGAACCAGCGAACAGACGAGGTCCGCTCATCATGAGCTCTACGGATAATTCACCCAACGACAATCTCTACGCGGCCCGCGAACCCATCTTTCCGCGCCGCGTGACCGGCAAATTCCGCACGCTCAAATGGATCATCATGGCGGTCACTTTGGGTATCTACTACCTCACCCCGTGGATCCGCTTTGACCGTGGTCCCAACCTCCCGGACCAAGCCGTCCTCGTCGACCTCGCCAACCGCCGTTTCTTCTTTTTCTGGATCGAAATCTGGCCGCATGAATTCTACTTCATCGCGGGCCTTCTGATCATGGCCGGTCTCGGGTTGTTCCTGTTTACCTCTGCGGCAGGGCGCGTGTGGTGTGGCTATACCTGCCCGCAAACCGTCTGGACCGACCTCTTCATCCTCGTTGAACGCTGGATCGAAGGCGACCGGAACGCCCGCCTGCGCCTGCACCGACAGAAACGCATGGACCTGCGCAAATTCCGCCTGCGGATGACCAAATTCATCGCATGGCTCCTGATCGGGCTGGCCACCGGCGGCGCGTGGGTGTTCTACTTTGCCGATGCGCCGACCCTGCTGCGCGACCTCTTTACGCTGAACGCCCATCCGGCGGCCTATCTCACCGTGGCCATCGCCACCGCGACGACCTTCTTCTTTGGCGGTTTCGCGCGTGAACAAATCTGCATCTACGCCTGCCCGTGGCCGCGCATTCAGGCCGCGATGATGGACGAAGATACCCTGACCGTCGCCTACCGCCACTGGCGCGGCGAACCGCGCGGCAAACACCGCAAAGGCGAGAACGCCGGCGAAAACAAAGTCGAATTGGGCGACTGCATCGACTGCATGGCCTGCGTCAACGTCTGCCCGATGGGCATCGACATCCGCGACGGGCAGCAACTCGAATGCATCACCTGCGCGCTGTGCATCGATGCCTGCGATGACATCATGGACAAAATCGGCAAACCGCGCGGGCTGATCGACTATATGTCGCTCGCCGACGAACCTGCCGAAACCGCCGGTGCCGCCCCGAAGTCGGTCTGGAAACACGTCCTGCGCCCGCGCACGATCCTCTACACGGCGCTCTGGTCTGCGGTGGGTCTGGGTCTGGTGTTCGCGCTGTTCATCCGCTCGGACATCGACATGACCGTCGCCCCTGTGCGCAATCCGACCTTCGTGACGCTCTCGGACGGGGCGATCCGCAACATCTACGACGTGCGCCTGCGCAACAAACATGGCGACGACCGCCCGTTCCGCGTTACAGTGGCAGGGGATCCAACCCTGAGCGTTCAGGTCGAAGGCACCCCCTACGAAGTCGTCACCGTGCCCGCCGACCAGATGAAAATCCAACGCGTCTACGTCATGGCGCCGGCGGGTTCGACCCCTGCCACTTCGGACCGCACCGAATTCACGTTCTGGGTGACGGATATGACAAACAACGACCGCGCCAGCGTGGAGACGGTCTTTAACGGACGAGGTCAGTAACATGGCGCAAACTGCAAAACCCCGCGAGATCACCGGCAAACACGTCCTCATCGGGACCGTCGCTGCCTTCTCCGTCATCATCGGCGTCAACTTCTTCATGGCGTTTCAGGCCGTGCGCACATTCCCGGGGCTGGAGGTCAAAAACTCCTACGTGGCCTCGCAGACCTTCGATGTGGAACGCGACGCGCAGGAGGCGCTCGGGTGGACCGTGCGCGCCGTGCCAGAGGGCGACATCGTGCGCGTGCAAATCCGTGACGCAGAGGGCGCGCCCGTTCAGGCCGCAACCCTCACCGGCACCATCGGACGCCCGACCTCTGTCAAAGACGACCAGACCCCTGAATTCACCTTTGACGGCACCGACTTTGTGGCCAACACCGGCGCTCTGGAGAGCGGGAACTGGAACTACCGGATGGTGGCCACAGCCGCCGACGGGACCGAATTCAAACAACGCGTCATTTTCTACGTGAAACAGCAATAGGGGCGAGCGCGCGCGATGTCCGAGGTCCAGATCTCTGCCTGCCCTGCCTGCGTGGCCGCCCCCGCCGCGCAAGAGGCCGCACATGCGCGCGACCTGCGCGAGGCGCGTATCATCCTGTCCCTGCCCACGGCCCATTGCGCGGCCTGTATATCCTCGGTCGAACGGGCGCTCGGCAAACAGGACGGCGTGCATGCGGCGCGGGTGAACCTCACCCTCAAACGCGCCCTCGTAGAGGCCGATGAAACCGTAACCGCAGAGGCGCTCGTCGATGTGCTCGCAGGGATCGGGTTTGAGGCCTATGAACTCGACGCAGGCGCGATTGCCGCCACCGAAACCGACCGGCAGGGCCGCGCGATCCTGACCCGCATCGCGGTGTCGGGCTTTGCGATGATGAACGTGATGCTTTTGTCCGTGGCCGTCTGGTCGGGCGCTGCGGATGCGACCCGCGACATGTTCCACTGGATTTCGGCGGCCATCGCTCTGCCCGCTATCGCCTATGCCTCCCAGCCGTTCTTTACCTCCGCATGGTCGGCCCTGCGCGTGCGCCGCCTCAACATGGACGTGCCGATCTCGCTGGCCATCCTGCTGGCGGCGGCCATGTCGGTCTATGAGACCACGCAGTCGGGCCACCACGCCTATTTCGACGCGGCGCTGTCGCTGACCTTCTTCCTGCTCGCAGGGCGCTACCTCGACTATCGCACCCGCTCCGTGGCGCGCTCGGCCGCCGAAGAACTCGCCGCCCTCGAAGTGCCCCGTGTCACGCTCGTCGATGGCACCGTGGTGCCGATTTCCGAGATCGCCAAAGGCACCCTCGTGCGCGTCGTGCCCGGCGCGCGGGTTCCCGTGGACGGGATCGTGACCGACGGGTCCTCCGAACTCGACCGCTCGCTTTTAACCGGTGAAAGCCTGCCTGTCGCAGCCTCCGCAAACACCATCGTCAGCGCGGGCGAAGTGAACCTGACCGGCCCGCTCACCGTGCGCGTCACGGCGGCGGGCGAAGACAGCTCTCTCCACCGCATGGCCGACCTCGTCGCCATGGCCGAAACCTCGCGCAACCGCTACACGTCGCTGGCCGACCGCGCGGCGCAAATCTACGCTCCCCTCGTGCATATCCTCGCCTTCGCGGCCTTCGTGGGCTGGATGATCGCCTCGGGTGATGCGCGCCTGTCGCTCAACATCGCGGTCGCGGTGCTGATCATCACCTGTCCCTGCGCCCTCGGCCTCGCCGTGCCCGCCGTGACCACCGCCGCCTCCGGTCGCCTGTTTCGCGCCGGCCTGCTGATCAAATCGGCCACCGCGCTGGAACGCCTCGCCGAGGTCGACACCGTGGTCTTCGACAAAACCGGCACCCTGACGGAGGGCCGCCCCGAACCCGCCAACCTCGATCAAATCGCCCCCGCCGATCTGGCCATCGCCATGGCGCTCGCGTCGGGGTCCGCGCATCCGCTCTCCACCGCGCTTTACGAGGCCGCGCGCGCGCAAAACGTCACCCCCGCCACCCTCAGTGACATCAGCGAAGTGCCCGGCCACGGTGTGCAGGCCCGCCTCGATGGCACGCTCGTGCGACTGGGGCGCGCCGCATGGGTGGGTGCCGATCCGCGCCCGATGACCGCAACCTACCTCAGCATCGGCGATGCGGCCCCCGTCGCCTTCACCTTTGTCGACCACCTGCGCGACGGCGCGGCTGAGGCCATCGCGGGCCTCAAATCCCAAGGCAAAGACGTGGTGCTGCTCTCCGGTGACGCGCCTGCAGCCGTCGCCGATCTCGCCGCGCGTCTGGGCATCGACGCGTGGGAGGCCGAATGCCTGCCCGAAGGCAAAGCCATGCGCGTGGGCGAACTGACCCGCGCGGGGCGTCGCGTCCTGATGGTGGGGGACGGGCTGAACGACACCGCCGCACTCGCCGCCGCCCATGTGTCGATCTCGCCCGCTTCCGCGCTAGAAGCGACCCGCGTGGTCTCCGACATGGTGCTTTTGGGCAAATCGCTCGCCCCTCTGGGCGAGGCCGCACAGGTCGCCGTTTCCGCAACCCGCCGGATCAAGGAAAACTTCGCCATCGCCGCGGGCTACAACATGATCGCCATTCCCGTCGCGCTGGCAGGCTTTGCCACACCGCTCGCCGCAGCACTGGCAATGTCCGCCTCTTCCATTACGGTGTCGTTGAACGCCCTGCGCCTACGGGCCAGAAACCGAGGTCCAAAATGAACGTACTCGTCTACCTTATTCCGGTGTCGATCTTTCTCGGCGGGCTCGGCCTCGCGGCGTTTTTCTGGTCGATCCGCGCGCGCCAATACGATGACCCCGACGGGGACGCCAACCGCATCCTGACCGGCGATTACGACGATCATCCCCGTCAGGAATGACCCTCGACACGCGCGGCCAGTTCACCCACCACCGGCCCGATCGCGTCGATAATCACCCGCACGCCCGCCGCATTGGGGTGAATGCCGTCGCTCTGCATGAACCGCGCCAAAGTCTCCGCACTATCGGTTTTCTCGACCAGGGCGCCGAGGAAATTCTCCACATAAAGCGCATCATATTGCGCCGCGAGATCGGGGTAGATCGCCTCGAAAGCGGCGCGGTAGTCTTCGCCGTAATTGCCCGGCACGCCGATCCCGATGATGAGCACAGGAATATCGCGCGCCTTGGCCGCCTCCATAATGCCTGTCAGGTTCGCACGCGCCACCTCCGGGTCGATCCCGCGCAGCACATCATTGCCGCCGAGCGCCACGATCATCGCATCGATATCGGGCGTCAGGGTCCAATCAACCCGCGCCAACCCGCCCGTGGTCGTATCGCCGCTCACCCCCGCATTCACCACCGTCGCGCCGATCGCGCGCGCATCGAGCCACGCCTGCAACTGCGCGGTAAACCCGTCCGCCTGCATCAACCCGTAGCCTTGGGTCAAACTATCGCCGAGCGCTGCAATCCGCACGTCACGCGCCTGCGCCCCCGCGGTGAAGGCAATTAGTCCCATAACCGCTAAAATCGTCGCGACCCGCTTGTTCACGCGACCTAAAACGCCATATCCAAAGGACAAACCCGAAAGGATTCCGACCATGAGCGACCCGATCATCGCGCTGAACGACGCGCGTCTCTCCCTCGACGGCAACGCGGGGCGCGTGGACATCCTGCGCGGCATCACGCTTGAGGTCGAACGGGGCGAAACCGTCGGATTGGTGGGGCCTTCGGGGTCGGGCAAATCATCACTCCTCATGTTGCTCGGCGGACTTGAACAGGCCAGCGGTGGCACGGTCAAGGTGCTGGGCCGCGATCTCACAGCGATGGACGAAGATCAACTGGCCCGCTTCCGTAGAGATCATATGGGCGTGGTCTTTCAGTCTTTCCACCTCATTCCGACAATGACGGCGCTCGAAAATGTCGCAACCCCACTGGAACTCGCCGGTGTGGCGGATGCATTCGATCGTGCGCGCGATGAACTCGTCGCGGTGGGTCTGGGAGACCGGCTCGACCATTACCCCGCGCAGATGTCGGGGGGCGAACAACAACGGGTCGCATTGGCGCGCGCCGCCGCGCCGCGTCCCGAAATCCTGCTCGCCGATGAACCGACCGGTAACCTCGACGGCGTGAATGGCGCGGCGATCATGGACCTCCTGATGTCCCTGCGCGACCGCCATGGCGCAACGCTCGTCCTCGTCACCCACTCGCGCGAACTCGCGGCGCGCTGTGACCGCTCTATCCGCCTGCGCGATGGCCTGCTTGATACCGCCGAGGCCGTTGCGTGAACCTCTCTGTTGCGTGGAAAATCGCCCGCCGTGAACTGCGCGGCGGCATTCGGGGCTTTAACGTCCTGATCATCTGCCTCGCCCTCGGCGTGGCGGCAATCGCAGGCGTCACCTCGGTGCGCGAAAGCATCGCACGCGGCCTCGAACGCGAAGGCGCGGCCCTGCTCGGCGGGGATGCGGAGATGGAATTCACCTACCGCTTTGTCACCCCAGAAGAACGCGCGTGGATCGACGCCAATACCGACGCGGTGTCGGAAATCGCCGACTTCCGCTCCATGGTCACCGTGGGCGATGAACGCGCCCTGACCCAAGTGAAAGCCGTCGACGGCGCCTATCCCCTGATCGGCACCGTTGGCCTGCCCGACGGCATGACGCTCGCCACCGCTCTGGCAGGGCGTGATGGCATGCCCGGCGCGGTTCTGGACGGGATGATATTGCAACGTCTCGGCCTGACCACAGGTGACACCATCGCCATCGGCGGGGTCGATTTCATCGTCATGGCCGAACTGCTGCGCGAACCCGACAACGCCTCCGCGGGCTTCTCGCTCGGTCCGCGCTCCATCGTGTCGCTGGATGCGCTGCGCGGCACGGCCCTCTTGGCCCCCGGCACGCTTTTCGAAACCGCCTACCGCCTCGATCTGCCCGATGGCACCGACCTCGACGCCTTCGAAGATCTGGCCAAATCGCAGCTCAGCGACGGCGGTTTCCGTTGGCGCGACAGCCGCAATGGCGCCCCGGGGGTGAGCGAGTTCATCGACCGCCTCTCCTCCTTCCTCGTGCTCGTCGGGCTTGCGGGCCTCGCCGTTGGCGGGGTGGGAGTGTCCTCTGCCGTGCGCGCCTATCTCGACCGTAAAACCGGCGTCATCGCGACGCTCAAAACGCTCGGCGCAGAGCGCGGCACGGTGCTCATGGTCTACCTTCTGCAAATGGCCGTGCTCACCACGGTGGCCATCATCCTCGGGTTGATCCTCGGCGGCCTCGCCCCCGTGCTCGCCGCCCCCCTGATCACCTCCGCCCTTCCGGTGCCCATCGACATCGGCCTCTACCCCGGTCCCTTGGCGCAATCGGCGCTGTTCGGCTTTCTGGCGGCGGCGATCTTTGTGCTCTGGCCGCTGGCGCGCACCGAACAAATCCGCCCCGCCGCCCTCTATCGTGACGCGGCCCTCGGCCTGCGCGGTCTGCCCCGCGCGCGCTACCTCATCGTGCTGGCGGTGCTGATTGCGACACTTGTCGGCGCTGCGGTTCTGTTCTCTGAAAGCACCCGCCTTGTGTTGTGGACCTTCGCGGGCATCGCGGCGGCGTTTGCCTTTCTCGTCATCGTCTCCGCCCTCACCGTGCGCCTTGCACGACGGGGCGCGCGCGCGACATCCCTGCGGGGTCGCATCGCGGCCCGCCTCGCGCTCGGCTCTGTCGGCGGCCCCGGATCGGAGGCGACATCGGTCATCCTGTCGCTCGGCCTCGGCCTCACCGTGCTCTCCGCCGTGGGCCAGATCGACAGCAACCTGCGCGGGGCGATTACCCGCGACCTGCCCTCACGCGCGCCCTCCTATTACGTCGTCGACATTCAAAACGACCAGATCGACGGCTTCCTCACCCGCCTCAAATCCGACCCCGGTGTGAGCGATTATGAAAGCGCCCCGATGCTGCGCGGGGTCATTTCGCGCATCAACGGACAGGACGCAAACGAGGTCGCAGGCGATCACTGGGTCATCCGTGGCGACCGCGGCATCACCTATTCCGCCGCCAAACCCGACAATACCAAAGTCACCGACGGCACATGGTGGAGCGACGATTACACCGGCCCGCCCCAGATCAGCTTTGCCGCCGAAGAGGCCGCCGAAATCGGCCTGAACCTCGGCGATACCCTCACCGTCAACGTGCTCGGGCGCGACATCACCGGCGAGATCACATCCTTTCGAAACGTCGATTTCTCCGGCGCGGGCATGGGCTTTGTCCTGACCATGAATCCCGCCGCGCTGGCGGGCGCGCCCCATACGCATATCGCCACGATCTATGCGGACGCCGAGGCCGAAAGCGCCCTGATCCGCGATCTCAGCCGCGCCTATCCCAATATCACCACCATCCGCGTGCGCGACGCCATCGACCGCGTTGTCTCCATCCTCGAAGGCATCGCAGCCGCCACAACGCTCGGCGCGCTCGCCACCCTTCTGACCGGTGCGGTGGTGCTGATCGGGGCGGCGGCGGCGGGGGAACCCAAACGCCGCTACGAGGCCGCGATCCTCAAAACGCTGGGCGCGAGCCGCGCGCGCATCCTGTGGAGCTTTGCACTGCGCTCGCTCCTTCTCGGCCTCGCGGCGGGTCTCGTGGCGCTGCTGGCGGGTATCGCCGCCGCATGGGCCGTGATGCATTACGTCATGGAAACGGACTTCGTGCTCGCCACAGGATCGGCCATCGCCATCGTGGTGGGCGGTGTACTCCTGACGCTGGTCACATCGCTGTGGTTTTCGTGGCGCGCGATGCGGGTGCGCCCCGCCCGCGTGCTGCGTGACGCAGGCTAGTCGTAGCTGCGCAACGTGTCCTGAACCGCATCCGCGATGACGAATTCCTCGTCTGTTGGAATGACCAGAACCGGCACCGCGCCGCGCCCGATCTCGACCGCGTTGTGATCATTGGCGCCCGCGTCGACCTCGATCCCGAGGTATTGCAGCCCGTCGAGAACGCGCCCGCGAATGACTGGCGCGTTCTCCCCGATGCCGCCGCAGAACACCACACCGTCAATGCCGCCCAGAACCGCCGACATCGCGCCGATCTCGCGGCGCACCCGAAACACAAAGTAGTCCACCGCCTGCGCGGCATGGGGGTCGTGACTGGCCAAAAGCGTGCGCATGTCGTTGCTGATCCCCGACAGCCCGAGCAGCCCTGACTCCCGATAGAGCATCTGCGCCAATTCTTTGGCATCCATGCATTCGGTTTCCATCAGGTAGAGCAACACACCCGGATCGATCTGCCCGCTGCGCGTGCCCATGGGCAACCCGTCGAGCGGCGAAAACCCCATGGTCGTGGCGACCGATTTCCCGTCGCGCACCCCGCACATCGACGCCCCGTTGCCCAGATGCGCAATCACGATCCGCCGTCCGGCGAGGGTCGGGTAATCGGTGGCGAGCCTGCGGGTGATGTAGTCATAGCTCAGCCCGTGAAACCCGTAGCGACGAACCCCGCGGTCGTAATATTTGCGCGGGATCGCGAAGGCATCGTTGACCCAGCCGTGGGTGCGGTGAAAGGCGGTGTCAAAACACCCGACCTGAACCGCATCGGGAAACACCTCCATCGCCGCACGCGCCGCCGCGAGGTTATGGGGCTGGTGCAGCGGGGCGAGGGGTTCGTAGCCCGCAAGCTCCTCCATGAGCGCCGCATCGAGCCTGCGATGGGTCGCCACATCGGGCCCGCCATGCACGATCCTGTGCCCGACCCCGACGACCCGCGCCCCGTCAATAAACGGCGCAATCGCGTCCAAAATCACCGGCATGGCCTCTGCATGGGTGCCCGCAGAAATCGCGCGCGTCTCATTCTGCCCGCCGGTTTTCAAAACCAACGTCGGCTCTGTCCCCAATCCGGCAACCTGCCCGCGCATGATCCGCTCGGGCGCATCCGCCGCGCTGCGGTAGGCTGCGAACTTCATCGACGAAGAGCCCGCGTTTAGCGTCAGGATCACCTCGGACATGGCCTACATCGTTCCCGTGCGATGCGCATGCAGCGCCGCCACCGCGCAGGAGGCCAGCCGCGAATGGTCGCTGTCAGAACGCGAATTCAAAATCACCGGACAGCGCGCCCCGATCACCACACCCGCCGCCTCGGCGCGCGCGATGAACGTCAACTCCTTGGCCAACATATTGCCCGCCTCCAAATTCGGAACGATCAGGATATCGGCCCGTCCGCCCACCACGGATTTGATCCCCTTGGTGCGCGCCGCCGCGAGGCTCACGGCGTTGTCCATCGCCAAAGGCCCGTCGACGATCCCGCCGGTAATCTGCCCGCGCTCGGACATCTTCGACAGGGCAGCGGCGTCCAGCGTCGAAGGGATCGCCGGATTGACCGTCTCCACCGCCGAGAGAACCCCCACCTTGGGCACCTCGATGCCGAGGCTGATCGCCAGATCAATGGCGTTCTGGACAATATCGACCTTGGTCTTCAGATCCGGCGCAATGTTGATCGCCGCATCCGTCACCATCAACAGGTGATCGAGCCCCGGCACATCCATCACGAACACATGGCTCAACCGCCGTCCGGTCTTCAAACCGCCCTCGGAGCGCAGGATCGGGCGCAGCAATTCGTCGGTGTGCAAATGCCCCTTCATGATGGCGCGCGCACGGCCCTCATTGACCATCGCCACACCCATCGCCGCCGCCTCGCTGTGGGTCTTGGCATGCACGATCGTGTAGCCCTCGATCGACACCTCCGCCTCCACCGCCGTCGCGCGGATCAGGGCCTCGTCGCCAATCAGGATCGGATCGATGATCGTGTGCTCTGCGGCCATGATGGCCCCGCGCAGGGCGCTCACATCCTCGGGCGCGATGATCGCGGTGGGGATCGGGGGCAGGGGCTGTGCCATCTCCAAAAGTCGTTCGAAATGAAGGTGACTGCCCACCACCAGACCGGGAACGTCGTGGATGTCGAAACTCTGCTCACTAAGCGGGGCGACCACCTCGGCCTCGCCCTCGGCAACCAACGTCCCGTCCGCGAGGCTCACCGTGGTCTCAAAAACCGCGCGCCTGTCGGTCTTCTTCTCGATCAGCTTCACGCGCGCGACCAATTCATCCCCCGCCATGGCGCGCCCGACAAACCGGATGGTCTGCGATTTGTAGAGCGTCCCGGGTCCGGGCAACTGGTTGCCCAAAGCGGCCGAAATCAGCGAGGCGATCCAAGCACCCGGCGCAATGGCCTCGGGCGTGCCATCGGCGTCCCCGTCTTCCTTGGGCAGGTGCATCGGGTTCAGGTTGCCCGATGCATGGGCAAAGACATAGAGATCGTCGGCCACGCAGAGCCGTTTGACCTCTGCCTCCATACCGACGGTCAGCTGGTCAAAGGGGATGTTCTTGAAAATGGTCACGTCGATCTGTCCTGCTTTTGCGCGTTCGACCCGTGATGACCCCGCAAACGGCGCCACTCCATGAGCCACATCAACTCTTTAGCAGGTTTTCAAACCGGATTTGTAGCCATTGCGGCACTGCAGCACAGCCCAGCCCCCCGATCCGCGCCCCAGAGGGCAGACGCGCGGTGCAGCGAACGACCATGAATGCACCAATGGCCTAATTGTGCGCCACCTGTGCAGGGATTCGCACCCCTCCGGGCGCCCGTGCCTTTGCATTGTGTCGCATTATTGAGCAAACGCCCAAAAAACTGCCCGCCATATGCCCAAACCCGTGTCGCCTCCCCTTAGGTAAGCGCGCGTGCCCTCTGTCGGCTTGTCTCAAGGGGGGTCCGGTTTGCACAGTCACAGCGCACTCGATCTCGGTTCGCACAACTGACCGGCCGGGGGTGGAAGGTGCGCGGGGCAGACTGACTTGGCGGTTGCTGCCACCGCGCGAAAAGCAACGAAGACGCTGCTAGGGGGATATAGGGGTTTGAGGTCGTGGAATCAATTCTGCGATCGCCCTGTCATGGCGAACTGCCACCTTTTGCGAGCGTCCCAACAAGGGAACGTCAAAGTGAAAACCAATCTCAAAGCATCGCTGGCCACAGCACTCTTCGCGACCACCGCGATTGCAGGCGCGGCTCAGGCCGAATGCCCTGTAAAAGTCGGCGTATTGCACTCTCTCTCCGGCACCATGGCCATTTCCGAAACCACGCTGAAAGACACCATGCTGATGCTGGTCGAAGCACAGAACGCCAAAGGCGGCGTGCTTGGCTGTGAAATCGAAGCCGTGGTCGTCGACCCTGCCTCCGACTGGCCACTGTTCGCCGAAAAGGCACGCGAACTCCTGACCGTGCACAACGTCGACGTGATGTTCGGCAACTGGACCTCCGTGTCGCGCAAATCCGTCCTGCCCGTGATCGAAGAACTCAACGGCCTGCTGTTCTATCCGGTCCAGTATGAGGGCGAAGAGAGCTCCAAAAACGT
Organism: Celeribacter arenosi; assembly: GCF_039539485.1. Taxonomy (NCBI): domain Bacteria; kingdom Pseudomonadati; phylum Pseudomonadota; class Alphaproteobacteria; order Rhodobacterales; family Roseobacteraceae; genus Celeribacter; species Celeribacter arenosi. The sequence continues at coordinate 131,250 of NZ_BAABDF010000005.1, forward strand.
CTTCTACACAGGCGCTGCACCAAACCAGCAGGCGATCCCTGCCACCGACTATTACCTCGAAGAACTCGGCGTTGAAAAATTCGCCCTGCTCGGCACCGACTACGTCTACCCGCGCACCACGAACAACATCCTCGAAAGCTACCTGCAATCCAAAGGTATCGCCGAAGAAGACATCTTCGTGAACTACACACCCTTCGGTCACTCCGACTGGTCCAAAATCGTCGCTGACGTCGTCGCCCTCGGCGCAGACGGTAAAAAAGTCGGCGTGATCTCCACCATCAACGGCGACGCAAACATCGGCTTCTACAAAGAACTCGCCGCCGCTGGCGTCTCCGCCGATGACATCCCCGTCGTGGCCTTCTCGGTCGGCGAAGAGGAACTGTCGGGTCTGGACACCTCCAACCTCGTCGGTCACCTCGCCGCATGGAACTACTTCATGTCCGCAGACACCGAAGCCAACGCCGAGTTTATCGACCAATGGCACGCCTTCATCGGTGACGAAGCCCGCGTGACCAACGATCCGATGGAAGCACACTACATCGGCTTCAACATGTGGGTGAACGCGGTCGAAGCCGCAGGCACCACAGACGTCGACGCCGTGCGCGCCGCAATGTGGGGTCAGGAATTCCCGAACCTCACCGGCGGCACAGCTGTGATGGGCGTGAACCACCACCTGTCCAAACCGGTCCTGATTGGTGAAATCCTCGCCGACGGCCAGTTCGACATCATCTCCGAAACCGATCCGGTTCCCGGCGATGCATGGACCGACTTCCTGCCGGAATCCGCAGTGCTGATGTCCGACTGGAAAGACCTCGGTTGCGGTATGTACAACACCGAAACCAAAACCTGCGTCCAGCTTGGTTCGAACTACTAATCCAACCTGAAAAAGAAGGGCGGCGCTCCTGCCGCCCTTCGACCCCCTGACCACAAGAAGATCCCCATGATCCGCTTTCTCGCAGCGCTTGTGCTGTTTGCGACCTTCGGCCTGGCCTCCATGGCGCAGGACCGTACCCTTCAAAGCATTCTGAGCGACAATGCCGAGGTGATCGTCAAATCCTCGCGCACATCCATCGCTCCCGCCATCGAAGCGGTCGCCTTTTCGGACATGCCGGGCGCGCAGTCCGTTCTTGAAAAATGGCAGGCAAAGGAGCTGTGGTTCAACGAAACCGACGGCCAGTTCTACTACGCGACAAAGGCCGAGGGCGACACCTATGCCCTCACCGATATCATCACCGGCGACCCCGCAGGGCAGGCCAGCAAAGCCGAGCTCGAACAGATCAAACCGAACTCCGGTGTGCGCGCGATGCTCGCCGCCGCGCTGGTGAAATTCCAACTCGAAGACCCTGATCCGGCCGTGCGCCGCGCCGCGCTCGACGCGATTTCGCGCGATGGCGAAGCCGCCCACCTCGCCCCGCTGCGCGCCTCCATCGACGGCGAAACCGACCCCGATATCAAGGCGATCAAAACCCGCACCGAACGCATCCTGACCATCACCTATGGCGAAGGCGACGAAGAACGGGTTTCCGCGATCAATTACTTCGAAGGCGCCCTGTCCGTCGAAGCGCGCGGTGCCCTCAACCCGCTCGTGGTCACCCGCGTGATGCTCGCCGAAAACGTCCCCGACAACGCCAATGTCAAAGGCGACGTGCGCCCGGGCACCGATGCGCTCGGCTTTGATGCCGCCTACGCGCTGCTCGTGGATGACGGGCGCATCACCCCGCAACCGACCATCGATGAACGCAAAGCCGCCCTGCTCGCCAATCGCACAGACGGCACCATCGCCGGTGTCGCGCTCGCCACGCTGAACACCCAAGAGGCCCGCGACAGCGCCTACCAACGCCTCGCCGCGGCGGGAACCGTCCCGTCCTTTGATCCCGATTTCTCGATCGAAGGCGCCGCACGCGCCGCGAAATTCGTGGAAATCTACACCGAACCCTCAGCCGCCGTGACGGCCGCCGCCGAGGCCACGCTCACCTCGATCAAACGCACCGTGTCGATCAACCAGTTCCTCGATCTGACACTCGACGGCCTCTCGCTCGCCTCGATCTATTTCCTCGCCGCCATCGGGCTTGCCATCACCTTCGGCGTGATGGGCGTGATCAACATGGCGCATGGCGAATTCATCATGATGGGCGCCTACACAGGCTACGTCGTCCAACAGATCATCCCCGATTACACCCTCTCCATCATCGTCGCGATCCCGATGGCCTTTGCCGTCACCTTCGCCGCCGGTGTGGCGATGGAACGGCTCATCATCCGCTGGCTCTACAACCGCCCGCTGGAAACGCTGCTCGCCACTTTCGGGGTCTCCATCGCGCTGCAACAAATCGCCAAAAACATCTTCGGCACTCAGGCCCGCCCGCTCACATCACCCGGTTGGCTCGACGGCGCGCTGGTGTTCAACGACGTGCTCGCGATCTCCTACATCCGCATCGCGATCTTCGTGCTCGCCCTGATCTTCCTCGGTGTCTTCCTCTTCATCATGAAACGCACGCGCCTCGGCCTTGAAACCCGCGCGGTCACCCAGAACCCGCGCATGGCCGCCTCCATGGGCATCAACCCCGACCGCGTGAACATGATGACCTTCGGCCTTGGCTCCGGCATCGCGGGCATCGCGGGCGTGGCCATCGGGCTCTATGCGAAAGTCACCTCGGAACTCGGCTCCGACTACATCGTGCAGAGCTTTATGACCGTCGTGGTCGGCGGCGTCGGCAACATCTGGGGCACGCTTCTGGGCGCGGGCATGATCGGTTTCCTTCAAAAAGGCATCGAGTGGCTGAACCCGTCCAATACATTGGCCGCCCAAACCTATATGATCGTCTTCATCATCATCTTCATCCAATTCCGGCCCAAAGGCATCATCGCCCTCAAAGGCCGCGCGGCAGGAGATTAAGCGATGGCCATGACAATCACCCCGACCGGTCTCAATGGCGCAGGCGTCCTCGACCTGATCGCGGCCCATACCGCCTTTTGCACGGCCACCAGCCCGCGCGAGAGCTGCCATTTCCTCGACGCCTCCGGCCTCGACAGTCCCGACGTCACACTCTGGGCGGCGCGCGAGGGTGGCGACCTGCTCGGCATCGCCGCGCTCAAACGCCTCCCCGACGAGGCCGGTGAGATCAAATCCATGCACACCGCCGCACCGGCCCGTGGCCGTGGCGTGGCCGATGCACTGTTGACGCAAATCGAAACATCGGCGCGCGCGCGACACTACACCTCGCTCTGGCTCGAAACCGGATCCATGGACCAATTCGCCCCCGCCCGCGCCCTCTACGAACGCCACGGATTTGAACCCTGCGCGCCCTTTGGCGACTACAAACCCGACCCGAACAGCGCCTTTTATTCCAAGCAACTGACCGCGCAGGAGGCCTCCTGATGGGATTTGCCGCACTCAAGAAAAACCCCTCGATGGTCACCTTCATCGCGGTGCTCGTGGTCTTCACCCTCGCCATTACCTTCCTCTCGGAGGCCTACGGCTCCGGCGCGCTCTCCACATCTTTCGTGAAAACACTGGGCAAAACGCTCTGCCTCGCGCTCGTCGCCATCGCGATGGACCTCGTGTGGGGCTACACCGGCATCCTGTCGCTCGGCCATTTCGCCTTCTTTGGGCTGGGCGGCTACATGATCGGCATGTGGCTGATGTATGCGCGCACCAAACTGATCGTCGCAGGCTCCATGGCCGCCGCCGAATTGCCCCCCACATCTGCGGAAATCTCCGACGCCATCGGCACACAGATTTTCGGCGTCGTGGGATCCTCCGACTTCCCGCTGGTGTGGATGTTCGCCCATAGCTTCTGGGCGCAAATCGCCCTCGTCGTCCTCGTCCCCGGCGTGCTCGCACTGGTCTTCGGCTGGCTCGCCTTCCGCTCGCGCGTGACCGGCGTCTACCTGTCGATCCTGACACAGGCCATGACCCTCGCCCTCGCGCTCTACCTGTTCCAGAACGACAGCGGTCTGCGCGGCAACAACGGCCTTTCAGGCCTGCAAAACCTGCCCGGCGCGGATGCCATCTCTCAGGACTACATCTCGATCTGGTTCTTCTGGGCCTCGGCGGCTGCCCTCCTGCTCACCTACCTCATCGCCGCCTTCGTGGTATCGGGCAAATTCGGCTCGGTCATCCGCGGCATCCGCGACGACGAGGCGCGCGTGCGCTTCCTCGGCTATTCGGTGGAGGGGTTCAAACTCTTCGTCTTCGTCCTCACGGCAGTGATCGCGGCGATTGGCGGCGCGCTCTACTACCCGCAGGCGGGCATCATCAACCCCGCCGAAATCGCCCCCATCGCGTCGATCTACCTCGCGGTCTGGGTCGCCATCGGGGGCAGGGGGCGCATCTACGGCGCGGTCATCGGCGCGGTCTTCGTCTCGCTGGTCTCCACCTATTTCACCGGCGGTCAGGCCCCCGACATCAACCTCGGCTTCTACACAATCAAATGGGTCGACTGGTGGACCGTGCTGCTCGGCCTGTCCTTCGTGCTCGTCACGCTTTTCGCGCCCAAAGGCATCGGCGGCATCTTTGATGTGATCGCCAACAGACTGGCCCCCAAACGCCACGGCGCCCCCCTCGGCCCCGATCAGGGCGCGCTACGGGAAAAGGAGGCAAACGAATGAAAACCCTCCTCGAAGTGTCCGGCATCTCCGTCTCCTTTGACGGGTTCAAAGCCATCAACAACCTGTCCTTTTCCATCGGCAAAGGCGAAATGCGCGCCATCATCGGGCCCAACGGCGCAGGCAAAACCACCTTCATGGATATTGTCACCGGCAAAACCAAACCCGACGAAGGCACGGTGCTCTGGGGCGATCTCTCGCGCAATCTCATCGGCATGAACGAAGCCAAAATTGCCCGCATCGGCATCGGCCGCAAATTCCAACGCCCCACCGTGTTCGAGGACCAGAGCGTCTTTGACAACCTGCTGATGGCGGTGAAAAATGACCGCAGCCCGCTCGCCGTGTTGTTCTTTCGCCCCAAATTCGAAGACCTCGCAAAGGTCGAAGAACTGGCCTCCGAAATCGGCCTCACCGACCACCTGTCGCGCAAATCGGGCGAACTTTCGCACGGCCAGAAACAGTGGCTCGAAATCGGGATGCTACTGGCCCAGGACCCCCAACTCCTTCTCGTCGATGAACCCGCCGCGGGCATGACACTTGGCGAGCGTGAACACACCACCGACATCCTCAAAGAGGCCGCCAAAACCCGCGCCGTGGTCGTCGTCGAACACGACATGGACTTCGTGCGCCGCCTCGAATGCAAAGTCACCGTGCTCCACGAAGGCTCGGTCCTCGCCGAAGGATCGCTCGACCACGTGACCCAAAACCAGAACGTCATCGACGTTTATCTGGGGAGATAATCCGATGCTGGACGTCAAAAACCTCACGCTGCACTACGGCGGCTCGCAAATCCTCTACGACGTTGATCTCGCCGCCAAAACCGGCGAAGTCACCTGCATCATGGGCACCAATGGCGTGGGCAAAACCTCGCTGCTCAAAGCGATCTGTGGCACCCATCCCCACTCCGGCGGCTCACTGCACCTCGGCGACACCGACATCTCGCGCGCCTCCGCCAACGCGCGCGCCCAACAGGGCGTCGGCGTGGTCCCGCAGGGCCGGATGATCTTCCCGCTACTCACCGTCAAAGAAAACCTGGAGACCGGATTCGCCTGCCTGCCCGCCTCGGAACGCCACATCCCCGACGAGGTCTACGAGCTCTTCCCGATCCTCAAAGACTTCCTGCACAGACGCGGCGGGGATCTCTCGGGCGGCCAACAACAACAACTCGCCATCGCCCGCGCGCTGATCATCAAACCGAAACTCCTGCTGCTCGATGAACCGACCGAAGGCATCCAGCCCAACATCATCCAACAAATCGGGCGGGTGATCTCGCTCCTGCGCGAACGCGGCGACATGGCCATCGTGCTGGTCGAACAATATTTCGACTTCGCCTACGACCTCGCCGACAGCCTCGTCTTCATGGAACGCGGCCGCGTCACCTCACGCCACGCCAAGGCCGACATCACCAAAGAAGACGCCGCCAAGGTCTTCCGCATCGCCTGATCCGCCCCCTAGCGCGCCGCGCCCGTCGCGTTGACGTAGATCGCGCGCAGCGTCGTGGTCGCGCAGATGAAAAGGCGGTTCTTTTTAGGCCCCCCGAATACCAGATTGGCCACGGTTTCCTCGATCCTGATCTTGCCCAACAGCACCCCGTCGGCCCCGTAGCAATGCACCCCGTCACCCGCAGAGGTCCAGATGTTGCCCTGCGTATCGACACGGAATCCATCAAACAATCCCGCGTCGCTTTTGACAAAATCCACCCCCGCACCGACGCCGTCCCCCTGCACCTCATAGGCGCGAATCACAGGGTCGCAATCGGGTTCATGGGTCTGCCCCGTATCGGCGATATAGAGCAGGCTTTCATCGGGCGAAAACGCCAACCCGTTGGGCTGCACCATGTCGGAAACCACCATGGAAACCGCGCCTGACGGGTCGATGCGATAGACATTGCGCGCGCCGATCTCGCTCTCGGCCGCGTCGCCTTCATAGTCGCTGTCGATGCCATAGGAGGGGTCGGTGAACCAGATCGAGCCATCCGATTTCACCACCACATCATTGGGCGAATTGAACCGCGCACCCTCGAATCGGTCCGCCAGAACGGTGTAGCTGCCGTCATGTTCGATCCGGCTCACACAGCGCCCGCGATGCTCGCAAGACACCAATCGCCCCTCCAGATCGACCGTATGACCGTTGTGATTTTGACACGGTTTTTCAAAGGTCGTCACATAGCCGCTGCATTCGTCCCATCGCATCACCCGATCGTTGGGAATGTCCGACCAGACCACATAGCGCCCCGCCGCGAAATAGGCCGGCCCTTCGCACCATCGCCCCGCATTCCACAACGTCTCCAGACGCGCGTTTGTATGGATGAGTCCGCCAAAGCGGGGATCGTGAATTTCATAGATTTCGGTGCTCATGGTCTCTCCCTCGCGCCTTTCGTTCCTGCGTGACCCGCTCCTGCGTGGTCCAACCAATGCGCGCAGGAAGTGCCGTTGCGTCAACACGTTAGCTTAAAGCACGAGGTCTATTTGTGGGTCAATACAGCAATATTTGACCCGCAAATGAATCTTAACTGGGGTATTGACTTCTATTTGTGGGACAAATTAGCGTTAGGGCGAGATGGATGAGGGCGGTCGACGGGGAAATTCGCCCCCGACCACCGAAAAAGGCAGGGGGTGCCAATGGCCGATGAGGTCCACACAGACGGGGAAATCGACACGCGCTCGGCCGTGGACATCGTGGTTGGACAAATGCGCCAACTGATCAGCGAACGCGGCCTCAGGGTCGGGGACCAACTGCCCACCGAACGCGAATTATGCGAAACCTTCAAAAGCTCGCGCAACACCGTGCGCGAAGCCATGCGCATCCTCAAAGCCTACGGTGTCGTCGAAGTGCGCCCCAAAGTCGGGGCCACCATCGTGGACAACCGCATGTCCTCGGCGATGGACATGTTTTCCTTCAACGTCATGGACATCTCGCGCGACACGTTTTCGGACATCCAACGGTTCCGCAGCCTGCTCGAAGTCTCCTCGGTCGAGGAGATCTTCGACAACATCCGCCCCGAAGACATTGCCGCCCTGCGCGAGATCAACACCGAAATGGTCAACGCCGTGGGCATCGAAGACGCATCCGAATGCGATTTCCGGTTTCACACCCGCCTCATCAGCGTCCTGCACAACAAGGCGATTCTGGACGTCTACGGCCTGATGAAACCCGTCATCGTGAGGATCATGCGAAAGGGCAAAACCCGCCACACCTTCGCAACCTCCACCTACAACGAACACGAACAGGTGCTCGATGCTTTGGAGGCACGCGACCGCATTGCCTACCAGTACCGGCTCAAAAGCCACCTCGAAATGGGGTTCGCGCAATTCACTCAGGTCGAGACATTTTAGGGAGACTTGGACCTGACAAGAAGGCGCTGCCTGCCGTGCAGGGAAAGCGCCCACGGGCTCGACGCCACGTCTTGCCCACTCGCACAACAGATTTCCAATGGGAGGAAAATCGAATGAAAACTGGACTTTCACTTATCGCCCTGGCGACCGCCGCGGCACTGGGGACCTCTGCAGCCTTCGCAGGTCCCGCCATCGTCGACGGCCCCGGCGCCAACCCCGCGTGCTTCGTGCCATGGGATGACGGCACCAAATACATGCAATGGGAGGGGCGCGAAGGCCCGTTCCGCATCGCCGTGGTCAACGGTTTTGTGGGCAACACATGGCGCATCCAGATGATCAAAACGGCCAAGGCATTCGCCCAGGACCCCACGATCGCTGACAAGATCTCCGACTTCAAAGTCGTCTCCACAGGCACGGATGCCCCCGCCCAACTCGGCGCGATCGAGGACTTCATCAACCAAGGCTACGACGCCATCATCACCATCGCCGTCAGCCCCGATGGCTTTGACCGTGTGATCCGTCTGGCCGACCGCGAAAACGTCGTGCTCGTGCCCTTTGACAACGTGCTCGACACCGACGCGGTCATGCAGGTGAACGAAGACCAACTCGCCATGGGACGCGCCTATGCGACCCATGTTGTCGCCGAACTTGCCAAAATCGGCAAAACCTCCGGCAAGGTTCTCGAAGTGCGCGGTCTGGCGGGCAACTCCGTGGACCGTGACCGCTCCATCGGCATCAACACGGTGCTCGATGAATCGGGTGGCGACTGGGAACGCGTGAGCGTTGTGGGCAACTGGGATGACGGCACCGCGCAAAAAGTCGTGGCCGACGCCATCGCCGTGCACGGTGAATTCGACGCCATCCTCGCACAGGGCGGCACCACCGGCGTTGTGCGCGCGATGCTCGATGCAGGTCACCCGATGGTGCCTGTCTCCGGTGAGGCCGAAAACGGCTATCGCAAACTGATGGCCGAACACTCCGACGAGGGCCTCACAGGCATCTCCATCGGTCAGTCCCCGGGTCTGGTCGCGATCGCCATGAAGGCCGCCGTGAGCGCGCTCGAAGGCGAAGTCATGCCCCAACTGATCTCCGTGCCACTGCCGACGGCAACCTATGACGAGCTTGAGGACGGCGTGAACTACTGGTCGGACCTTCCCGATAACTTCTTCACAGTAAACGAATTTCCACCCTGTGATGTGAATATTTCGGGTCCCGCCATCATGTCTCAGGACGAAGCGGACGTGAACTAAACTCCCGCGTTACCGGGGCGCCCCACGCGGGCGCCCCATTCGTCACCCAAAGAGAAAACAGGCCCATGACCGAGACAAATGGACTCGTCCAACTGCGAGGTGTGTCGCGCTACTTCGGCGGCATCACAGCGCTCAAAGACGTGGATTTTTCCTGCCACCCCGGATCCGTTCACGGCATTCTGGGCGAAAACGGCGCAGGCAAATCGACCCTCATCAAAATCCTCTCGGGCGTGCTCGAAGCCAGCGAAGGCCGCATGTCCGTCGATGGCAATGACGTCGCCTACCGCACCCCGTCACAGGCCACCAAAGACGGCATCGTGTGCATCTTTCAGGAACTTTCGCTGACCCCCGACCTCTCGGTGGCCGACAATATTTTCATCGACAACCCGCCCCGCTGGATGGGGATGATCGACCGGCGCGCCCAGCGGCGCATGGCCATCGACGTCCTCGCGCGGATCAAATGCGCCGATGTCGATCCCGATACCCTCGTGCGCGATCTTAGCCTGTCTCGACGCCAGATGGTCGAAATCGCCAAAGCGATCTCCAAAAACCCGCGCGTGCTGATCCTCGACGAAGCCACCTCGGCCCTCACCAGCCGCGATGTGCAAACCGTCTACGGGCTGCTCAACAAATTGCGCGACGACGGGGTGTCCTGCCTGTTCATCTCCCACCGCATGCAAGAGGTCGAAGCGCTCTGCGACCGCCTCTCGGTGTTCCGGAACGGCCAACACATCCGCACCTTCACCAAAGGCGAGCTGAGCGAATCCGAAATCGTCAAACTGATGATCGGACGCGACATCACGGCCCACTACCCGCCAAAACCGACCGCCCCGCATGTCGATCATGACGCGGGCGCACCGGCGCTGAAAATCACCAACCTGACATGGGAAAACCGCCTCAAAGGCGTCGATCTCGACGTCGGCGCGGGCGAAATCGTCGGGCTGGGCGGGCTGGACGGGCAGGGGCACAAAGAACTGCTGCTCGCCCTCTTTGGTGTTCTCAAAGGCGTACAGGGTCAGGTCGAACTGAACGGCCAACCCTTTCGCCCCCTCTCTCCGGCGGCCTGCAAGAAAGCCTCCATTGCGCTGGTCCCGGAGGACCGCAAAACCGAAGGCCTGATGTTGCAACTCTCGATTGCCGACAACATCCTGCTGCCCAACTACCCGGGCGTGTCGCGCGGACCGCTCGTCGATCCGGCCCGCGCCGCCGACGTGGTCCAACGCGCCATCACCAAACTGCAGATCAAAACCTCCGACCCCGGCATCGCGGTCGAAACCCTCTCGGGGGGCAACCAGCAAAAGGTGGTGATCGCCAAATGGCTGATGCTCGATCCGGATGTGATCCTTCTCAACGACCCCACGCGCGGGATCGACGTGGGCACCAAACAGGAAATCTACCGCCTGATGCGCGACCTCGCCAACGCGGGCAAAGCGATCCTGTTCTACTCCACCGATTACGCCGAACTGATCGGCTGCTGCGACCGCGTGTCGGTCATGTATGACGGCGCGGTCGTGCGCGACCTATCCGGCGAAACCCTCACCGAGGAAGCCATCGTCAGCGCCTCCCTCAACATCCACGCAGGAGATGCGGCATGATCGACAAACTCCGCACCCTCGTGTTGCGCAACGGCGGTTTTAGTGCCGCCCTCGCCATGTTTCTGGTGTTCTTCATCTCCTACCAGATGCTCCACCCGCGCGGCTTTTCCACCGCCGTCTTCATCCAGAACGCCAATGAAAGCGTCGCCATCGGCTTTGTCGCTATCGCCCAGACCATTCCGGTGCTGCTCGGCGGGCTCGACCTGTCGGTCGGGGCGGTGATGACGCTGGCCAATACCATCGCCTCCCACCTTGTGACCGGCACGCCGCTGCAAATGGTGCTGGGCATGATCGCCACGCTGCTGATCGGCTCCGCCTTCGGGCTGATGAACGGGCTCATCGTGGTCTACGGGCGCATCCAACCGATCATCGCCACGCTGGCCACAGGGGCCATCGCCATCGGCCTCGCCCTGCTGATCCGCCCCTCTCCGGGGGGTGAAATCGACCCCGACCTGAACTGGGCGCTGACCAATGCGGTCTTTGACATGGCCGAAACCTTCGGCTTTGCCGACAACGGTAACGCAGCATGGCTGCAACCCATCGCCAATATCCCCGTGCCGCTCATCATCATCCTTGTGGTCGGCGTGGGCGTGTGGCTGCCGTTTAAACGCACCGTCACTGGACGCACCATCTACGCCATCGGATCCTCGGAAGGGGCCGCCTATATGTCCGGCCTCCCCGTGGCGCGCGCCAAAATCGCCGCCTTCACCATGGCGGGCTTCTTTGCCTCCTGCGGCGGGCTCTACCTCGCGATCCAGACCTCCTCGGGCAACGCGGACATCTCACAGGCAGGGGCCTATACGCTCAATTCCATCGCCGCCGTGGTGCTGGGCGGCACATCGCTGCTCGGCGGGATCGGGGGCGCCATCGGGTCGCTCATCGGGGCAGGCATCCTGCGCGTGATCTCGTTTTACTTCCGCATCCTGTCCATCGACCCCCTCCTGCAACCGCTGATCGAAGGCCTGGTCCTGCTCGGCGCCGTCAGCCTCGGCGCGCTTCGAACCTTCCGCGTCAAAAACATGATGGAGCTCTTCCGGTGACCCTCATCAATCGCATCGGGCCGCAAAACCGCCCCATCGCCATCGCCATCGGCTTTACCTTTGCCATCATCCTCGTGGGCACCGCCTATACATTGGCGACCCAAGGCACGATGCCGATGCTGCAACCCAACTACCTGCTGCAACAGCTACAGATCGGATCGTTCCTCGGCATCTGCGCGGCGGGCATGATGGTGGTCATCCTGATGGGCCATATCGACCTCTCCGTGCCATGGACCCTGACGGCGGCGGCAATGATGGCCACAACCGTGGGCGGTCCATGGGCCATTCCCGCAGGCCTCGCGGTGGGGCTGCTCGTGGGCGTCGTGAACGGGCTGGGCGTGTCCTATTTGCGCATCCCCTCGATGATCTTCACCCTCGGGGTCGATTCCGTGCTGCGCGGTCTCATGGTCGCCCATACCGGCGGCTTTGCCCCCCAAACCGAAGCAACGCCGCTGATGCGTTTCCTCGCCGCCGACCGCATCCTCGGCCTGCCGGTCGCGATCTTCGTGTGGGCCGCGGTGTCGATCCTGATCACCGTGATGCTGACCCGCACAGGCTTTGGCAAATCGATCTACGCCACAGGGGCCAAAGAAGGCGCAGCCTACCTGTCGGGCATCCGCACCCGCCGCGTGGTGATCGGCGCCTTTGTCACCTCCTCGCTCTGCGCGGCCACAGCGGGCGTGCTGCTCGCCGGCTACTCCGCCAAAGCCTACCAAGGCATGGGCGGCCCCTTCCTGTTGCCCGCCATCGCCGCCGTGGTCCTCGGGGGCACCCATATTCTGGGCGGGCGCGGGCGCTATCTGGGCACACTCGTCGGCGTCATCCTGATCGTCTTCCTCAACTCCGTGCTCTCGATCATGCAAATGTCGGAGGCCTACCGCCAAATCATCTACGGCGTGGTGATCATCGTCATGCTGCTGATTTACGGCCGCGAAGGCCAAAGACGGCAATAATCCCCCTCATTCCCTCCCCTATCGCCCCCAATCGGGGCGATGGGCGCCATTCACCGCTCACAAAGATTCTGATAGCCTATACATCCGCCTCCCGACCCGTTACATGCGCTCTCTTGGCGGCAGACGACGCGACTGTGACCCCACTGGGCCACCAAATTCGTCATGAAACTCGAGGTACGGCTGTGAAGAAAACTCTGGCAGATGCGCTGGAAGCGCGCGGATATACATCCCTCACGGCAGTCCAAGAGGCCGTGACCAACCCTGAGACAGAGGGCAAAGACCTCCTCGTCTCCGCGCAAACGGGGTCGGGTAAAACCATCGGCTTCGGTCTGGCCATCGCGCCGCGCCTTCTGGGCGAAGGCGACCGCTTTGACACCGCCGGCGCGCCTTTGGCCCTCGTCATCGCCCCGACCCGCGAGTTGGCCCTACAGGTCAAACGCGAGCTTGCATGGCTGTTTGAAAAGGCAGGCTCCGTCATCGCCTCCACCGTGGGTGGCATGGATATGCGCGACGAACGCCGTGCTCTGGGCCGTGGTGCCCATATCGTCGTGGCCACACCGGGCCGTCTGCGCGACCACATCATGCGCGGCTCGATCGACCTGAGCGGCCTGCAGGCCGTGGTCCTTGATGAGGCCGACGAAATGCTCGACCTCGGTTTCCGCGAAGACCTCGAATTCATCCTCGAAAACGCCCCCGCAGAGCGCCAGACCCTGCTGTTCTCGGCCACCGTGCCCGCCGCCATCGCCAAGCTCGCCAAAAGCTATCAGAACGACGCGCTGCGCATCGCCACCACATCGGGCGCCTCCCAGCACGCCGACATCGAATACCGCGCTCTCAAAGTCTCCGCACGCGACGGCGAAAACGCCATCATCAACGTGCTGCGCTACTATGAATCCCCGAACGCCATCGTGTTCTGCAACACCCGCGCCATGGTGAACCGCCTCACCACGCGCCTGTCGAACCGTGGCTTCTCGGTCGTCGCGCTCTCTGGCGAATTGTCGCAAAACGAACGCACCCACGCGCTTCAGGCGATGCGCGACGGGCGCGCACGCGTCTGCGTGGCCACCGACGTGGCCGCGCGCGGGATCGACCTGCCAAACCTCGACCTCGTGGTGCATGCCGAATTGCCCACCAACGCCGAAACCCTCCTGCACCGTTCGGGCCGCACAGGCCGCGCCGGTCGCAAAGGCGTCAGCGTCCTGATCGCCCCTCTGGCGGCACAGAAAAAGGCATCACGCCTGCTCGGCTGGGCCAAACTCTCCGCCGTCTGGGACGCCGCACCAAGCGCCGAAGATGTGGCCGCCAAGGACGAAGAGCGCATGCTCGCCAACCCCGACTGGTTGGAGCCGATTGCCGAATCCGATCAGGCAACCGTCGCCAAACTCACCGAACAATTCACCACCGAACAAATCGCGGCCGCCTACCTGCGCCTCTATCACGAACGCCACTCGGCGCCTGAAGAGCTCTCGGATGCCAACGAACCCGCCAAAGCGCGCGAACCCTTCGGCCCGAGCGTGTGGTTCTCCCTCGAAGGCGGTCGTGCCGCCGGCGCAGAACCCCGCCGCCTCCTGCCGATGCTGTGCAAAATGGGCAACCTGACCAAGGAAGACATCGGCGCGATCCGCATCCAACCTGATGCCTCGATGATCGAAATCCGTCAGGGCTCGGTCGCCGGTTTCCTCGCCGCCGTCGGTCCCGCGATGACGCTCGAAGACGACGCCAAACTCACGCAACTGGACTCTGCCCCCAATCTGGGCGGCGGCGGTCCACGCCGTGACGATGGCCCGCGCCCCGATAAACCGCGCCCCGACAAACCGCGCTACGACAAAGGTCCCCGCGGCGACAAACCCCGTGGCGACAAACCGCGCTACGACAAACCGCGCGGCGACAAACCCAACTTCGACAAACCGCGCGCCAAAACACCGGGCACCACCACGCCCGTCGATTGGAACGACGATCCGACCCCGCGCGCCAAAAAACCCAAATCCGGCGCGGCAAAGCCCAAATACGCCAAAAAACCGCAAAGCCTGAACGAAAGCCACGAAGGCGCGGTCTTTGCAAAGGCGAAAAAGCCACGTCACTCAAAGTCGGGCAAAACCTCGACGGGCGGTGACGCCCCCCGCTCAGGCGCCCCGAAAACGCCGGTCGGTAAGCCCAACAGCAAAAAGAACCGCGCCCGCGCCGCCGCCAAATCCGCCGGTGCCCCCCATAAGGGCGGCAAACCGAAAGCCTGACCACACCTATAAGGCGCGCGGCCCCACATAGGGGGGCCGCCGCCCCGCGCAGGCAAAGACAGCTCCTAGGGCTGCGCGCGCACCTCGGCCAAAATCGGCAAATGATCGGACGGATGACTGCCCTTCGCCTTCACCGGCGCGGGCAACATGCGCACCTGCAACGCATCACAATGCGCCACACGGTCGAGCGCCCCCAGAGGCAGCGTCGAGGGATAGGTCCGCCCCGGCGTCAGGATCGTGTAATGGCGCGCCAACCGACCCAACCCCACCTTGCGCGACCACTCGTTGAAATCGCCCAAAATCACCGTCGGGCGCTGCGGCAAATCGGCCAGCGCCGTGCGGATCCGGTCCAATTGCATCCGGCGCGAATGGCGCAACAGCCCCAGATGCACCCCCACCACCCGCAGATGCGCCAGATCAACCGCAACCGCCCCGCGCGGCTCTAATCCGGGCAGGGGATAGCGGTGGATATCGCTGACTTCCAAATCGGGCCGCGCGAGCACAGCGATCCCGTGCCACCCCAAACTCACCGCATTCTCGGCCACGGGCACGGGGCGCAATCCGGTGTGGCTCTCGATCATGTCGCGGGGCAGGGCGGCAGGGCGCGCCCCCATCCGGTGATCGGCCTCCTGCAAGACCACCACATCGGCCTGCAGCGCCGAAATCGCCTCCAACACCCGCAACGGATCGCGCCGCAAATCTGTGCCCAGAGAGGCACGGATGTTGTAACTGGCCAGACGAAGGGGTGTGATGGCGGACATGAGACCTATATTGGGTTAAGACCCCCACTTTAGAAGGCCCCATGGTAAACCTCAAACACCGCCTCAAAAGCCCCATCGTGGTTCTGGTCATTCAGGCCATTCTCACGGTAGAGGCCGTGACCGGCATCGCGACCCAGACATGGTCCGCCGTCTTCGTGGCGCTCTCGACCCTCGTGTTGACGCTCCTGCCGCGCCGCTTTGCGGGCTACCTCGGCATCAACCTGCCGCGCGCGCTGCTCTCCGCCATCGTCGTCTTCATCTTCGCGGCCCTGTTTCTGGGCGAGGTCTCCGATTTCTACGAACGCTTCTGGTGGTGGGACGTGGTCCTCCACTTCATCTCCGCGCTCAGCTTCGGCCTGATGGGGTTCCTGTTGATCTTCATGCTGTTTGAGGGCGACCGTTACGCAGCCCCGCCCTGGGCGCTGGGCGTGCTCGCCTTCTGCGTCGGCCTGTCCATCGGCGCGCTCTGGGAGGTCTTCGAGTTCACCATGGACCAACTCTTTGCCATGAACATGCAGAAATCCGGCCTCGTGGACACGATGAAAGACCTCATCATCGACACGATCGGCGCCGCCATCGGCGCCCTCTCGGGCTTCCTCTACCTCAAAGGCCTCCAAATCCGAGGCCTCGGCCGCATCACCGACCAATTCGTAGAAGCCAACAAACGCTTCTACCGCAAACTACGCCGCAAAAAGTGACGCCAAAGCGCCGGGCCACGCCACAGGCGCCCCGCGATATCGCGGTCACATTAAACAAAAAGGGGGGATTTGGTAGCGGAGGAGGGACTTGAACCCCCGACACGCGGATTATGATTCCGCTGCTCTAACCAACTGAGCTACTCCGCCGAAGTGCCGCGTAGGTAGTCGCTCGTGGGCAGGGGGTCAAGAGGAAATCTGGACCTTTTCGCGCCACCATCCGCGCCGCCATCACCGCCGCGCGCGGATGGGATGTTTTAAAACATGTAAAAGATGTAAAACGGCAAATTCGCGGGATGTAAAACCCTGCAAAGACGCGCCACAAAGTCGTTAAAACACGACCAACACGCCCCTAAAAACGGGCCTCAGGCGACCACGACCCACGGCGCGTCGAACCGGTGTTCTTGCAGGTTCGCGGTGTCCCCGATCCGGTCGACCACCGCAAAAATCCCGCTGCCCGACAGAGGCGTCAAAACCCCGTGCCACGTGCCGCGATGGAAATTGATCGCCTGTTTTCCATTGGTCAAAAACGCCTTCGGCTGCGCCTCTGGGCCATCGCTGACGATCACCAGAAACGGGTCCGCGCTCATCGCGACAAAGGCCTGAGAGCCGTCGGGATGGCGCTCGATCAGGTCGAATTCATACGGCAGGGCGCGCAGCTCGGCGTGAAAAATCGACACGCCCGCACGCCCGCCATCCCCGAAATCCAAATCTGCGCGATCGTGAAAACGCCTGCATTTTCCGTCGTTTATCAGTTTATCGGGCGCGCCCTCGGCCTCCAGAACATCCCCATAGGGCGCAAAGCTCTGCGCACTCAGGGGCGAAATCGGGATCCGGCGGCTCATGCCAGATGTAGCTTTGGATGGCGGTTCACATCCTTATAGAGGAGGTAGCGGAACGGCCTGCGTCCGGCGGCATAACAGGCCTGCGGGCAGAACGCGCGCAGCCATAGGAAATCGCCCTCCGTCACCTCGACCCAGTCCTGATTGAGCAGGTAAACACCGCGCCCCTGCAGCACATATAGCCCGTGTTCCATCACATGGGTTTCGGCAAAGGGAATGGTCCCGCCGGGCAGGAAAGTGACGATGTTCACATGGAAATCATAGCGCAAATCATGGGGGTCAACGAAGCGCGAAGTGGACCAGTAACCGGAGGTATTCGGCATCTCCACAGGCGGCTTTTCGTTATCCGCGGTGACAAAGCTTTCGGGCACATCAATACCCGGCGCATGCTCGTAACGCTTTCTAATCCATACGAAAGTTGCCGGTGTGTCAAAATCGTTGGAGACCGTATATTTCTCGCCCGGCGCGATAAACGCATAGCCGCCCGGGTCCATTTCATAGGCCCGCGCCCCGATGGTCAAACGCAGATGTCCGGCCAGAACAAAGATCACACATTCCGCCAGCGGGTCCGGTTCGGGGTTGGACGATCCACCCCCCGGCGAAACCTCGACAATCAACTGCGCAAAGGTTTCGGCAAAGCCGCTGAGCGGGCGGGCCAGAACCCATGTCCGCGTGCGCTCCCAACCGGGCAGATAGCTGACCACGATGTCGGACAGAACGCCGTGCGGGATCACGGTATAGGCGTTGGTGAAAACCGCCCGTTCGCGTGCGTTCTGGTTTTGATCGGGCAAGCCCCCTGTGGGCGCGTAATAGGTGAACTCGTGGCTCATTTGTTCTTTCTTTTCATAGACCTGCGTCTTTTAGACGGTGCCATGCAATCCGTTCGACCTGCGCACAGGCCGCCGCAAACTCGACGTCGCGCGCATGTTCCAGACGGGTTTTGAAGGCGTGCATGATCGACGCCTTGGTATTGTCTTTTACCGCGATGATAAAGGGGAAGCCAAATCGCGCAACATATTGCGCGTTCAGATCCTCGAATGTCGCCCGCTCTTCATCGCTGAGCATATCGAGCCCCGCCGAGGCCTGTTCGCTGGTGCTTTCGCGCGTCAACCGTTTGGCCTGCGCGAGTTTCCCCGCCAGATCGGGGTGGGCGGTCAGAACGCCCAGACGTTCGTCCTCGCTGGCGGTTCGAAAGGCACGGCAGAGCACGGAATGCACCCCCTGCCACGTGTCATGCGCGGGCCCCAGTTCGAGGTCATAGGCACGATCGGCGACCCATGGGCTATGTTCGAAAATACCGCCGAAGCGGTCAACAAATCGCGCGCGATCCATCTGCGACGCACGCTCGCGGCGGGTGTGGGGATGGGCCTGCGCCCAATGCTGCGCGATATCAATCCGGCGCGGCTTCCATACCCCCTCAAACCCTTGGATATATTCGATAAACTTCTTCAGTCCCGCCAATTTCCCCGGCCGCCCGATCAGGCGGCAATGCAGGCCGATCGACATCATTTTGGGGGCGGTTTCGCCCTCGGCGTAGAGCACGTCAAAGGCGTCCTTAAGGTAGGTAAAAAACTGCTCTCCGGTGATATATCCCGGCGCGGTGGCAAAGCGCATGTCGTTGGCTTCCAGCGTATAGGGAATGATCAACTGGTCGCGATCCCCGACCTCCAGCCAATAGGGCAGATCGTCGTCGTAGGTGTCCGAAACATAGGCAAACCCGCCCTCTTCGGCGACCAGACGCACGGTGTTTTCGCTACACCGCCCGGTGTACCACCCGAGCGGACGCTCACCTGTGACCTCGGTGTGCAGGCGGATGGCCTCGGCAATCGCGGCGCGTTCTTCGGCCTCGGGCATGTCTTTGTGTTCGACCCATTTGAGGCCGTGAGAGGCGATTTCCCAATCCGCTTCCTGCATCGCCGCAACCTGTTCGGGCGAGCGGGCAAGAGCCGTCGCCACGCCGTAAATCGTCACCGGAATCTGCGCCTGTGTGAATAGTCGGTGCAGCCGCCAAAACCCCGCCCGCGCGCCATATTCGTAGATGCTCTCCATGTTCCAATGCCGCTGCCCGGGCCAAGGCGCGGCGCCCGCGATGTCGGACAAAAACGCCTCCGAACCCGCATCGCCGTGCAACACGTTATTCTCGCCGCCCTCTTCGTAATTCAGCACGAATTGCACCGCGATTTTCGCATTTCCGGGCCATTTCGGGTGCGGCGCATGGGCACCATAGCCGATCATGTTGCGGGGATAACGGGGCGGGGACATGGGCGAATTCCTTTGCTTGCGATGGAAATTTGACCAATTGCTTAAAAAACCACAAGTCTCGTTAAGCTCAAAGTACCGTTGCGATTGCGTCGACCGCCTCTTTCCGGCAGCGTGGCATTCAACCTGCATCAAAAAGAGGCACCAACGTGGCCGAGGGATACCTGACAACGCATGTTCTGGATACCGCGCGCGGATGCCCCGCAGCGGGGCTGACCATCGAACTCTATCGCTTGGTTGGCGAAGAGCGTCAAAAAATCGCGCAGAGCGTGACCAATGAGGACGGGCGCACAGATGCGCCGATCCTGCCGCGGGAGGCGTTTCAAACCGGGCAGTACGAATTGGTGTTTTCCGCCGGTGATTACCTGCGCGCATGCGGTCTTGATGCGCAGGAGCCCCTGTTCCTCGACGCCATCCCGATCCGGTTTGGCATGAACGACCCAGAGGCCCATTACCACGTGCCCTTGCTGCTGTCGCCTTACGGCTATTCTACCTATCGGGGAAGCTAATCATGCTGAGCGCAATACTATTTGAATGGCTCGAATTCGCCGTCCGCTGGGTCCATGTGATCACCGCGATCGCCTGGATCGGGTCGTCGTTCTACTTCATCGCACTCGACCTCGGGCTGCGTGCCTCCAGTGACCGCCGCAAAGGCGTGTCGGGCGAGGAATGGCAGGTCCACGGCGGCGGTTTCTACTTTATCCAGAAGTACATGGTCGCGCCGGCCCGCATGCCCGACGACCTGATCTGGTTCAAATGGGAAAGCTATTCGACGTGGCTGTCGGGCTTTGCGCTGATGATCCTCGTTTATTACCTCGGGGCCGAACTCTACCTCATCGACCCCAACATCCTCGACATCCCCATCTGGGCGGGTATCGCGATATCGCTGGGGTCCATGGTCTTTGGATGGGTCGCCTATGACCTGATCTGCAAATCGAAATTCGGCGACGACAACACACGGCTGATGATCTTTCTTTACATCATCCTCGTCGTCATGGCCTGGGCCTACACGCAGGTCTTCACAGGGCGCGCCGCCTTCCTGCATCTGGGTGCATTTACCGCCACGGTGATGACGGCAAACGTGTTCCTGATCATTATTCCGAACCAGAAGATCGTGGTGCAGGACCTGCGCGCCGATCGCACGCCGGATGCGAAATACGGCAAAATCGCCAAGCAGCGCTCGACCCATAACAACTACCTCACCCTGCCGGTTCTGTTCATGATGCTGGCCAACCACTACCCGCTGGCCTTCGCGAGCGAGTATAACTGGCTCATCGCGGCGCTGGTGTTCCTGATGGGGGTCA
The DNA here is from genome assembly GCF_039539485.1 of Celeribacter arenosi. Classification (NCBI taxonomy): domain Bacteria; kingdom Pseudomonadati; phylum Pseudomonadota; class Alphaproteobacteria; order Rhodobacterales; family Roseobacteraceae; genus Celeribacter; species Celeribacter arenosi. Next base: position 152,123 of record NZ_BAABDF010000005.1, read on the forward strand.
CAATCCGTCATTTCTTCAACACCATGCACGCGCGCCGTGGCATGTTGTGGTGGACTTGGGGGGCAACGGCGGCGCTCTTTGCGGCCGTCATGTGGCTCTCCACGGCGGGCATTTACGGGCAGGACGATATGGATGAAGACCTGTCGTCTCTGGGCCCCGTCGCGCAGCGTTTTGCCAGCGCAGAAGGGTTCGAGGACATCCACGAGCTGATCACCATCAACTGTTCGATGTGCCACGCGCGCGAGCCCGTTTGGGATGGCATGGCATCCCCGCCCAAAGGCGTGCGTCTGGAAACAGCCGCGCAGGTGGCCACCCACGCCAAAGAGATATGGCTGCAGTCGGGCGTCACCCACGCCATGCCACCCGCGAACCTCACCTACATGGAGGAAGAGGCCCGCGCCGCAATCCGCGCATGGTACGCGGCAGGTGTGGAAGGGTGATCAGTGGCTAAACGACCACACCGTTTCCTGACGGTAGGTCTTGCCTGCAGAGACTTCAATCGACGGGAAATCGGAATGGTTTGGCGCGTCCGGCCACCCTTGGGCCTCTAGCGCGATCCCCGCAAAAGCAGGGTAGGGATGCCCACCGTGGCCGATGAATTTCCCGCTCGACACATGACCCGCATCAAAGACCTGCAGGCCCACTTCCGTGGTGTCCATACGCATCGATAGGCCGGATTTGCCGGTCAACGTGCAGGCATGTTTGAGCGTCCCCTGCGCGCCGTTCAGGCAGTAGTTGTGATCGTAAACCGGCGTGCCCGCGGTGAATTCGCGCCCCTCGCGCAGGTCGTAGACGCCCGACACATCAACCACACCCGTCGGGATAGAGGCCGCATCGACCGGCAGATAGCGGTCGGCATTCACGCGTAGCGTATGGCCGGTATTGGTCGACCGCCCGTCGAGGTTCCAATAGGAGTGGTTGGCGATGTTGAGCAACGTGTCCTTGTTGCTCGTGGCCTCCACGTTCATGCGCAGATGCGCCGGCGCGTCGACCGAATAGCGCACCCGCAATTGCCGGTTGCCGGGAAACCCGCCCTTGCCATCCGGCAAGTCGAGGGTCAGCGTCAGCGCACTTTCCGACAGGCTCTCCACGGTCCAGATTTCTGTCTCCATTCCATCGGGACCGCCATGCAAACAGGTCGTGCCTTCGTTCGCCACGAGGCTCAGAACGTCCCCGCCCAGAGGAGCGCGGGCATTGGCGATGCGGTTCGCCACCGGCCCCACGAGAGCGCCGAAATAGGTCAGCTCCCCACCGTCATAGGCCGCGAGGTCTTCGCTGCCCAGCGTGACGGAATGGGGCACGCCCTTGAGGTGCACGTCCTGCACGATTGCGCCGAGGGTCAGGATCGTCACCGTGATGTCGCCTGCGTGGATCGACAGAGCTTCCACGTCATGCCCGCTTTTGGTTTTACCGAATGGATGTCTCATAAGATGATCCGATGTTCTTTCTGGCCTTTGATGCCGGTTTCGATGCTGAATGTTTTGCCCTGATCGCCGCCCTCTTCGAGGCCCACCGCCGCCGAGGTTACGTAGAGCGTTGTGCCATCCGCGCCGCCAAATGCGGGGCAGGTGGTCTGCGCGGCGGGTAGATCGTAGTGGCGCAGTTTCTCGCCCTGTGGGGAGTAGACGCTCACACCGTGCCCGCCCCACACCGCATTCCAAAGGTTGCCTTGCGCATCCACGACGGCCCCGTCGGGGTGGGCTGCGTCTTTGATAAACACTTGCGGCTTTGCGCTCGGCCAACCTTCGTCGCCGAGCGGCACGGACATGATGTCGCCCACTCTGGTGTCGGTGAAATAGGCGGTCTTTCCGTCGGGAGAAAAACAGATCGCATTTGAGATGGTGATCTTGTCAAACAGCTTGCGCAGCTGCCCGCGATAGTAGCGGTAAATCGCGCCTGCACCGGCTTCGGCGTTCTTGCCCATGGTGCCGATCCAGAACCCGCCATAGGGATCCGCGCGCCCGTCGTTGGAGCGCGTCACCGGATTGTCGGATTCCAGAGACGCAACAAAGGACGTCTCGCCGGTTTCCAAGTTGAGCGTCGAGAGCGAGGTTTCCGAGGCCACCAGCAGTGTCTCACGATCAACCCATCCTGCGGCGGAAATGAATTCGTCGAACTGCCACTCATTGGCTTCGCCGTTCTCGCGCGTCAGCAATTTGTGCCCGATGATGTCGAACCAGAAAAACTGTTCGCGTTCGGGATGCCACAAAGGGCCTTCGCCCAACGCACAGACGCGGTCATCGAAAATTTCGTAGGTCACGTATTGTCTCCTCTTGGACCGCCGTCGGGACGGGGCTATGTGCCGCCGACGCGGGTACTGTGGTTTCGTGTGTGTCGCGATTTGGCGATGCGGGATAGGGTCACGACGCTATGCCTTGGATGCGCAGGTAGGCGGCATGAAGGCCCGCACGGGTCACCTCATCAGCGTCCGCCTGCTCACAAATGACGCCTTGCGCGCGCAGGCTGCGCTCATAGAGCGCGCTGAGTGCCGGTGCGCCGATGATGGCCACCGGTTGGCCGAGCCAGTAGGGCTTGGTCGCGGCGAGTTCGAGCCCGATCAACCCGCCCGACAACCGCGCCCGCGCGACCTGCGGGGGCGCTTGGGTCAGAAGGTCCGCGGCGCGCAGGCCAAAGAGATCACGCGCAAAGGTTTCGGGTCTTGTCATGGTTTCGGATAACGCCGCATCAAAGGCCTCGCGGTCCATTTCCTGCGTGTCGAGCGAATGGCGCAAAACCGTCTGTGTGGAAATCGCGGCAAAGACTTCGCCGCTCATCACGGTGCGAAATGACACCACCTCGCCCGCGCTCATGTGAACCCATTTGGTGTGGGTGCCGGGCAGGCATAGGATACCGTCAAACGACGGGTTCAGCGCCAAAAAACCAGCGATCTGGGTTTCTTCGCCGCGCATCACATCGGGCGGCGTGTCCTGCGCCAGTCCCGAAATCACGTCAACGCGCAGACGGGGGTCGGTGGTGGGGGCTGTGACGGTGGTGGTCAGCGGTTTGCAGGGCACACGGGAATATGGCGCCTCGACCCACCCCTGCCGCGACCCCACCATACCGCAGGCAACCACGGGCGTCGCCTCTGCGCCGAGCCAGTCGGAAACCAGATCGAGGAGCGCGGCTTCGAATTCGCTCGGCTGCAACCGGCCCATGCCACGGTCGGAGTGGCGGAGGTCAACGACGGCACCCCCGACCATGGCCCAAGCGCGCAGCGCAGTCGTGCCCCAATCCACAGCGATCCACTCGGTTTTCATGCGGCCCCTTCCGATCGACGCGGTCCTTGTAAGCGGGACGAGTTATGGCGCGCGAAGGGCTCCCACGCAACGTCCATCCACGCGCAGAGGGTGATTAGCTCTGTTTTTGCGCGGGGTAGCCTGCGTCCAGAAGGGCTTTCATAACGGCTTCGTCGCCCGCCTGCGTTCTGATCAAAATCGACCGCTTTTCGAGATCGGGTGTCACCTCGATCGCATCATCCACAGCTTCCAAAGCCTCGGTAATCGTGGTCACGCAGTGGCTGCAGCTCATGTCGGGTACGGAAAAAACGGACATCTGTGGCTCCTTCGCCGGTCGTTTTAGCCCACATCGGGGCCTCTCACCCAAATTGAACCCGCGATGGGCAACTTTCAAGGCGCACCTGCGCATGGCGGCTTTTTCCTGACCGCACACACGACTAGTCTGGTCCCATGGACAAAGCGATGCAGATCAGGGACGCGGCCACAGTGGTTCTCCAACGCGACGACGGGCGCGTGTTGATGGGCCAACGGGGGCATGGCGCGGTATTTATGCCGGGCAAATTTGTCTTTCCGGGCGGTGCGGTTGATGCGGCGGATTTCGAGGCCACGCCCATCGGCACGCTCGCGCCTGCGTGTCTGCGCCGTTTGTGCATCGATGCCGATCGGGCGGTGGCAGGCGCGCTTGCAGTCGCGGCGCTGCGTGAACTTCGTGAGGAGACGGGATTGGTCCTGAGAGACGCCGCCGCGCTTAGTTTCGTGTTTCGCGCCGTCACCCCGCCTGGTCGCCCGCGCCGCTTCGATGCGCGTTTCTTCCTCGCGGACGCGGCCCATCTCGAAACAGACCCCGACGATTTCTCCCGCGCGGAGGACGAGCTGTCGCATTTGCAATGGTTGTCACCCCTTGAGGCCCGTGCGTTTGATTTGCCCTTTGTGACGCGGATCGTTTTGGCGGAGATAGAGGCGACGTCCGGCGCACCCGACCACGTCCCGTTTTACGACCATCGCGGATCGGTGGGACGGGTGCGCGCCCTGACCTAGGCGATGTGGTCGGCGTTCGCGTCCTTCAACAGGCGTTTGTGTTTGCGCATTTCGGCGAGCAAATCACCAAAGGTAAGCAGGCCCCTTTCGGACGCCATGCGCAGCATCTTGTTGAAACAATCCGCCGTGGCAATCGTGTCCCCCATCGCGGTGTGACGCGCCTCTGGCGGGATCGTCACGCCGAGCCGCACGCTGATCGCATCGAGCGTATGTTCCGCGCTCTGCCCGAAAACAATCGCCGAGAGCAGCACGGTATCAATCACCGGATTGGAAAAGCTTCGACCGATGTCGTCTTCGTGGCGGCGCAGGAATTCGAGGTCGAAAGGTGCGTTATGGGCGACCAAGACCGATCCGCGCGCAAAGCTGTGCAGTTCACGCCCGACCACGTCGATCCGCGGCGCGTGGCGCACCATCTCGTCGGTGATGTGGTGGACCTCTGTCGCCATCGCCGGAATCGGGCGGCCGGGGTTGACGAGTTTGTCGAGCCGTTCGGTTTCCACCACCCGACCGTTCACGACACGCAGGGCCGCGACCTGACAAATCTCGTCACCTTGCGACGGCAGCAGCCCCGTGGTTTCGGTATCGAACACGACATAGGTCAGATCGGTGAGCGGCGTGTCCAACAGCGCGGCGGGCGGGGTCTTGCTGAGCAGATCAAAGTCGTAGGTCGCACTGCCCTTGCGTTTGGTGGGAGACTTCCTGATCCGGTGGGCATCGCGGATCGGCAGTTTGAGAACCGCCCGCGATCCGCGCCCGAACTCCGGCCAGATATCCGTGCCATGCGCATCCAGAATGACACGCCCCGTCAGATTGGCCAAACCGGACTCCAAAGGTTCGTCGAGCCAGCTTTCGAGCGTGTCGACAGACAATGGCTCACCCGACCACCCGAGCGCGAGCATCGCCCCCCCGACGTCGTCGCGCGAGATCAAAAACGACAACCCGCGCGCATTCTCACCCGTCAACCGCTCACTGATGTGGTTGAGCAGGGCGACGATCTGAATGCTGTCGAGCGTAAGTTCCATCGGGTCTATCACATCGGCGGTCAACGCGATGCCCGAGCCTTGCAACCGCGCGCTGAGAGCTTCACACAGATCGGAGGCGAGCACGCGATCCATCGGCCACCAATCGGCCTTGGCCACTTCATAGGCATCGGCCAATCCCGTGACCTCGACAAAAAGCGTATTGATCTCTTTTTCGAGCGACCGTTCGATATCGTCTTTCGGCACCGCAGAGCGCGCATCGTTCAGGGTCTGGATCGCCGCGATGGACGGGCGCAGGCGGGCAAAGAGGCGCGATAGCAGGGCCTCACGTTCCGCGTGGGTTTCCAGATCGGCCGTCACATCGTCCAGCGTCAGCACATAGGCGGGGTTTTCATCGGCCTCGCTCGGCGCGCGCATCAGGCGCATGCGCGCAGCCAAGGTCGTGCCTCCCTGCACCGTCGAAATTGTCAGTGGCAGGACATGCCCCGCCCCGCCTTCACCCGCACAGAGCCTGTTGTAAGCTGACAGGATCGGACCAGGCCGCAGAAAGTCAAACACCGGATGATCCAGACCCGGCGCATGGTCAGTGTCGAGGATTTCCGCCGCCGCCCCGTTGTAAAATGCGATCCTGTGCGAACCCGAAAGCAGCACAACACCATGGGGCATTTCGGCGGCCAGCGCGGCCAGTCGCGCCTTCTCTTCAACCAGCCGCGTCGTCTCGGCAGCAACCGTTTCCGCCAGCTTGTTGCGTGTCGCGCTGAGGTTTTCGGTGACCGCACGTGCGGCAGGCGCCAGATCGCCGAGGTATTTGGCCGTGCCTTCGTCGAGGTGCTCATCCACATCCGCATGGGCGCGCGCAAGCATGGCCCCCGCGAGGTTCTGGATCGGCTTGGCGACGTTTTCGTCAAACATCAGCCAAATCCAGACCGTCAGCCCGAGGATTGCGAAACTGGACAGCGCACCGGCAAAGACGAACCCGTCCCGCGCGGTCGCACTGTCGAGCCGTTGGAACCCGACATAAAGCCCCGCGCAAATCGCGACGATGGAGGCAGCCGCGAGAAAGGCGAAAAACAAGAAAACCCGAAGGCGTAGGGACCAGTTTTCAATTTTCATCAGCCGTGCCTCCGAGCAGGAGCCGCACAAGGGCGCGCAGGTCTTTGGTTGCGAAGGGTTTGGTGAGAAATGCATTCGCGCCCATCGCCATGCCTTTGCGCCGCTCGGCCTCGGAGGCACGCGCGGAGGTCATCAACACGGGCGTATCGGGCAGCGTGGGATCACGGCGCAGCCTTTGACAGATCTCGTAGCCCGACATTTCCGGCAGGGTGACATCGAGCACCACGAGCGCAGGCGAGAGCGCGCGGATGTTGGGCAATGCCTGACTGCCATTGCTCACCCGGGTCACATCATAGCCGTCCCGCGTGAGCAGATGCTCGATCGCGAGCGCGATGTTCACTTCGTCCTCCACGAGCAGGATGCGCGGCAATTCTTGCATATTCTCATTCCTCCTCTCTTGTGGTGCGGCGCCCGTTTTTGCCCGCTATCTTATGTCGTCACAGGCCACGCGCAGCAGCGCATCGTCGCGCCCCACGGATATCCAATCGGCCCCTTCGAGCACGTCATCCACATCGCCCTCACGCCCCGCGAACAGGTCCGCGCGCCGCGCCAACAGGCAATCAAAGGCGGCGGGCACGATGGCGCCATCCTGCCAGCGGGCAACGGCGTAAATGTCTGTCAGAACCATCCCGTCCCTGATCACTGCGCTGCCTTTGTCGAGCGCGAGGAAGCGGCTCACGGGCTGGGAGATCAACGTCCATGGGCGCAGGATCGTTTTGCCTTCGACGGTTTGGGCCACGATTTTGTCGGGGCCAAGCGCGGCAGTCGTGCGATCAAACCACGTCATTTCGCTCCAGATCGTGAAGGCGAGCATCGCCACACCCGCCGCCGCAGGCATCGCCCATTTGGGCAGATCGATCCGCAACAGATGGCGCAGCAACATGACGATGCCGGCGGCGCCGGCGCCCAGCGAAATGGTGGCTAGAAATTCAACGAGCATATGACCGTCCTAGGTGCGCGCAGCAGATGAGCTGAGCGAGGATTGCATGGTGCGCACGATGACGAATGCGTCGCGCAGGTGGGACCGCTCAAAGGCGGGTAGTGAAGATGGCGTGAGGTAATTGTCCGGCTTTTCGCCACTACGCACCTGTGCTGCCTGATGTTCGAGGCGCGCAGCGGCGATCATGTCATAGGCGGCCAAAAGATCACGCCCGCCGGTTTGGGACACCACACCGGCCTCAATGGCCGCATCGATGCGCGCACGGGTGTTGGCAACATCGAGTTTGCCCTGCAGAGCGTAAACCCGCCCGAGGTCGACAATCGGCACGACGCCATTGTGTTTCATATCGATCGTATTGCGGTGTTCACCCGAGCGGATTGTGGCAAACCCGCGCAGCAATCCCAGAGGCGGCGTGTGTTTGAGGGAGTTCGCAATCATATGGGCCACGAAGATCGAATTTTTGGATGCGGCGTCTAAAGCGGCGGCTTGTAGTGGGCGGAACAGGCGCTCGTCGCCCGCGATGGGGCGCAGGTCGTACATGACAGAGGCCAACATCTGCGCCTGATTGTCGGGCGCGCGGATCCAGCCCTCGAAATAGCTTTCCCAAACCGACAGAGGTTGGCACCACCGCTCGGTCATCGCCATCATTTCGCCGGGGCAATAGACGTAGCCACAGGTGTCGAGGCCATCGCAGACAAAGCGTGCGAGTTTGCGAAAATACACCATGTCGTCAGCCGTCGCAGCGTTGTCAAAGATCAGGCAGTTGTCCTGATCGGAAACGCCGGTCTGTTCGCGCCGGCCCTGACTGCCGCAAGCGGCCCACAGAAAGGGAACGGGGGCGGGGCCGAATTCACGCTCGGCCAAGGCGATCAGGCGGCGCGTCACGATATCGGCGACGTCGGTCACCTTACGCGTCACCACATCATGGGCGAGATGCGCCCCGACGAGTTGCATGAGAAATTCCGGCAGACGCGCCGTCACAGCGGCGAGGTCGGCCACGGATTCAGCTGTGCTCAGATCAAAGATCATCTGCGTTTGCGATGACCCGAAATAGCGGGTGATGTCCGATTGGGTCACCATGCCGACCAGTGCGCCCCCATCGACGACGGGGAGGTGGCCGATTTGGTTTTCAAGCAAGATGTGGATGACGTCGGTGCCGAGCGCGGCGGACTCCACGCTAATCGGCGCTTTGGTCATGATGCCCGACACCGGACCCGAAATGTCACGCGCCTCCGCGAGCACTTTGCTGGTCATGTCGCGCACAGTCACCAACCCGACAAGCTCGTCACCTTCGAGCACGGCGACGGAGGAGACCTTGCGGTCGCGCATAATGCGCGCGCAGTCGGCAATCGTGGTGTGTGGTGTGCAGGTAATCGGCGCGCGCGCCATCAGGTCAGAGACCCGTTGCGTCATGAGACCCGTGGCAGATTGGGGACGCGCCTGTCCGCGATTGAAGTAGCGCGCAAAGGCGGGGTTGCGATCGATCTCGGCGCGAAAATCGTGCAAAGGCAGAACCAGAACCGTCACCGCGTCGACCGCACGGGCCGTCGTCGCGGCAAAGCCATCGCGCAACAATCCGCGTTCCCCGAAATGGTTGGATTTCTGCAGGAGCGATACCTGCGCGCCGTTCACATCGGTGATTTCAACGCTGCCGTCTTTGATCAGGTAGAGCCCGTCGAGCATGTCCCCATGCGCATAGATAGTCTCGCCCGCGGCATAGGTTTTACGCGAGAAGGCCCGCGCCAACGTGTCCAGCTCAGCGGTTGCGAGAACGTCATAGGGGTGGGAGGTTTGAAGGAAGGCGATGATCTTGTCGGCATTCTTCATCTGCTAATTCCTACGCGTCGAATGGAAAAGGCGCGGCGGTAAAAATCCGCCGCGCCTCACTATGGCGTCGGGCCGACACAGAGGCCAGCCCGAACCCTGTTCTTAGTGATCGACTGCAGTTCCGGCACCACGTGGCACGCGGATGTCTTCGACCAATGCCTGGATCTCTACCGGCGGCTCTTCGGTCGCGTTGGAGACGACATAGGCAACCGCAAAGTTGATCATCGCACCGATAGCGCCGAAGGATGTCGATTTGATCGACAGCAGCAGCGGATCAGCGTCCGAGAAGGAAGCTGTCGAGGCGACAAAGAACCAACCCTTGTGCAGGAAGATGTAGACGATGGTTACGATCAGACCTGCGAGCATGCCTGCAACGGCGCCCTTGTTGTTGATGCGCTTGGAGAAGATGCCCATCATCAGAGCCGGGAAGATCGATGCAGCTGCCAGACCGAAGGCAAGCGCCACGGTTTGAGCGGCAAAGCCCGGAGGGTTGAGGCCGAGGTAGGTGGCGATTGCAATTGCCACACCCATCGCGATACGGGCGGACAGGAGTTCGCCTTTCTCGGAGATGGCCGGGTTGATCTGCGCCTTGATAAGGTCATGGGAGACAGCCGACGAGATAGCCATCAAAAGACCCGCCGCGGTGGAGAGCGCTGCAGCAAGACCACCAGCAGCCACGAGCGCGATGACCCAACCTGGAAGGTTGGCGATCTCGGGGTTGGCAAGGGTGATGATGTCGCGGTTCACCGTCAGTTCGTTTTCGGCAGAGGCGTTGTATTCGATCAAGCCGTTGCCGTTTTTGTCGTCAAACGCGAGCAGTCCGGTTTGCTCCCAGTTGCGCACCCAGTTGAGGCGTTCGTCGTTCTCGATCGACTCGAGCGACACCGCTTCTGCGGCGGTCCCGTTCGGGTAGAACGTGTTGACCAGGTTCAGGCGTGCCATTGCCGCAACAGCAGGTGCTGTGAGGTAAAGCAGTGCGATGAACACAAGAGCCCAACCCGCGGAAGAACGCGCGTCAGCCACTTTTGGCACCGTGAAGAAGCGCACGATAACGTGCGGCAGACCCGCGGTACCGATCATCAGGGACACGGTGAACAGGAACATGTTCAGCGTTGTGTCGGACTGTTTGGTGTATTCGGAGAAACCAAGATCCGTGATCAGGCCGTTCAGCGTGGTCAGGAGAGGTTCACCGGTTTCTTTGACATCCGAGAACAGGCCAAGAGCCGGGATCGGGTTGCCTGTGATCTGAAGCGAAATGAAGATCGCCGGAATGGTGTAGGCGATGATCAAAACGACATACTGGGCAACCTGCGTGTAGGTGATGCCCTTCATGCCGCCCAGAACGGCGTAGAAGAAAACGATCGCCGCGCCGATGAACAGGCCGGTTGTGTTTTCAACTTCGAGGAAGCGCGAGAATGCAACGCCAACCCCGGTCATCTGACCGATCACGTAGGTGAGCGATGCAACGATGAGGCAGATAACGGCCACGGTTCGTGCCGTTTGGCTGTAGAAACGGTCGCCGATGAACTCGGGAACCGTGAATTTGCCGAATTTACGCAGATAGGGCGCGAGCAGCATGGCGAGTAGCACATAGCCGCCGGTCCAGCCCATCAGGTAGGCGGAGGTGTCGTAGCCGCCAAAGGAGATGATACCGGCCATCGAGATAAAGGAAGCCGCCGACATCCAGTCAGCGCCTGTTGCCATCCCGTTGAGAACAGGGTGGACGCCGCGGCCTGCGGCGTAGAATTCTGATGTGGAACCCGCACGGGCCCAGATCGCGATGCCGATGTAGAGCGCAAAGGTCGCGCCAACTACCAGCAGGTTGAGGGTAAACTGGTCCATTCTGTGTGCTCCTTATTCTTCGACGCCGTGTTCACGGTCGAGTCGGTTCATGCGCCAGGCGTAGGTAAAGATCAGAACCAGGAACACCAGGATCGATCCCTGCTGGGCAAACCAGAAACCGAGGTCTGTGCCGCCGATTTTGATGCCTGAAAGCATCGGGCGAAGAAGAATGCCGAATCCGAAGGAGCAAATGAACCAGATCACGAGGCTGATGCCGATGATCCGTTTGTTCGCAGCCCAGTAGGCATTTGATTGTGAGTTGTCCGTCATTGCGGTCCTCCCTTATGTCCCCGATCCCGTGTCGAATCTGTTGCTTCGAAGCGCGGGACCATCCAAATCGCGCCCGGTTCGTGCCGGTGCGCTTCCCTTCCCAATCGGCCCCGTTTTCGGGGCCGGGGCTTGTTGTCACCCCCATGATGTCGTGAGGGTTCCATTTTTCTATACCATATCTGCGTAAAAACTAGGCAGATTTTTGGTAGACTGAATTCGCAATGAGCTCTTCGACGACGGAAGGGTCGGCGAGGGTTGAGATGTCGCCCATTGCGCCTGTGTCG
>NZ_BAABDF010000006.1:0-182833 GCF_039539485.1 Celeribacter arenosi
CCGAGCGCGCATACATCGCATCATACCCCGAACGGTCAATATGCGCACGCGACGTGAACGCCTCACTGGGGGGGGTCATATTTTTGATTGATTCGCTCATGGGGCCTCCATTGGTTTGAATACCAAAGTCCAGCATTCCACCGGACTCCTCCTCACTTCGACGGTCTAACCCGTTTTCAGTCAATGTGCCGATAAGACATTGGGGGAGCGCAATTTTTTTGTAAATTATTTCACTTTCTCTCGCCGTAATGTTGAAAAGAAAGTTTACAATCTGCGAATTGGATGGATTTACAATGGTTTGATGCGCGCAGGCTTTGTTATGGGCGCGTGCCCCACTCGCCGGAATGCGCGATGCGCGCGCTAACATTTGTTGGGCATCACGTTCGGGAACAAATTGTCAGAGAACGGGCTGGCGCCAATCCGTGTGGCGACAGCCCCTTTTTAGGTCAGGATGCCAAGGCAACAGAGAGAGAATCTGTCTGTTTGGTTTTGAGCTTGCTACCGTTTCGGGCGAGCGCGTCGGTCTGCATTTTGAGCGCATGCAGGGCCGCGGTTGTTTCTTCGAACATGGCAGCGTTTTGCTGGGTCACCTGATCGAGTTGGCCCACAGCAGAGTTGATTTCCGCAAGGCCGGAAGATTGCTCATCCGCAGAGATCGCTATCGACTGCATGAGTTCGGCAAGTTTGTTGATCATGCCGTCGATCTCTCCGATCGAGACACCTGACCGGTTCACGAGCTGAACGCCGCCTTCGACCTGAGCACCGGATGTCTGGATCAAGGTTGCGATTTCGCGCGCAGCTTCCGAGCTGCGTTGTGCGAGCGCGCGCACTTCGGATGCAACGACCGCAAAGCCGCGACCGGTTTCGCCGGCACGTGCCGCCTCGACCCCTGCGTTAAGAGCGAGGAGGTTGGTCTGGAACGCAATGTCTTCGATGACCCCGGTGATTTTGGAAATGCGCGCAGAGCTGTCGGCGATGTCGTTAATGGCTGTCACTGTATTGTCCATGATCTCGCGGCTTTCGCGGGTGCGTTCCTTTGCTTGCGATACAGTGTCCGATGCGAGTTTCGCATTGGATGCCGAGTTCTCGACTGTGGCTGAGAGTTCGGTGAGCGCCGCCGCGGTTTCCTCCAGAGACGCTGCCTGTGTTTCGGTGCGACGACCGAGTTCGTTTGCTGCCGAGCTGAGTGTGTCGGTTTCGCTGTGGATCGTCCCGACGCCCTCGGCGATGATTCCGACCAGTTGCGAAATGGTGTCCACCGCATTGTTGAAATCGCCGCGCAGCTTCTCGTAATCGTTCGGGAAAGCAGAGTTCAGCCGCACCGTAAGGTCGCCTTGTGATAGGGCACCCAACCCTTTGGCGAGCGATTGGACGACGTGTTCCTGCTCGCTGGCGCGTGCGGCACGTTCTTGTTCCAGTTTCAGCTGCTCGGCGCGTTTCGTGGCCTCGGCTATTTCGGCAAGAGCGTTTTGTTCGGCTACTTGGAGTGCTTCACGCTCTAGCGCTTCGGTTTCCTTGCGGGCGGCGTCTTCGCGGGCCTGAGCGAGTTCGGCTTCTTTTTGGACTTGTGCTTTTTCCAGGGCCTCACGTTCAAGGAGTTTGTGGCGGAACCTCTCCAACTCGCGGGCCATATCCCCGATTTCTGAGGCCGATTCGAGATAGGGAACTTCACTCTCCGTGTCGCCGTCCGCCATTTCGCGCATATGTTTGCGAAGGGTGCCAACCGGGCGGGTAACGCTACGCGTGATGATAAAGCAGATCGGAGACAGGACCGCCAAGAAGACGAGAAGTGCCGTCAGTCCCCCCATGCGCGTTTGCTGTGACTCCGCCTCAATGTCGGAAAGATACGCACCGGTACCGATCAGCCAGTTCCATTCGTTAAAGGCAGCCACATAGCCCATTTTCGCTTCTGGTTCGCCGTGATCAGCATTCGCAAAGGAATAGAGCAGAGAGCCGCGACCATCGGCCTGTGCAATATCACGCATTTCTTGGAAAATCGGCAGCCCGTTCGCGTCGGTGTAATCCGCCTTATTGGTATTGTTCCATGATGGCAGCGTTGCGTGCGATACGATATTGAGATCCATGTCGAGAATGAAGAAGTAGCCGTTCTCGCCGAAACGCATCGAATTGATGGCCTGGATCGCCTGCGACTGCGCCGCCTCGGGAGACATCAGGCCCATGTGCGTCTTTGCTTCGAATCCCGCAAGAACACCCAGCGCGAGGTCCACGGTTTCCGACAGTTGGTTTTCGCGCATGTCATGGGCTTGGCGCGCGCCCGAAGCGATGAGGTATTGCGCCATTGCAGCTGCGAGAAGCAGCGCAATGGCGACCAAAGTATAAAGTCGAGTGGACAGGCGATGTATGAATTGGCCGGGCATTGCAGGGTACCAGATATCGTTAGCGTTGGTCGCTACAATCGGGGAAGACCCTTAAGGAACAGTGTCCACATACCACATCACCTAGCGGCAGGTTTTAAGCTCCGGAGATGTCTGCGGTTTCGCGATCGAAGGCCAGTGTGGCGATCTTTGCAAGAGACGCCAATTGCGACCGATTCCCGTTTCCTGTGGCGGTCTCCAGAGCGCCCAAGGCTTTGCGCGTGTCCATGAACCCGACGATGCCCGCAGTGCCCGCCAGTTTATGGGCGAGGTCTTTGATGCGAGACAATTCCACATTTGCGCCGACGTCCTGTTGGAGCTGCTCCAGCCCTGATTTGACCTCTGAACACGCGCGGACACGCAGTTTATGCGCCCCTTCTGCTCCCATCGTTTCGATGAGTTCACGCACCACCGAGTTGGATTTGTCCTCTTGCGGCGCGTAGCCGTCGGTTTTTTCCAGAACCTTGGTCAGTTTTTCGCGTGAGAGCGGCTTGGTAAGCACGTCGTTCATGCCGGCGTCGCGGAATTTCTGGATGTCGTCGGCGAGCGCATGGGCGGTAAGCGCGACAATCGGTGTGTGCGCATTCGGACCATCGCCATTGCGGATCATTCGGGTCGCGGCGATGCCATCCAGTTTCGGCATGCTGATATCCATAAAGATCAGATCAAATTGACCCTGTGCCGCCTTCTGCACGCCTTCTTCGCCATCATTGGCCTCGACCACGTTCGACCCGCTTTGCAAAAGCATTTCGCGCACGATCATCCGGTTGATTTCGTTGTCTTCGACGACGAGAATCTCGCGTGCTTTCTGGCCCGAGTGCAGGGTCGAGGTCGAGGCGCTGTCGCAGTCAGACTGGGTGAGGTCTGCGGCTTCGCTAAGCGGGAGGTTGAACCAGAAAACCGACCCATCCCCGGGTTCGCTGACCACGCCGATTTCGCCCCCCATGAGCCGGACGAGACGGCGCACGATCCCGAGACCAAGACCGGTTCCCTCGACTTCGCGGTTGTAGGACGTATCAAGCGTAATGAAGTCATCGAATATGCGGTCGGTGTTTTCTGGGCTGATACCGATGCCGGTGTCGATCACGCGGAATTCGACATTTTTGGTTTCCGGATCGCGATCCACTTCCACACTGACGCGCCCGTTTTCGGTAAACTTGATCGCATTGCCCAGAAGGTTGAACAGAATTTGACGCAGACGGGCCTCATCGCCGGTCACCGTGCCGATTTCGGCCAGTGCTGTGACTTTGAGCTTATTGCCCCGCTTTTGCGCCGCGTTTTCCAGCGAGCGCACGATGTCCTTCGTCACTTGCAACGGATCAAAGGCGCGCGTGGAAAGTTCGGCCTTTCCCGCATCGACGCGCGAGATGTCCAGCACGTTGTTGACGTGTTCGAGCAATGTTTTGCCCGAGGTATCCATAACCTCGACAAACCGTTTCTGGCGCTCGTTGAGGTCGGTGTCCGCAAGGAGTTGAAGGGTGCCCAGCACACCGTTGAGCGGTGTGCGCATTTCATGGCTCATGACGGCGAGAAGTTTTGCCTTGGCGTGTTCACCCGCAACCGCGCGGTCGCGTGCTTCGATCAATTCACTTTCCTCGGCGGCGCGTTGCGAGATGTCGCGGATGTAGGAGACAAAGAATTCGCCGCCGCTCTCGCGCGATGTTGCGGCATTGATGGACAGCTCAACAGGGAAGAGCGTGCCGTCCTTGTGTTTGGCCTCCAAACGCACGAGACCCTTGCCCACGACCCGTTTCTGGCCTGTGCTCAGGTATCGATGCATCCCCGCTTCATGCAGTTCACGCAGATGGTCGGGGATAATCAGTTCGGCAATGTCGACACCAATCGCTTCAGAGCGACTGTATCCGAAAATGCGTTCCGCAGCCCCGTTGTAGTCTATGACACGCCCGCTTTTCCCGACAACCAGAACGGCGTCGATAGAGGTCGAAATGATGGCCTGAAGCCGGCTTTGGGTTTGTTCGATTTCTTCGGTTTTGCGTTGCGAGTTG
Source organism: Celeribacter arenosi (assembly GCF_039539485.1). Lineage (NCBI taxonomy): Bacteria > Pseudomonadati > Pseudomonadota > Alphaproteobacteria > Rhodobacterales > Roseobacteraceae > Celeribacter > Celeribacter arenosi. The sequence continues at coordinate 4,382 of NZ_BAABDF010000006.1, forward strand.
CGCACAATGAGGGACAGCAACGCAACGCCGGCAAAAAGCACCCCCACGAGCACAATGGCGATGGTTCCAAGATAGCGCAGCGCGCCTTCAACGGCGGTGCGTTGATCTTGGGACTCAATTGCGAGAACCCGAACCCCTTCCAGAGAGGTGGCGCGCAAGCCCTGATGCAGTTCTTGCATATCTTCGAACATCCCCGGCAATGCTGTGGCAAGGGTTTCGTCGGAGCCGTCTATGACGGGAACATAGGTATCCAGAAAGGCGCGGTTTTGCGCGATATAGTCGCCGATCATGTCCGAGCTGCGGACACCCGCGAAATGCTGGGAATAACTCAACGTGTCGATGCGCGAGAAAAAGACATCGAACCGGCGACGTATGTTGCCCAGATCGGACGTGCGCCCCGCCATATATGCGAGTGTCGCGTTTTCGAGAGCCAGATATTCGACTTCGAGTTGTGCGAGTGACCACTGCGAACTATCCGCGTTCGCAATGGCCAGCTTTTCGATTTCGGTCCACGTTCGCGCGGTCAAACGCCAAATCGTCTGACCGCCGATCGCGACAACCAAGAGGATCACAACCGCGCTGACAAATGTCGAACGCCGTCCGATAAGTCGCCTCAAACTCTCCAAAAGCTCACACTCACGAATTAGGGGTTAAAGGTTTCTTACTCTTGGATGTCGATGCGGTCGAGTTGCCAGATGCTGCGCGAGTAGGCGACTTCATTGCGAAATTCCGGCGCGGTGTCGTAGGGGTAGACAACCCACAGCGGACCTTTGTCACGCACCGACATCTCTTCGCCGTTGCGCAGGTATGCGATGATCGGCGCATCTTCGGTGATGTCAGCGTAGGGGATTTCAATGGCGTAGTCGTTAATGGCGGTCGCTTTGATGACACCATCCTGAACGTCGAGTTCGCTCAACAGGTCATGCAGCGTGACGCCGGTGAACGTCTGTTCGCCTTCGGTCCAGATGGTTGTGGTTGTGAACTCTGCCACCGGCATTGCTTCCAGCGCCGTGCGCTCAAACGTCAGGGTTTCCCCTTTAACGGTCACGGACAGGAGTACATCCTCCGCGAAAGCGCCCATTGGCATCAAAGTCAGGGCGGCGGCGGCAACGGTTTTAGCAATGTTCAACATGATTGGTTCCTCGTCAAAAAAATCTGCATCCTGCGTGAGGCATGCTTCTTATGGGTCACAATGGCATACCCGTCGGCGGGTGTCGCGGCCCACGAAGGATATGTGGCTATACCAAAGGATAGGTCGGATCACCCTTATTGGGCAGCGCTATACCGTTGGCCGCAGGACGCAGGGCGCGCAAAAGCATACGTTGGCATCTATGGGGTAGCGCGATAAGCTTAAGGAGCATCTCGGATGCAAGGTAGTGTAAATGTTAACAAAGCTGGACACAAAACTAGCCAACACAGTGTTGAGACGAGCCCTATGCGTATATTGATTGCCGACGACCATGACCTGGTCCGCGATACCATCGCGATCTTTCTCGAATCCGAGGGGATGTCCGAGATAAAGACAGTTGAGAACCTTGATGCAGCGGTGGCTGCGGTTCGTGAAAATGGGGCCTATGATCTGGTCCTGCTTGATTACAACATGCCCGGCATGGACGGTTTGAACGGTCTTCGGCGCATGAAGGAAGTCAACGAAGACAAACCCGTGGCCATTCTGTCCGGCTCTGCCAACCCCTCCATTGCAAAGGACGCCATTGCATCCGGCGCCGCAGGATTTGTGCCAAAAACGCTCGGCGCGCGCTCTATGGTCAGCGCGATCCGGTTCATGGCCGTGGGCGAGGTCTTTCTGCCATACGAATTCATGCAGCAGGCCGAGGAAAAAACGGTCGGCAACCTGACCGAGCGCGAAACAGAAGTGTTGCGCGGTTTGTCCGAGGGGAAGTCGAACAAGGAAATCGCCCGTGACCTCGAACTTCAGGAAGTCACCATCAAACTTCATGTCAAAACGCTCTGCCGCAAACTCGGTGCCAAAAACCGGACGCAGGCGGCAATGATCGCGCGCGACCGGAAGCTTGTCTAACCGGCTAAAACACCCCACGCCAATGTTCGTGCACCGCCCATTCACGGCGGGTGTCGAGAGGACCGACGACAGCACAGGCCTTCGTCTGTTGCTGGTCGCTCTGGCAGGTGTCGTTTTGTATCATGGCGGGCTTTTGCCGTTCACCCATGGCAATACCTACGACGCCTTTATCCACATGTTCTTTGGTGACAGTTACCACCGTAGCTGGTTCGATCCGTGGGAGCCGCGTTGGTATACGGGGTTCGCCACGACCTCCTATCCACCCGGAACCCATATGGCGATGGGCGCGCTGATGTATGTCATGCCGCTCAGGGCTGCGTTCGTGGTGGTTCAGGTGGTGGGGCTATTGCTCCTGACGGTGGGAATCTACCGTTTCTCGTTGCTTTGGGTGCATGCGCGTGCTGCGGGCTATGCGGCGATCGGGCTAGTCCTCGCGTCGTCGATTTCCGAGACGATCCATTTGTTCGGTCAGTTGCCGACGATCTTTTCGCTGGCCGTGTTTCTCAATGGCATGCCCTATGTTTTCCGCTGGATCGTATTGGGTAAATTCCTCGACCTTGGCGGGGCGGTTGTCTTTGCGGCGGCGACAACGGCCGCGCATCATGTGACGACGATTTTCGGCGGCGTGTTGTTCGTGTTTCCGCTCGGCCTGCATGCGTTGCGGGTGGTGGCCGTGCGCAAAAAGCCCGCCGGATGGAAGCGGTGGTCAACGGTTTTCCTCGCACCACTGGGGCGCGGTGTTGTTCTGGCCGTTCTGATGCTGGCCGCGATTCTGATCACGGTGTTTCCTTATTGGTCATGGTCGATCAACGACCCGATCACGCAGGTCCCGATCCCGCACGGCAGCCGTGAAAGCTTTATCGAGCGCAAAGATCTGGGGTTCATTTTCTTCCTGCTGCCGTGGGGCACGGCCCTCTTGGTGCTGCCCTATGTGGCATGGAAAACCGTGAGCACGCGTCTCTGGCCGCTCGGGGCATCAGTCCTCATCTGTTTTGTGCTCGGTACCGGCGGGACGACACCCGTTCCGCGCGCGATCCTTGGCGGTGCCTTTGATATTCTGACCCTCGATCGGTTCACATTTTGGGGGTCGATCCTGATCCTGCCCTTCGTGGGGCTCCTGATCGACGGGTTTCTCCATGGCCGTTCGGGCGCGGCCATGCGCGCGTCCTTGGGGTTGGGGTTCTACCGCGTCGTGGTGGCGGGATACTTCGTGGCCATGGTCGCGGTGTCGGTCTTTGCCGCAATTTTGCCCACCATGCAGCCGACCCAGCCGCGCCTCATCGATCCCGCGCCCATCGTGCAGTTTCTTGAGAATGACGAACACGACCATTGGCGATACCTGACGCTCGGCTTCGGGGATCAGTTCGCCTATATCTCGGCGCAGACCACGGCGCTTTCGGTCGATGGCAATTATCACAGCGCACGACGGCTTCCCGATTTGACGCGGTTCTCTGTCGAGCGTCTGGAAAATGCCAAATATCTCGGCGTGCCGGGTCTGGGGTCTCTCAAACAGTTCGTGGTCAATGCCGATCAATACAACCTCAAATACGTGTTCTCGAATGACGAATTCTACGATCCCCTGTTGCACTTCAACGGGTGGGTCCGACTGAACAAACTCTCCAACGGGATCACTGTTTGGGAAAAGCCCGATGTTACCCCGCTGCCCGTGATCACCCCGCGCCGTGACATACCGCGCGTCCATATGTTGATGTGGGGTATTTTGCCGCCTCTGATGCTGACGTTGGCCGCGATGGTGTTTTTCACCGCGGCCCTGCGACGAAATTTCGGGGCTTTGCCGATGGACGTCAGGCCGGTTGTCGATCCTGCGGCGGGGTTTCGCCATCCTCGCCTGATCAGGTGGGTTGTGTTGGGGGCATTGGCTGCAACGGTGGGTCTGGTGGGATTTGTCGGCTGGGATCTGGCCCGCAAAAGGCAATTACCGCTGAGTGCGGAAGAAACCATCGCCGCCTATTTCGACGACCTCGATTTCCGACGTTTCGGGTCGGCCTATGATCGCCTGGATCCTGTCGCGCGTCCGCCGCTCGACGACGTTATGTTCAACTGGCGTTGGGAGGGGGGGCTGATTGCATCCTATGGCAAGCTTTCCGACATCCGTATTACGGAGGTGTCCTCGTCGGGCCATCTCGCGGATTGGCAGGTTGATCTGGACTGGCTGACCGCGATTGATGTGCGCCACGAGACGCTACAGGTGCGCACGGTTGAACGCGACGGGCGCTGGTTTGTGACGCCTTTGGGATTGCGCCCCGTTCAAACACCCGCGCGGCTGCAACGGCAGGGCGAGGTGGCGTGGAATGTCGTCGGTCGCCGCCAGCCCCGCGCAGAAACCGATCTGCATCGCGACCGCTTGGACCGCCCGCGGATATCCGTGCACGGGCTGCGACTGGTCGAACGGGACGGGCGCTACAGCGTCATCGGCGCACTCACCAACAGCGATGCAGACCCTGCCATGTCGAGCCTTTTCGCGGAGCTATGGGCGCAGGACAGCCAACTCGCGCGCCGCGCCGCAGGGCAGGTGATGGCGCAAAGATTGCTACCCGCCGAAACGGCGGGTCTGCGCGTCGACTTCGAAGGTGTGCTGTCGCTAACCGATGCAGAGGAGCGGGGCGTTTTCGATCCCACGGACTTCATCCCGCCCGAGTTCCCAAACCCGCCGACGACCGCCACGTTTGAAGCGCGCTCGCTGGTCACGGGCCGTGATCTGTATCGCGGGGTCGCGCTCAATGGTTTGCGCATCACGCAGGAGGCGGGACAACCCGTGATCGAAGGTCTCGCCGTGAATACGGGCACCCATTCGGCAACCATCGTGTGTGTCATAGCGCTCCTCTATGATGATGACGGGCAACCGGTTTGGACCGAGGCCGGTTTTGTCGACACCAATATCTACCCCGGCCAGAGTTCGCCGTTTCATATGGTTCTCCCCGCGCGCTCCGAGATCAACGTCATCTCCGATATCCGCGAGGACGGTATGGTCGTGAACGGCAGCGCTCCGATGCGCGACACCGGGCTTCCAACGGCGGCAACAGGCACGATCCCTGTGGATATTGACGGCTACAGCGCTGTGCGCCTGCACGTCTCCTCGATGACCTATGATCCGCTTTTTTGAAGGGCCATGATGATGCGAACCCTATATGCGCTTCTCTTTCTACTGGCCCAACCTGGCGTGGCGCAGGAAACCTATTCGGATGCATTCGGCATTCTGCCCGCCGACGCGGTCGGGCAGGCGCGTGCATCGTGGGGCGGGGTTAGTACCGAGGGCGAAAAGCCGGCCGAACCGCCGCAATCGGTCCTCACATTCATCGGTCCCAAATCAATGGTGGCCGGCAAAGACATCGGGCATGCCGTCGCTTTGGTCATGGACCGGTTCGGGAACTTGGTCTCCGACGGGATCGCGGCGTCTTTTGCATTGGGGCCGCGCGCAATGTCTGACGAGGTCACCCACTATGGAATCGCCGATGTGCAGTTTCTGCCCGATCCGAACGCGGGGACATTTTCGGGCGGGGCGAGCGTGGGCGAACGTCAAAGCCCACGGGCCCTGTTTCGCGTGGTGGCCAGTATCGAAAGCCTGAGTCCGGAATTGGAAGCCACCGCTTCGCTCGTGCCCGAAACCTTCTCGCGCCTCGCAACACGCCCAATGGCCGACCGGTTCGCCAACCCTATCGAGGACGGGGTGGGGGCCGGTTTCATTCTGCGTCACGAAGACGGAACAACGAGTGTTATTCCCGCAACCGTTCAGGAGGCCATTGCCGAGGCGCACTGGCTGGTGCGTGATGTCGGGAGCGGTGGCGCATTGACTGCGTCGCTGGCCGATCAGGAGTCGGCTTCGGAGCCGGTCGAATTGGACCCTCTGCGGGCGGCGATCAAGGCGCCGGTGCGCGCCTGGCCACTGGCCGACCTCGACGCGGTTGCCATGCGTGTGGGGCCGATGACGACAAGCGCGGGCCATATGCTCAGCGATGGAGCTATCGTCGATTTTTCGGTGGTCTCCGCATCCGGCGCGCGCGCGGCATCGACCGCATGGGTTCAGGACGGGTTTGCGGATGCGATCCTACCCATCGCACCGGGTGACGGTCCCTTTGCCGTCAGTGTCGAAAGCGCTCTCGGCCTCGCCACAACATCGGTCCAAACCGGCCTAGCGCCCGATGTGATCCGGAGGGCGGAGTGATGCGGTTTGCTTTGATTATCAGCGCATTTGTCGCCCTGTTGGGGTTGGTGTTGTGGTTCGCGGCGGGTGCCTATAGCGCGGCTCAAAAACGGACTGTCACCTATCGCTACATCGGTGATGCGCTCGCGCCGATCCCGCCTGCGCTTACGCGGGTGACGTGGGACGAACCTGAGGTCCCGCTTGCGCGGCCCTTTTCGCCCGTCGATGCCCGGCTGATCGGGACATCGCTCACCGAAGCGTGGAAGGCGCATGCAATTGCCCAGCAGAGCGGGGAAACAAAGGTTTTGGAGCGCCGCTTTGCCGGCGTTGCACTGGAGCGCGCCGAACAATCCATCGACGATGCGTTGGCGCATGGCGGGCGTATGGTCGTTCTGTCCCAACACGCGCGACCGGTGTTTTTCCATCTCGACGGATCGGTGTTTCAGGCCGAAGTCGAGATGGTCGTCGCACGTTTCATGACTGGCGACACCGCGGACCCAACATATGAAATCACGCATGATCGCGGTATCTTCACGCTCCTGAACGAAGCGAACGGGTGGCGCGTGTTTTCCTATGAGCGGCGCGCGGTGGAGCCGGTTGTCACCGAGCCCGCCCCATGGCGCGGGACGATGAAGGGGGTCAATTACTACCCGAGCGCGACGCCTTGGCGCGATTTCTGGCCCACCTTCGATCTGCAAACCATTGCCGAGGATTTTGACCTGCTGCGCGATCTCGATGCCGATAGTGTGCGCATCTTTTTGACCCGCGAGACGTTCATCAGGGATGATTACGAAACAGCCCTCGAAAACCTCTCGGATATGTTGGCCCTCGCCGAGCAGAAGGGCCTGCGCGTTGTTCCGACGCTTTTTGATCTCAAAGGTGACTACAACCTGAGCGGATGGACCGATGACGCGCTGTTTCTCGAACGGGTCATGCCGACCCTTGCGGCTGCGCCAGCGGTTGCTTTCGTGGATGTGAAGAACGAACCCGACCTCGATTTCACCTATCACGGCGAGGAGACGGTCCTTGCGTGGATCAAATCCATGGTGGCAGTGTCGCGCAGTCTCGCCCCCGACATGCCGTTGACGGTCGGGTGGGCATCGGCAGAGGCGGCCAAGGACTACCTGTTGGATTTCGATGTCATTACCTATCATGACTATGCGCCGATTGATGGCGCGGGCGACCGTTTGGCCGAGGTTCAACTGCTGGCAGGCGACGCGCCGGTCGTCGTCACCGAAATCGGGGAAACCGACTACACGGCTCTCCTCGGGTTTCCGTCATCACAGACCGCGCAGGCCAATCGTTTGCACGCGCGCCTGTCGGCCTTGGCCGGTGCTGACGGGGTGATGGTGTGGACGCTCTATGACTTCCCAACGGTTGATCCCGGCGTGGTCGGCTCATCACCGTGGGTGCGCCGCCTACAGGCGCGGTTCGGGATGATTATGGCTGACGGGACAGAGAAACCGGCGGCGGATGTATTTCGCTCGGCCGCATTTCCTATCCGATAGGATAGGTCTCCTCTCTTTTGAACTACCATTCCATCCCGTTGCGGAGACGCAGGGTCGACTATTTTGCAATAGACATAGGCCAAGTTGTAAATTGTTGAACGGAGTTTTCGATGTCCACGCAGATGCGCATAGCTTTGGTTTCTGCCTTCCCGCCGGGAGTGCAGAGTCTGAATGAATACGGTTTTCATTTGGCCAAGGCGCTGGTTGCCAATCCCGAGGTCAGCGAAGTCGTCGTCATCGCCGATCGTCTTTGCGCGCCGGCTGATGAGTTGGACTTGGGTCCGAAGCTGCGCGTCGAGCGTGTGTGGGATTTCAACAGCCTGACATCCGGTCCCGCGATCATTCGCGCCCTGAAAAAGGCGGATGTCGATGGTGCCGTGTGGAACCTCCAGACGGCGAGCTTTGGCGACCGTGAAATACCCGCTGCACTGGGTCTATGTGCGCCCGCTCTGGCGCGTCTGGCGGGGGTGCCGAGCGGCATCATCGCGCATAACATCATCGCGGGCATTGACCTCGAAAACACACAGATGAAGGGCCAGCGGTTTCGTCAGGCGATTGTGCGGGCAGGGGGTGCGGTGATTACGCGCGCGATGATGCAGGCCGACTACGTAACCGTGACCCTGCGTGGCTATGCCGATCAACTGACGGCCAGCTACCCGCGCGCGTCTGTGCATCTCGTGGGGCATGGAACTTTCGACACCGAAACCCGTGAGGTTTCGCGATTGGGCACGCGGGCCAAACGCATCGTCACGATGGGGAAATTCGGAACCTACAAGCGGCTTGAAACTCTGCTCTCGGCGTTTGATCTGCTTCGCAAAGATCCGGAGTTTTCGGACTATGAACTCGTCATCGGCGGCACGGATCATCCCAACACGCCCGGCTATGTGAAAAGCGTTGCTGCGTTGCGCAAAGACGATGCCGGTGTCCGGTTTCATGGCTATGTCGCAGAGGACGATGTTCCAACGTTCTTCGGTGACGCGCGTGCGAGCGTCTTTGACTACTCGACGACCACCGGAAGCTCCGGTGTGCTGCATCAAACGGCCAGCTACGGCGCCGTGCCGGTGTTCCCGAATATCGGTGACTTTGTGGATGTGAGCCGCGACGAAGGCTTGAATGGTGCGAATTACGGCGTCGGCGATGCGGCGGATATGGCGCGCGCAATGGGCAGCGTTTTGGGCAATGACGAGGCGGCGCAGACCCTCGCGGATGCCAACCGAAAGGCATCGATGGATATGCCCATTTCAGAGGTCGCCGCTTTTCATGTGGCGCTGTTGCGATCCCGTTTGAAACGACGGCGAAGCGGGTCGCAAGCGATCGCATAATTTGCACAGGAACGGCTATCCGAAAGGGTAGCCGTTTTTCTTTTGGTCAACCGGGCCTACCCGATTGGAAACCTCATATCCTTTTGATTGGAAACATAAACTTTCGAGCCTGAGACAAATTAACTATGGCATGAAATACGGCCGTTAACGTTAATCAGTCGAAAGCGGCCGTTATGAAAATCGAAAATTTTGCCTCTGCCCAAGCCACGCATTTGCCCGCTTTTTTGTCGGCTATTCAGGGCAAGCTAACCGGTAGTGTTATCGTGGTGCCTTGCTACAACGAGGCCAAGCGTCTCGATAGCGCATCCTTCATCGACTACCTTTCGGCGACGCCGGATGTGACCTTTCTTTTTGTCAATGATGGCAGCACTGACGCCACGCTCGACTGTCTCGTCACGCTGTGCGAACAGGCGGCAGGCCGTGCCTTGGTGCTCGACCTTGCGCAGAACGGTGGCAAAGCCGAGGCTGTTCGTCAGGGGTTGATCGCGGCGTGCGATCTGGGTGCGGAATGCGTCGGCTACTGGGATGCAGATCTGGCGACGCCTCTGGATGCAATCGACGACTTTTCCCGCGTCATGGCGAAGTTTCCTACCACGCAAGTGGTCTACGGCGCGCGTCGTGCCCTACTCGGTCACCGGATCGAACGCACCATGACGCGGCGCGCCGTGTCCCGCGTCTGCGCGACCCTCGCGCGTCAGGCCGTGCGCCTGCCGATTGGCGACACGCAGTGCGGTGCGAAAATGCTGCGCAACAGCCGCCACCTTCGTGCGGCGCTGGAAACGCCGTTCACGGCGGGTTGGCTGTTTGATGTCGAACTGTTCGCACGCTTGTCGGCGCGTCTCGAGGACCGCAGCCGCGCGTTCTACGAGCAGCCGCTCGCGGAATGGACCGAGGTTGCCGGTTCCAAAGTTTCGGGCAGTGCGATCCTGAAGAGCGGACTTCGCATGCTGCGCCTCATCGCGGAAACCCGTCTGGGCCTGCCTGTTGCTGCACCTGTCGCCACTACCGCGCCTGCAGCCCGTTTTGTGCCTTTCGCAGAAGCAGCCTGAACATGAGCCACGCAGTCCCTTCAGTGTCGACGCCATTGCTGGCGCGGGTTCTGGCCGTGCTTATGGCGCCCGCTGTCCTGATCTTTATCTCGTCGAACTTCGTGAATGTCGGCAACCTTGCCTTTAACATGATTTTCAGCCGCCTCATGGGGCCGGAACTTTTCGGGCTGCTCGCTCTCCTTCTGACCATCAAGCTTTCGCTTCTCGGGTTACTCGGTGCTGTTCAAACGGCTGTAAGCAAAGTGGTGGCGAATCTGCCGGACGCGGAAATCTCCCCCATGGCCCGCCGCCTGTCCCGGGTGAACCAACGCCTGTTGGCGGTCGGGGTCGTCAGCGTGATACCATTCGCGGGATTTGGGCTGCTCTGGCAAGGCGCGCCCGCGTTTGGGCTGCCCGATCTCCACCTGTTGGCAGTGCTGATTCTCGCGCTGCCCTTTGGCGCGTCTCTTAGCCTGTTGCGTGGCTTTGCATTGGGACAAATGGATGCCAAACGCATTGTCATCTCCTCCAATGTTGAAATGATCATCCGACTCGTAGGCGCGCTGCTCGCGTGGTCACTCGGGTTCGGGATCACCGGTGTGGTTGCCGCAATTTCTGTGTCGATCATCGCGGGCTGGGTGGTTCTCATGGACATGCTGCCAAAGCGCGCACTCAAAGGTCTGCCGATCCGGCCGATTACAACGACTGTCCTGATTGCCGCCGCGCCATTCGCGCTCTTGCAGCTCGCACAGGTTCTGGCGCTCGACGGAGAAATCTTTGTGGCGCGCTCGCTTTTGCCTGCGAGCGAAGTCGGGTTTATCGCTGCGCTGTCGCTGGTCCAACGCATCCAGTTCTTTGCCTGTTTCGCTCTGGCTTCGGTCCTGTTGCCCGGCGTTGTTCTCGCGGCCCGTCGCAACGAAAACCTCGTGGGCGCCGTGCGTCCCGTCGCCTTGCTCTTTGGTGCGGTGAGTATCCCCCTGATTGTCGTCGCGCTGTTCAAGCCAACGCTGATTCTGGGTGTGCTCGTCGGGGATGCCTATTTCGGGGCGGCGAACGCGCTGAGTTACGCCGTGATCGCGGCGGTCGCTTTCACATTCAGCTATCTGGCGGCCACGTTTCTGGCGGCTCTCGATATGCGGCTCGGGATCACGTTGATCCTGGGGGCGGCTGTCATGCAGATGGGCGCGCTTGTCATCCTCGCGCCGGCCACTGTGCTCGGGGTTGTGCAGATCAAGCTGGCGGTCCAATTGGTCACGGCACTGTTGATCGCGGTCGTGTCGATGCGCAGCGCCCGCAAGTATCGCGCACAGGTGTAATCCGGTCCGACGCGCGCAGTGTTACAGCGCGGGTGCGAACCGGGCTCGGCCCTCTCCATTCGATGACAGCAAACCAAAAGCACATTGCCGCGAACGGGCGATGTGTCAGTGTATTTAAAATGGGGGATTTGGTGGAGCCTAGGGGGGTCGAACCCCTGACCTCTTGCATGCCATGCAAGCGCTCTCCCAACTGAGCTAAGGCCCCGGATTGGCCGATTGGATCGGCCGCGCGGTGGACATTTCGTCCTGCCCGCGCTTCCTATTTTGTCTCGCAAATCGTTGCAAGCGAAAAAAGGCGGTGATCAATCGTCGTCGTCAGCCGCCACATCGGCGATTTCGTCGAGGGAGACATTGTCGTCCTCGTCGTCTTCAAGCAGCTCGTCATCGATATCGATATCCTCGTCGTCATCAACCAGGAGATCATCCTCGTCGCTGACGTCTTCGTCGACAACCGCTGCCTTTTTCTCGACAATCGCAACGCGGGATTTGTTGTTCAAATCAAACGTGAGCGTCTCGCCGGTATAGGGGGAGACGATCGGATCTTTGCCGAGGTCGTAGAACCGCTTGCCGGTGGTCGGACAGACGCGCTTGACGCCCCATTCCTCTTTGGGCATGTGAAATCCCTTTCGTCTTCTGTTTCCATGTGTGGAGGTTCGTGGGGCGATGCCACATCCCATTGCCGGTGTCAAAGGATTTTCGACACATATCTGCGTGAACGGACCTTCTCGCGGGCGTTCAGGCGCGATAGGAAAATGACAAAGGGAGAAATATGGCCACCCGAACGCTCATCGGTGATCCGGACGTGACAGTGACGCTGAAACGGTCCAACCGCGCCAAGCGGATGTCCCTGCGGGTTTCGCGGCTGGACGGGCGTGTGACCCTGACGGTGCCGAAGTTCGCATCCGATCGCGATGCAATGGGGTTCCTCGTCGAAAAGGAATCGTGGATTCGCGGCCATCTCGAAACCCGTGCGCCGCTAAAACAGGTCACCCATGGCGCTCACATGCCGTTTCTGGGGCGCGAGGTTGAAATCGTGGCCGGTGCTTCTGGCCGTTCTCCGCGATTGGAGGGGGAGCGCCTCATGGTGCCGGGCGACGCGGCGAAAGCCGGTCCTCGCGTTTCGGCCTTTCTCAAGACCCAAGCGCGCAGTCGATTGGCAGAGGCATCAGACCGCTACGCCGATGCGCTGGGCGTCAAGGCTACGGCGATCACCCTTCGCGATACCAGATCGCGGTGGGGGTCCTGCACCTCGGAGGGGCGGTTGATGTATTCGTGGCGCCTCGTGATGGCGCCAGAGGTGGTGTTGGACTATGTCGCGGCCCATGAGGTGGCGCATCTTTTGGAGATGAACCATTCGGCGCGGTATTGGGCCCATGTCAAACGCGTGTGCCCCGACTATGTGCTCCATCGGGCCTGGCTGCGCCGGCATGGCGAGACGCTTCACGCATGGCGCTTTGAGAGCTTGGATTGACGGCGGTGTTATTTGTGATCACAGTTCGCCCATGATCGCACCTTCGCCACGCCACCCCGATAGCCCCACCGCGGCACACGACCGGATTTACCGGACCCTGCGCACGCGCATCATGCATGGCGAATACCCTCCGGGAGAGGCGATGACCCTGCGGGGCATTGCGCGCAGCTTTGACGTGTCGATGACGCCTGCGCGTGAGGCTGTGCGGCGGCTGGTGGCCGATGGGGGGCTGAACCTTTCATCCTCGGGACGGGTCGCGACGCCGGAGCTTTCGAGCGAGCGGATCGAGGAACTCGCGTCGATCAGGGCATTGATCGAGCCCGAGCTTGCGACCCGCGCCTTGCCCCGTGCGCATATGGCGCTCATCGACCGGTTGCAGTCGATAAACGGCACCATTGCCGAGACGGTCGCCAAGCATGATGACGTCGGCTACATCCGCGCAAACCTCGACTTCCATCGCACGCTCTATTTGCGCGCTCAGGCGCCTGCGATGCTCGCGCTGACGGAGACGGTGTGGTTGCAGCTCGGACCTACCATGCGGGCGCTCTACGCGCGTCTCAATCGCACCGAGGTGCCCCATAACCATCGGTTGATCGTGGCGGCCCTCAGGGCAGGGGACGAACCCGGTTTGCGTCTGGCCGTTCGATCGGATGTGACGCAGGGCCTGAAAATGTTGACGGTATAGGAGGCGCGAATGGCCGGTAACAGAATCCTCGAAATGACCGAGTTGATGACGCCCGACATGGCGAATTTTTCGGGAAAAGTGCACGGCGGCGCGTTGCTGAAACTGCTCGACCTCGTCGCCTTCTCCTGTGCGTCGCGCTACTCCGGCGAATATGCCGTGACCCTGTCGGTGGATCAGGTTGTGTTCAAGGAACCGATCCACGTCGGCGAGTTGGTCCATTTCAAAGCGACGGTTAACTATGTTGGCCGCTCGTCGATGGAGATCGGAATTCGGGTCGAGGCGGAGGATATTCGCCGCCAGAAAATTCGCCACACCAACTCGTGCTACTTCACGATGGTCGCCGTGGATGATCACGGACAGGCGACCGAGGTTCCACGGTTCGAGTGTGTAACAGAAATCGATAAACGGCGCTGGAAAGCCGCCGAGCTGCGCAAGGAATTGCGAAAGGAGACGGCCGCCAAATTGGCCGCGATTTCGGGGCGCTAGTCAGGGCCCGAGTGCCGACGCGTTGGATTGATGGAACCGTGGAATCAAAAGGGCGACCGTTTGGCCGCCCTTTGTCGTTCTGAATGTGCTCAGGCGTGGATCGGGCCATCACCGCAGGCCAGAGCCGCCTCACGCACCGCCTCTGAGAAGGTCGGGTGGGCGTGGCAGGTCAGCGCGATGTCCTGTGCGGAGGCCCCAAATTCCATGCCCACGCAAATCTCGTGGATCAGATCGCCCGCACCCGGTCCAATGATGTGGCAGCCGAGGATGCGGTCGGTTTCCTTATCCACGATCATCTTGACGAAGCCTTCGCCTTGGAACACGGCCTTGGCGCGTCCGTTGCCCATGAAGGAGAACTTGCCAACCTTGATCGCGCGGCCCTCTTCTTTGAGCTCGGCTTCTGTTTTGCCGACCGAGGCCACTTCGGGCGTCGTGTAGATCACGGATGGGATGACGCCGTAGTTGACGTGGCCATGTTTGCCCGCGAGCACCTCGGCGAGCGCCATGCCTTCGTCTTCGGCTTTGTGAGCGAGCATCGGACCCTCGATGGCGTCGCCGATGGCGTAAATTCCCTTGGCCGTTGTGGCCCAATGCGCGTCGGTTTTGATTTGACCGCGCGGTGTCAGTTCCACACCGACTTCGGCGAGGCCGAGACCGTCGGTGTAGGGTTTGCGACCCGTAGCGACCAACACGACATCGGCGTCGATGGTGACTTCGCTGTCGTCTTTGCGCAGCTTGTAGGTGACTTTCGCCTTGGTTTTGGACGCGTCAACTTTTTGCACCGCGGCGCCGAGAACGAATTCGAGACCCTGCTTTTGCAGAATGCGTTGGAACTGCCTCTGCACTTCCGCATCCATGGTCGGGGTGATCACGTCGAGATACTCGATCACCGTCACCTCGGAGCCGAGGCGTTTGTAGACCGAGCCGAGCTCCAGCCCGATGACGCCCGCGCCGATGACGACCATTTTTTTAGGCACTTTGGGCAATTCGAGACCACCCGTGCTGTCGACCACAACGCCTCCGTCGTTGTCGACTTCGACGCCCGGAATGGAGGTCGGGACAGATCCGGATGCGATAACGATGTGCTTGGCGTCATGGACTTCGTCGCCGACCTTTACTTTGCCCGCAGCGGGAACAGACCCCCAGCCTTTGAGCCAATCGATCTTGTTCTTCTTGAACAGGAATTCGATGCCGCCGGTATTCTGGCCGATGACGTCGTCCTTGTAGGCCTTCATCTGTTTCCAGTCGACGGAGGGCGATTTGCCTTTGAGGCCCATTTTGGCAAAGTTGTGCTCTGCCTCATGCAGCGAATGGGATGCATGCAAAAGTGCCTTGGAAGGGATACAACCCACGTTGAGGCAGGTCCCGCCGAGGGTGTCGCGCCCTTCGACGACGGCTGTTTTCAGGCCGAGTTGTGCACAACGGATTGCGCAGACGTAGCCGCCGGGGCCGGCTCCGATGATGATGACGTCATAGGCTGCCATGGGGGTCTCCTTGGTGATTTTGGCCAGTCGGAGTCCTCTCGGACTCCTGTCGGACTCTTGTCGGGCAAATTATCGCACGGGGCCGTGTCATACCAGCGCCGCGATGAAAAGGATCGCGCAACAGGTCATTGCGACAATCCATAGGTAACTGCGCCACGGCTTCCAGCCAAAAGCATAGGCCGGAACATAGAGCGCGCGCGCGAACAGGTAGGTCCATGCCGCCACGATAGTCACCACACTCGATTGCGCGGTGATCTGGATGAGCAGGACAGCCGCGGCGAAAAACGGGAACATCTGCACGTGGTTGTCATAGGCGCGAAGCATCCGCGCGGTCGTTACCCGCATCTCGCGGCTCGGAGCGCGATCGCGCGGAGAGGTCGTGTAGCCGGGCCCCAGATCCACATTCGCCATGTAGGACGCGACGGCGAACTGCACGATGTGCATGAGGCCGGCGAGGGCGAGGGGGATGAGGATCGGTGTCATGCGTGTTTAACGGCTTTTCGCGAAAAGCTCCGGTAGAAGGTTATTCGCGGTCACGTAATTGACCACCTGCGCAGGGTCGCGGGTAGTGATCGCGGTGTTCGTACGCGTAATCCGGCAGCCGTAGGTCGACTGAATCGTTGGGTTCACGCGTTTCGCTTCGCCCGCCTCAGAACTGCGCATGCCGATGATTTGGTCGCCCACGCGGCCTTCCTTTTGCACGAGATAGCTCAACGAATGCTTGGCCCGCGTGCTGGCCGCAACTGATGCAGGAGCGCAGGTGAAGTCATAGGTCCGTTTCGCCAAGGCCGGTGCAATGGTTGAGCTGCCACGAACACCTCGCAGCACCATGTCTCGGCTGAGAATCACGACGTCGCTGCCTGCGGCAATGGGCGGCAGGGGCTCGGATGCGACACAGGCGGTGAGGGTCGCCGCCAAAGCGACAGGTGTTGCGATGCGTTTGAAGGCGGCGATCATACGTATGGTTCCCTTGTTCGTGAAAGGACTAAGGCCGAGGGTTCAGCTGATGGATATCTCGTGCGCCCACCGGCCGATGGACGCACGAGTGAGTTTGTTACAGATCCATCAACAACCGGCGCGGATCCTCAAGCGCTTCTTTGACGCGTACGAGGAAGGTCACAGCGCCTTTGCCGTCCACAATCCGGTGATCATAGGACAGGGCGAGATACATCATCGGACGGATGACGACCTGACCGTTGATGGCCATCGGACGGTCCTGAATTTTGTGCATGCCGAGGATACCGGACTGCGGGGGGTTCAGGATCGGGGAGGACATCAGCGAGCCGTAGACACCACCGTTAGAGATGGTGAAGGTGCCGCCCTGCATCTCGGCCATCGACAATTTGCCGTCACGCGCGCGCGCGCCTTTCTCGGCGATGGCTTTTTCGATGTCGGCGAAGGACATGGAGTCGGCGTCACGAATGACGGGAACGACGAGGCCCTGTGGCGTGCCTGCGGCGATGCCCATGTGGACAAAGTTTTTGTAGACCACATCAGTGCCGTCGATTTCGGCGTTCACTTCGGGCACTTCGCGCAGGGCATGCACGCAGGCTTTGGTGAAGAAGGACATAAAGCCCAGTTTGACGCCGTGTTTCTTCAGGAACAGGTCTTTGTATTCGTTGCGCAGTCCCATCACCTCGGTCATGTCGACCTCGTTATAGGTGGTGAGCATGGCAGCGGTGTTCTGGCTCTCTTTGAGGCGGCGCGCGATGGTCTGGCGCAGCTTTGTCATTTTGACGCGCTCTTCGCGGGAGGCGTCACTGTCAGAAGAAGGAGCGCGTGGCGCAGCAGCGGCGGCGGGTTGCGCGGCGGGAGCGTTCATAGTTCTGAGCACGTCCTCTTTCATGATGCGGCCGTCTTTGCCCGTGCCGGTCACAGAGGCGGCGTCGACGCCTTTTTCAGCCATCAGTTTGTTGGCGGAAGGCGCATTTTCGATGTCCTTGCCACCACTTGTCGCGGCAGCAGCGGCGGGAGCTGCCTCAGCCGCGGGAGCCGCCGCAGCAGCACCTGCTCCGGAGGCGATGACGGCAAGTTTGGCCGTGGCGTCGACCGTGGCACCCTCTTTGGCAACGATGGAGACCAACGTGCCAGCTGCGGGCGAGGGCACTTCGACGGAGACCTTATCGGTTTCCAATTCGCAGAGCATTTCGTCCTGAGCGACCGTATCGCCCTCTTTTTTGAACCATGTCGCAACCGTGGCTTCGGTCACGGATTCGCCCAAGGTCGGGACCATCACGTCGACACTTTCCCCACTCGATGCGGCGGGAGCATCCGCCTTTGGTTCTGCCTTCTTGGGGGCAGGAGCAGCGCCTTCGCCTTCATTGAGGGTTGCGAGCAGGGCGTCGACACCAACGGTGTCGCCTTCCTGTGCAATGATTTCACCCAATGTGCCTGCGGCAGGGGCGGGCACTTCGACGGTCACCTTATCGGTTTCCAACTCGCAGAGCATTTCATCAACCGCCACGGCATCGCCGGGCTTTTTGAACCATGTGGCAACGGTGGCTTCGGTGACGGATTCGCCAAGGGTCGGAACGCGGACTTCGACAGACATGGAATTACCCTTCGATATTGAGCGCTGAATTCACGAGCGCTTTCTGTTGTGCTTTGTGTTGGGATGCGAGGCCGGTCGCAGGTGACGCGGAGGCGTTGCGACCCACATAGACCGGACGGGAGTGTTTGGACCCGATCCGTGTGAGAACCCATTCGATATTGGGCTCCACGAAGGTCCACGCACCTTGGTTTTTCGGCTCTTCCTGACACCAGATGACTTCGGCCTTTTTGAAGCGTTCCAGTTCCTTGACCAGTGAGAGCGCGGGGAAAGGATAGAACTGTTCGAGGCGCATAATGTAGGTGTCATCGATGCCTGCAGCGTCGCGGGCCTCGAGCAAGTCGTAGTAAACCTTGCCCGAACACATGACGACGCGCTTGATCTTGTCGTCTGCCTTGAGCGTTGTTGGCGACAGGCCGGTGGGCGAATTCGCGTCGGCATCATCCCACAGAACGCGGTGGAACGACGAGCCTTCGGTGAAATCCTTGGCCGTCGAAATCGCAAGCTTGTGGCGCAGAAGGGACTTCGGCGTCATCAGGACGAGCGGTTTGCGGTAGGAGCGGTGCAACTGGCGACGCAGAATGTGGAAATAGTTCGCCGGAGTGGAACAGTTCGCAACGATCCAGTTGTCTTCGGCGCACATTTGCAGGAAGCGTTCGAGACGCGCGGAAGAGTGCTCCGGCCCCTGACCTTCAAAGCCGTGCGGCAAAAGCATCACCAGACCCGACATACGCAGCCATTTGCGTTCGCCCGACGAGATGAATTGGTCGAACATGATCTGCGCGCCGTTGGCGAAGTCGCCGAACTGGGCTTCCCACAGGGTCAATGCGTTGGGTTCGGCGAGCGAGTAGCCGTATTCGAACCCGAGCACGGCATATTCCGACAGCATCGAGTCGATGACTTCGTAATTCGCCTGCCCCTCACGGATGTGGTTGAGCGGGTAGTAGCGGTCCTCGGATTTCTGATCGATCAGCGCCGAGTGGCGTTGCGAAAAGGTGCCGCGTGTCGAATCCTGACCGGCAAGACGCACAGGGTACCCTTCGGTGAGCAGCGATCCAAAGGCGATTGCCTCGGCCGTGGCCCAGTCAAAACCGGTGCCGCTTTCAAACATCTGCGCCTTCGCGTCGAGTTGACGGGCAACGGTTTTGTGGATGTTGAATTCTTCAGGATAGCTGGTCAGGGACCGGCCCACCTCGGCGAGGGTTTTCTCGGAAATCGAGGTTTGCCCACGCTGATATTCGCCGCCCTCGGAATTGAGGTGGGACCACCGCCCGTCGAGCCAGTCGGCTTTGTTGGGTTTGTAGGTTTTGCCGACCTCGAATTCGTCATTGAGGTGCGCCTGAAACGCAGCCTTCATATCTTCGATCTCACCCTCGGGGATGAGGCCGTCCTTGACGAGGCGCTCGGTATAAAGCTGCAGCGTGGTTTTGTGCTTTTTGATCCGGTTGTACATCTGCGGATTGGTAAACATCGGCTCGTCGCCTTCGTTGTGACCAAACCTGCGGTAGCAGAAGATGTCGATCACCACGTCTTTGTGGAATTTCTGACGGAACTCGGTGGCCACTTTCGCAGCGTGCACCACAGCCTCCGGATCGTCACCGTTGACGTGGAAGATTGGCGCCTCGACGACCAATGCGTTGTCGGTCGGGTAGGGCGAGGAGCGCGAGAAATGCGGCGCGGTGGTGAATCCGATCTGGTTGTTGACCACGATATGGATCGTGCCGCCGGTGCGGTGACCGCGCAGCCCCGACAGGCCAAAGCATTCTGCCACAACACCCTGACCGGCAAAGGCCGCGTCGCCGTGCAACAGGATCGGGATCACGCTGGTGCGTTCGTGGTCGTTGTTCTGGTCGGTCTTGGCGCGCACTTTGCCCAAGACAACGGGGTTCACCGCCTCAAGGTGCGACGGGTTGGCCGTCAGAGACAGGTGAACGGTATTGCCGTCGAATTCGCGATCCGAAGAAGCTCCGAGGTGATATTTCACATCGCCGGAGCCATCCACGTCCTCGGGTTTGAACGAACCGCCCTGGAATTCGTTGAAGATCGCGCGGTAGGGTTTGCTCATCACGTTGGCGAGCACCGACAAACGACCGCGGTGCGGCATGCCGATGATGACCTCTTTCACGCCGAGGTTGCCGCCGCGTTTGATGATCTGTTCCATCGCAGGGATAAGCGCTTCACCCCCGTCCAGACCAAAGCGTTTGGTGCCCATGTATTTGACGTGGAGGAATTTCTCGAAACCCTCGGCCTCGACCAACTTGTTCAGGATCGCTTTGCGGCCCTCACGGGTAAAGGCGATTTCCTTGCCGAAACCTTCGATCCGCTCTTTGAGCCAACCGGCCTGTTCGGGGTCGGAAATATGCATGTACTGCAGCGCAAAAGTGCCGCAATAGGTCCGCTTCACGATGTCGAGTATCTGACGCATCGAGGCGTGCTGAAGGCCCAACACCTGATCGAGGAAGATCGGGCGGTCCATGTCGGCTTCGGTGAAACCGTAGGATTTCGGGTCCAGTTCGGGGTGCGGGGTCTCGTCGCGCATGCCCAGCGGATCGAGATCGGCCACGAGATGGCCACGGATCCGGTAGGCGCGGATAATCATCAACGCGCGCACGGAATCCAGAACAGCGCGTTTGACGGCGTCCTCGGAAATCTCGACGCCTTTTTCGGCGGCTTTCTCTTTGATCTTTTTCTCGGCGGCGACGGGTTCGGCCCATTGCCCGTCCAATGCGCTGGTCAGATCGTCATTTGGAACCGGAGGCCAATCAGCGCGCGCCCATGAAGGGCCCGCTGCCTCGGCCTGCACGTCACCGGCGTTGTCGCCAAGCGATTCAAAAAACGCGACCCAACTTGCGTCCACAGACGCAGGATCCTTCGCGAATTGCGCGTAGACCTGTTCGAGGTACTCCGCATTGTGCCCCTGCATGAAAGAGGAGGCGTGAAAGATGTCGTTAGGGCTTTGATCATTCATGGGTCTGATCCTTTCGGACCTTTGGTTACAATGGTTAGAGGCATAGATTGGCGCGTTTTACGTCCGCGTAAAGATAGGGGACAGATCGGGTGGCGTTTTTACCCGCCTCATCGCGACGATAGTCAGCAAGATAAATCCCGGCCACAAATTCCGTGTTGTACTGGTCGCGGCTTGAAAACGAGTAAGATCCGGTGCGGATGTGGCGCCCGCGTATCCCACGGGTCACCGCGGACAATCGCGTGGTAGTGTTGTGAGTGAATTTGGCGCGCGGCTGGAATTTGGTCGTTATTTTGTTCTGCGACAACAGCTCCTGAACGTCATCGTAGAGGCCAGAATCTTCGTCCTCGGGCAGGGCCACAAGCCAGATGTCCTCGTCCGCGTAAGCTCCCGCACTGGCGCCCCCGGGGAATCTTTCGCCGCAATGGAAGACGAAAATGCCGCTGGGATGATGCCAGAGAACGGGCGGATTTTCTTCGGGCTGCTGGTTTAACCGACGACCCAGCGTGGCGCGGGTGAGCCGGTCACGCAGTTCGTCACCAAGATCTCTGGCGCGCGCAACGCTTTCTTTGTCGCAGGCATCGACGGCGGCGAAAACCACGCCCCGGTCCAAGTGGCGATAGGCATCAACCGCGCCGCTTTCGATCATTCCACGGATATGTGCCAGACGTTCGGCATCGGTAGCTATGGCGAAACCGGCGGATTCGAGGATTTCGGCGAGGCCGAGTGGCCCCCAACCCTGCTTATTGATGAGAGCGCCGAGGGCATCGACCCCGGCGCTCAGTTGTTTCCGTGTTGCGCATACCTCCGGGGGCACCGGAATATCTCCGGCGCTCGGCTTGGACCCGAAAAGGAGGTTGCGCAGCATGGTTAGCCTTTTCCGATCGCTTCTTGCACGGCTTCGCCCAGCGTTGCGGGGCTGTCGGCAACCACGATACCTGCGGATTTCATCGCTTCGATCTTGGATTCCGCATCGCCTTTGCCGCCAGCGACAATCGCGCCTGCGTGGCCCATGCGGCGGCCGGGAGGGGCCGTGCGACCGGCGATGAAACCAGCGGTCGGTTTCCAGCGGCCTTTTTTGCGCTGCTCGGCGAGGAATTCGGCAGCTTCTTCTTCCGCGGAGCCACCGATCTCACCGATCATGATGATCGAATGGGTTTCGGGATCGTCGAGGAACATGTCGAGCACGTCGATGTGCTCTGTGCCTTTGATCGGGTCGCCGCCGATGCCCACTGCGGTGGATTGGCCGAGGCCCAGATCAGAGGTCTGTTTCACCGCTTCATAGGTCAGCGTACCGGAGCGGGACACAACGCCGACGGAACCGCGACGGTGGATGTGGCCGGGCATGATGCCGATTTTGCACGCATCAGGCGTGATGACACCCGGGCAGTTCGGGCCGATGAGGCGCGACTTGGAGGTTTCCAGCGCCTTTTTCACGCCCATCATGTCGAGCACAGGGATGCCTTCGGTGATGCAGATGATCAACGGTACTTCCGCGTCGATCGCTTCGAGGATCGAGTCGGCTGCGAAGGGCGGGGGAACATAGATCACGGACGCGTTGGCTTCGGTTTTCGCGACCGCTTCGTGCACGGAGTTGAAGACCGGCAGGTCGAGATGGGTCATGCCACCTTTGCCCGGCGTCACGCCGCCGACCATTTTGGTGCCATATGCAATGGCCTGCTCCGAGTGGAAGGTACCCTGCGAGCCGGTGAAGCCCTGACAGATGACCTTGGTGTTTTCGTCTACGAGGATTGCCATCTGACTTAGCCCTTCACTGCTTTAACGATTTTCTGCGCGCCGTCTTTGAGGTTGTCGGCGGCGATCACGTCGAGACCGGAGTTGTTGATGATCTCTTTGCCGAGCTCCACGTTGGTCCCTTCGAGGCGCACAACGAGCGGCACTTTCAGGCCGACTTCTTTCACAGCGGCAATCACACCCTCAGCGATCACGTCACAGCGCATGATGCCGCCGAAGATGTTCACGAGGATTCCTTTGACGTTCGGGTCCGAGGTGATGATTTTGAAAGCTTCGGTGACTTTCTCTTTGGTCGCGCCGCCGCCTACGTCGAGGAAGTTGGCAGGCTCTGCGCCGTAGAGTTTGATGATGTCCATGGTCGCCATGGCCAGACCGGCACCGTTCACCATGCAGCCGATTTCACCGTCGAGCGCGATGTAGTTCAGGTCGTGCTGGGAGGCGGCGAGTTCTTTGGGGTCTTCTTCTGTCTCGTCACGCATGCCGACGATGTCGGGGTGGCGGTAGAGCGCGTTGCCGTCAAAGCCGGCTTTGCAGTCGAGACATTTCAGATCGCCGGTTTCGGTGACGATCAGAGGGTTGATCTCCAGCATCTCCATGTCTTTTTCGATGAACATGCGGTACAGATTGCCCATCAGCTGAGCGCATTGTTTGACCTGTTTGCCTTCGAGGCCGAGAGCAAACGCGATGCGGCGTCCGTGGAAGCCCTGGTATCCAACAGCCGGATCGACCGTGAATGTCTGGATTTTCTCGGGTGTGTTGGCCGCGACTTCTTCGATGTCCATGCCGCCTTCGGTGGAGGCCACGAAAGAAACGCGCGAGGTTTGGCGATCCACGAGCAGGGCGAGGTAGAGTTCGCGCTCAATGCCCGAGCCGTCTTCGATGTAGATGCGGTTGACCTGTTTGCCTGCCGGACCGGTCTGATGGGTCACGAGTGTATGGCCGAGCATCGCGTTGGCTTCTTGTGCTGCCTCTTCGACAGACTTCGCCAGACGCACGCCGCCCTTGTCGCCTGCGTTGGGCTCTTTGAATTTGCCCTTGCCGCGGCCACCGGCGTGAATTTGTGCTTTAACGACCCACAGGGGTCCGGGCAATTCGCCCGCAGCGGTTTTCGCGTCATGTGCATTGAGCACGACCCGGCCGTCGGAAACCGGCGCGCCGTATTCCTTGAGGAGGCTTTTTGCCTGATACTCGTGGATGTTCATGGACCTGTCCTATCGTGGTTCGTTTGCATGGCTCATCGCATAGTCACACCATGTGAATAAACGGTTTTTTCCGCTGTTAGCGTTAAATGGCCCGAGTTTCTCCATTTTGTGATCACAGGCAGAAAAAGTGTGATCACAAATCCAACTTTCGATGGTCCGGTCGAATCGCACCCGATGCGGGGCGTCCGGGCAGCGTGGATGCGGCACCCGATCCAGTCACCACCTTCGCCTCTGTGGAAAACGCCACCGGCGGCAATCGGGCTCCTTGCGCCGTTTCCCGTCCGCCTTGGTCAACAGCGTCCACTCGTCGCGGGCGGTTGTTTGCGGGGCTGAAGGGGTGATATAATGATGGAAACCCTCAGAGCAAAAGTCCCTCATCATGCCCCTTATTCCCCTGGCCCCCTATGTCGTTGGCGCACTTGCCGTTTTCTGTGCGGGTTCGCTCGCGGCGCAGGATTACAGCATTTCGGTCTACTCCGGCTATCAGAGCGCGCCGCACAGCAATGTGACAGGCAGCGATCCCGCGGGCGCTGGGGATTTCGACTTTACCGCCGGATGGGATTCGAAACCCTTCGCGATGCCGCCCTATTACGGGGTGCGCGGGACGTGGTGGCTCAGTGAACGGTTTGGCCTCACGGCGGATTTCAACCACACCAAGGTTTACGCCGATCAGGAGACCTTTGACAAAAGCGGTTTCGAGGTTCTGGAATTCACCGATGGCCTCAACAACCTGACCTTTGGTGGGGTGTGGCGGTGGCCCGCTGCGTGGGGTGATAAAC
The DNA here is from genome assembly GCF_039539485.1 of Celeribacter arenosi. Lineage (NCBI taxonomy): Bacteria > Pseudomonadati > Pseudomonadota > Alphaproteobacteria > Rhodobacterales > Roseobacteraceae > Celeribacter > Celeribacter arenosi. The sequence goes on from NZ_BAABDF010000006.1 coordinate 29,131, forward strand.
TGACACCCTATGCGGGGCTAAGTGCCGGTTTGATCATTCCGCATGTCGAGGTGCAGACAACGCCTACGGCGCCCAAGACCTTTGAATATCAGGTCGCGGGTCCCTCGGTCGCATGGATTGCGGGCGCGAGTTTCGAGATGAATGAGCGCTGGGATGTCTTTGGCGAATACAAAGGCACCTATTCGCAACTCAACGCAGACCTCGAAGGCGGCGGATCGCTACGCACGGACATCGTGACGAACGCGATCAACCTAGGTGTTGCGTTCAAGTTCTGACTTACACCCGCGACGCAAAACAAAAGGCCGGATCACTGGGATCCGGCCTTTGTCGTTTCGAAGTCTGTATCGCCTAGGCGAGGTTGCCGTCGATGCCTTTGCAGGCTTCAACGAGACCTTTGACCGCTTCAACGGATTTGTCGAACATCACTTGCTCGTCTTTGGAGAGTTTGATGTCGACGACTTTTTCGATGCCGCCTGCGCCAATGATGGTCGGGACGCCAACATACATTCCGTTAAGGCCAAGCTCGCCATCGCAATAAGCCGCGCAGGGCAGGAGGCGTTTCTGGTCTTTGAGGTAGGCTTCGGCCATCTCGATCGCGGAGGTCGCAGGAGCGTAGAAAGCGGAACCGGTTTTCAACAGGCCAACGATTTCTGCGCCACCGTCACGGGTGCGCTGAATGATCGCGTCGAGTTTTTCTTGCGTGGTCCAGCCCATTTCCACCAGATCGGGGAGGGGGATGCCGCCCACGGTGGAGTAGCGTGCGGAGGGAACCATGGTGTCGCCGTGGCCGCCGAGTACGAATGCGGTGACGTCTCTCATCGATACGCCGAATTCGACCGACAGGAAGTGGCGGAAACGCGCGCTGTCGAGAACGCCTGCCATGCCGACAACTTTTTCTGTGGGCAGGCCGGAGTACTGCTGCAGCGCCCAGACCATCGCGTCGAGCGGGTTGGTGATGCAGATGACGAACGCGTCAGGTGCGTGTTCTTTGATGCCTTCGCCGACGGATTTCATAACCTTGAGGTTGATGCCGAGAAGGTCGTCGCGCGACATGCCGGGTTTGCGAGGAACGCCTGCGGTGACGATACATACGTCTGCGCCCGCGATATCCGCGTAATCTGTGGTGCCTTTGAGGTTCGCGTCGAAACCTTCGGAAGGACCGGACTCAGCGATATCGAGCGCTTTGCCCTGCGGCGTGCCGTCTGAAATGTCGAACAGGACCACGTCGCCGAGTTCTTTGATGGCTGCGAGGTGGGCGAGCGTGCCGCCGATTTGACCTGCGCCGATAAGGGCAATCTTGGGTCTGGCCATGATGAGTGTCTCCGGTCAATTGGATTTGGATCGCGCGATGGGTAGCCCTTTGGCGGCATTCGTGCAAGTCCGCTGCGCTTGCAAACACAGGTGTTAGGAGAGGATTGGGGTGGCGTTAGCGATAACCACCCCTTATTCGATTAGGAATTGATCGTGATGCATAGCGGGGATGCCATGACGCTCGACTTCAATTTCTTTCTGTTCGCGGTGCCGGCGGTGATCTTTGCGGGCATGTCAAAGGGCGGTTTTGGCTCTGCCGCGGCCTTTGCAGCGACACCATTTCTGGCGCTGATTCTCGAACCGGGGCAGGCGGTTGGTCTGATGTTGCCGCTGCTCATGGTGATGGATGTCACGGCAATCCGCGTGTTCTGGCGAAAATGGGACTGGAAAGTCGCGCGCACATTGATCGTGGGCGCACTGCCCGGGATTGCGCTGGGCGGATTGCTCTACGGCATCGCATCGCCCGATGTCTTCCGGTTCCTGATCGGCATCGTCGCGGTTGGATTTGTGGCCTATCAGGGGGCGAAAGCACGGGGATGGATTCCCCAGCCCAAAAACCGCATCGGCACCGCCGGTGGTCTGTTTTGGGGTATGGCGACGGGGTTCACATCGTTCATCAGTCACGCGGGCGGACCGCCCGCTGCCGTCTATCTGCTGAGCCAGAAAATGGACAAAACCACCTACCAGGCGACGAGTGTTCTGGTTTTCTGGGCGGTGAACCTGCTCAAGTTCATTCCCTATTTCATCGTCGGTATTTTCAGCGCGGATACGTTCAAGGCCGACTTGACCCTCGTGCCCGCCGCGATCGCGGGGGTCCTCATCGGGGCATGGCTGCATCACAAGATGTCGGACAAACTGTTCTTTGCGCTGGCCTATATTTTCCTGACGATCACAGGGCTGAAACTCATCTTTGACGCGCTGACTTAGTCATGGTCCGACCCCCGTGTGCCGTGTCGGCGTCAGCCGCAGACCGAGTTTGATCTACGGGTGGCCGCACTGCACAGGGTCAACCGCGCAGGTCGCCGGATTTAAGCGTCTTCACCTTTGGTCACGCCGAGTTCCGCGAGCGTTTCGAATGCCTGCCCCGATGCGATGAGGCACGACATTCCGTTCGGCTGCGTCACCACAATCGTCCACGTGCCGGTTTCGGGGGAGGCAAAGACCTCAAACACACCGTTGTTGGGGGCGAGCCCGATTGACTGGCGGCTTTCACCGAACTTCGACATCAGGCGGTCGATGACCTGATCACGGTTGGCGCAATTGGCCTGTGCGGATGCAGCCCCGGCGATGACCAGAGCGACGGCACCCGGAAAGGCGGAGTTTACGAAACGTCCCATCTTTCTTTCCTTTTAAAGCGTCGGGGTAGCCCCGACTGGGTGAACCGGAGCGCGTGCATTGTTGGTCATGCACTTGCACCTCCCGCTTTCCGGCGATGGGATCAGACTGCGCCTGAAGGTCTTAGATAAGGTTAACAGGGGCGCGCGTTGCGTGTCGCGGCGCCGCAAATTTCTGCAGTGCGGAAATTTTGGGGTTGCGGAAAGGTGCGCTTCTGTGGCTCTTTGCGCAACAATATTGCGGAGGTAATCAGAATCATGTCATCCACACGCCCGTACCGTTCGGCTCTCTATATCCCCGGCTCAAAGGAACGCGCTCTGGAAAAGGCCAAGGGGCTGGCATGTGATGCAATCCTGTTTGACCTCGAAGACGCCGTTGCCCCCGAGGCCAAGGTCGCCGCCCGCACCTTGCTCGCACAGACCATCAAATCCGGCGGCTACGGCAATCGCGCCAAGATCGTCCGAGTGAACGGGTTCGATACCGAATGGGGCCGCGATGACGTGGCCGCGTTCGTCGGCGCGGACATTGACGGGATCCTGCTGCCAAAGGTGGACTCCGGCGCGATGGTCGAAGAACTTGCACAGGCCATCCCCGATGTGCCGCTCTGGGCGATGATGGAAACGCCGCTCGGCATGCTCAACGCTGCCGAGATTGCCGCACACCCGCGCCTGACGGGCTTCGTGATGGGCACAAATGACCTCGCCAAGGACCTCAACACCCGGTTTCGCGCGGATCGACAGCCGCTGCTGACCGGACTTGGTCTCTGCGTGATTGCGGCCAAGGCGCATGGGGTGGTTGTGCTGGATGGCGTCTATAATGCCTTCAAGGATGACGACGGTTTGCGCGCCGAATGCGAGCAGGGGCGTGATTTCGGGATGGATGGCAAAACCCTGATCCATCCCGCGCAGTTGGATATCGCGAACGAAGTATTTGCCCCCACCGAAGCTGAAATTGACCTCGCGCAGAGACAAATCACCGCGTTTGAGGCAGCACAGGCCGCAGGCGAAGGCGTTGCGGTTGTCGATGGTAAAATTGTGGAGAATCTCCATATCGTGACGGCGCGTGCTACGCTCGCCAAGCACGATGCGATCCTAGCAATGGAGTAAGCCATGATCCTTCTCATTCTCGGTGTTCTGCTGTGGAGCGGCGCACATTTGTTCAAACGCTTGGCACCAGATGCGCGGGCCCGTATGGGCGACAAGGCAAAGGGCCCTGTCGCACTCGCGCTGGCCTTGTCTTTGGTGTTTATGGTGGTCGGGTATCGCGGGGCAGAGACCTACGATCTCTATGCGCTGCCGGGTTGGACCGTTCACCTCAATAATCTCCTGATGGTCATAGCCGTTGTTCTTCTGGGCCTGGGTAATTCGAAGAGCCGCCTGCGCGCGAAGATGCGCCACCCGATGCTGACAGGGGTCATCGTCTGGGGTGTCGCGCACCTGTTGACCAACGCGGATGCGGCGAGCTTTGTTCTTTTCGGGGCCATGATCATCTGGGCCGCAACCGAGATGGTATTGATCAACAGACAGGTGCATTCCTACGTGCCCTACGACGGGGGATCGCCAAAAGGCGATATGCGTCTGGCGTTGATCTCGCTTGCCGTCTTTATTGTCATCGCGGGTCTGCATTGGTGGATCGGCGTTTATCCATTCCCGATGTGAGGACACAGCATGCAGGCCTATAGGCTTCTGACCGATGAGGATACGTCTGCCTTTTGTCATAAAGTGACGGCGGCATTGAACAAAGGGTGGGAGCTCTATGGTTCCCCCTCTTACGCCTACGACCACGCCACGGGGCGGATGCGCTGTGCGCAGGCGGTCGTGAAACAGGCCGAAGGCGACTACAGCGCAGATGTGAAATTGGGAGAGCTCTAAATGAAGACGAACGCGGGACGGTTTTTCGAGGATTACGCTGTTGGTCAGGTGATCAAACACGCTGTGCCGCGGACGATTTCCGGTGGCGAGAGGGCGCTTTATCATGCGCTTTATCCCGCCCGCCATGCTCTCTATTCCTCGGACGATTTCGCCGCATCCTGTGGTTTCGACAAATCGCCGATGGATGATCTGATCGCGTTTCATACGGTGTTCGGAAAAACGGTGCCCGATGTGTCGCTGAACGCGGTGGCCAACCTCGGCTACGCCGAAGGGCGGTGGCTAAAGCCCGTCTATCCCGGTGACACACTGCGATCAGAGTCAGAGGTGATCGGGGTCAAGCAGAACTCCAACGGCAAGTCCGGCGTGGTCTATGTGCGCACGACCGGCCGTAACCAGTTCGATGAGCCGGTTTTGGAATATGTGCGCTGGGTTATGGTGCGCAAACGCGATCTCGACGCCCCCGTGCCCGAAACGGTGATCCCTGATTTGCGCACCGTGGTCCCGGCCGATGAATTGGTCCTGCCTGAAGGCATCGACTTTGCCCGCTACGATTTCGATCTGGCCGGAGAGGCGCATCGGTGGTCGGACTATAAGGTCGGTGAAAAGATCGACCATGTTGATGGTGTGACGATCGAAGAGTCCGAACACATGCTCGCCACGCGCCTGTGGCAAAATACGGCCAAGGTCCACTTCGACGCGACGAACCGTGAAGACGGCAAACGGTTGATCTATGGCGGGCACGTCATTTCGATGGCCCGCGCTTTGTCGTTCAATGGTCTGGCAAATGCGCAGATGATCGTCGGGTTGAACGGCGGCGCGCATGCGAACCCATGCTTCTCCGGTGACACGGTGCGCGCTTGGTCCGAGGTTCTCGACCTGGCAGAGACGGATGCACCCGGGGTCGGGGCCGTGCGATTGCGCCTTGTCGCGTATAAAGACGGCGCGCCGGAGTTTGCACTCAAAGGCGAAGACGGGAAATACCATCCCGATGTGTTGCTCGATCTGGATTATTGGGCGCTTATGCCGGTCTAGGGAGGTTTTCGTCGCCCGGTTGCGATGCTGCCATTGACCCTCTGTAGGTCGTTGCTAAACTTGGACCTGACCGACGGAGAGATACTATGGCCAAGCGCACAACGGCACAGAAAATCTGTTGCGTGGGTTTTCAGAAAACTGGGACGACTTCCCTTAGTTCAGCACTCATGCGGTTGGGCTATAGCGTCGGGCAGTCGTGGCGCGAAGTAAACGCGGCCCTTGATCCCCACAGTGAGGATGCGCGCGAGGTTGTTGCAAAGACGACCATCGACATTCTTCGCGATCTGGATGCGATACAGGATTCGCCCTGTGCATTCCTCTTTGAGGAGTTCGATCGCGAATTTCCGGGGTCAAAATTCATCCTAACTTACCGACCGGTCGAGGACTGGCTCGCCAGTTATGACCGGTTCTTTGAAGAGGCCAATAATCCGCTGCGTACATGGATGTATGGCGTGGAGACATTCGTCGGAAACGAAGACACCTACCGGAAAATCTATCTCGAACAGAACGAAAAGATCCGTACATATTTTGCGGATCGACCGGAAGATTTTCTCGAACTGGATCTGTCCAAGGGAGATGGCTGGTATGAGCTGGTCAATTTTCTGGGGCCGGATTTCCTGCCCGGCTTTCCCCGCGAAAATGCGGGACGCACGCAAAAGCTCGCACACCAGCCATTTTTCGTTCGTCTGCGGCGCCGTTTGAAGAATTGGGTGAAGCGGGCGCTGGGCAGGACTCCTTAGTCTCCACGCACGACTAGCATAAACAATGAGTTAAGTGACCACAAATTTGTGATCACACGACTATTTTTGTGATCACACATAGCGGGAATGCGGATGTTTTCGATAACTGTTAGCGCTCACAGGGCGTGACTTCGCGGTGCAAAAGTTCCATACCTTCCTCAATGACACCCGCATCGCTCGTGAAAGGACGTCACTATGGCTGATGTGAACCGCGGCAATCGCCCGCTTTCCCCGTTCATGTTCGGGAAGTATTATCGCTTCCAGCTCACTTCCATTTCTTCAATGATGGTTCGCATCACAGGTAATGCCTTGATCGTTGCGGCTATCCTCGTGGTCTGGTGGCTCCTCGCCGCCGCGACCTCTCCGGAAAAATTCGAATTTATCGACTGGCTGATCCGCTCTTGGTTCGGTGATCTGGTCATGCTCGGATCGGTTTGGGCCCTTTGGTACCATCTCGGTGGCGGGTTGCGTCACCTGATCTGGGATGCGGGTGTGTGGCTCGATCTCAAGCGGTCCGAAATGATGGGCTGGGCCATGTTTGTCGGTGCGACTGTGCTGACAATCGTGACCGTGCTCGTTGTGTAAGGAGGGGATGGTATGCGTTATCTAACCGATCGCAAACGGGCCGTTGGCCTCGGGGCCTCCAAAACCGGTGTCGAACATCATTGGTTCATGCTGGTTTCCTCGGTGGGGCTGCTGATCCTGATCCCGCTTTTCGTTTTCACCTTTGGCTGCGCGCTGGGCGGCACCCATGCAGAAGTGGTGGCCTACTATAGCCGTCCCTTCCCTGCGATTGTCGCAGGCCTGACATTGGTCGTCGGCTTTGTGCACATGATGCGCGGATGGCAGATGATGGTGGAAGACTACTCCAAGGGATTGGTTCGGGTGTTCCTCGTGCTGGGCATGAATTTCCTGTGCTACGCGCTGATGGCCGCCGGCCTCTTCGCCTTGGTTAAACTCGCGCTGTAAGGACATAAGAACATGACGGCAGCATACGAATACGAAACCCACGACTATGATGTCGTGGTGGTGGGCGCCGGTGGCGCAGGTTTGCGCGCAACACTCGGAATGGCCGAACAGGGTTTGCGCACCGCATGCGTGACCAAGGTTTTCCCGACCCGTTCACACACGGTCGCCGCACAGGGTGGCATCGCGGCATCCCTGTCAAACATGGGCCCTGACAACTGGCAGTGGCACATGTACGACACCGTCAAAGGGTCCGACTGGCTCGGCGATACCGATGCGATGGAATATCTCGCGCGTGAAGCGCCCAAAGCGGTCTACGAACTCGAACATTACGGCGTGCCGTTCTCGCGCACCGAAGAGGGCAAAATCTACCAGCGCCCCTTTGGTGGCCACACCACGGAGTTTGGTGAAGGCCCGCCAGTGCAGCGAACCTGTGCTGCCGCAGACCGCACCGGCCACGCCATTCTGCACACGCTCTATGGTCAGAGCCTGAAAAACAACGCGGAATTCTACATCGAATACTTCGCCATGGACCTCATCATGTCCGATGACGGTCGTTGTACTGGTGTAGTGTGCTGGAAACTCGATGACGGCACCTTCCATGTCTTCAATGCGAAGATGGTTGTGCTGGCGACCGGTGGTTATGGCCGCGCCTACTTCTCGGCAACCTCTGCTCATACTTGCACCGGCGATGGCGGTGGCATGGTGGCGCGTGCGGGTCTCGCGCTGCAGGACATGGAGTTCGTCCAATTCCACCCGACCGGCATCTACGGCTCCGGCTGTCTGATCACCGAAGGCGCGCGCGGGGAGGGTGGTTATCTGACCAACTCCGAAGGCGAACGCTTTATGGAACGCTACGCGCCGACCTACAAAGACCTCGCGCCGCGTGACTATGTCTCCCGCTCCATGACCATGGAAATCCGCGAAGGACGCGGTGTCGGTGAACACGGCGATCACATCCACCTCAATCTCAGCCACCTGCCTGCCGAGGCACTGGCCGAGCGGCTTCCCGGCATCTCCGAGAGCGCGAAGATCTTCGCGGGCGTCGATGTCACCAAGGAGCCGATCCCCGTTCTGCCGACCGTGCACTACAACATGGGCGGCATTCCGACCAACTACTACGGTGAGGTCCTGAACCCGACGCCAAAAGATCACAACGCCGTCGTTCCGGGCCTGATGGCTGTGGGCGAGGCGGGTTGCGCATCCGTGCATGGTGCGAACCGTCTGGGCTCCAACTCGCTGATCGACCTCGTGGTCTTCGGGCGTGCCGCCGCCATCCGTGCGGGTCACGTGGTCGATGCGGAGGCCCCCAACGAGCCGGTGAACACCGCCTCTGTTCAAAAGGCATTCGACCGTTTCGACGCGATCCGCCACGCCAGCGGCCATACACCGACCTCCGATCTGCGTCTCGAAATGCAGCGCACGATGCAGGACGACGCTGCCGTGTTCCGCACCGACAAAACCCTCAAAGAGGGCGTCGATAAAATGGTCGCTGTTGCCGGCAAATTCCAGGATATCCAGGTTACCGACCGCTCTCTGGTCTGGAACTCCGATCTGATGGAAACGCTGGAGCTTGCGAACCTGATGCCAAACGCTCTCGCCACGATCGTGGGCGCGGAAGCACGCAAGGAAAGCCGTGGTGCACATGCTCACGAAGACTATCCGACCCGCGACGACAAGGTTTGGCGCAAACACACCATCTCTCGTGTCGAGGGCAACAAGGTGACGTTGACCTACCGCGACGTGATTGTAGCCCCCCTGACGACCGAGAAAGAGGGCGGTATCTCGCTGAAGAAAATCGCCCCCAAAGCGAGGACTTTCTAATGCGCGCCATTACGATTGCGCTTTCTCTCAGTGGCCTTGTCGCTCTGACAGGCTGTGTCGGGCAGAACAGTGCTGCCCGCGTCACGGTCGAGAAATGCGTGCGTGCGGCGGGCATCAGCGGGCAATACCAACTCGATTATCGCGCCGAGGGGCGCCAGCAGAGCTTTACCGTCATGCCCACTTCCGGCGTCGCCAGCGAACAGATCGCGGCAGCCAACGCCTGTATCGCACGCGCAGGCCTGCAATCGAGCGCAACAGGGTCGGGTGAATTGACGGCTCAGGACTACGTTCCCGAACTGTCCGGCGGGGTGACAAACTCCACCGATACCTATCGCAGCTGCGGTACCGCCGTCATGGTCGGCGGCTCGGGTTATTGCATTAAAGGGGACCGGTGATGGCTCCCAAAGACACGAAATTTGACACCGCAGGCAAGGCCGCAGGCGTCACCAAATGCGCCCTTAGGGGTTTAGGAGGGTAAGAGATGGTCCAGTTCGCACTCCCGAAGAACTCGAAAATCGTTCAGGGCAAAACATGGCCAAAGCCGGAAGGCGCGACCAACGTCCGCAAATTCCAGATCTATCGGTTCAACCCCGATGACGAAAAGAACCCGAGCGTCGATACCTACTTCATCGACATGGATAAATGCGGCCCGATGGTTCTTGATGCTCTCATCAAGATCAAAAACGAAATCGACCCGACCCTGACTTTCCGCCGGTCCTGCCGCGAGGGGATTTGTGGGTCCTGCGCGATGAACATCGACGGGATCAACACGCTCGCCTGTATTTACGGTCTCGACGAGATCAAAGGCGACGTGCGGATTTATCCACTGCCCCACATGCAGGTGATCAAAGACCTCATCCCCGACCTCACGCATTTCTACGCACAACACGCGTCGATCATGCCGTGGCTGGAAACCAAAACAAACCGTCCCGCCAAGGAATGGAAGCAGTCGATCGAGGACCGCAAGAAACTCGATGGTCTCTATGAGTGCGTGATGTGCGCATCCTGTTCGACCTCCTGTCCGTCTTACTGGTGGAATGGCGACAAATACCTCGGCCCAGCCGCCCTGTTGCATGCCTATCGTTGGATCATCGACAGCCGCGATGAGGCCACGGGCGAGCGTCTCGACGAGCTTGAAGATCCGTTCAAACTCTATCGCTGCCACACCATCATGAACTGCGCCAAAACCTGCCCCAAAGGTTTGAACCCCGCGGAAGCAATCGCGCAAATCAAAAAACTCATGCTCGAACGCCGCATCTAAAAATGCACGCCGCGCAACGGATTGGCCGCCCTTCGGGGCGGCTTTTGCGTATCTAGGAACTGGTTTGAAGCCCTGTTAGGCTCAGCAAACCGACACCGACAAAAAGGCCAGACATGCTCAGATCGACCGGAACCAGATTTTTGATCGTGGCACTATTGGTGTTGCTTATGTCCATTCCGATGCTCCTCGTGAGCTTCGTCGTTGGCGCGCGCCAGAACCACGCGCGCGACACCATCGAAAAGCTTGGACAGGAATGGGGTGGTCCACAGGTCGTGACCGGCCCGTTCCTCGTTATTCCGGTCACGGCGACGGTCGAACGCACGACCAGCCAGCCGGGGGGTGCGCCAAAGGGCGACGGCTCCGATCAGGCGAGCGCAACCGTGACGGAAACCGTGGTCGAAATGCGCGAAAGCGTGTGGGTGCTGCCCGATCGCTACGATCTCTCCGCCTCCTTCGAGACAGAGGTCAGGCACCGCGGGATATTCAACGTACCCGTCTATCAGGGCGTGCTTTCGGCCAAGTTCAACTTTGACGTAGATGACGTCGAGGCGAGCCTGCTCTCAGGCGAGGAGATACATTGGGACCTGGCCTCGGTGGACATCTCCATCTCCAATAACGCGGCTTTGCGTGGCGAGGCCGCGTTGGAAATCGATGGTGCCTCCTACGATCTTGAACCCCGTTCTCGCGGAAATGAATCGGGCATAGGGGCAATGGTTGGCGACCCGAGAGGAAAGCAGGAATTCGCACTCACGCTTGGTGTCAATGGCGCGCGCTCCTTCATGGCCACGCCGTCGGGGCGCACCACGCGGGTCGAGATTACGTCCGATTGGGCACACCCGAGTTTCCAAGGCGCCTATTTGCCCGATAGCTCGCAGATAACGGACGACGGGTTTTCAGCCGCCTGGACGATCCCGCATCTCGCGCGGGCTTTGCCACAGATTTCGCGGTTCTCCAGTAGGGCGATGATGAACCAATCGCTTGCTTTCGGGTTCGAAACCTTCGAGCCGAACAATTTCTACCAAAAAGCCTACCGCAGCGCGGCCTATTCGATCCTCTTCATTGCGCTCACATTTCTGACCGTGCTGCTGGTTGAAAAGCGAACGAAAAAGCCGGCGCATCCGGTGCAATACATCCTCATCGGCCTTGCCCAGTTGACTTTCGTGCTCCTCATGGTCGCCTACGCCGAACACATCGGCTTCCTCGCCGCCTATGTTCTCTCCAGTGGGGCGACCATCGGATTGCTGACACTCTACGGGTGGGTCGGATTGAAGTTGAAATCGCGCACATGGGTTCTGGGCGGGGTGTTGATTGTCCTCTACGCGGTCCTCTACTTTATTCTGGACTCGGTGGATTACGCGCTTCTTGCGGGGTCGACGCTGGCCTTCGGCGCACTTGCCGCGGCGATGCTACTGACGCGAAACGAAGAATGGTATGACGTGTCAAACGGCGGGAACAATGACGCCGCCGTGCCGACGCCTCCGACGCCCGATGGGACCGCCGCGAATGCAACCGATTGATCTACGCGCGTCTTCGGTGCGGCCCACGAGTTATTTCGTGTTTGGGGAGCGAAACTCGGGCACGAATTTCGTCCATAAACTCCTGCACCAGAATTTTCTGTGGCCTTTCGCCCCAGCCACACAGCGCATTGAACGCCATGGCCATCGCCACGGCTGGAAGCACGGGTTCCCGAGCGCCTATACCGCGCCCGAAGATCTCTTGGCGGTAGTCGTCTTTCGCGATCCGGAAACTTGGGTCCGCTCGCTTCACGCAAAGCCGTGGCACACGCACCGTTCCATGCGATGGCGCCCGATTTCCGAATTCCTGCGGCTGGAATGGCAATGCATCATCGACGATGTGAATTTCGGCATCCCGAAGGATGATCCTCGGTGGGGTAGCGAGTTGATGATCGAACGCGACCCGATGACGGGTGAGCGGTTCGCCAATGTTCTGAAACTGCGCAACGCGAAAAACCGTGGTTTTCTAAGCTTTCCCAAAAGATACGCAAACACGCTCCTCGTACGCTACGAAGATGTGCGCGATAACCAAGAAGGATTTGTCGAGGCGGTCCGCGCCGGCTTCGACCTCGCAAAGGACGGGGATTTCACGGCGGTCGATACCCGTCGCGGACAGAAGGGTAAGCCCTACGTTGCCAAAGACTACGCAGAACTGAGCGACGAGGACCGGTCCTTCATCTGGTCACAACTCGATCAGGAAGCCGAAAGCCGGATCGGCTATCGCCCCCCGTCCTGAGCGCGCCCTAGCTATAGGATTCCACGCCGAACACCTGCGTCGGCGAGTATCGGTCACCATAGGCCCAGCCTGCAGGCAACACCGCATCAATATCCGCGATATCTGCGGGCGACAGGTCAATGGACGCAGCGGTCACCAGATCGCTCAGGTGCTTGGCTGTGCGGGTTCCCGGAATCGGGATCAAATGGTCGCCCTGCGCCAAAACCCACGCGAGCGCGAGCGCCGATGTCGGCACCCCCCGCGCGGCGGCCAGAGTGCGAAACGCGCGAATCTGCGCCATGTTGGCGGACCAGTTCGGCTCGGTGAAGCGCGGGTTCGCTTTGCGAAAATCGCTGTCCGCAAAATTCGGCGGATCGAGGTCCACATCCGACAATGCCCCGCGCCCGACCGGCGAGAAGGGCACGAAGGTGATGCCCAGCTGCGCGCAGGTACGGACGACCCCGAGTTCCGGTTGGCGCGACCAGAGCGAATATTCGTTCTGCACAGCGGTGAGGGGCGTGACCGCATGGGCCTGTCGGATGGTGAAAGGCGCAACTTCTGATAGCCCCCACCCACCGATCAATCCCTCGTCGATCAACTTGCCCATCGTCTCCGCGACCTCCACGACGGGGGTCTGCGGATCGCGTCGGTGGATATAGTAGAGTTCGACGCGGTCCCGGTTCAGGCGGGTCAGAGACATCTCCAATTCGGAGCGGATGTAGTCCTCGGAATTGCCAAAACGGCGCGGCGGGCCGGGAATGATCCCGACCTTGGTCGCCAGAAATATGTCCGCGTTGCTCTGTTTCAGGAACCGCCCGACCACAGTTTCCGAACGTCCCATGCCGTATATATTGGCCGTATCCCAGAAATCGATACCCGCATCGACCGCGGCCTGCAGGGTCTCCATCGACACGTTGTCATCCGCAGCGCCAAACGCACCGGCCAAAGACATGGCGCCAAACCCGATGGCTCCGACAGAACGCGTGCCGATACGGCGCTGGGGAAGGGTCATTAGAACGCGGCCTCGAGAGCAATTTCCACCATGTCACCAAAGCTGCGTTCGCGTTCCTGCGAGGGGAGCGATTCATGGGTGAGCAGATGATCGGAAACCGTCAGCACCGCCAGCGCGCGACGCCCATGGCGCGCCGCCAGCGTATAGAGCTCAGCCGCTTCCATCTCGACGCCCATAATACCGTGGCGCGTCATCTGTTCGGTCAAATCGGGGCGCTCGTCGTAGAACACGTCCGATGAATAAATCCCGCCCACATGCGTCGGTGTCCCTTTGGCACGGGCCGCCGCGACCGCTTTTTCAAGCAGCCCGTAGTCGGCGCAGGGCGCATAGTTGAGTTCTTTCATGATCCCGCGCGATGGTGTGGACAGCGTGGTCGCCGTCATCGCGATGATCACGTCGCGTACGTCGATAGAGGTCTGCATCGCGCCGCAGGACCCGATCCGGATCAAAGTCTGCGCGCCATACTCGGTGATCAATTCGTTGGCATAAATCGACAGGGACGGCATCCCCATGCCCGACCCGTGGATCGTGACGCGGTTGCCTTTGTACTCGCCGGTAAAGCCGAGCATGCCGCGCACTTCGTTGATCAGTTTCGGTTTCTCGAGAAACGTCTCCGCGGCCCACTTTGCGCGATAGGGATCGCCCGGCAGCAAAACGGTTTCGGCAATGTCACCGGGTTTGGCGGAAATATGGGGCGTAGGCATGACGGGTCTCCTTGTTGCCGCGTTGTGCCCATTTAGACATGTCGCGCCGCCAGATTAAACCCATCTAAATCGACCGACGCTATTGGTGCGCCGGTGCCGCAGCGTCCCGTCTATTCCGCCGCTTCGCGCGCAGGATCAACCAGCGTCACAATGTCGAACATGATCCGGTTCAACTCAAAGTCTTTGGGGGTGTAGACCTTGGACACCCCGATCTTGCGCAGCGCCTCGGCGTCCGCTTCGGGAATAATCCCGCCGACGACCACAGGAACCTGTCCCAAACCGGCAGCAAAGAGGCGTTCCATCAGTTCCGAGATGAGGGGCAGGTGGGACCCAGACAAGATCGACAGTCCCACAACATCAGCCGCGTCACGCAACGCCGCATCAACAATCTCGCGCGGGGTGAGGCGGATACCTTCGTAGCTGATGTCAAAGCCCACATCGCGGGCGCGTGCAGCGATTTGTTCGGCGCCATTGGAGTGCCCGTCGAGGCCAGGCTTGCCGACGAGAAATTTGGGTTGGCGCCCCAGTGCCATCGCGACACGCGAAACCTCGCCACGTATGTCATCGAGACCCTCGGTGCGGTTCGACGGGTTTGCCGACACGCCGGTCGGGCCGCGATACTGCCCGAAAACCGCGCGCACAACGTCGCCCCATTCGCCGGTGGTGGCGCCGGCCTTTGCCGCGGCCACGGAGGCAGGCATGATGTTTGTGCCGTCGATGGCCGCTTGGCGCAGGTCGGCGAGCGCGGCTTTGACCGCGCCATCATCGCGCGCCTCGCGCCACGCAGTTAGACGTGCCACCTGATCAGCCTCAGCCTCTGGATCAGCTTCCATGATCGATCCGTCACCGGCGGTCAGGGGCGAGGGTTCGCCCACGGTCCACCGGTTCACCCCGACAACTGTCGTTTCGCCGCCTTCGATCTTGGTGATCCGCTCTGCGTTGGCCTCGACCAGTCGCGACTTCATATATTCGATCGCCTCGATGGCGCCGCCCATCCCGTCGAGCGTGGCAAGCTCTGCCCGCGCGCCTTCCTTTAGTGCCGCGACTTTGCGCTCCACGGCGGGGTTGTTGTCGAACAGGTCATCATATTCCAGGAGGTCGGTTTCATAGGCGAGGATCTGTTGCATGCGTAGCGACCATTGCTGATCAAAGGGCCGTGGCAGGCCGAGCGCCTCGTTCCACGCGGGTAGCTGCACGGCGCGGGCGCGGGCGTTTTTGGACAGGGTCACGGCGAGCATCTCGATGAGGATGCGGTAGACGTTGTTCTCGGGCTGCTGCTCGGTGAGCCCCAGCGAATTCACCTGCACGCCATAGCGGAAGCGGCGGAATTTCGGGTCCTCGACACCATAGCGTTCGCGCGTGATCTCGTCCCACAGCTCGACAAAGGCGCGCATCTTGCACAGCTCGGTGACAAACCGGATGCCTGCATTCACAAAGAAAGAGATACGGCCGACCATCGTTGGAAAGGCCTCGGCGGGCACTTTTTCCTTGAGGTCGTCGAGCACGGCGATGGCCGTGGCGAGGGCAAAGGCCAACTCCTGCTCCGGCGTCGCGCCCGCTTCCTGCAGGTGGTAGGAACACACATTCATCGGGTTCCATTTGGGCAGGTGCTCACGCGTGTAGGCGGCCACGTCTGTAATCATGCGCAAAGACGGGCGCGGCGGGCACACGTAAGTGCCGCGGCTGAGGTATTCTTTGATGATGTCGTTCTGCACAGTGCCCTGAAGTTGGGACACATCCGCACCTTGCTCTTCGGCCACCGCAATATAGAGCGCGAGAAGCCATGGCGCGGTCGCATTGATCGTCATCGAGGTGTTCATCTGTTCGAGCGGGATGTCGTTAAAGAGTGCGCGCATGTCGCCCAGATGCGCCACCGGTACGCCGACTTTGCCAACTTCACCCTTCGCCAACTCGTGATCGCTGTCATAGCCTGTCTGCGTGGGCAGATCGAAGGCGACCGAAAGGCCGGTCTGACCCTTTGACAGGTTGTTGCGATACAGCGCGTTCGAGGCCGAAGCCGTCGAATGGCCAGCATAGGTGCGAAAGAGCCAAGGCTTGTCTCTGGACTGGGATTCGGTCATGGCGGCCTCGATTGGCAAAGTAATATTATTTCTCTTGGGGGTTTATGAGCGGAATTTTGTGCCGTTGTCAATTCTCCGCACTGCGGCAATTTGAGAAAACCCCACGTATACTTCGAAATCCGCACAGCGAGGGTCGGATATCACGCCGGTATAGGCGCGATTTTCGCCATGTTCCCCTCAAATTTCTGCACTCGCTCGGTTATAAAATTACAAAAACATGCAAAACTGGATTGCAAAGTTGCGTGCTCGCTCGTATCACCATGCTCAGAGAGGCCGCGATTCTGCATTGCGGCGCAGGACGGGGTGTCCCGGCCCACGGGCACCCCAACCCACAAACACGATGTCAGGAGGGCACTATGGCGCTCGATACAAACCAACCGGCCTACACGGCAGAAGAAAAAGAGCTCTACGAAATCGGGGAAATCCCGCCGATGGGCTACGTGCCGTCCAAGATGTATGCTTGGGCGATCCGCCGCGAACGTCACGGCGAACCCGACAAAAGCTTTCAGGTCGAAGTCGTGGACACGCCAAAACTGGATAGCCACGAAGTGCTCGTCCTCGTGATGGCTGCGGGTGTGAACTATAATGGCATCTGGGCTGGCCTCGGCGTGCCGATTTCCCCCTTCGACAGCCACGGCGCGGATTACCACATCGCCGGATCGGATGCCTCGGGCATCGTCTGGGCGGTCGGATCGGCTGTGAAAAACTGGAAAGTCGGCGACGAGGTCGTGATCCATTGTAATCAGGACGATGGCGACGACGAACACTGTAACGGTGGCGACCCGATGTTCTCCCCGTCGCAGCGGATCTGGGGCTACGAAACCCCCGATGGTTCCTTCGCGCAGTTCACCAACGTGCAGGCACAGCAACTCTTGCCGCGTCCAAAACACCTGACATGGGAAGAGAGCGCCTGCTACACGCTGACACTTGCGACCGCGTACCGGATGCTGTTTGGCCACCACCCCCATGAACTCAAACCCGGTCAGAACGTTCTGGTCTGGGGCGCTTCCGGCGGCCTTGGTTCCTTTGCGATCCAGCTCGCCAATGCAGCGGGTGCCAATGCAATCGGGGTGATTTCCGACGAGGACAAACGTGACTTCGTGATGGGCCTCGGTGCTAAAGGCGTCATCAACCGCAAGGATTTCAACTGCTGGGGACAACTCCCCACAGTGAACACGCCTGAGTATAAAGAGTGGTTCAAAGAGGCGCGCAAATTCGGCGCGGCGATCTGGGAGATCACTGGCAAAGGCAACAACGTCGATATCGTGTTCGAACATCCCGGCGAGGCGACGTTCCCCGTCTCCACGCTCGTGTGCAAAAAGGGCGGCATGGTCGTGATCTGCGCAGGCACCTCCGGCTTCAACTGCACCTTCGACGTCCGCTACATGTGGATGCACCAGAAGCGCCTGCAGGGTTCGCACTTTGCCCACCTCAAACAGGCGGCATCCGCCAACCGGCTGATGATCGAACGCCGCATCGATCCATGCATGTCCGAAGTCCTGGGGTGGGACCAGATCCCTGATGCGCATATCAAAATGCTGCGCAATCAGCACAAGCCGGGCAATATGGCAGTGCTCGTCCAGTCCCCGAAACCGGGTCTTCGCACGCTGGATGATGTGTTGGAGGGGGGCGCCTAGGCACCCTAACGCCGCAGAAGTCTCTGCATTTGAAACCAAATAACCCGCTGTGGCATATGTCGCGGCGGGTTTCTTGGTTGTGTTGCCCTTCTACAACTTATAGTTGCACGCCTGAGTTTCGCCCGCTCCCAGACGCGAGAGAATCACCTATTCGGAAACTCTAACGCACTGATTTTTGAGCGTATTTATAGAAATCAGCACCTTACGAATTCCCACCTCGCTATTTTGGGGGAGTGCATATAGGCGAATTTCACAATGCAAAAACTCCTTCTAGGGTTGTTTCAGATCAGAAACTAAGCACCGAAGAGGGTTTACATGCGGCACGATTGGATACTTGATGTTCTCGCTGACCTACGCGTTTTCGCAAAGCAGAACGGTATGGAAGCGACCGCAGACCACCTTGCGGACGCCTGCCTTATCGTCGCGACCGAAATCACCAACGGGGGTCAGGACGTAAAGACGGACCGTGCGGGGGTGCATGACGGCGAATTTGGAAACGTTTCTGGAGGATATCCAGCACGTTGAGGACCTTGAAGGCTTTCAGGGTGCGACCGAAGAACTGCGCGATATTCTCGGCATCGCTCATGTCGTCTACCATTGGGTCAACAGCGTAGGAGAACGTTTCGGCGCCGGCACATATTCCTCCGAATGGGTCGATCGCTATCTCGAAAAAGACTACCTAAGGATGGACCCCGTCATCTTCGGGTGCTTCCAACGATTTACTCCCGTGAATTGGAAGCAACTCGACTGGTCCGCAAAACCCGCCCGCGCTTTCTTTATGGAAGCAATCGATTTCGGGGTGGGGAACCAAGGGTACACAATACCGATTCGCGGTCCGAGCGGGCAATTTGCCCTATTCACCCTGAATGATTCGAGCGCGGACGACGAATGGGAAGGATTTATCCGTGAACACGGGCGCGATCTCGTCATCATTGCGCATGAGTTCAATAAACGGGCACTGGAATTCGAAAAAGACAATAAATCCATGCCCCTCCCTGCGCTATCTCCGCGCGAATTATCGGCAATTACTTATCTTGCCAAAGGGTTATCACGTGCACAGGCAGCAGCCCAAATGGGCATCTCAGAGCACACATTAAGGGTCTATATAGAGGCTGGGCGGCATAAACTTGGTGCATTGAACACAACACACGCCGTCGCGCGGGCCCTCTCGATGGGCATTATCATCGTGTAACTACGCGTTGCGCTTAAAAAAGATGCATCGCGCTTAGGTAGAACTATCCGATAATCTCAGCGCACGCTGCGGGAAGGCTATGGTTAACATATCCCCGTTAGCGTGACCTTGGATGACGGAGATAGGAGCTACCACAATGCTGCACTACATTTACGCAAACGACCTTCACCTTTTTCCGCGCCTTCGCGACACGATGTTTCGCGACCGCGCCGAACAATTCAAAACCCGCCTGGGATGGGACGTGCGGGTGAACGAGGCGGGTGAAGAGAAAGACGAATACGACGTAATCAATCCCCTCTATGTAATCTGGCAAAACGCGGACGGCAGTCATGGTGGTTCAATGCGTTTCCTCCCGACCGTGGGCCAGACAATGGTCAACGACCATTTCTCACATATTTCCGACGGGGTGCGGATCGAGAGCCCGCTGATTTGGGAATGCACCCGTTTCTGCCTCGCCCCGGGCGCGGACCGTCGCGTGACGGCCGCACTGACCGTTGCCGCAGGCGAAATCATGGATGAATTCCACCTCGAACACTTTGTCGGCGTGTTCGATCCGCGCATGGAGCGCATCTATTCCCTCATGGGTCTCAAACCTGACGTCATCGGTCGCGTTGGTGAGGGGGCTTCGGCCATCGGCGTCGGTCTTTGGACCATGGACGAGGATATGTTCGAACCCACGCTGGAAAAGGCAGGTTTTGATCGCGAGACATCGAAAATGTGGTTCCGCGATGCCTTCGCTGTTCCCTATTTCGAGGACGAGCGCGCAATCGCATGATCCGGCTGGCGCCATGTCCGGCGGCCCATTATGGTCGCCGGCATGGCGCTCCCTTCCATCATATTTTCCGACGATCAGGCCGAGGCTTATGACGCAGTCTCAGAGGCCCTATCGAAGGTCGGCATCAACCTTGATGATGGCGTCCTCACGCCGCGTGCGGACGGGAAATCCCATGTCCGCGCTGTGATCGGTAAGGCTGGGTCGGGTAAAACACTGTTGCTGGCGCGGCTCTATCACGCGCTGGACGAGGCGGGCGTTGATCTCATTTCCGGGGACTGGGAAGGGCGCCGGCGCAAAGATCGCCGCACTCTCGCCATTCTCGCCCCCACGAACAAAGCGGCCAGCGTGCTGCGCAACCGTGGCGTTCCGGCGACCACGATCCACCGGATTCTCTACACGCCGGTCTATGATCCGAAATACGAAAAAATTGCCGAGTGGCTCGCAGGCCAAGGTGAACGCCCACAGGTCGAAGATCTCCCCGACATCGCGCTCGACCGCGCCTATGCGTTCTTCCAAAACAACAAATCTATTCCCGGCGCTCTGGCGGCCGCGGGTCTGAAGGGGTCCGACTTCATCACCGGATGGAAACGGCGCGACGACCCGCTCGACATCGGGTTCGTGGATGAATCCTCGATGCTCGATGACCGCCAACTGGAGGACCTGCAGGAAATCTTTCCGACGCTGATCCTCTTTGGCGATCCCGCACAGCTGCCCCCCGTCGGGCAGGCAGGCACCATGGTCTTTGAAAAGCTCGACCAGAAACGTGTGCACGTCCTTCACCGCGTCCACCGTCAGGAACAGGACAGCCCGATCCTCGACCTCGCCCATGCGCTCAGCGATCCATCCTTGGGTTTCGAGACCTTCGAGCGGATGGTCGAAGACGCTGCAAAGCGCGACGAACGTGTTGTCTACGCCAGCCGCGTCGAAAGCGACCTGATGGCCCGCTCGCCCGTTCTGGTGTGGCGCAACGCGACTCGTATCCGCCTCATCCATGCCTTTCGCGCAGTCTACGGTGCCCCCGAGGACGCCCTGTTACCCGGAGAGCCGCTGATCTGCGATGGCATCGAACTGCCGCTCAAACACCGCAAAAAACGCCTCGACCTAGAGGCGCGCGGATTGATCAAGGGTGCGCAGGTCACCTACCTCGGCCCGGGGACCAAACCGGGATTTTCGCGTCTGCACGTCCACGGTTCCGAAGACCCCAACATCCGCGCCGCGTCGATCATCAAAATCGAAATGCCCGACGAAGAAGAACCGTTCATCCCCTATGCCGCGCGCATGGGGGCGTCGTTCCTGCACGGCGCTGCAGTCACCATTCACAAAGCGCAAGGGTCGCAATGGGAGAGGGTTCAGGTCTTTGCCCCCGACCTCTTCGCCGCCGCGCGCGTCGGGCGGATCGAGGCGGGCATACCGCTCTGGAAACGTCTGGCCTATGTGGCGATCACGCGCGCCGAGAGCCAACTCCTCTGGGTGACGCGGGCCCGTTTGGCCAAGCCGAGCGAACCACTTCGCACCGATGACCTACAGGCCATCGCCCCCGCACCGGTCACGACCGCCGACCGCCTCCTTTAACGCCGGAGCAGGCGGAACGCCTCGGAGGCCCCCCATCCGAAAACCACCGCAATGAACAGCGCCAGCAGGCCATAGATGAACGCGTGGTCATAGGCGAGGCGATACAGCCACCGTTCGATCCCGACCTTTTGCACATTGATAGAGGTCCCGTAACTGTCGATCACCCGCCCGTCGCGCACCAGAAAAATCCGCGTCGTATAGGCGCCTTCGACCAGATTGGCGGGCAGGGCAATGGAGCTGCGAAACAGCGTATCCTCGATCAGGTCGACCGCCGTCCCATCGGTCGCGTAAACGCCCTCGGCGCGCCGGATGCGCAACAATGCCTCCCGCGCGGCAAGCCCGCGCATCGCAGGCAGAATGCGTTTTTCCGCGCTGATTTTCCACAGGGTGTCGGTCAGGTTCGGCAAAACATCACCCAGCGGGCGCGTGGCGGCGACGGTATAAAAGGTCGGCGTGTGACCGATGACCCGCGCCTCGACATTGACCCAAATCCCCAAACGACGGTCCTTGCGGCGCAGCACCTCGACCTGTTCGGGGCCGGCAACCGTGATGATCACATCCAATGGCGCGTCACCGGACACCGGCGCGTCGCGTTTGATCGCCCCGAATACGAGGATCTCCGAGCCATCGAAATTCGCGGTGATCGAAATCCGGCTCTGGCTCAGGGCGGCCACAATATCTTCACCCGCCACCGGCAGGGGCAGCAAAAGCAGGAGGAAGGCCAAAAGGCGCATCATGCTTCCACCGAGAATAGTTCAGCGGGCTCCAGAAACAGATCGAGGCCGAGTTTCAGACAGACCGCCAGAACCAACAGGGCCAGCAGGATGCGTAACTGCTCCGCCTTGAGGCGCAGCCCGATCTGGGACCCGATCTGCGCTCCGACCACTCCACCCACCAGCAGGATAAAGGCGAGCAGAATATCGACCGTATGGTTGGTGGTCGCATGCAAAAGCGTGGTGAAGGCGGTGACGAAAATGATCTGGAAGAGCGATGTACCTATCACAACCTTGGTCGGCATGCCGAGGATATAGATCATCGCAGGCACCATGATGAACCCGCCGCCAACGCCCATGATCGCGGCCAACATCCCCACCAGAAACCCCACGCCCAATGGCGGAATGACGGAGATATAGAGGCCCGATGTGCGGAACTTGGTCTTGATCGGCAGGGCATGCACCCACGTGTGCTTTTTGCGCTCCGGACGCCCCGCCGGACGATTTTTCGCCCGCCGGATCGCACGGATACTCTCAACCAGCATCAGAAACCCGATAATCCCGAGAAACACGACATAACAAAGCGTTACGAGCAAATCGACCTGACCCAGATCACGCAATATATTGAAAATCTGCATCCCCGCGAACGACCCCACGAGGCCCCCCGCCAACAGCACGAGCCCCATCTTCAAATCGACAGTCTTGCGTTTCCAATGCGCCAATACACCCGACACGGAGGAGGCGACGATCTGGTTGGAGGAGGTGGCAACCGCCACAGCGGGCGGGATGCCGACAAAGAACAAAAGCGGCGTGATCAGAAACCCGCCACCCACGCCGAACATGCCCGACAGGATACCGACCACACTCCCGATGCCGAGAAGCAGGTAGGCGTTCACCGACACCTCGGCAATGGGGAGAAAGATCTGCATTCTATGACTTTCGCTGCGGTGCACTCATGGTTGCAACGAAAACCCGCGCGGGTCAAATGCGCTGCTGCGGTTGCGAAAGAAAAACGGGCCCGAAGGCCCGCCTTGCTATCTCTCTTTGACGTAGGGTTGCCCACCCGCGCGCGGCGGGATCGCTTTGCCCACGAACCCGGCGAGGATGATCACGGTCAGAATGTAGGGCAGGGCCTGCATGAACTGCACCGGAATGACAAAGTCGCCGAGCGAAATCGATTGGTAGCGGTTGCCGATGGCCTCCAGAAACCCGAACAGCAATGTCGCCGACAACGCATACCATGGCCGCCACTTCGCAAAGATCAACGCCGCCAGCGCGATGTAGCCGCGACCCGCGCTCATGTCTTTGACGAAACCTGCCGCGAGGGAGGCGAGATATGTCCCCGCCATGCCACAAAGCACACCGGCAATGATCAGCGACGCGTAGCGCATCCGCACAACCGACACACCGGCCGTATCCACCGCACTGGGGTTTTCACCCACGGCCCGCAGACGGAGCCCAAAACGTGTGCGATACAGCACCCACCAAGACAGCGGCACACAGGCAATCGCGATATAGGTCAGCGCAGTATGTCCCGAAATCAGCTCGTAATAGAGCGGCCCGATAAAGGGCACATCGGCCAGTTTCTCCGCGAACGGCAGGTTCCACGCCTCGAACCGGCCGTTACCGGTCAGCGGCGGCGTGCGCCCGCCGAGTTGGAACCAACTCTGCCCGATCACCACCGTCAGACCGGCAGCGAGAAAGTTGAGCGCCACACCGGAGATGAGCTGGTCGCCCTTAAAGGTGATGGACGCCAGACCGTGCAGCATCGAAAACGCCATCGACGCGGCGATACCGGCCAACAGCCCGAGCCAGATCGACCCCGTGACGGCAGCCGCCGCGCCCGACATAAAGGCGGCGGCCAAAAGTTTGCCCTCCAGCCCGATGTCCACAACGCCCGCGCGCTCGGAGAACAGACCCGCAAGACAGGTCAGCAACAAAGGCGTGGCCAATCGCACGGTCGAGTCGAGAATTTGGAGGATCGTTGCATAATCCATCGCTCACACCTCCTTCTTGCGGCTGAAGAACAGGAACATTTTTTCGAGCGGGATACGCACCATATTGTCGAGCGCGCCGGTGAACATGATCACCAAAGCCTGAATGACCACGACCAATTCGCGCGGGATCGATTCCCAGAAACTTAGCTCCGCCCCGCCCTGATAGAGGAACCCGAACAGCAGCGCGGCGAGCACGATCCCCACCGGATGGTTGCGCCCCATGAGCGCCACGGCGATGCCGATAAATCCCGCACCCTCAACCGCGTTGTCGATCAGCCGCTCGGCCTCACCCATCACGTTGTTGATCGCCATCAGACCGGCCAAACCACCCGAAATCAGCATGGCGATAATCACGATCCGCGACGGGTTGATGCCCGCGTATTTTGCCGCGGTTTCCGAGTTGCCAAAGGCACGGATCTGATAGCCGAGCCGCGTTTTCCACATCAAAATCCAGAACACAAAGGCCGCAAATAGCGCCACGAGGAAGGACACGTTCGCAGGCGCGTTCTTGTTGAAATCGATCCCGAAGGGGGCCAGCATTTCATGGAAGGTCGGCAGATGCGCCCCGACGGGAAACTTGGCCGTTTCCGCAGCCATCGCACCGGGAACTTTCAGAACCTTGGTCAACAAATAGCCGAGCAATGCGGCGGCAATAAAGTTGAACATGATCGTGGTAATCACGATGTGGCTACCGCGCTTGGCCTGCAAATAGGCAGGAATAAACGCCCAAGCGGCTCCGAAAAGTGCACCCATAGCCATCGCGGCGGGCAGGGCCAGCGTCCAATGCGGCCATTGCACAGCCAGACAGACCAAGGCCACGCCGAGGCCCCCCAACATCGCCTGACCTTCGCCACCGATGTTGAACAGGCGCGTGTGCGATGCGACCGCAAACGACAGGCCGGTAAAGATGAAATTGGTGGTGTAATAGAGCGTATAGCCCAGACCATTGGTGCTCCCGAAGGCACCATCGACCATCACTTTGATCGCTTCGAACGGGTTCTTCCCAATGCCCCAGATCACCAGACCGGAAAAAAAGAAGGCCAGCAAAATCGAGAACAGGGGAATCAGGACGGCATCCGCCCACTTCGGCATTTTCTGCATTTACTGGTCCCCCTCGGTGATACCCGCCATCATCAGACCCAATTCGCCCTCGTTCGTTTCACCGGGGTTCTTCTCCCCCATGATCCGCCCGTCGAACATCACAACGATGCGGTCCGACAGCGACATGATCTCGTCGAGCTCCACAGACACGAGCAGGATCGCTTTGCCCTGATCGCGCAGGGCGACGATTTGCTGGTGGATAAACTCGATCGCCCCGATATCCACGCCCCGTGTCGGCTGCCCGACGAGCAAGAGATCAGGGTTACGCTCGATCTCGCGCGCCAGAACCAGCTTCTGCTGGTTGCCACCCGAAAAGGACTTCGCCTCCAGCTTCGGATTGGGCGGGCGGACGTCGAAACGGTCCATCTTGGCCTGCGTCGCCGCCTTGATCGCGGCGTTATCCATCAAGAACCGGTTCTTTTGATATTCCGGCGCGTTGTGATAGCCGAAAATCATGTTTTCCCAGGCCTGGAATTCCAGAATCAAACCCTCGTCGTGACGGTCCTCTGGCACATTGGCGATCCCCCGCTTGCGCCGCGACTGGCCATCCGAATGCTTGCCGGTGAGGTCGATTTCCTCGCCGTTCATGCGCACGATGCCACTCGCCTTGCGATAGCCGCCGAGCACTTCGAGCAATTCGGATTGCCCGTTACCCGACACCCCCGCAATGCCCAGAATTTCGCCCGCACGGACATTCAGGTTGATCCCTTTGACGCGCTCCACGCCCAATTCGTCGCGCACCCGCAGGTCCTCGACCTCCAACACGGGCTTGCCCGGGTTTGCCGGTGACTTGGTCACTTCCAACAACACCTTGCGCCCCACCATCATCTCGGCGAGCTGCTCGGGCGAGGTGCCCGATGTCTTGACCGTGGCCGTCATTTCGCCGCGCCGCATCACCGACACCGTATCGGTGACTTCCATGATTTCGCGCAGCTTGTGGGTGATCAGAATGATCGTCTTTCCCTGCTCCTTCAGCCCTTGCAGGATGCGGAACAAATGGTCCGCCTCGGCAGGGGTGAGAACCCCCGTCGGCTCGTCCAGAATGAGGATATCCGCCTGGCGATAGAGCGCCTTGAGGATCTCGACCCGCTGCTGGTGGCCCACGGACAGGTCTTCGATCAGCGCATCGGGATCGACAGAAAGTTCATATTCATCAGAGAGTTGCTTCAACAGCCCGCGCGCTTTCGCGATCGACGGACGAAGCATCGGACCCTCTTCGGCCCCCAGAATCACATTCTCGAGGACGGTAAAATTCTCAACCAGTTTGAAGTGCTGGAACACCATACCGATTCCGGCCGCAATCGCTGCCTGACTGTCGGTAATCTCGACCTTCTGGCCGTTGATAATGACCTCGCCCGCGTCGGCTTTGTAGAACCCGTACAGGATCGACATCAGCGTGGATTTCCCCGCGCCGTTTTCGCCGATGATGCCGTGGATCGTGCCCTTCTGGACGGTAATCGAAATGTCCTTGTTGGCCTGAACCGGCCCAAAAGCCTTTGAAATCCCCCGAAGCTCGATAGCCGGGGCGGGCGAAGCGGTGGGGGCGGCAGTTGCCTGCCGCCCCTTTTCCGATTGAGCGCTCATACGAGGCGACCCTTAGTACGCCGGGCAGGATTCGTCGGACATGTAGTCGTGAACCACGATCTCACCGGAGATGATTTTGGCTTTTGCGTCTTCGACAGCAGCCAACATTTCAGGTGTCACGAGGTCCGCGTTGTACTCGTCCATCGCAACGCCAACGCCATCATTGGCCAGACCCATCACGAAGATACCGGCTTCGAGATCTTCACCGGCGGTGAAGGCCTCATAAACAGCGTTATCAACGCGCTTGACCATGGAGGTCAGCATGGAACCCGGCTGGAGGTAGTTCTGGTTGCTATCCACACCGATGGCGAGGATGCCTTCGTCTTTTGCAGTCTGGAGAACGCCCAGACCGGTACCGCCAGCTGCGGCGTAGACGACTTCGGAACCTTGGCCGATCTGCGCCTTGGTCAATTCGCCACCCTTAACCGGATCGTTCCATGCGGCAGGCGTGGTGCCGGTCATGTTGACGATCACGTTGGCGTCAGGCTTCACGGATTTCACGCCCTGCGCGTAACCACATGCGAATTTGGAGATCAGCGGGATGTCCATGCCGCCAACGAAGGAAACCGTGTCACCCTCGGATGCCATTGCAGCCATCACACCGGCGAGGAACGACCCTTCGTGCTCGTTGAACACAACCGAACGCACGTTCGGCGCAGGGGTGACCATGTCGATGATCGCGAATTTCGTGTCAGGGTAATCTGCCGCAACGGTTTCCAGAGCGGAGCCGAAGGAGAAGCCGGCCATTACGATCGGGTTGAACCCTTTTTCGGCGAAAGCACGCAGAGCCTGCTCGCGCTGTGCGTCGGACTGCAGTTCGACGTCGCGGTAGCTGCCGCCCGTTTCGGCTGCCCAACGCTCGGCGCCGTTATAAGCGGCTTCGTTGAAGGATTTATCGAACTTGCCGCCAAGGTCGAAAATGATTGCCGGATCGGCAAGCGCCGCACCGGAGGTCAGCGCGACAGCTGCTGCTGCGCCAAGAAATGATTTCATCAGGGTCATGGTATTCTCCCGTTAGGTACTTTGTATTGGGGCAAGCATTAGGCACTTGCCCGAAGAGCAGGCACTTTGCTGCCCGTCACCATGGGATTAGGGCGCTTCACCGCGGGAGGGTCAACAGGATTTTTACCATTTGGTCGCATGCCGCCCTTTGAACGGGCGTCTTCACTGCCCGCGACGTAGGGTCACGCCTGTTTTAGTAGCTTTGTCATGATGATCGCGTCCACGCCGCTGCCATCACGCGTCCTGTAGTAGGCCCGACGCCGACCAGATTCGTCGTATCCGGCAGAGCGATAGAGGGCGAGCGCGCGGGTATTGGTTTGCGCGACATCCAGAAACGAGCGGGTCGCCCCGCGCGCCATCGCCTCTGACTCATAGGCCAAAAACGCCGCCCGCCCGAACCCGCGCCCCTGCGCGTCGGGGGCCACGGCCAGCGTCAGCAATTCCGCCTCATCGACAACCACACGCCCGAGCGCAAAGGCCATTGGCGCGGGCGCGACGAGAAACACACGCTCGCTGGCTAACATTTCCGCAAAATCGCGGGCACTCCAGGGAGGGGGGGTGTCAAAGGTCTGCGCGTGAACCCGCGCGAGCGCTTCAAAGTCCGGCGAGGACATTCAGGCCGCGACGGGGCGCACTTCGAGAACTTCGGGAATATAGTGGCGCAACAGGTTCTCGATACCCATCTTGAGCGTCAGCGTCGACGACGGACAGCCCGCACAGGCACCCTGCATATGCAGGTAAACCACACCGCGCTCAAACCCGTGGAACGTGATATCACCGCCGTCTTGGGCAACGGCAGGACGCACGCGCGTGTCGAGCAATTCCTTGATCTGGTTGACGATATCGCTGTCGGGACCATCGTGTTCGGCATGGCCTGCGGAAACAGTCGCCTCGCCCGCCATCACCGGCGCACCCGATTGGAAATGCTCCATGATCGCGCCGAGGATCGCCGGTTTGACGTGATCCCAATCGGTCGCCTCATCCTTCGTCACTGTCACGAAGTCATGGCCAAAAAACACGCCCGTCACATTGCCCACCGCAAATACGCGCGCGGCAAGCGGCGATGATTGCGCGGCTTCTTCGCTGGTGAAATCCGCAGTCCCTGCGTCCAGAACAGTCTGGCCGGGGAGGAATTTCAACGTCGCTGGGTTCGGGGTGGATTCCGTTTGGATGAACATGGGCCCAATTCCTTATCATTCAGGTCGGATATGCGCTCTTCGGGGGCGAAAGTCAAGATTTGGAATGATTCTAAACCCGTGATTGTCGCCACGTTTGCGCCTTACCGCCTCAGGTCACCGCTTCGAGTCGCTCTTTGCTCATGTCGCCGGGCACGATGGTTATCGGAATGGGCAGAAAACCCGCCTGTTTCGTCATCGCGGCCACCAATGGCCCCGGACCGGTCTTTTCGGTGCCCGCGCCCAGAACCAGAACACCAATCGCAGGGTCTTCTTTAACCTGCGAAAAAATCTCCTGCACCACCTCGCCTTCACGGATCACCAACTCGGGATCGATGTTCTGGCGGTCGCGCATCCATTTCGCGAAAACTTCGAAATGCGCGATAATCCGGTCGCGGGTTTCTTCGCGCATCAGATCGGCCACCCCGATCCAATGATTGAACTCATCGGGGGGAATCACCGAAAGAATCGTCACACCGCCCCCCGTCGAGGCCGCCCGCATCGCGGCGAACCGCATCGCGTTGAGGCACTCGCGGCTGTCGTCGAGAATAACGAGAAACTTGCGCATGTCGGGGTCCGGCCCATCGTTGTTTTGGCTGCATGATTTCGCGGCGATGATGGCGAAGGAGCCCCGATGTGGCAAGCGTTCAGTCCCCGCTGCGAAAAACCCCCGGCCAGAGCGGGCCGGGGGAGAGGTTCGTGATCGGAACGCTCGGGGAAAACGATCCTGCGAAGCCTGCCGGTTTTGGGACGTAACAGCTCGGGGACGGACGCTGGTGTCCGGCGCTTCGTGGTCACAGGGTATGCGCCTTTTGAATCGGGCGTATGACACTCACGGCGTGTCGAGCGTTGCCATGATCCCGTCGAGATCGAGAGGCTCGTTGACGATCGCATAGGTGCCGTTTTCATCGCGTGGCCATTCCTCGCGCGGGCGATCACGATAGAGCTCGATACCATTGCCGTCCGGATCGCTCAGATAGATCGCTTCGGACAACGCATGATCCGCCGCCCCCTCAAAAACCACGCCCGCATCCATACAACGCTGGATCGCCACGGCGAGCGCATGACGCGACGGATAAAGAAAGGCGACGTGATACAGGCCGGGTTGGCGGCGCGGTCCGGGCGCGGCGCCCTCGCTTTCCCAGGTATTGAGGCCAATGTGGTGATGATAGCCGCCCGCGCTCAAAAACGCGGCCTGCTTGCCGTAGCGCAGCTGCAACTCGAACCCGAGCACATCGCGGTAAAAGGCGATGGAGCGTTCAAGGTCGCTGACTTTGAGATGGATGTGACCAACGGTCGTTTCGGGATGGATCGGGGGCATGGGAAATCTCCTTTGATCCGAAGATAATCCGTTATCCTGCGCACACAATATTCCATTTATGCGCAGTGTCCCTCATTTTGCGCACACTCGACCCGCGCCAGATCCCCCCGCACACCACATTGTGAGTTGTGAATTTGTCGCCCGATGACCGAAGTTGTCCAAAAACGCCCCTCACAGCAGTCGCCCACCCCAACGAAAGCTCCGACAACCCGATGACCCACCTCACCAAACGCCGCTTTCTCGCCCTGACACTCGCCGCCCCCTTCGTGGCTACTGCCGCACGGGCGCAGGAGGCGGACCGCCCTGTCACCACAACCACACGGCGCAACATTTCCAGCTTTCGCACCGTCGCGTGGCAGGACCATTTCGACCAGATCGGCAAAGGCGCAATCGTCGCTGACACCGTTTCCCGCGCGCTGCATTTCTGGAGCGTCGATGGCGACTACAAACTCTACCCGACCTCCGTGCCGATCTCCGAAGAACTCACCAAACGGGGCTACACAGAAGTCATCAAAAAGGTCGAAGGCCCGACATGGACCCCGACGCCGTCAATGCGCGAACGCGACCCCTCGCTGCCCCGCGTCGTGCCCGCAGGTCCGAAAAACCCGCTCGGCACCCACGCGCTCTACCTGTCGTGGCAATACTACCGGATCCACGGCACCCACGACACGCGCAAGATCGGCCGCCTGTCCTCGGATGGCTGTATCGGGCTCTATAACGAAATGATCGCCGACCTCTATTCACGCGTGCCCGTGGGCACTCAGGTCCGCGTGATCTGAGCGCCCCGCCGCCTCACGTCCACAGACGCAGCAAAACCCAAACGCCGAGCAACAGCCCCGGCGCGGTGACCAGAAACATCGCGCCGCCGCGCGCCTTGTTGTCGTAGATCACCCAATGCATCACCCGCCCGATGGCAAAGGACGCCACCGCCGCCCATAGCCACCCCGCGCTAAGCCCCATCGTCTCCGCCGCAAAGATCGCCAGCGCGATGAGCGGCGCGGTTTCGATGAAATTGCCATGCGCGCGGATGCGTTTGAACAAAACCGGATCGCCCCCGTCACCGCGCAGGATGTTATGCGCCCCGCGATAGGTGCCGATCCACGCGGTAAATGGCACCAAAAGCGCGGCGCAGATTGCAATGAAGGTCAGGGTGACGGGAATATCGGTCGGGGTCATAGTGCCGCCTCACATTTCGAGGGCAGGGGCGATTTCGATGCTCCCGCCGAGGGTGAGGATCGGACATTTCTGCGCATGGGCCATGGCCGCGTCCATATCCGCGGCGTCGATTTTCATGTAGCCCGACACCGGATCGCTCTTGGCGCCAATGAACTGCGACGTGCCAACTGCTTCACCCGCATCCAGAACGGCGTCGCCCATCCCGCCGAGCCATGCGGTCCAATCGACCATCATTTTCTCGCCTTCCTCCTGGGACGACGGCGCGCCGCCGCGAAAGATCAGAACAAATTTCGACATGTGATTTCCTTTCGATGATGGGTGTCCATACCCCTAGAATCACCGAAGCCAGAATATGTTCAAGAACATATTGCGAACATGGGTTAGGCTCTTCGCATTTGCCGACAAAGAGGTTTCCATGCCCTACCCGAAGGACCACAAACAAAAGACCCGCGCCCGCATCGTCGAGGCAGCGCGCCAACTGTTCAACACCCACGGCTATGATCGGGTCACCATCGACATGGTGATGGAACGCGCCGGCCTCACGCGCGGCGGGTTCTATGCCCATTTCACCTCCAAAGAGGCTCTGTTTGCCGCCGCCGTCGACAGCTTTCTCATGGGGCAGGGTGCCGAGTGGCGCGCACGGGCGGGCGTCGACCCCCATGCCTGCCACCAAATCATGGCCGAACGGATGATCGCGGGCTATCTCTCCGCGGCGCATCTGGGAGAGCTGGAGGCGCAATGCCCCCTGATCGCGCTCTCCTCGGATGTCGCGCGCAGCTCGCCCGAAGTGCGCGCCGCCTATTCAAAGCTTTTGTCGGAAATGGTCTGGCTGTTTGAGGCCAATCTGGGCGGCACAACCCCCGCCGCGCGCGACCGCGCCATGGCCATCGCGGCGCTCTGTGTGGGCGGGATGATCCTCGCGCGCACGCTGCCCGATAGCGATCTGGCCGACAACGTGCGCGTCGCAGCCCGCGACATGGCCCTCGCCGCCTGTGCGGGCGATGCAGGGGCCGCGGCCTGAACCGCGCCCCTCGCGCGTCCTAGCGCACGAACCCCATGATATCGTAGGCCTTCGCCAAAATCGGATCGGAGATTTCGCGCGCCCGCTCGGCCCCGCGCGCCATGATCCGGTCGATCTCTGCAGGGTCATCCATCAAACGCTTCATCTCGCTCGAAATCGGCGCGAGGTTTTCGACCGCCAACTCCGCCAGCGCCGGTTTAAAGCGACCCCATCCCGCCCCCGCATATTCCTCGATCACCGCCTCATTGGTGATATCGGCCAGCGCGGCATAGATGTTGACCAGATTGCGCGCCTCGGGGCGATCGGCCAACCCCTCCACCGTCTCGGGCAGGGGCGCGGGATCGGTGCGCGCCTTCTTGAATTTCTTGGCAATCGCATCGGCATCATCGAGCATATTGATCCGCTCCATGTCGCTCTCGCCGGATTTCGACATCTTCTTGGTCCCGTCGCGCAGGTTCATCACCCGCATCGCAGGCCCCTCGATGACCGGATTGGTCTGGGGGAAGAAATCGACTTTATAGTCGTGGTTGAACTTGGCCGCGATATCGCGGGTCAATTCGACGTGCTGTTTCTGGTCCTCACCGACCGGCACATGGGTCGCATGATAGAGCAGGATGTCCGCCGCCATCAGCGCCGGATAGGCATAGAGACCCAATGACACGGCCTCGGCATTCTTGCCCGCCTTGTCCTTGAACTGCGTCATCCGGTTCATCCACCCGACACGCGCCACACAGGAAAACAACCACCCGAGCTCGGCATGTCCCGTCACCCGCGACTGGTTGAACAGAACCGACTTTTCAGGATCAACACCGGCGGCCAGATAGCCCGCAGCCACCTCGCGCGTCGCCACCCGTAGATCTGCGGGATCCTGCCAGACGGTGACCGCATGCATGTCGACCACGCAATAAATCGTCTCGAAATCCCCGCCCTGCATATCCACAAAGCGTTTGATCGCCCCGAGATAATTGCCAAGCGTCAGACCGCCAGACGGCTTGATGCCGGAAAACACACGGGGGGTAAACGCCGTATCGGCCATGAAAGTCTCCGTCCTGCTGGATTTCGTCGCGCCTGTCGCATACCTAGGTGCGAAACCTCCGTCAAGGAACGCGCACCAATGTCCGACCTACCCGAAAGCCCCTTTAACGCCCTGCCACCCGCCGTCTGGGCGCTGGTGATCGTCATCACAGGCATCGAATTGCTGTTTCAGGTCGGCTCCTATGGCATCATCGGCGGCCCGAATGCGGTCGGATGGCGCATCCACGCGATGGAAACCTACACCTTCTTTGACGTGATTTTCGAAGAAATGATGCTCAAAAACTACTGGCCCTTCGAACACGCCCAACGCTTTTTCACCTACGCCTTCGTGCACGCCTCGATGGTCCACGCCCTGATGGTCGCGGTCTTCGTTCTGGCATTTGGCAAAATGGTCGGCGAACGTTTCGGCAATATCGCCGTCATCGCGCTCTTCGTGGTTTCGACACTGGCCGGATCGCTCGCCTACGGGCTGATCCTTGATAGCAGCCGACCGCTGGTGGGGGGCTATCCGGCGGCCTTCGGGTTTCTGGGCGCCTATACATTCCTGCTCTGGGTCGGCCTCGGCGCGATGGGCAAAAACGCCTTTACCGCTTTCCGCCTGATCGGATTTCTGGTCGCCATCCGCCTGATCTTCGCGATCTTCAACGGCCTGCCGCCCGACCTCGTGGCCGATATTGCAGGCTTCGCGGCGGGGTTTGTGCTCGCTGCCGCCATGGTGCCCGGTGCCATTCCGCGCCTGTTCCAACGCATCCGGCAACGATAAAGGCGCCGCGTCTACCCGCGCCGCATCGACCGTTTCAATTCGCCAAACCGCATCGCGCCAAACATCTGCGCGAGGGTGAAATAGGCCACGATCCCGCCCGCCACCAGCATCAGCGTGCCGAGCCCGCGTGACAGATCAAACACCGGCCCCAACAGATACTCCAACGCGTAGAGCACGACACCCATCGCCACAGAGGCGGCCAGCACACGCGGTGCCCGCCGGATCGCGCGCGCGTCCAGATGCGCGCCTTCGCCCATGCTCTTTTTGCCCCGCCACAACAGCGCAACCATGGTCCACGCCGCGAGGCTCGTCGCCACCGCCGCCGCATAAAAGCCGATCACAAAGGACAGGCCGACCGCGGCCACCGCATTGATCACCATCGCCACCACCGCCAAACGGAACGGCGTGCGGGTATCCTCGCGCGCGAAATAGAGCGGCTGGAGCACCTTTTGCAGAACGAACGCGGGCAGTCCGAGCCCGTAGATCGCCACCGCCCATGCCGTCTTTTGCGCATCTTCCGGCGTGAACATCCCGCGTTGGAACAGGAACGAAATCAACGGCTCGGGGATCACGATCAACGCCACCGCCGCAGGCACCGTCAGCAACAGCGCGAATTCGAATGCACGGCTATAGGCATCGCGCGCGCCCGCACTATCGCCCGCCTGCAACCGGCGCGCCAGATCGGGCAGCAATACGATCCCGATCGCAATCGCCACCACGCCGAGCGGCAATTGATAGAGCCGGTCGGCGAGGTTGAGATACTGCAACGCGCCTTCCTGCGAAAAACTGGCGACCTGACGACCGACCAACAGATTGATCTGCACCACCCCACCGGCCAGCGCCGCAGGCCCCGCCAAAATCAACAGCCGCTTCATTTCCGGCGTCATGCGCGGCAGGCGCGGGCGCAGGGAAAACCCCGCCTTGGCTGCCGCGACCCAGACGACGCTCAACTGCGCAACACCGGCCACAGGCACGGCCCAAATCAACGCCCGCCCCACATCCGCGCCCATCCGCGCGGCAACAATCATCGCCCCCGACAGGATCACGTTGAGCAAAACAGGCGCCGCCGCCGCCGCCGCAAACCGCCCCGTGGCGTTCAAAACACCCGAAAACAGCGCCCCGAGCGAGATGAACAGCACATAGGGAAAGGTCACGCGCCCATAATCCACGGCCAAATCGAACCGCGCATCACCGATGAAACCGGCCGCCATCACAGTGACCAGCGCGGGCATGAAAATCATCGCCGCCACGGTCAAAACCAACAGCATGGCGGCCAGCGCCGATAGCGTATCCTCGGCAAAGGCGCGCGCATCCTCGCCCGCCTCGACCTTTTTGGAAAACAGCGGCACAAAGGCGACGTTCAACGTGCCTTCCGCGAAAAACCGGCGGAACATATTGGGCAGCGAAAAGGCGACCACAAAGGCCTCCGCCGCCGGTCCTGCCCCCAGAAAGGCGGCGATCAAGGCGTCGCGCACAAACCCCAAAATGCGGCTCATGAGGGTCCATCCCCCCACCGTCACAAAGCCGCGCAACAGGCGGATCGGGTTCATCCCTTAAGCGCCCGCAATGCGCCGGATTCAATCGCCGTGCGCAGCTTTTTCTCGAGCGCACGCTGCTTGGGTTCGGCGTGGATTTTCATCCCGAACATGTCCTTCACGTAAAAACTGTCCACGACCTGCGCGCCATAGGTGGCGATCTGCGCCGATGCGATGGAAATGCTGTTAGAGGCCAACTCCCGCGTCAGATCGAACAACAATCCGGGACGGTCGCGCGTATCCACCTCGATGATGGTGAAAATCTCGGAGCCCTCATTGTCGAATGTGATCGACGTGGGCACGTTGAATTTGCTCTCGCGCTTCTTGATCTTGTCGCGCGATTTGAGCGCATCGCGCGCCACAACTTCGCCCTTCAACGTCTTGCCGATCATCTGGCGCAGACGGGGCAGGCGGGACTGCTCATAGGGATTGCCATCGGCGTCCTGAACCCAGAAAATCGCCGTCGCATAGCCGTCTTTGGACGTATAGGTGCGCGCATCGACGACGTTGGCCCCCACCAGCGCGAGTGCCCCGGCAAGACGCGAGAAAATACCCGGATGGTCGGCCAGCGCGAAACAGGCCCGCGTCGCATCGCGGTCCTCGTCTGGATGCAGGTCGATGCGGATTTCATCGTTGCTGATCCCCTGCAAAAGCCCTGCGAAGATCACATGCGCAGAGGTCGGCAACCCCTGCCAGTACGGCCCGTAATGGCGTTGGGTTTCGGCGCGCTTTTCCGCCGTGGTCCAATCGCCCAAGGCCTCGCGCAGCGCCCGCTTAGCCTCGCCTTCGCGGAACTCGCGGTTGACCTCTTCGAGCCCGTGTTCGAGCGCAAAGGACGTCTGATGGTGCAGCCCGCGCAACAGTTGCGCTTTCCAGTTGTTCCACACATTCGGTCCCACGCCGCGAATGTCGCAGACCGTCAGAACCGTCAACAAATCCAACCGCTCGCGCGTCTTCACCGCCTTGGCAAAATCACGCACCGTGCGCGGGTCGGAAATATCGCGTTTCTGCGCCATATCCGACATCAACAAATGATAGCGCACCAGCCATTCGACCGTGTCGCATTCCGATGGTTTCAGCCCCAGACGCGGCGCCACCTTGCGCGCGATCCGTGCCCCGATCACCGAATGATCCTCGTCGCGCCCTTTGCCGATATCGTGCAGCAACAGCGCCACGAACAACACCTTGCGGTTCACTCCGGTTTTGAGAATGCCCGACGCGACAGGCAACTCCTCATGCAACTCGCCCCGCTCGATCTGGCTGAGCACGGAGATGCATTGGATCGTGTGCTCGTCGACCGTGTAGCTGTGATACATGTTGAACTGCATCATCGCGACGATGTGCTGGAATTCGGGAATAAACGCGCCCAGAACCCCCAATTCATTCATCCGCCGCAGCGCCCGTTCGGGGTTGCCGTGTTTGAGCATCAGGTCGAGAAACGTCTGCTGTGCCTCAGGCGTCTCGCGCATGTCCTGATCGATCACGTCGAGGTTGGCGGCAATCAGACGCATCATATCGGGGTGGAGCAGATAGCCGGTGCGCAAGGCCTCCGCAAAGACCCGCAACAGATTGAGCTTGTCGGCCAGAAACGCCTTCGGATCCTCGGCCCGCAGACGCCCGTTTTCGACGCTGAAACCCTTGGCCACCTTCACGCGGCGGCTCAGGAAACGTTGCAGTTTGGGCGTCTGTTTGACGTGGGCATCTTCCAGCGCGGTCAGGAAAATCCGCGTCAACTCGCCCACCCGCGTGGCGTGGCGGAAATAGTCCTGCATGAAATGTTCGACCGCGCGCCGCCCCGAATGGTCGACGTACCCGAGCCGCTCTGCGACCTCGACCTGCAGATCAAAGGTCAATTGATCCATCGCCCGCTCGGTCGTCAGATGTAGCGCATTACGCGTCGCGTGCAGAAACGTCTCGGCCTCCGAGAACTGGCGGTATTCATCGGCGGTATACAATCCGGCCTTGACCAGATCATGCGCCTTGCGAACGCCATGGACGTATTTCGCGATCCAGAACAGCGACTGCAAATCGCGCAATCCGCCTTTGCCCTCTTTGACATTGGGCTCCACGACATAGCGCTGGCCGCCCTGCTTGCGGTGGCGCTCGGCGCGCTCTTCCAACTTCGCCTCGATGAACTCGCGCGCTGTGTTGCGAAACAACTCCGAGCGCAATTTGACATGCAGATCATGGGCCAGATCTTCGTTTCCGGCCAGAAACCGCGTCTCCAACATCGCCGTGCGAATGGTGAAGTCCTCTTTGCCCAACCGCAGACAATCGCGCACCGTGCGCGTCGAATGTCCGACCTTCAAATGCAGATCCCAGAACATGTAGAGCATGCTCTCGACCACACTTTCGATCCATCCGGTGACCTTATGGGGGGCCAAAAACAACAGATCGACGTCCGAATAGGGCGACATCTCCGCGCGACCATACCCGCCCACGGCCAGCACCGCGATGCGCTCGCCCTGCGTGGGGTTGGGGTTGGGGTGC
Organism: Celeribacter arenosi; assembly: GCF_039539485.1. Lineage (NCBI taxonomy): Bacteria > Pseudomonadati > Pseudomonadota > Alphaproteobacteria > Rhodobacterales > Roseobacteraceae > Celeribacter > Celeribacter arenosi. The sequence continues at coordinate 67,586 of NZ_BAABDF010000006.1, forward strand.
AATTTGACCATCGCCGTGTAGAGCACGGTGGTGACGATGCAATCGGTCAGCCACGCATAGGCATGCACCGCAGGGCGCGCATTGCGTGGCGCCTCGCTGATGGCTGCGGCAATCACCGCGCGCCCGTTCTGGTTGGCGGCATCGACCACGCCAATCGTGGCGGCGCGCACATCGGCCGGCGATTCCGCCGACGCCCATGCGTCCTTTAACGCGGCCTCGACCGCATCAATGTCAAAAATGACTTTTTCGTCGCAGATCAATTCCCCCGGAGGGGGCGGGACGAAGGTGCGGAGCGTCGGTTCCTTAGAAACCGGCGCCACCGAAGGCGCGGGGTGCGGGGTCAATCTCAATTACCTGATTGTTCTGGATCGTGGCGACGGACAGGCCACGCTGGTTGGTGCCGTCGCTGCGCAAACGGAACACGCCGTTCACACCCACGAAGCCGGAATTGCGCGTCAACGCCTGAGCGGTGAGCGCATCGGACGAACCGCTTTGCACCAAAGCCCCGATTGCCGCGATCCCGTCATAGGCGAGACCGGCCAGCGCATGGGGTTGTGCGCCATAGGCGGCGCTGTAGCGGTTCGCAAATGTGGTGGCCAGTTTCTGGTCGGGCAGTGCAAACCACGACCCCTGCAGACCGGGCACGCTGAGCGCCGAGGAGGGCACGTTCAACCGCTGCAACCCGATGAACTGCGGGTTCGGCGATTTGATCCCGTTCTCGGGCAACATCTGCGCAAACAGAGGCATCGCGCCATCATTGCCGGAGGTAAAGAAAATCGCATCCGCGCCGGTCGACTTCGCCGTGTTCGCAATCGGACGGATCGCATTGACCACGCCCTGCTGGCTCAACTCGACACTCTGCTCGGCGACCAGATTGGCCCCGCTGCGCGCAATCGCGCCCTTGATGGCGGCGGCACCGGCGGCTTCGGCGGCACTCTGGCCGCTAACGATCATCACGTTGCGTTTGCCTTTGGAGGCCGCGTAGGACACCAGACGGCTGGCCGTATTGTCAAAGGTCGGGCCGAGGATAAACACGTTCCCGCCGGCAATCGCGGGGTTGTTGGAGAAGGACAGAACGTTCACGCCCTTGGTCGCCGCCGCAATCCCGGCGAGCTTGGCAGACCCGCCATATAGCGGCCCGAGAATGATTTTCGCGCCTTCGTTGACTGCACGTGTCGCGGCCGCATTGGCCCGCTCTGCCTGACCGCCCGTCGCATAGACGCGCAGGTCGATTTGAACCCCGTCGAGGTCCGCAATCGCCAGTCGCGCCGCGTTTTCGAGCGATTTGGCCACCGCCGCATCCCCGCCTTGCGCAGATTCGTAGGGCACCAACAGGGCGACCGGAACCGGCGCGTTGGTGTTGATTTTCGGACCACCGGCACTGGGCACGGCAATCTGGTCACAGGCGGCAAGCGCAACAAAGGACAGCGCCAGTACAAGTTTCGAGAGCGACTTGCGGGCGACACGCAGAACAGCGAACATGGGTAAACCTCACTTCAGGCAACAGGAACCCCATGACGGGGTGTGCGAATTGAGGGGCAATCTACGGGAGCCCTCCCGATGTGTAAACGCCGCAAAGAACGGAATGTCATGTGAATTTCGAAATCAAGCAGCTTCCCGCCGGACTTTATTTCGTCGCAACGCCGATCGGCAACGCGCGCGATATCACCCTGCGCGCGCTCGACATTCTGGCCTCTGCCGATGTCTTGGCCGCCGAGGACACGCGCTCTTTGCGCCATTTGATGGAGATCCACGGCATCCCTCTCGCCGGTCGCCACATCATCGCCTACCACGATCACAACGGTGCCTCCGCGCGCCCGCGCCTGCTCGGCCTGATGGCGCAGGGCAAATCGCTCGCCTATGCCTCGGAGGCGGGAACACCGCTGGTGGCCGACCCGGGATTTGTGCTCGGACGGGACGCGATTGCCGCCGATATTCCCGTAACATCGGCCCCCGGTCCCTCGGCGGTGATCGCCGCGCTGTCGATTTCGGGCCTGCCCACCGACCGCTTCCTGTTTGCGGGCTTCCCGCCCTCCACCGCAGGCGCGCGCCGGCGCATGTTTGACGAACTCTCGCCCCTGCGCGCCACTCTGGCCTTTTACGAAAGCCCCAAACGCGTCAACCGCACCTTAACCGAACTCGCCGACACTTTCGGACCAGACCGCCCCGCGGTGATCTGCCGCGAACTCACCAAACGATTCGAGGAAGTGCGCCGTGGCACGCTCGCCTCATTGGCCGACGATCTCGCCGACGTGACGCTCAAAGGCGAGGTGGTGATGCTCGTCGGATACGCCGAAGCCGCCGCGCCACAGGAAGAGGACGTGGAGGCCGCCCTCGACGCCGCCCTCAAATCGTCGAGCGTCAAAGACGCCGCCGCAGAGGTCGCGGCAAAATACGGATTGAAGAAACGCGACGTCTATCAACTGGCGCTCGCCCGCACCGCAAAGGACTGACCCCTGCCCACCGATCCGGCCCCGAGCGCGCGCGCCAGACGCGGCACGCACAACTACCACGCCGGTCACGCCGCCGAGGGTGTCGTGGCGCGCCACTACACCGAAAAGGGCGGCGAGGTGGTGGAAACCAACTGGCGCGGACGGGCAGGGGAAGTCGACCTGATCGCGCGCCACGGTGACCTCACCATCTTCGTGGAGGTCAAAACATCGCGCACCCTTGCGCAGGCCACAGACCTCCTGCGCCCCGCCCAACTCGCCCGCATCGCGCGCGCGGCAGAGGAATATATGGGTGGCGCGCTCACCGATTTCCGCATCGATGCCGGCTTCGTGGACGCCAGTGGCGCAATCACCCTCTACGAGAACGTCACAGCCTACTCCTGACCCCATCGGTGCGGGCGCGCACAGCCACATGCGCCCGCGCGTTCCGACAAGACCATTGAACGCCACCCGCGCATGGTCCATCTAAGGGGAAAGCCCTGAGGAGCCCAGATTTGACCAGCCCCCGTTCCCTGCCACGTTCCCTGAAAATCGCGGTCCAGATGGACCCGCTCGCCCCCGTCAACATCAATGCCGATAGCACATTCCGCATCATGGAAGAGGCGCAGGCACGCGGGCATAGCCTGTTTTACTACACGCCCGACCACCTCGCCTTTCAGGAAGGCCGCGTCACCGCGCGCGGCTGGCCCGTCACGGTGCGCCGCGAAGAGGGCAACCATTTCACCGCCGGCGACATGCAGGAAGTCGACCTGTCGGACTACGACGTCGTCTGGCTGCGCCAGGATCCGCCGTTCGACATGGGCTACATCACAACCACCCATATCCTCGACCTGATCCACCCCGAAACGCTGGTCGTCAACGACCCGTTCTGGGTGCGCAACTACCCCGAAAAACTGCTCGTGCTGCGCTTTCCCGACCTCACGCCGCCCACCGCCATCGCGCGCGACCTCGCCACGATCAAATCGTTCAAGGAAAAGCACGGCGACATCATCCTCAAACCGCTCTACGGCAATGGCGGCGCGGGCGTGTTCCGCCTCGATGAAAACGACCGCAACCTGTCCTCGCTGCACGAACTCTTCACCGGCTTCTCGCGCGAACCCCTGATCGTGCAGAAATTCCTGCCCGCCGTGTCCAAGGGCGACAAACGCATCATCCTCGTGGACGGCGACCCCGTCGGCGCGATCAACCGCGTGCCACAGGCGGGGGAAACCCGCTCCAACATGCACGTCGGCGGACGCCCCGAAAAAATCGGCCTCACGGACCGCGACCGCGAAATCTGCGACGCCATCGGCCCGCTCCTGCGCGAAAAGGGTCAGGTCTTTGTGGGGATCGACGTGATCGGCGACTACCTCACCGAAATCAACCTGACCTCACCGACCGGCATTCAGGAACTCGAACGCTTTGACGGCACCAATGCCGCCGAGGCGATCTGGGTCGCGATCGAGGGCCGCGTCGGCTAGGCGCGTTCACATCTGCGCGCCGAGCGATCGGTAACTCAAAGCCTCCGCGACATGGGGGCGGCGCACATCCGCCTCGCCCGCCAAATCCGCAATCGTACGCGCCACGCGCAAAACGCGGTGATACCCGCGCGCCGAAAGCCCGAGCCTTTCTGCCGCCCGCGTGAGCATGTCGCGCCCCTCGGCATCCGGCGTGGCCGTGGCATCCAAGGTCGCGCCCTCCGCATCGGCATTGCTGCGCGCATCGCTACCCGCATAACGCGCCGCCTGAATATCGCGCGCCGCACGCACGCGGGCTGCCACCGTGGCCGAACTCTCGCCACTGCCCGGCAATTCGAGATCACCAAAGGCAACCGGCGGCACATCGAGGCGCAGATCAAACCGGTCCATCAACGGTCCCGACACCCGCCCCAAATAATCGCCCCCGCACACCGGCGCCTTGGAACAGGCCCGCGCAGGATCGGGCATATACCCGCATTTGCACGGGTTCGCCGCCGCCACCAACATGAACCGCGCAGGGTAGCTGATATGGGCATTGGCGCGCGCCACCATCACCGCCCCCGATTCAACCGGCTGGCGCAAGGTTTCGAGAACCGCACGCGGAAATTCCGGCAATTCATCCAGAAACAGCACACCATTATGCGCCAGCGATATCTCACCGGGTTGCGCCCCGCGCCCACCGCCCACAATCGCCGCCATGGACGCCGTGTGATGGGGTTCGCGAAACGGGCGCACACGGGAAATGCCGCCGTCCTCGATCAGACCGGCGAGCGAATGGATCACGGATGTCTCCAACGCCTCCTGCGCGCCCAGAGGCGGCAGGATCGTCGGCAAACGCGCCGCCAACATGGATTTCCCCGACCCCGGCGTGCCCACCATCAACAGGTGATGACGCCCCGCCGCCGCAATCTCGAGCGCGCGTTTGGCCTTTTCCTGCCCCTTCACATCGCGCAGATCACGCCCGAAAACCTCATCGCTTACCTCACCGGGCTCGGCGGCATGCAGCGGTCGATCTCCGGTGAAATGGCGCAGTAGCTGCGTCAGCGTGCGGGCCGCGAAAACCGGCGTCGCCCCGACCCACGCGGCCTCCGCCCCGCAAGCGTCCGGGCAGGCCAGCACGCAATCGAGCTCCGCCGCCTTCAACGCCGCAGGCAGCGCCCCGTTGACCCCGACCAGCGATCCATCCAGCGCCAGTTCCCCCAGCGACAGACAGGCCTCTATGCGATCCTCGGGCAAAACCCCGATCGCCGCCAAAACCGCCAACGCGATGGGCAAATCGAAATGCGATCCCACCTTGGGCAGGTCCGCAGGCGACAGGTTGATGACGATCTTTTTGGAGGGCAGGGCGATCTGCATCGCTCCCAATGCGGCCCGCACCCTTTCGCGCGCCTCGCTCACTGCCTTATCGGGCAGCCCGACGATGGCGAATGACGGCAATCCCGGCGAAACGGCGCATTGGACCTCCACGCGACGGGCTTCGACGCCTTCAAAGGCGACGGTAAAAGTGCGTGCGACCACCTGGCCCTCCGAGCTTAACCATTCTTAACCGCTGTAGCGCGGTTATGGTTAGCGAAGGGTTAAGAAGCGCGCGCCCTCACAGCGCCACAGGCCAAGGCTTGGTCGCGATATCCATCGCGTAAGGCACAGGATCATAGGACTTTTTCGCCCCCTCGCGACGCCATGTGCGAAACGCCTCATCCTCCAGATGCGCCATCGCAAAGGCGGCCAGCCGATCCGACACAGGCAGGTCATATCCCACAATGCGCGCCGCAACCGGCGCATAAAACGCATCCGCTGCCGAATAATCCCCGAACAACCACGGCCCCGATCCCCCAAACCGCTCAAAGGCGCGCGCAAACAACTCCTCGATGCGCGCCAGATCACCCTTCACCGCATCGGAGACCTCGAACCCGTCATAGACATGCAGCAATTGCATCGGACAGGCAGAGCGCAACGCCCCAAACCCACTGTGCATCTCCGCCACTAACCAACGCGCATAGATCCGCGCCGCCGCATCACGCGGCCAATGGCCCGCATCGGGGTTCTCCTCGGCCAGCGTTTCGAGCATGGCGATGCTTTCACCGACCACCTCACCGGCGGGCGTGCGCATCGTCGGCACCAACCGCGCCGGCGCAAGCGGTTCCATCTCCTGCGCCATCTTCCCGTTAAAGAGTCCCACCAGATGCGTGCGCACAGGCACGTCGAACTTGTGGAACAGCAACCACCCGCGCAGCGACCAACTCGAAAATGTCTGGTCGCCGATGTATAGATCGTAGGTCATTTTGCGTCTCCTGATGGGGCTTTCGCAAAACCCTAAACGAGGGGTCGCCATCGCCAAAACGCTATCTGGCAATGGGGCCGATCAAGGAAAGTGATTGATCCGCTCGGCCTCCCACGCCCCCTGCGCCCAATCGCCGTGGCGGGCAATCACACTCAGCGACAGCGGCGCGATCTCGTGGCCCAAAACCTCCGCGGCAGGACAGTTCAGCGCCTTTTGCAACAGCGACAGGATCACCCCCATATGCGCCACCACGATCACATCGCCATGGCCCGCAACCGCCTCGCTGACCCGCGCGCCGAAGGCATTCCAACTCTCCCCGCCGGGCGGTGCACTCTCCCCGGGTGTTTCGAACACCCCGCGCGTCAGATGCGGGTCCCGCGCCTCGACCTCGGCCCATGTCAGCCCCTCCCACGCCCCGAAATGCGTCTCGCGCAGGCGCGGATCATGGGGCAGGCGGGCCCGCGTGGCCTGAATCGCATCCGCCGTTTTCACCGCGCGTGTCAGGTCAGAGGAGATCACCGGCACATCGGGCAAAGCCGCCTCGAGCCGCGCAATCGTCGCCACATCCGACAGGTCGGCGGGCAAATCGGTCCACCCGACAAAGCCCTTGGCATGGGTGGGACCATGGCGCACCAACCACAGGCGACTGACCCCGCTCACCCGAGCGCCTCTGGCATCGCGCCCTTCAACACAAACGGCAGCCCCGCCATCACGCCCACCACGCAATCCGCCGCGCCCGCCAGTTGCGCGTTCAGCGCCCCCTGTTCGATGCGAAACCGGCGCGCCAAGGCGTTCTCGGGCACAATCCCCAGACCCACTTCGTTGGACACCACCACCACCCGCGCGCGCGTCTCACGCAGCGCCTCCATCAGACGCGCCGACTCGGCGATCAGGTCGTTTTCGGCCAAAAGATGGTTCGTCAGCCACATCGTCGCACAGTCAAAGAGCAGGATTTCACCGTCACTTGCCGAAAAAATCACCTCTGAGGCGTTAAGAGGCTCCTCGATTGTGCGCCAATCCGGGCCCCGATCTGTGCGGTGTTGCGCAGCCTTTGTGCGCATCTCTTCGTCGTATAGCTGCGCCGAGGCCAGATAAATCCTGTCCAAACCACTGGAAACGCATATCTTTTCCGCCGCCGAAGACTTCCCCGAAGAAGCCCCGCCCAGAAGAAGTGTGAATCTTTCGCACATGTTCGTGAAACCGTGTGTCATCTCGATGCGTTAATGTTGCGTAACAGGAGTAGCCAACACCCGCAAACGGTCGAAGAACCCGCGGCACCAATTTTGGAGGATGACATGGCACTCGACACAATGGCTCACGACAACGCCCTTCCGCGTCGCGCGATGAAGGCAGAGATGCTGGACGCCGACACAGAACGCAATCTCGCCATCGCATGGCGTGACAACCGCGACGAAGCCGCCCTGCACCGATTGATCACCGCCTACATGCGGCTGGCGATCTCGCAGGCTGCAAAATTCAAACGCTACGGCGCCCCGATGAACGACCTCATTCAGGAGGCGGGTCTCGGCCTGATGAAGGCGGCTGACAAATTCGACCCCGACCGCGGCGTGCGCTTTTCGACCTACGCGGTCTGGTGGATCAAAGCCTCCGTGCAGGACTATGTGATGCGCAACTGGTCGCTGGTGCGCACCGGCTCGACCTCTTCGCAAAAATCGCTGTTCTTCAACATGCGCCGCGTGCAGGCCCGCTTTGAACGCGAAGCCGCCAATCGGGGCGAAAACCTCGACCGCGCGCAATTGCTGCAACGGATCGCCATGGAAATCGGCGTTCCCCTGCGCGATGTGGAGATGATGGACGGACGCCTGTCGGGCTCCGATTTCTCGCTCAACGCCCAGCAATCGGGCGACGAAGAAGGGCGCGAATGGATCGACACGCTGGCCGATGAGGGCGAAACCACCGCCGAACGCGTCTCCGAGGACCACGATCAGGCCCAACTGCGCCGCTGGATCAGCGAGGCGATGGACGAATTGTCGGAACGCGAACGCTTCATCCTGCGCCAACGCAAACTGGCCGACGATCCCCGCACCCTCGAAAGCCTCGGCGAAGAGCTGCGCCTGTCCAAGGAACGCGTGCGCCAACTCGAAGCCGCCGCCTACGTCAAAATGCGCCGCACGCTCGAACAGCATGGCGAAGCGCTCTCGTCGATGCTGGTCTGAGGGACGGCCGCGCTTGCGATCACGCGGACGCCCGCTTACACCTTGTTCATCACGTTCAAGGGGGCGCATATATGCTCGTCGACAAGACCATACTCCTCGTCATCGGTGGCGGCATCGCGGCGTTCAAATCGCTCGATCTGATCCGCCGCCTGCGCGATGAGGGCGCGCGCGTCGTGCCCGTGCTGACCAAAGCCGCCGAGGAATTCGTCACCCCGCTCTCCGTCTCTGCGCTCAGCGCCGAGAAATGCTACCGCGACCTCTTTGACCTCACCGACGAGGCCGAGATGGGCCATATCGAACTCAGCCGCCTCGCAGACCTCGTCGTCGTCGCCCCCGCCACCGCTGACCTCCTGGGCAAAATGGCAAACGGGCTGGCCAATGATCTGGCCTCCACGCTGCTGATGGCCACCGACAAACGCGTCCTCGTCGCCCCCGCGATGAATGTCAAAATGTGGGAACACCCCGCTACGCAGCGCAATGTCGCCACGCTCAAATCCGACGGCGTGCTCTTTGTGGGCCCCGACGAGGGCCCGATGGCCTGTGGCGAATTCGGCTACGGGCGCATGTCCGAGGTCCCCGATATCATCGCCGCCACCTCTGCGGCGCTGGGCGACGGCCCGCTCAAAGGCAAACATATCCTCGTCACCTCCGGCCCGACCCATGAACCCATCGACCCCGTGCGCTACATCGCCAACCGGTCGTCGGGCGCCCAAGGCACCGCCATCGCCGCCGCCCTGCGCGATCTCGGCGCGCGCGTCAGCTTCGTGACCGGCCCCGCAGACGTGCCCCCGCCCCAAGGTGTCGATGTCATCGCCGTGCAAACCGCCGCAGAGATGAAAACCGCCGTGGATCGCGCCCTGCCTGCCGATGCCGCCATCTTCGCCGCCGCCGTCGCCGATTGGCGCGTCACTTCGGCGAGCGGGTCAAAGATCAAAAAAACAAACGGAAAGCTGCCTGAAATCACATTTTCGGAAAACGAAGACATATTGGCCGGCGTTTCCGCCCTGAAAAAGAACCGCCCCGCATTGGTCGTGGGCTTTGCCGCCGAAACCGACGATGTCATCGCGCATGCCACCGCAAAACGCGCGCGAAAAGGATGCGACTGGATCGTGGCCAATGACGTCTCGCCGGAAACCGGCATCATGGGCGGCTCCGAAAACGACGTCACCCTGATCACCGCCGAGGGCCTCGAAAACTGGCCCCGCATGGCCAAATCAGAGGTCGCCCGCACCCTCGCCGCGCGCATCGCCGCCGCTCTGAACGGCTAGGCCATGTCGAAAATCGCGCTGAAAATACAATGGCTTGAGGGTGCGGACCGCGACATCGCTCTGCCACATTACGCCACCGAACAGGCCGCGGGCGCGGATGTGCGCGCCAACTTCCCGCCCGAGAACCGCGACGGCATCACACTGCCCCCCGGTGCGCGCGCCCTCATCCCCACCGGCTTTGCCATGGAAATCCCGCGCGGCTATGAGGTCCAGATCCGCCCGCGATCCGGCCTCGCCCTCAAACACGGCATCACGCTGGTCAATTCACCGGGCACGATCGACGCCGATTATCGCGGCCCCGTGGGCGTGATCGTGGTGAACCACGGCGACGCGCCCTTTACGATCACCCACGGCGAACGCATCGCGCAAATGGTCCTCGCCCCGGTGCTACAGGGTGATTTCGCCCTCGCCACCGACCTCGGTGACACGCAACGCGGCGCTGGCGGTTTCGGCTCCACAGGCCGGACATGATCCTCTTTCTCGCCCTCGCCGCCGCGCTTTGGGGCGTGGGCGCCTATACCGGTGCCCCCGCGCGCGCGCGTTGGGCGATGATCGGCGTGCTCTACCTCGCCGTCCTGCTCGCCGTGGCGATCCTGCCCGAGGGCGCGCAGCCCTTCGGCGGGCGCCTTGGCGAATGGCTCCTGCTTGGCGCATTTGCCGCCATCGTCACCAGCTACCGCCTTCTCCTGCGCCGCCTGCGCGCGCGCGCCACGCCCGCCACCGCACAACCCGATCCCGCCCAACCCGACCCCGCATCAAACGGCCCCTTCACGGCGGGCGAACTCGACCGCTACATGCGCCACATCGTGCTGCGCGACATTGGCGGCCCGGGTCAGAAAAAACTCAAAGAAACCAGTGTGTTAATCATCGGGGCAGGGGGTCTTGGCGCCCCCGTCATCCAATATCTCGCCGCCTCCGGCGTGGGCACTCTGGGCGTGATCGACGACGACATCGTGGACCTCTCCAACCTGCAACGTCAGGTCATCCACACCGACGCCCGCATCGGCATGCCAAAGGTCTTCTCCGCCGCCGAAGCCGTCGCCGCCCTCAACCCCCACGTCACCTTGCGCCCCTACAACCGCCGCTTTGACGAAACCTGCGGCGCGCTCATCGCCGAGTACGACATGGTCATTGATGGCTGCGATAATTTCGACACCCGCTACCTCGTGAACCGGCTCTGCGCTGCGCAGCATAAACCCCTCCTCGCCGCCGCGATCACGCAATGGGAAGGTCAAATCAGCACATATAATTCTGGCGAAAACGCGCCCTGCTATCAATGTGTGTTCCCAAATTCCCCATCCCCCGACATGGTCCCGACCTGCGCCGAGGCCGGCGTCGCTGCCCCGCTGCCCGGCATCCTCGGCACCATGCTCGCTATGGAAGCGGTCAAGGAAATCACCGGCGCGGGCACGGGCCTGTCGGGACGCCTGCTCATCTATGATGCGCTGCACACCGAAACCCGCACCATTCGCACCAAAAAGCGCGCCGATTGCCCCGTTTGCGGGTGATCCGCCTTTAACCTGCCGCGCGGCGCCCCTAAATTCGCGTAAAAGGAGTCCCTGATGACCAATCCGCTTCTCACCGACTGGAACACCCCCTTTGATCTGCCGCCCTTCGAGCTGATCGAGGACGCCCATTTCAAACCCGCCTTCGAGGCCGCCCTCGACGCAGGCCGCGCCGCCGTCAAGGCGATCACCGACAACCCCGAGCCGCCGACATTTGAGAACACCATCGACGCCTATGAGCGCGCCGACGACCTTCTCTCGCGCGTGCTCGGCGTCTTCTTTGGCATCTCCGGCGCCGACAGCAACGATACCCGCGAAGAACTCCAACGCGAATTCTCCCCGCGCCTTGCCGGCTATGCCTCTGAAATCACCTCGAATTCCGCCCTCTTCGCGCGGATCGAAACGCTGTGGAATGCCCGCGACACCCTCGATCTGACCCCCGAGCAGGCCCGCGTTTTGATGCTCACCCACCGCTCCTTCATCCGTGCCGGTGCCGCGCTCGATGAGGTCGCAGAGGCGCGCATGGCCGCGATCAAATCGCGTCTGGCCACGCTCGGCACCGCCTTTTCCCAAAACCTGCTCGCCGATGAGCGCGCGTGGTTCATGCCGCTCGCGGAGGCCGACCTCGACGGTCTGCCCGACTTCGTCATCTCCGCTGCGCGCGCCGCAGGCGAAGACAAAGGGCAGGACGGTCCGGTCCTGACGCTCTCGCGCTCGCTCATTGTGCCGTTCCTGCAATTTTCGACCCGCCGCGACCTGCGCGAAAAGGCGTTTCGCGCATGGACCGCGCGCGGCGCCAACGGCAACGACCATGACAACCGCGCCAATGCCGCCGAAATCCTCGCCCTGCGCGAAGAGCGCGCCAAACTCCTCGGCTACGACAGCTTCGCCGCCTATAAACTCGAAACCGAGATGGCCAAAACCCCCGACGCCGTGCGTGACCTGTTGATGTCCGTCTGGGAGCCCGCAAAAAATGCTGCGCAGCAAGACGCGGAAATCATTGAAAAAATGCTAGTGGCCGATGGCCTCTCCGCCCCCGTCGAACCATGGGATTGGCGCTACTACGCCGAGAAACGCCGCCGCACCGAACACGGCCTCGACGAAGCCGCCCTCAAACCCTATCTGCAACTCGACCGCATGATAGAGGCCGCCTTCACCTGCGCCACGCGCCTCTTCGGCCTCGAATTCGAGCGCCTCGATCTGCCCGCCTACCACGCCGATGTGTCGGTCTGGAGCGTGACGCGAAACGGTGAACCCGTGGCCACATTCCTCGGTGATTACTACGCGCGCGGCTCCAAACGATCCGGCGCGTGGTGCATGGCGATGCGGTCGCAACAAAAGCTCGACGGGGACATCCAGCCCATCGTCGTAAACGTGTGCAATTTTGCCAAACCGGCGGCAGGACAGCCCGCACTCCTGTCCTGTGATGATGCAAAGACGCTCTTCCACGAGTTCGGCCATGCCCTGCACCAGATGCTCTCCAACGTCACCTACCCGTCGATTTCGGGCACCTCCGTGGCGCGCGATTTCGTCGAACTGCCCTCGCAGCTCTATGAGCACTGGCTCGACGTGCCACAGGTCCTCGAAGAGTTTGCCACCCACGCCGAGACCGGTGAACCCATGCCGCGTGACATGCTCGACCGGCTGCTCGCGGCCCAGACCTTTGACCAAGGGTTCGCGACCGTGGAATACGTCGCCTCCGCGCTCGTCGATCTCGACTTCCACGACGGCCCCGCGCCCACCGACCCGATACAGGCGCAGGCCGAAACGCTCGACCGGATCGGCATGCCCCACGCCATCACCATGCGCCACGCGACCCCGCATTTCGCGCATGTCTTCTCCGGCGACGGCTATTCGGCGGGCTATTATTCCTACATGTGGTCGGAGGTCATGGACGCCGATGCCTTCGAGGCCTTCGATGAAAACGGTGCCTTCGATGCGGACACCGCCAAACGGCTGGAGGCCGCGATCCTGTCCACCGGCGGCTCGCGCGACCCCGAAGACCTCTACACCGAATTCCGCGGCCGCATGCCGGGGGTAGAGGCGTTGCTCAAAGGGCGCGGATTGCTGCCCGCCTAATCCGCCTCGCCCGCGACGTCTTTGTGAATAATCACATCGGCGTTGGGGTAGGCGGCGAGGATATCGGACTTCAACTGCGCGGAGATCGCATGGGCTTCGCGCAGGCTCTGATCCCCATCCAGTTCGATGTGGATGTGGATGAACGGCTTTGATCCGGCCATGCGCGTTTTGAGATCGTGAAAGGCATGCACGCCCTCGGTCTGATCCGTCATCGCCTCGATTTCGGCCACCACCTCGGCGGGTGCGGAGCGGTCCATCAACGCGTCCCACGCCCGTTTGCCCAGACGCAATGCCCCCACCGCGATCAACGCCGCAGCGCCCAATGCAACCACCGCGTCAATCGAGGTCACCCCGAAAAACGCCGACGCGCCGAGCGCAATGATCGCCCCGATGTTGGGGATCAAATCGCCCACATAATGCAACCGGTCGGCGGCCACGACTTTGGACCCTGTGGTGCGCGCAACCCGTTGTTGCCAAAGGACTAATGCGATGGTCAGGACGATGGAAAACACCATCACCACCACGCCGCGCCCCTCTTGGGCCATCACCGCCGGCTCGGGCGCGAGCAACCGGCGCACCCCGCTCACCGCGATGATCGCGGCGGAGACGAGGATGAAGGCCGACTGCCCGAGGGCGGCCAGATCCTCCGCGCTTGTGTGGCCGAAACGGTGGTCCTCATCGGGGGGGCGCGCGGCGTAATAGATCGCGATCAACCCGCCAATCGCCATCATCAGATCGAGCCCGCTATCGGCCAGAGACGCCGCCACAGACAACGCCCCCGTCGCCCCGAAGGCCCAGATTTTCGCCACCACGAGGATCAGCGCCACACTGACCGAGGCCAATCCGGCCCGCATGTTCAGACTATGGTGTCCGCTCGCATCGCTCATGTCTTACCCTCGCAGACCCGCCTGCGTTATTCCAGAACCTCGTCGGCCCCGATGCCCCATAGACCGACCTTGGTGACCCAGCCTTTGTACCCGTCCGCGCTCACGCGGCACCAGTCGACCTTGCACGACAAGAGGCGCAGGATCACACCCTTTTCGGCATGGGCGTTGAGCGGGCTGGTCGGATCAGGACGGGCATGCAGATCAACCGTCTCCGCCTCGACGAGCGCCATACGCACCCCCGAAATCAGCGAATAATGCAGCCACCCGACAGCCCCGTCATTGTCACGCACACGCCGCCAGTGACCATATTCCGCGATCACCTCCAAAGGCGTGCCACGGCGGGTAAAAACCCAATCAATCCGGTGACTTAGTGATGGTCCACGGCGCACGTTCGCCTCATTGGCCTTGAGCGAGACAAAGCGGGGCAGGGGCAGATTGGTGACCGATCCGCGCGCAGGCCTCTCGGGCTCGTCGCCCTCGTCGCCCTCGTCGGCGCCCACGTTCTCGTCTGCATCATGGGGCTGGCTCACCGCACTCCCGGTGCCCTCTTGGGCCACCGCAGGGCTGACACCAAAACCACCGCCCGAAAAAAGGATCGCGATCATCGCCACACAGCCAAAGATCACCACCCGAAAACTGCCAATCATTACCAAAGGTCCCGCTCGTTTTTGCCTGTTCTGCGACCGTTTCGCGGCCGTCCTGCGGTCCGGTGCGCGCCTCTATGTCGCGCGCGCCCGATTTGCGCCCTTTACGGCTTGCTCCCGCCGGACGGACTTTGCCAGTATGGACATGAAAAGGAAAGCCGCTGAGGACCCAGCATGCCCAAACCGCCCCTGAAAATCGTCGTCACGCGCCACCTGCCCGACCCGGTGGAGGCCCGCCTGAAAGAGCTGTTTGACGTGGAACTGAGCGCTTCTGACGCGAAAATGACCCGCGAGGAACTCGTGGAGGCCATGCTGCGCGCCGACGTCCTCGTGCCCTGCGTGACGGACCGAATCGATAGCGCCATGCTCGCCGCAGGCGAAGGCCGCCTCAAACTCATCGCCAATTACGGCGCAGGCGTCGACCACATCGACGTGGCCAGCGCCCAACACCGCGGCATCCTCGTCACCAATACCCCGGGCGTTGTCACCGAAGACACCGCCGATATGGTCATGGCCTTGATCCTCGCCCTCACACGGCGCATCCCTGAGGGCCAACACGCCATGCAAAGCGCGATCTGGACCGGCTGGGCCCCGACCGCGTTCATGGGCAAACGGCTCGGCGGGCACGCGATCGGCATCCTCGGCATGGGCCGCATCGGTCAGGCCGTCGCACGGCGCGCGCGCGCCTTTGGCATGTCCGTGCACTACCACAACCGCCGCCGCCTCCACCCCGATATCGAGGCAGAGACCGGCGCGACCTATTGGGAAAGCCTCGACCAGATGGTCAGTCGCGTCGACATCCTGTCGATCAACTGCCCGCACACCCCCTCGACCTTCCACCTCATCAACGCGCGCCGCCTGAAACTCATGAAACCCGATGCGGTGATCGTGAACACATCACGCGGCGAGGTGATCGACGAAAACGCCCTCACCCGTGGCCTGCGCGCTGGCGACATCGCGGGGGCAGGGCTCGACGTGTTCGAACACGGCCACCAGATCAACCCGCGCCTGCGCGAATTGCCCAACGTCGTCCTCCTGCCCCACATGGGCTCGGCCACGGTCGAAGGGCGCATCGAAATGGGTGAAAAAGTCCTGCTCAACATCCACACCTACGCCGACGGCCACCGCCCGCCCGACATGGTCGTCCCCTCGATGGTGTGAAAGACTGCGGTGCCTGCAGGCCACGTTGGGTTGCTGTGAGCCCAGTGCTACACGAACTATTTAGAAGCCGTCTTCAACAGAGCGAGGATTTTGGGGCCGTAACTGCGAGCGAAATCCGATGCATTTGATTGAAGATCTACACCGTGCACCGCTTCATTCATTACTGGCATCAAATCTTGCAAAAGCACCGTGGCTTCATCCGGAATGGCCCCCGCCTTGGCAAGATCTTCGGACAACGATCGAAGTGTTCGTGGTCGCCCTCTTACATCTGGTGCTAGCGACACATCTTCAGCGATTTTTCGCAAACGGCGCTCAATCTGAACTCGAAGCATCGCGATGCCAAGGTTCGGATCATTATCTTCGAAGTACTTGAATGCGTTAATGTCCTCCTCGTCAGGAGTAGTTTGACTTGCGTCCAACTGGCCCTCGACTTTCGCAAACACAATCTCGAAACCACCTGGTGCATTAATTCTCTCAATAATCCCAAGCACCCAAGGAACGATTGCTAGTGCCAATGCTCCAGCAGCGATAGGTGAAAGCGTTTTCCAAAAGGTATCAAATAGAGCGATTGCAATGCAAAAGATGCTAAGTGCGAGTTTGAATTTATAACTTTTCCACATCGATTCCAAATGTTGCACAGTACGATCCCTGCAAATGAATTTCATCTCGCATACCACAAAAATTAGTCAATCTAAACGTCCACTCCGTCCCGCATCGCCGCCTACCGCGATTTTCCCTTCAAAAGATAATACGGAACTTTACCCACCCCCTTCGGCGTTACTCCTTCGAACCGCAACGAAAGGAGGACCCGATGAATTGGGACCAAGTTCAAGGCAAATGGAAACAGCTCAAAGGCAAAGCCCAAGAGCAATGGGGCGAATTGACCAACGACGATCTCGATCAGGTCGAAGGCAATCGTGACCAACTCGAAGGCAAGATTCAGGAACGCTACGGCAAGAGCAAAGAACAGGCCCGCGCGGAAGTAAACGACTTCCTCGACCGCATCTGAGGATGCCCTGATCCCCTCCCTCTCCCTGATTAACCGACGTAGGCGCGCTCCCCTCCCGGGCGCGCCTTTGTCGTGTCTCTACCCGCCGCGTTTCTACCCGCGCTGATCGCGAATGAACGTGCCGTTCTGCAATTCCTGCATCGCCTGCATCAACTCCTCGCGGGTGTTCATCACGATCGGCCCGTGCCATGCCACCGGTTCTTTCAACGGCTGACCGGAGATCAACAGAAACCGGATGCCCTCCGGCCCCGCGCGCACGATGACCTCATCGCCCGTGTCAAAGTTCACCAAGGTGCGGTCGCCCGACATGTCGCGGATGTTGATCTCTTCGCCCTCGACCTCCTTTTCGACCCGCACGCCATAGGGCGCAGAGGCGTCGCGGAAACTCCCCGTTCCGGCAAAGATATAGGCAAAGGTATTGGCATAGGTGTCCACCGGCAGGCGTTTGGTGGTGTTGGGCGGCACAGACACGTCGAGATAGAGCGGATCGGCCGCGATCCCGTCCACCGGCCCGCGTTTGCCCCAAAACGACCCCGTCACGATCTTCACCCGCGTGCCGTCATCGTCGATCACCTCTTCGATGTCGCTGCCCGCAATGTCCTGATAGCGCGGCGCGGTCATCTTCAAAGACGACGGCAGGTTCGCCCAGAGCTGGAACCCGTGCATCTGCCCCTTGGCGTTCCCGCGCGGCATTTCCTGATGCATGATCCCTGACCCGGCGGTCATCCATTGCACCGACCCCGCACCCAAGACACCCCGATTGCCCAAGCTGTCGCCATGCTCCACCTCGCCGTCGAGCACATAGGTAATCGTCTCGATCCCGCGGTGGGGATGCCACGGAAAACCGGCCTCGAACTTTGCGGGATCATCGTTGCGGAAATCGTCAAACAACAGAAACGGATCGAACTCGCGCGGCTTGTGAAAGCCAAAGGCGCGGTACAGATGGACACCCGCGCCCTCAAGCGTGGCCTGTCCTTGGGTTTCTGATTTCACAGGGCGGAATGTCATACCAAACTCCTAGATGCGTTTGGTTAACTATGTGGCCTGTGCCCCTATCGCGTAAAGAGCCGCGCGCACACGCCTCATGTGCATGTGCGCGCAGATAGACCTTATTGCTCGATCAGCTCGCGCAGATCTTCGGCAAATGTCACCACCAGATCCTGGTAGTAGTTCGTCGAACTCGCAATCGCGGTGTCAATCAACGCACCGGTGCGGGTCTTGGCGGCTTCACCGGCCGTCACCTGAACCGGATAGGTCGCGATCACAGCGCCATCGGCGGTGGTCAAACGGGCCTGACCGATCAGCTTGGACTGGTCCCACCCAAAGGCGGTGCGGCCACTGTCGGCCACGTTCAGACGCGCAATATCGACCAGCAGGTTCGCCCCGTTCGGGGCCCGACGGTCGGCAAACTCACGTTCCAGAGCCGCGGTCAGATCGGGATCGAGCGCGCTTGCATAGTCCCCGGCGCGGGCGCTTTCAAAAGCGGCGCCTGTGGTGACAACTTCAATCGCTCCGATCGCGAGACCATCGGCCTGCGCCCGGCTCAGCGGGTTACTTCTCGGCATGGGAGCACAGGCAGCAAGGCTCGCAATCATAGCCGTAGCGAAAACAACATTCTTCATGGTTTAACACTCCTTATCGCGCGCGCGTATGGCGGCGCGATGCGGATAAGACGACGAAAGTGCGCGTTTACAATTCCCGTCGAAATTTAATTATTCCGCTGTGCAAATCAGCAACATATCCCCGCGCCGCAGGTCACACCCAACACATTGATAAAACTGGATAATTACCCAACATCCACGGTGCGCGCTCCAACGGGTCACAGGGGCAGGGCGCGCCCCTACTTCTTGTTGTTGTAAACATTCTCCGGTCCGGGGAATTCGCGCGCCTGAACGTCGGCTGCGTAGTCGGCCACCGCCTGCTCGATTGCCGGTCCCAATGCCCCGTATTTCTTCACGAACTTCGGCACCCAGGGGTTCAGCCCCAGCATATCCTCCAACACCAAAATCTGCCCGTCGCACTTCTTGGACGCGCCGATCCCGATGGTGGGAATATCCACCGCTTCGGTGATCTCGTCGGCCAGAGGTTCCACAACCCCCTCGACCACCACCGCAAAAGCACCGGCCTTGGTCACGGCTTTCGCATCGGCGATATGCATGTCCCATGTGTCGCGGTCGCGCCCTTGGGTCTTGAACCCGCCCATCACATTGGTGGACTGCGGCGTGAGGCCGATATGGGCCATCACCGGAATGCCGCGCTCGACGAGGAAACGGATCGTCTCCTCCATGCGCGCCCCGCCTTCCAGCTTGACCGCCTGACATTGCGTTTCCTTCATGATCTTGGCGGCATTGCGGAACGCCATATTCGGGCTTTCCTCATAAGTGCCAAAGGGCATATCGACCACGATCAGCGCCGATTTCGTGCCGCGCACAACCGCGCGCCCGTGCATGATCATCAGGTCCAAAGGCACGCCAACCGTGCTCTCCATCCCGTGCATCACCATGCCCAAACTGTCGCCCACCAGAATGAAGTCGGCGTATTTGTCCACGATCGCGGCCGTATGCGCGTGATAGGAGGTCAAAGACACAATCGGCTCGCCGCCTTTGCGGGCCCGGATTTGCGGCACGGTTGTGCGGCGGATTTGTTCGGTTTGGGTGGACATTGTCGGCCTCCTCAGGTCGGGTCTGCAACACGTTGATCGATGAGTAGCACATCGCCAAAGCGCGCTGCGAGTAGAATGACGACAGGTGCTTCAATCGGCCCCGTCACCTCGGCCAATGTCGCCGCATCGCGCACATCGACACTCTCGACGACGGCGCGCGGCTCACGGGCCAGAAACGCACGAATGCTCTCCTCCAACTCCGCGCCGGTGCGCCCGTCGGAGGCCTCGTAATCACCATAGGCCAGCGCCTTGTTCAAAATCACCGCCGCCGCGCGATCCTCGGGGCTCAGGCGCACATTGCGGCTCGACATCGCCAACCCGTCGGCCTCGCGCACCGTCGGCACACCGGTAATCTCGATGGGCATATCCAGATCGCGCACCATGGTCTTGATTACGAGAAGCTGCTGGTAATCTTTCTCCCCGAAAAACGCCCGATCCGCGCCGACGATGTTGAACAGCTTGGACACAACCGTGCACACGCCCGCGTAATGCCCGGGCCGCAAAGCGCCCATCAACATCCCCGCCAAACCTTCGGTCACAACCGTGGTCTGCGCGCCCGCGTGATACATCTCCTCCACAGAGGGGCAGAAAACCGCATCCACACCTGCCGCCTCCAAAAGCGCGAAATCACGCGCCTCGTCGCGCGGATAGGCGTCCAGATCGGCCGCCTCGCCAAATTGCGTCGGGTTGACGAAAATCGTCACCACAACGCGATCGCAGCCCTCCCTGGCCGCGCGCACCAACGTCATGTGCCCGTCGTGCAGAAATCCCATGGTGGGCACCAGACCCACGCTTTCGCCCGCCCCGTGATACCCTGCCACAGCCGCGCGTATGTCCGATTTCGTCCGGCAAACCTGCATCTTCGATCCTCTTGTCGCGGCCTTCTGACAGGGCCCTGCGCGCCCAGATTATCCCCCTCCCAGCGGCGGCGAAACCGGAAAAATCCGCCCCGCCTTCCCCAGAAGTTTCGCGTCTCCACCGCATTTTCGCCCCTTTTCGTTGCCAATTTGGCGACGGTGAAAACAAAAGCGGCAGGATTGTTCCATGGAAAGCACAGGGAAAATCATCGGTATTGTCAGTTTCGTGATCATGTTGGCGCTCGGCGCGGTGGTCTCGGCGCAATTTGCGACTGTTCAGGGCGATATGACCACATTTGTGGACGGTCAAATGACCGCCGCGGCCTCCTATGACGCATATGGCAACGAAACCGACGCCCCCACTCTCGACGTGGCAAAAGTCGCCGCGCCGAAAAACGGATCGGCCGCCAAGGAATTCGAAATCGTCATCACCGACGAACCTCTGCCCTCGGCCCAGATCATCATCGATGACGGATCCCTGCCGCGCGAACCCAGAGCCGAAAAAGAACCCGTAGACCCGTGGTTCGTCCCCGAAGACGCGACAATTCCCGAAACCGCCAAAATCTACTTCGCGGCCATCATCGGCATGCTCAAGGGCGAAAAACGCGACTCCGGTTACACCATGGACTGCAAGAAAAAGAAGGATGGCGGCAAAATCTGCTCCATCGTTCGCGAAAGCTAAACCGCTTTCCTCCCGAGGACGGTGTGGCGTGGTATTCGACCGCGCCACGCCTCCAAGACCTCACTCCGACAATTCGTCCCACGCCTCGAGCGCCTTGGCGGCATACATCAACACCGGCCCGCCGCCCATCTGGACGCACATCGCCAACATCTCCGCCAATTCCTCGCGCGACCCGCCATGGCGCTTCAACGCCTCGACGTGGAACCCCACACAGGGCTCACAGCGCACGCCGACCGCAATCGCCAGCGCCACGAATTCCTTTGTCTTGGCATCCAGCAAATCCCCCTCCAACGCCGCCTTCGACATGGCGCCAAAACCGGCGGGAATATTCGGGTTTGCCTGATTGAGGGCACGCAGCGCACTGCGCATATCGGCATTCTTTTCTTTCCAGCCCATCGATCCGTCTCCTTGTTCGCATCACTCCTGTTGGCGCTATCGTTAGACCTGCACAGCGCACACGACTTTGATCCCCGTCAAACATCGCAGGGGAATTGCCGGTGACCTAACGGTAGGGCGGATGGGCAGGCTTTGCGCGCGCGTGAAAGCGGGCCAAAGGCGCATAAGGACACGCCCCCCCACGCTTCACCGCGAGCCCTTCGAGAACTTTCATGATCCGTGACCAGACCGACATGACATGCCTCCTGTTCGTCCCTGCAGCACACGAAAACGCGGCGCCACATCCGACAATTATACACCAGATATAAAACCCTGTCCGCAAATAGCGATCGCGCTGAGCGAGCCCAGAGTGTGGGTTCCCATTGTGTCGGATTTTGCACCTCGACCCCCTCGCTCTCTCGCATATATTCATAGTCTGAGGCCGAGGAATGAAGTGGACCACACATGACTGGTGAAACGAATTTACAGGAACTGATCAAATCCCTTTCGGCCGTCCTTGTTGAGGGCCTGTATGTTTTTGCGACCGTCCCCTCAAATCAGCCCCGGTTAGAGATCAAGGCGCGTATGATTTTTGAAGAAGCTGAGGGAACAACCTACATCTTATTAAAATCTGAAGCAGAGGCTTATGGACTATCATACGAATTTCCGTGTCGGATGATTACCTTGAATATCCATTCTTCCCTTGAGGCAGTTGGCTTCATGGCGCGCATTGCCTCTGAGTTGGCGAAGCATGACATGGGTGTAAATCCGGTCTCTGGCTTCTTCCACGATCATCTATTTGTGCCAGACGGGCGTGAGCACGATGCGATGAACGCTTTACAAGAAATGTCAAAGAACTGAGGTCCCCGAGGAACGTCAGCTTTGTCCCGCACCAGCCGACTTTGCGCTTGGAGTGATTAACTGGAAACGGGCGTTCACACCGACGGCGTCCATGTCGGCAAGCTGATCGATCCGGTTGGAAATATGTTAATCCGCCTTGCTCGGGTTCCAGAATGTATGACGCGGAAATCTGTCTTGAGGGCCCATTATACCCTTTTCAGGGGGGTCGGGAATTTCGTGAATTGCCGTGACTGCGCCCAGAAAAAGAGAATTTTGTATATCAATTATTTGTGCTAAGGTCGCTCAAACTAAGTATTTCTTAGTTTCTTGTGCTCGGTGCTGGCCGGGGGAAAGCATTTCATGAAGAATCTATTTAGCGCGACTGTGGCTGCGGCCGCGGCTCTTGGGGCATTTGCCGGATCAGCTCATGCTGTGACAATCAATGTGGCGGCGAGCGAAACCTTCACTGTCAGTTCCCCGACCACAATTGATGGGCCTTCTTCGGTTGAAAGATTAGGCAAGCTGATCAACAGCGCCACTCTGGACAACCATGACACGCTGACCAACGACGGCCGTCTGATCAATGACGGCACGCTGACCAACGACGGCACGCTGAACAACTTCGACGAACTGGCCAACTCTGGCACTCTGACCAACGGCGGCACGCTGACCAACAACTATATTCTTTACAACGGCGGCACGCTGACCAACGACGGCACGCTGACCAGCTACCATATTTTCGACAACTTGGACACGCTGACCAACAAAGGCACGCTGACCAACAAGGGGGATCTGGAAAACCATGACACGCTGACCAACTCTGGCACGCTGACCAACGAAGCCACGCTGACCAACGAGGGCTCGCTGAACAACTCTGACACGTTGAACAACTCTGGCATGCTGACCAGCGACGGCACGCTGAGCAACTCTGGCACGGTGAACAACTCTGGCACGCTGACCAACGAAGACTATCTGGGAAACCATGACACGCTGAACAACTCTGGCACGCTGACCAACAATTTTTTTCTGTCCAACGGCGGTACGCTGACCAACTCTGGCACGCTGACCCTGACCAACGAAGCCACGCTGACCAACGGCGGCACGCTGACCAACTCTGGCACGCTGACCAACGACGGCAGGCTGCTAAACGATGGCATTCTGGACAACCAAGTCACGCTGACCAACCGCAGCGTGCTGACCAACGACGGCACGCTGACCAACTACGATGATCTGTACAACTCTGGCACGCTGACCAACAACGCCACTCTGTACAACCGCTTCACGCTGATCAACGACGGCACGCTGACCAACGACGGCACGCTGACCAACAACTTCATTCTGGAAAACTATAACACGCTGACCAACGACGGCACGCTGACCAGCAATGGTTTTCTGTCCAACCATGGCAGTCTGACCAACACCGGTGCAATGACGCTAGTGACAGGTTCTCTTATGGAGGGGTCGGGTACATTCACTCAAACCGCGGGCAGTCTTATCGTTGACGGTGTGTTGGAGCACGATACCGTTTCCATAAACGGAGGAACCGTCGGCGGTGCGGGAACGATCCGCGGCGATCTGGATGTTGCCAATGCATCGGTCGGCCCGGGAAACTCACCAGGCATTCTGACCGTCGAGGGTGATCTGAACCTGACCGGCACATCCACGCTGGCCTTTGAACTTGGGGGGTTATTGGTCGGGTCCGAATATGACCAATTGGATGTTCTAGGCGGCGTTAATTTGGGTGCCGGTTCGATTTTCGACATTGATTTCTTTGACGGGTTTTTCGCGTCCGACGGCGACGTTTTCGACATTCTGGTTGGTGACATCTTCGGGTTCGGGGATCTTGATAGCTTCGTCTTTGACTTTTCGGATGCCACCGCGCCGGATCTTTCTTGGGGAACATCAATCTTTTCTTTGGGCGACGGCCGGTCAACGGTCCGTTTGTCGGCATCGATCCAACAAATTTCTTCCGTGCCGCTGCCGGGGTCGCTGCCTTTCATGCTGGCCGGTCTCATGGGCATGGGCTGGTTCACGCGACGCAGAAAAGCCGCCTAGTTCGAAGCGGGCACTTTAAAGGGACGATCTGGCAATCGCCGATTGGAAACTGCCCGCGGTGAAAACACCTGCCAACCGACGGCGCATTTTAGGCGCGCACAGTGTGCGTGCCTTGCTCAGCGCGCCTTCGACGTAGACATTCATCCCCGCCGACGCGCCATCGTCCAACGCGCGGCGATCAGGCCAACCGCGCCCGCTGGCGGCGCAGGTTATAGCTCAGCCGGTAGGCCTCCAGCGCGATCAGCGGCACGAAATGCACCATCGCGGCACCAATCCCGCCCCATTCATGCAGCGCGGCCCAGTGCAAAAGCGTCAGCACCGCCGCACCATAGACGAAGCGCTGGAGCGTTTTCCAACGAGGCCCCAGTTTGCGCACCCAGCCGTCCGTCGATGTAACCGCCAAGGGCACAAAGATCAGAAAAGCCAACCAACCCGACCAGATATAAATCTTGGAAATCTCGCCGCCCGTAAACGCGACCGCGCCTTCGTCAACAAGGTACAGAACCGTATGCGCCAAGGCATAGGCAAATGCCGCAACCCCGAGATACCGCCGCCGCTTCATCAACCAGCGCGGCCCACGCCACCCCTTCAGCAGCATCATCAACGGCGTGATCATCATCGCGATGATCATGAACCTTGCCGCGAATTCACCGGTCGGGTGCAGCAGGTCGTGCACCGCTTCAGGATCGCCGGAGGTCAGGCCGATCACCATTGGAATGGCGGGCAAACTCAGAAGACCCCAAAAGGTATAGGGCGAGTTGAAGAACGATTTTATCTGGGACATCGAAGTTACTTTCATTACCATTTTGCAAAACGGAGCAGCCAATTTGCTGCGCCTAAAACACCTGTCGCGATCACCCTCAGACCGCTCCTTTAGCCCTTGAGTGATCCGAAATAATCGGCCCAGCTTTGGTGCGCCCGACCCGCAACCGTTTCAAAGTCGCTCTGCACATCGAAAATGCCAAGACGGATACCCTCATAAATGCCGCCGATAATCGGCCCGATGAAATCGCCCAACTCGGCCGTGCGATCCGCGACATACTCTTGTGGCGTCATGTCGCGATAGGTCAGCGACGTGGCGAAGGCATCGTTCAGATAACCGGTCAGCTCGGTTTGACTGATGGGCGTGCCCCATAGGTTAAACGTCTGGCCGTTGAAACGGTCATCGGTCAATAGGCGCGCGTAGGCATGGGCCAGTTCGTCGCGGGTGGTGTAGCCGCATTTGCCCGAACCGGCGCTATTGGCGATCTCGCCTCTGGCCTTGTAGCTGTCGATATACGCCACGTCCGGCTCGATATAGATGCCGTTGCGCCCGATGGCATAGGCAAGCCCGCTGTCGCGCACATCGGCCTCGGTCTGGCGGTTGCTTTGCACCACGGGCGAAAAGGCTGTGCCCTCTTCAACCCCTTGGATGCTGGTGTAGACAATCTTCTTCACACCTGCGGATTTGGCGGCCTCGATCACATTGCGGTGCTGTTGAATGCGGGCGTCGGGGGCGTCCATGCCGGACACCAACAACAGGGTATCGACACCCTTCAATGATGCGCGCAACTGCTCAGGTTGGCCGTAATCGCCGGGGCGGATTTCGATGCCAAGACCCTGTGCATTCGCCGGTGTGCGGGCAAGGCCGATGATCGTTTCACCGCCCGCGGATGCGACCAGATTGCGCACGATTGCGCCGCCAAGGTGACCGGATACGGCTGTGACTGCGATGGTCATGGTTGAACTCCTCGAATGGACGGGGGCGGGCGTCACGGGTGCCCCACGGTACCCCCCAAAAGGGTGTTGGCCCAGATTTCTCCGGGCCGCTACCTGTCAATTTATTTACCCGAAAGCTGTTGCAGCGCGCCTGCCCAGTCTTCGACGTGATAGGTGCGCACGATCACACCGTCTTCCAACTCGTGGATGTCGATGGTCATGATGTCAAAGCTGCGCCCCTCACCATCAACACCAAAGAACGGCGCGACAGGTGTGCCGGTTGCACGGCTGCGCACAACAAAGGTGTCGCCGTCCTGATGGATGTCCTGAATGGCCCAGTTCAGGTCCGGCATCAGCTGCGCAAAGCCACCCATTTGGCCCAGAAACGCCTCGCGGGTTTTGTTGGTGCCCGAATAGTCGCCCATGCTGGTCCAGTCCGCGGATGTCGCGGCTTCAAACGCAGCCACGTGTTCTGCGGACCCCGGATTGCTGAGCAGGTCGTAGAATGTGGTCACTGTGGCTGTATCGTCGGCGATTGCACCTGTGGCGATGGTTGCAAGGGCGGCGGACGCAAAGAGAGTTTTGAGTTTCATGGTAGTCTCCGGTTTTGATGTGGTGGGGGGAAGAAAAGGTTAGGCAGAAACGACGGGCTGCCAGTCGAGCTTTGGGTGCTCGCGGAATGCGAACCGTTCAAAGTGGCTGGCGATAACACGACGGGTCTGGGTGAGGTCGGCCTGGGTTTCGCCGCTCACGGTAAACTCCAGAACGCCGTCCTCGGCGGCCAGAACGCATTGGCCAAAGGGAAAGGTGATCAACCCGGAGGTGGCGTCAAACTGCACCTCGATCTTATGGGCGAAGTGCTTGCAAAGCTGTTGCAGGTAACCGCTGGCCCGCTGGGTTGTGAATTTTGCAGTGCTTGTGAACATTGCTGTCTCCTCTGTGCTGAAAACAGAAATAGACAGAACCGGCCTTTGTGATTATCCCAATTATCGAGAAATCATTTTTACAGAAAGTAGAAAGATGATCGACGACTACCGCAGCCTCGCCGTCTTTGTCGCGATTGCCGATACCGGAAGCCTGAGCGCCGCAGGACGTCGTTTGAAGCTCTCTACATCCGTCATCAGCCATCACCTGTCGCGACTGGAAGAACGGCAGGGCGTGACCCTGTTCTTCCGCTCGACGCGATCCATGTCGTTGACCCCCGAAGGCCAGATTGCCCTCGATCCGGCCCGCCGCATGGTGGCCGCGGGCGAAGAGGCCTTGGACGCGATCCATGCCGGAAACGAAGAACCGGTCGGCTCGCTCCATGTCGCGATGCCGGCCTTCGGTGAACAAAGCAAACTGCATCAGGCCCTGTGGGGCTTTGCAAGTGCGCACCCGATGGTCGCGATATCCCTGCAGTGCAGTGACATGCCAACCGATCTGGTCAAGGACGGGTTTGATCTGGCGATCCGGCTGGGCACATTGCGAAACAGCAGCCTGAAAAGCCGCCGCATTGCCGACTTCGAACGCTTGCTGGTCGCCTCACCGGATTACCTGTCCCGGCGCGCGCCGATTGCGACCCCGCAGGATCTCGACGCCCATGACTTCATCGCCGTCACGCAAATCCCGTCCATGATGACGCTGGAAACCAAAGACCAATCGGTGAACATTGCCCCCGCAAATTTCCGCATCGAGGTGAACACCGTAAATGCCGCCAAGGCCTCCGTGCTCGCCGGCCTCGGTATCTGGCACCTGCCGCGCAGCGTGATCGAACAAGAGGTCGCACAAGGGCAACTGGTGCGAATTCTGCCGGACTGGAGCCTGCCCACATTGGGCATCTACGCCGTGTGGCCCGACATAGGCCCGCAAAAAGCCCTGACCCGACGGCTGATCGATCACTTCATCGCGCATCGCTCGGATCTGATGCTGTAACCCAACCCCCCACCCGCGCCACCCCCACGCGCCGCATAGACGCACTGGCCAAAATCGCCCGACCCGCAAAAGCCCACCCCCAAAACCTCTTTTCCTGAGCCGACCCGGATCAAAACGCCCCCCGACCAAAGCGCGGCAAGCGGTCCTTAGCGGACATTGGCTAAGCCGTCACGATGCTGCGGTGCAGCTTCACCTGAGCAGACATCGATCGGCAACGAACCATTTGTTACGTGGCCGACTTCTCTGCACCTTTGGTTTTGTCGCGTCGCACAACGGCCCGTACCATCGCTGTCGCAATCCTGTCCTTCATGATTTTATTGAAGTTGCGGGCCTGCCGCAAAATTGGGGTTCCTCGCTCTCCAAATACCTCTGACGCCCGCTTTAGATAGCTGTAGAAAGTCCAAGTGCCGTAATCGTCCGGCGAAAGTTCATCGGGGTGAACTCTACTGAAACGCTGGCTGAAATTCGAGTAGTTGAAGGTCGCGAGAATTTCAGTGGCGTTCTTGTCAGGATGTGCGTCGGCGAAACCACGCGCCACTCCTTTCGCAGAGAGCGCCACTTTGCGATAGAGCCGTGAAATCGTGCTGTCTCGGACATAGACGTGCTTGCCGTCAAAACGGAAGCCCAAGTACTCAAAGCCGTTCTTTCCCTGTGGTCCTCTGACGTGAACATAGCTCAACGCGTCGGGCGCTCGGAAAAACCGTACGATGCATGTCTTAGCTTCCTTTATCTCGATAGCCGTCCCGTACTTTTTTATTTCTTTGACGGCGAATTTTTGTGCTTCAATTGCTTCGGCATCACCACCCGGGATTATGAGCAAAATATCGTCGGAATAACGCATATATCGTCCGCCCCTCGCATTTGCGAAATCGTTGAGCGAAACGTCGAAATCCAGCAAATAAAAGTTCGCGATTAGGTCAGAAATTGGAGCGCCCTGAGGAACACCGTGGTCAAGTAAATTCCCTTTTTCATCGCAGTTTGGCCTCACCAAACTCGGTAAGGCAGGGTCACCACCACAGATTTTTGCTCGAAATTCAGCAGGGGTGCAAAGCTGCGTTGGCATGTCGCTGTAGGTTGTGGTGAACCGCTCCCGAGGATAACCGTTAACCTCAATTTCTTCAAGGAATCCCAATCGACGGTAAACTTCTTTCTGGTCCACAACATGATACCGCGTCACATTCTTGAAGACCGTGAAATGGTCGGGAGGTAAACGTTTAACGCCCAGCAAATCGCACCAAACTTGTTTAATGCGAGCGTGATCCAAGTTCTCGAAATAGCCTTTGATGTCCAAAGCAATTGCAACACAATTACCCTGTCGCTCGATCTCGTCGAACGCATCTTTTGCAAAGTCTATGTTGCATTTGCCGCCGCCGCGCGATTTTGGGATTTTTCGGTAGGCAATTGGGCATTTTTCAATACCCAGCTCGGTCAGGCGATCTTCATATTTCTCCGCCAAAACTCTCCGATAGTGGGTGAGGATATACGCGTCTCGCCGAGCTGCATACCGGATTGGTCGCGATTTGGGTTTAGGCCGCCCTTCTTCTGAAACCCTGAAAGGCTGCCATGTCTCTTGATAAAGAAAGAAAGGATAGAATTTGTTTGACGCTACACGGTCAGGGTCGGAGACAATCTCTTTTGCTTCCTCAACCGACAGACGGCGGTCAAAATGTGGGTAGTGCTTAAGGTCTTTAGCTGAAAATTCTGGTTCCATTTACCTTAGCGAGAGGGACCGAAACATCGGGCAGGACACTTGCCCTTTTCAGTTTCGGCCCCGACTGTTCTGCGTGGTGCCCTTCGTTCGACGTGGTCGCTTATATTACTATACAAGTAGCAATCGGGATTATCCGATATGCCGCCTGTGCACCAAGTTGCCATAAAGGAGCCCGAATGTTGGAACTCGCAATCTGCACATACCTGGAAACAGGACTTGACAGTTTAAACGATCGACTGCGACGCCCTAATAGCGCCGATTAAGTTTACATGGGTACGGAAGGTGAGCGATACAAGAGGCCATCAAAAAAAAATTTACCTCTCTATTATAAGTGTTTGGCGGATTTGTGTCCGGGAACTGTGTATCGCCGTGTTTTCGCTTTGTTGGCAGGTTCCATTCAAATCGCTAAGCCCCCCAACAGACATTGGCGTCAGCTGCAGCGAACGCCCGCTCCCCAAAACCCCCCAAACAAAAAGGCCCGCCAAAGCGGGCCCTTTAAACTCTCGATCAAACGCAGGCCTTACTGCGGGATGTCGCCGGTCAGACCTTCGACGTAGAAATTCATCCCCGCCAAAGTGCCATCGTCCGCCGTTTCGCCCTCGGCCAGCCACACAGAGCCGTCCTGCTTGTTGAGCGGACCGGTGAAGGGCATGTATTCGCCCGACGCAATCGCGTCTTTCAACGCCAGCGCCTCTGCCTTGACCTCGGCAGGAACCGCATCGGTGATCTCGCCGATCCCGACCATGCCCGCGCCAATACCGTCCCAAGTGTTGTCGCTCTCCCAGGTGCCATCCATCACCGCCTTGGTGCGCGCCACGTAGTAGGGGCCCCAATGGTCGATGATCGAGGACACGCGCGGCATCGGCGCATATTCCGCCATGTCGGAGGCCTGACCGAAGGTGTAGACATTGCCCGCCTTCTGCGCCGCCGCCTGAGGCGCGGTGGAGTCGGTGTGCTGCAGGATCACATCCGCGCCCTGATCGATCAGCGCCTGCGCCGCATCGGCCTCTTTGGCGGGATCAAACCACGTGTAGGCCCAAACCACGGAGAACTCGACATCGGGGTTCACCTTCTTGGCGTGGATATAGGCCGCGTTGATGCCACGGATCACTTCGGGGATCGGGAAGGACCCGATGTAGCCCACCTTGTTAGACTTGGTGATGCGACCCGCGATGGTGCCCTGAACGGCGCGACCCTCATAGAAACGCGCGGAGTAAACACCCACGTTGTCGGCCTGCTTATAACCCGTCGCATGCTCGAATTTCACATCGGGGAACTTCGCCGCCACGTTGATCGTCGGATCCATATAGCCAAACGAAGTGGTAAAGATCAGGTCCGCACCCGACAGCGCCATCTGCGTGATCGCACGCTCGGCGTCCGCACCCTCGGGCACGTTCTCCTGATAGATCGTCTCGACCGCATCGCCGAATTCGGCTTCGACCGCCAAACGACCCTGATCGTGCTCATAGGTCCAACCGCCATCCCCGACGGGACCGACATAGATGAAACCAACCTTGGTCTTATCCTGCGCAATCGCTGCACCCGAAAGCGCCAGCGTCGATGCGGCAACCGCCGCCATCAGCATTGTTCTACGTTTCATGTCATGAACTCCCTGTTCTTTATATGACTTGCTTGATGAGACAGCCTCAATTCGAGGCATGGAAAATCCGGCCCAACATCGCGGGCGCATTCGACGCCCCGTGCCTGCGCGCGGAAATGACAACCAACACCACAATCGTGGCGAGGAATGGCGACATCGACAACAACTCGACCGGCACTTTCGCGCCTGCTGCCTGCAGGTTCAACTGCAACACGGTGATCCCGCCGAACAGATAGGCCCCGATCAACACCCGCCACGCTTTCCAGCTGGCAAAGACCACGATGGCCAGAGCGATCCACCCGATGCCTGCGGTGATCCCGTCGGTCCACTGGGGCACCCGCACAAGGCTGATATAGGCCCCGCCGAGCCCCGCCATCGCGCCGCCAAACCCGATCGCGGCGACCCGCACCATGCGCACGCGGTAGCCCAGAGCATGGGCCGCGGTGTGGTTTTCCCCGACCGCGCGCAGGATCAATCCGGCGCGGGAATATTTCAGAAACGCCCAAATCCCCACGACCGCAATCACGCTCAGATAAACCGTCGCATCGTGCTGAAACAAAACCGGCCCGAAAAACGGAATGCTCTCGAGCCCGGGGATCGGCATATCGGCCACGGAAGGCGGCTTGATCCCGACGTAATTCTGCCCGAGCAGGGAGGCCAATCCCACCCCGACCAGCGTCAGCGCCAATCCCGACGGCACCTGCGTGGCCAGAAACACCTGCGTGAGCAGCGCAAACAGCATCGACAACGCCGCCCCACCGACCGCGGCGGCCACGAAACCCATCGTCGGACTGCCGGTCTCCACCGCCACAATAAACCCGCAGACCGCGCCGGTGATCATCATCCCCTCAACCCCGAGGTTCAAAACACCCGAGCGCTCCACAACCATCTCGCCCAGAGCCGCGAGCAGGATCGGCGTCGAGGCCACCATCAAAGAGGCCAGCAAAATCACAGGGTTGATCGACCCGAAATCCATCACGCGACCTCCCGCTTTTTGACCACGACGCGGTAGTTCACCAAAATATCCATCGCCAGAAGCGTCATCAGCAACATGCCCTGAAACACCTGAATCGCCGCCGAGGGCAGGCCCAACATGAACTGCGCCAACTCGCCGCCGATGAACGTCAGCGCCAATAACAGCCCCGCCAGCAAAATCCCCACCGGATTGAGCCGCCCCAGAAAGGCGACGATGATCGCGGTAAACCCGTAACCCGACCCGAAATCGATGGAAATCTGCCCCGCAGGCCCCGTCACTTCAAACAGCCCCGCCAACCCCGACAATGCCCCCGCCGTGCACAGGCAGAACACCACCAACCGCTTGGGGTTCACACCGGCAAAGGCGGCCGCCCGCGGGCTCTCGCCGGTCAGCCGGATCTGAAACCCCAGCAGGTGTTTGTTGAGCAAAACATAGGCCGCCACCACCGCACCAAAGGCCGCGACGACACCCCAATGCGCCCCCGTGCCCGCAATCAGTTCGGGGTTCGACATGGCATCGATCCGGCTGAGGTTGCGCGATCCGGGAAACCCGTTGCCCTCGGGATTGCGCAGCCACGATAGCGCCGCAGAGGCCATGATCTGCTCGGCCACATAGACCAACATGAGCGAGACGAGGATTTCATTGGTGTTGAACCGCGTCTTCAAAATCGCCGGAATGAGCGCCCATAGATACCCGCCGAGCGCGCCCGCAATCACCATCAACGGAAAAATCCACCACGCATCCAACGGATAAAGCGCCAGCCCCACAGAGGCCCCCGCGAGCGCCCCCATCAGATACTGCCCCTCCGCCCCGATGTTCCAGATGCCCGCCTTGAACCCGAGGCTCAGCCCGATGGCGATCAGAATCAGCGGCGCCGCCTTGACCAAAAGTTGAGGCCGCGAATAGGCCGCGAACTGGTCGTTAAACAGAGGGTCCCAGAAAATCGTGCGAATCGCGACAAACGGGTCCTTGCCCATCAGCGCAAACAACACCCCGCCGAGCACCATGGTGACCAGAACCGCCAGAACCGGCGTCGCGATCGTCCACCCCCGCGACGGCTGGGGCCGTTTGACAAAGGAAATCATGCCAACCCCTCGGCGCTGCGATGTTTTAAAACATGTAAAAGACGTAAAACGGCGTTTTCGCGCGATGTAAAACCCTGCAAAGACGCGCCACATTCTTTGTAAAATATGTCAAACTCAGACATCAACATGGGCCACCTCCATGTCATGCGCGCCACCCATCATCAGGCCGATCTCGTCCACACTCAGCCCCTTGGCAGGGCGCGGCGCGCTCAGATTGCCCTCGTTGAGCGCGGCGAAATAATCCGAGATTTCCATCAACTCGTCGAGGTCTTGTGAAATCACAATCAACCCCGCGCCTTTGGCCGCCAGATCGAGCAATGCCTGCCGGATCGCCGCCGCCGCCGAGGCATCCACACCCCATGTCGGCTGGTTGACCACAAACACGGTCGGGGCCTGCAAAACCTCACGCCCGATGACGAATTTCTGCAGGTTCCCACCCGATAGCGCACGGGCCGCAACATGGGTGCCGGGCGTGCGCACATCAAAGGCCGCGATGACCTCACGCGCGTAGGTTTCGGCCTTGGGCCAGTTGATAAAGTTGTTCTTTGCCAATGACTTGCGTGCAATCGCCGTCACGGCGGCATTCTCCGTCAGGCTCATATTCGGCGCCGCCGCATGGCCCAGACGTTCCTCGGGCGCGGCCATCAATCCTACCTTGCGACGCGCCGTGGGACCCAAAGGCCCGACCTCCGCACCACAAAATTCGATCTTGCCCTTGGGGCTGCGCGCCTCGCCCGACAGCACCGCCAAAAGCTCGTCCTGACCGTTACCGGCAACCCCCCCGATCCCGAGGATTTCACCCGCCTTCAGCGTCAGCGACACATTCTTCAACCGCGTCCCGAAGGGATTGGCCGGCGCATAGCTTAAATCATTGATTTTCAACAAAACATCGCCCGCCACCTGCGCCTCGCGCGCGGGCGTATGCAGGGTCGTGCCGACCATCATCTCGGCCATATCGCGCGCCGTCGTCGCCTTGGGGTCACATTCCCCCACGACCTTGCCGAGCCGCAGGATCGTGGCCCCCTGACACAGCGTCCTGATCTCTTCGAGCTTATGCGAGATATAGAGGATCGACGTCCCCTCGGCCTGCAATTTATGCAATGTTTCAAACAGGATAGCGACTTCCTGCGGGGTGAGAACCGATGTCGGCTCATCCATGATCAACAGTTTCGGGTCCTGCAAAAGACACCGGATAATCTCGACCCGCTGGCGTTCGCCCGCCGACAAATCCCCGATAATACGACCCGGATCGAGCGGCAGACCATAGGTCTCCGACACCTCACGGATCGAGCGCGCCAGATCGCGCATTTTCGGCGGGTTTTCCATGCCGAGCGCGACATTTTCCGCCACCGTCAGCGCATCAAACAGCGAAAAATGCTGGAAAACCATCGCCACACCGGCGGCCCGCGCGGCCTGCGGATTGGCGGGCGCATAGGGCGCCCCGTGCAACGTCATGGTCCCCGCGTCAGGCTTTTCCAGACCATAGATCATCTTGACCAATGTGGACTTGCCCGCGCCATTTTCTCCAAGCAAAGCATGCACTTCGCCCGGATTGATGGAAAAGGAAACGGCATCATTCGCGATCACGCCCGGATAGGCTCGCGTCAAACCGTCGACTGTCAGCAGCGCCGTCACCCCGTGCATCCCCTCACGTTTTCTTCTGTCCCCGACCGAGAGATTAGGCGCGCTGCCACGCCAACCGCAATGGCCTGCGGGTGTTTTCCGAGCTCTGGTTGCCCAATCGGGCAGCAAATGCGCGAAATCTGTGCGTCCGAGTGCCCCAAGTCCCGCAAACGGCTGCGAAACCGCGCCCATTTCGTCTTGGACCCGATCAACCCCGCCGAGGCAAATCCCCGCAAAAGCGCCCCGTGGCACAGCGCCAGATCGAGCGTATGGGAAAAGGTCACGATCAAATGCTCTGCGTTTTCAGGGGCATAGCGCATCAATGTCTCGGGCGCCGCATCATAGAGGATATCGACCCCCTCGGGCAGGGCATCGGGAAAACGCTCTGCACCCGTATCCACCCACGTAATCGCGAAATCGGGCAGGGGGGCCAAAGTCCCCACAATCGCGCGCCCGACATGCCCCGCGCCCCAGACCCACAAAGGCCGCCGTGCTGGCGCCACAGGTTCGATCATCCACTCGCCCAAAAGCATCGGTTCAACCGTGCCCTGCGCGCGCGCCTCGGCCAGCGCCTTTTTCACGCCAAAGGGCATCTCGCCCGGCCCGCGCGCATAGACCTCGCCCGTTATTTCCTCAACGCTGTCAAAGACTTCGCTCAAAATCGTCACCGCCCCGCCGCAGCATTGGCCCAAACTTGGCCCGAGCGCGATACGGCTCAGGCGCGGGGCGCAGAAGGCGCGTGACGCCGCCTCGAATTCCAACGTTCCGCCCCCGATGGTGCCGCTCTGCCCGCCGTCCCAGACCAACATCGCCGCCCCGACCTCGCGCGGTGTCGACCCTTCCACGGCGGCCACGACAACCCGCGCCACAACGCCATGCGCATGGATCGCAGCCCTCAAAGCGTGCAGGTCAAAACTCATCCCCGCGCCCTCTCAATGGCCGCCAAAAGCCGCTCAGGCGTCGCTGGCGCATCCAGAGCGGGGTAGGTAGGCCCACAGGCCGAAACCGCGTCAGAGAGCGCCAGAAACGCCGAAATCCCCAACATGAACGGCGGCTCCCCGACCGCTTTGGAGCGATAGATCGTGTCCTCGCGGTTCGGCCCGTCCCACAGATCGACGTTGAACACCTCCGGCGCATCCGAGGCGCAGGGGATTTTATAGGTCGAGGGCGCATGCGTGCGCAGCCGCCCCGCATCGTCCCACCACAATTCTTCCGTGGTCAGCCACCCCGCCCCTTGAACATAGCCGCCTTCGATCTGGCCAATGTCCAAGGCAGGGTTGAGCGAGGCCCCCACATCATGCAGCACATCGGCCCGCAAAATGCGGTTTTCACCGGTCAAAGTGTCCAACACCACTTCGGTAATCGCCACGCCGTGGGAGAAATAGAAAAACGGGCGACCCTGACCTTTGATCCGGTCCCATGAAATCTTCGGCGTCTTGTAAAACCCCGTCGCAGACAGGCTCACACGGTTTTCATAGGCCAGTTTGGCGACGGCTTCGAAGGCCATGGATTTGCCCGCAAACCGCACCTCGCCGTCTTTCCAAACGATCTCGTTCGCGCCTTCATTCTCGCGCAGGAAATCCTCGATCCGCTCGCGGATCGTGTCGCAGGCATTCTTCACCGCCATACCGTTCAGGTCCGACCCCGAAGAGGCCGCCGTCGCGGATGTATTGGGCACCTTGCCGGTGTCCGTCGCGGTGATTTTGACCGATGCCAAACCCACCCCGAAGGAGGCCGCCGCGACCTGCGCGACCTTTTGGAACAACCCCTGTCCCATCTCCGTGCCGCCGTGGTTGAGATGGATCGACCCGTCCTGATAGACGTGGACGAGGGCCCCCGCCTGATTGAGATGGGTGAGGGTAAAGGAGATCCCGAACTTGACCGGCGACACGCCCAAGCCCTTCTTTAATATCGGGTTTTTCGCGTTCCAATCGCGCACCGCCGCACGTCGCGCGGCGTAATCCGCGCTCTCGATCAGACGCTCGGTCATGCCGCCGAGAATGAAATCCTCGATCGTCTGGCCATAGGGTGTGGTCTGCCCGGATGCCGGTTTTGCAGATGTCGGGGCCGCACTCCGCTCGGTCCCGCCGCGCGATAGGGGATCCCCCGCCACGCTGGTCACATGGTCATGGGCCACACCGGCAGGAGCAACAGGATCGCGCATATCGGCGTAGTAATTCACCTGCCGGACCGCGACCGGATCGGCGCTCAGGTGATGGGCAATATGATCCACCACGCGCTCGATCCCGAGCACCCCCTGCGGCCCGCCAAAGCCGCGATAGGCGGTGGCCGATTGCGTATTGGTGCGCAACCGATGGCTCTCGATGCGCACGTGTTCGAGGTGGTAGGCATTGTCGGCGTGCAACATCGCGCGGTCGGCCACAGGGATCGACAAATCCTGCGCCCAGCCACAGCGGGTCATCTGCACAAATTCGAGCCCCGCAATGCGCCCCTCGTCATCAAAGCCGCAGCGATAGCTGATGCGGAAATCGTGGCGCTTGCCGGTGATCATCATGTCGTCGTCGCGGTCATAGCGCATTTTACACGCCCGCCCCGTGCGCCGCGCGCCAACCGCACAGGCAATGGCGAGCGCATTGCCCTGACTTTCCTTGCCCCCGAAACCACCGCCCATCCGGCGCGTTTCAACCCGCACGGCGTGCATCGGAATATGCAGCGCGTGGGCGACCTTATGCTGGATTTCAGAGGGGTGCTGGGTCGAGGAATGGACGACAATATCGCCGCCCTCCTGGGGCAGGGCGAGGGCCGCCTGACCTTCGAGGTAGAAATGCTCCTGACCGCCCATGTCGATGGACCCCTCGATGCGATGGGGGGCCACGTCGATGGCGGTGGCGGGGTCGCCCTTGGTGTAAATGCGCGGACCATCTTCGAACCGGCTATCGGCGGCGAGAGCGGCCTCGTAGGTGAGGATCGCGGGCAGGGCGTCATAGGTGATTTTGCCCAACCGCGCCGCCTTGCGCGCCGCCAGATGCGAGGTGGCGATGACGAGGAACACAGGCTGGCCCACATAGTGCACACGCCCCAGCGCGAGCAGCGGTTCATCCCCGATAGAGGGCGAACAATCGGGCATGTGGTCGAAATCATCCGCACTCAGCACCGCGACCACGCCCTCTGAGGCGCGGACGGCATCGAGGTCCATCGCGGTGATCGTCGCATGCGCCTCGGTGGAAATGCCAAAGGCGAGGTGGAGCGTGCCTGCGGGCGTCGGGATGTCGTCCACATAGCGCGCCTGACCCGTCACATGCAGACGCGCGCCGTCATGGGGCAGGGAGGATCCAACACTCATGGTGCCACCTCAAGAACGCTCTGCGCGTTGATAAAGGCGCGCTGCAACATGTTCTTCGCACTCGCCATCCGGTAGTCGGCAGAGGCGCGCATATCGCTAAGCGGTTGATAATCCTCACTGAACATAGGCATCGCGGCGTCAATCGTGGCCTGCGTCCACGGCTGCCCGATCAGAGCCGCCTCCACCGCACCCGCCCGTTTAGGCGTCGCCGCCATCCCACCAAAGGCGATGCGGGCGGCGGTGACCTGCGCGTCAGAGACGGTGATGTTGAACGCCCCGCAGACGGCGGAAATGTCCTGATCGAACCGTTTGGAGAGTTTATAGACCTGCAAATCAGCAAGTCCCGCTTTGGGCACAGAAACGGATTCGACGAACTCGCCCTTCGCGCGATCCTGTTTGCCATAGGCGACAAAGAACGCCTCCAAGGGCAAGGTCCGGCGCGTGTCGCGATGGCGCAGGGTGACATGCGCACCCGCGGCGATGAGGGGCGGGGGGCTATCCCCGATCGGCGACCCGTTGGCGATATTCCCGCCCAGCGTGGCGGCCGCGCGCACCTGCACACTGGCAAAGCGGCGATACATCTCCGATAGCGACGGCGAATAGGGCGCAAATGGCGCAATCAGCTCCGAAATCGGGGTCATCGCGCCGATCTCGAAACTCTCGTCGGTCTCGCGAATCCCGCGCAGATCATCGATGCCGCCGAGGAAAATCACCTCGTCCAGATCGCGCATCTGTTTCGTCACCCAAAGCCCCACATCGGTCGCCCCCGCAACCAAAGTCGCATCGGGGTGATCGGCGTAGAGCGCGGCCAGCGCATCCGACGTTGTCGGGCGAAATTCGGGCGAGGCAGGGCCGGGGTGCGCCACGAAAGGGGCGGCTAGCGCGGGTGGAACCTCTGCCGTCGCGGCCTTTTCAGCCGCGCGCAGGATCGGGGTATAGCCCGTGCAACGGCACAGGTTGCCCGCCAGAACATCCTTATGCGCCGTATCCCCACGCGCATGGGCCGCAGCCAGCGACATCACGATGCCGGGCGTGCAAAACCCGCATTGGCTGCCGTGTTCCTCAATCATCGCGCTCTGCACGGGGTGGAGCGTTTCTCCCTCCGACAGGCCCTCGACCGTGGTCACCGATTTTCCGTGCAGCTGGGGCAAAAACAGGATGCAGGCATTCAGCGCCCGTTTGCCGTTTTCATCGTCCACCATGATGGTGCATGCACCGCAATCGCCCTCATTGCAGCCTTCCTTGGTTCCGGTTAGCCCGCGCACCTCCCTGAGGTAATCAAGAAGCGTTCGTGTCGGCGTTTCGTCGGTGTGGACGGTTTCGCCGTTTAGCCGGAAAGTGATCTCCATGGGGTCAAACCTGCCGCTTTCTCTTGGTGCGAAAGCGCGCCCGATGCGGCGGAAAGCGGCTCTCTATTGAAAAAAACAAACCCGCACGACCCTGAGATAGCAAGGGATTCGCCCCCATCATGCTGCGTTTTTGGTCGATTGGTCAAAAAATACGCGCGCTTTTTGGTCTTGGCCCCGCCAGACGCCCTCGGATAGGGTGTCGCAAATGACCACACCAACCTTCATCCATCTACGCGTTCACACGGAATACTCCCTTCTCGAAGGGGCGGTGCGGCTCAAGAAATTGAGCGGCATGACAGCGGATGCGGGCATGCCTGCGGTGGCCGTGACCGACACCAATAACCTCTTCGCGGCGCTCGAATTCTCCGAATACGCCAGCGGCGCAGGGGTGCAGCCCATCGTCGGCTGTCAGGTCGACCTGTCCTATGATCCCGCAGGTCCGGGGGAAAAAGAAAAGCCACCCGCCCCCATCGTTCTGCTGGCGCAAACCGAGCGCGGCTACGAGAATCTGATGAAGCTCAATTCGTGCCTCTATCTGCGCAAAGACGGCACGCTGCCCCACGTCACGGTTGATGAATTGGCCTCCCATAGCGAGGGCCTCATCTGTCTCACCGGCGGGCCGGACGGGCCAATCGGTCGCCTTTTGGTCGACACGCAGATGCCCAAGGCGCGCGCCTTGCTCGAACGGCTCAGCGCCATCTACGGCGACCGCCTCTACGTCGAACTCCAACGCCATCCGGGCGAAAACGGGCGCGTCACAGATGCCGAGCGGATCACCGAGCGCCCCTTTGTCGAATGGGCCTATGAATTGGATCTGCCGCTGGTGGCGACCAACGATGTCTATTTCCCCAAATCGGAAATGTATGAGGCGCATGACGCCCTGATCTGCATCGCCGACGGGGCCTATGTTGACCAACAGGAACCGCGCCGCCGCCTGACGCCCCAGCATTATTTCAAATCGCCCTCTGAGATGGCCGCGCTTTTCGCCGACCTTCCCGAAGCGATTGAAAACACGGTCGAAATCGCGCAACGCTGCGCCTTCAAAGCCTATAAACGTGCGCCGATCCTGCCCAAATTCGCCGACGACGAAGTCGACGAACTGCGCCGTCAGGCCCACGCAGGGCTCAAGGACCGTCTCGCCGTCATTCCCCATGCCGTGTCGGTCGAGGAATATACCGCGCGGCTCGATTTCGAGCTCGGCATCATCGAAGGCATGGGGTTTCCCGGCTACTTCCTGATCGTTGCCGACTTTATCAAATGGGCGAAAGACCACGACATTCCCGTCGGTCCGGGGCGGGGGTCGGGGGCGGGTTCGCTCGTGGCCTATGCGCTCACCATCACCGACCTTGATCCGCTGCGCTACAGCTTGCTGTTCGAACGCTTCCTGAACCCCGAACGGGTATCGATGCCCGACTTCGATATCGACTTCTGCATGGATCGCCGCGAGGAGGTGATCCAATACGTGCAGGAGAAATACGGCCGCGATAAAGTCGCCCAGATCATCACCTTTGGTGCGCTCCTGTCCAAGGCGGCGGTGCGCGATGTGGGCCGCGTGTTGCAGATGCCCTATGGCCAAGTCGACCGCCTGTCCAAACTCATCCCCGTCGAGGGCGTCAAACCGGTTTCGATCCATCAGGCGCTTCAGGACGAACCCCGCCTGCGCGAAGAAGCGCGCGCTGAGGAGGTGGTCGACCGCCTGCTGACCTATGGCCAACAGGTTGAGGGGCTGCTGCGCAACGCCTCCACCCACGCTGCCGGTGTGGTGATTGGTGACCGTCCGCTCGACGAACTCGTCCCGCTCTATCAGGACCCCCGTTCGGACACCCCCGCCACCCAGTTCAACATGAAATGGGTCGAACAGGCGGGTCTGGTCAAATTCGACTTTCTGGGCCTGAAAACCCTGACCGTGATCCAGTCAGCGATGGACCTGATCTTTAAATCGGGGCGCCCGTTGCACGTCGATGCGCAGGGCAAAACGCTCTATGAACCCGCAGAGGGCGCCGAGAACCAGATCAACGCGATCCCGCTCGAAGACGAAGCGACATATAAACTCTACTCGGACGCCAAAACCGTCGCGGTGTTTCAGGTGGAGAGCTCGGGTATGATGAGCGCGCTGCGCCAGATGAAGCCGACCTGCATCGAAGACATCGTGGCGCTCGTGGCGCTCTACCGTCCCGGTCCGATGGAAAACATCCCCACTTATTGCGACGTGAAACACGGGCGCAAGGAATTGGAATCCGTCCACCCCACCATCGACCACATCCTCGAAGAGACCCAAGGCATCATCGTCTATCAGGAGCAGGTGATGCAGATCGCGCAGGAAATGGCGGGCTATACGCTCGGGGGCGCGGATTTGCTGCGCCGCGCGATGGGTAAAAAGATCAAGGAGGCGATGGACGCCGAACGACCGAAATTCGAAAAAGGCGCGGCTGCCAATGGCGTCGATAAAAAGAAGGCCTCCGAGGTCTTCGATCTGCTCGAAAAATTCGCCAACTACGGCTTCAACAAATCCCACGCGGCCGCCTATGCGGTGGTGAGCTACCAAACAGGCTGGCTCAAAGCCAACCACCCTGTCGAATTCATGGCCGGCGTGATGAACTGCGATATCCATCTGACGGACAAGCTGTCGGTTTACGCCGAAGAGGTCCGTCGTGGCCTCGACATCGAAATCGTGCCGCCTTGCGTCAACCGTTCGCGCGCGACCTTTGATGTGACCGATCAAAAACTGGTCTATGCGCTGGGCGCGCTCAAAAACGTTGGCGTCGAGGCGATGCAGCTCATCGTGCAGGCGCGCGACGAGGCGGGGGGCAAACCCTTCGTGAACCTCTACGATCTGGCGCGCCGCGTGGACCTCAAACGGGTCGGAAAGCGACCCCTCGAAATGCTCGCACGGGCCGGTGCTTTTGACGAACTCGACCGCAACCGCCGCCGTGTTTTTGACAGTCTCGATCCGCTGGTCGGCTACTCCGCGGCGATCCACGAACAAAAGGCCTCCAATCAGGTGTCGCTCTTTGGCGACGCCGGTGAGGACCTGCCCGAACCGCGCCTGTCCCCCGTCAATGACTGGAGCTTTGCCGAGCGGTTGATGGAAGAGCAAAAGGCGATCGGGTTCTTCCTCTCCGGTCACCCGCTCGACGATTATGCCGGTGCGCTCAAACGCAAAAAGATCGCTACCTTGGCCGAAGCGCAGGCCAAGGCGGAGCAGGACGGAGCGGCCGTTGTGCAGGTCGGCGTCATGGTTTCGGGTTTTCGCGAAATGAAGTCGTCCAAGGGCAACCGCTATTTTCGCATGAACATCTCCGATTCATCGGGACAGCTGTCCGGCATCGCGATGTTCGCGCGCAAGGAAGAAGACCTGATCCGTGCCCGTGAAGTGTTCGAGACGACAGACAAAGTCGTCGCGACCTTGGAGGGGCGGTTCAATGACGGCCAATTCGACCCGACCATTCGCGGCGTTCAGGCGATGGAAACGGTGGTCGCGGATGCGAGCGGCGTGGGCTTGAAAGTATTCTGCGACGACATTGGTGCGATTTCGTCGGTCGGCGAGTTGCTGCGACGGATCACCAGTGAAGCCAAAGCGCCGCCACGGGGCGCTATCGCGTTTTGCCTGATGTCACCGGAGTTGCCGGGCGAGGTTGAGATCGAAATCCCTCAACCTTTCGTCGTGACGCCGGAGGTGAAGGGCGCGATCAAATCCCTGGACGGTGTTGTAATGGTTGAGGATTATTGATGCGTTTGTTTGCCGTTTTGCCTGTCCTGATATTTCTTGGCGCATGCCAGATGAATTCCGCCACGCCGGCGGGATATGCCCCCGCGGACGAACAGGCGGACCCCACAACCTCGCTCGCGCAGGATTTCGAAGTCGCCGCGCGCACATCGGACGCGCAGGGCGAGAAAAAGGGCCTTTT
The DNA here is from genome assembly GCF_039539485.1 of Celeribacter arenosi. Classification (NCBI taxonomy): domain Bacteria; kingdom Pseudomonadati; phylum Pseudomonadota; class Alphaproteobacteria; order Rhodobacterales; family Roseobacteraceae; genus Celeribacter; species Celeribacter arenosi. The sequence continues at coordinate 111,143 of NZ_BAABDF010000006.1, forward strand.
CGCCTTTCTCAAACCAACACCGCCACCATCTGCACTCGCCGGCAGCGATATCGAAGTGGTCGAGTCCACCGGCACGGACCAGACCGCGACCACCGGCCAAACGCCGGGTCTTTTCGCCTTTCTGACGGGCCCGAAAACGGTCACGCCGGCGTCGCCTGAAAGCGGTGTCGTTGAGGCCGCGATGCCCACGGATACGCCCCAAACCAACAGCGCGCCTCAAACCCCGCGCCAACCCCGTCGCGGTTTGTTTGGCCTCGGGGGTGGGGGGGCCGCGTCCACAGCAACCGTCCAGCCGGGTGAGGTTTTGCCCTTTGGCGAGGTCGGTCTCGCCTGCGGTTTCAAGACCTCTGATCTCGGCAAACAGGTGGACAGCTTTCCCCATGACGGGCGCGCAGTGTGGAAACTCTATGACACAAACCCCCTCGCCACGGGGCCGCGCACGCAATTCATCACCGGCTTCTCCGATGGCTGCCCGCGTCAGGTGACGGCGGCGCTCGTCGTTTTCGGCTCCGCTGCGGTCCATCAGGTTCACCGCTACGGCAAACCCATGGCAAGCACGCGCTGGTCAGCGGCGGACAATGCCTATGAAGAGATCAAATCGAGCGTCTGCGGCGTGGCGCGCAAACAGCCCTGCGGTGATGCAAAACTCGCCGCACTCGACAAAAGGCTCGCGTTTTTGTCGATCTATCCGCGCTTTGGCGGCAATGAGGGATGGTTGGAATTGTTGCTCGACCAAGGTCGGTTGGTGAGCAAACAGATCCGTTAGGCCTACCAATGAGGCGGGCGTTGATCGCCGAGGGCAACCGCCCCTTCGCCGTCTGCCTGACGCGCGGCCTCAACCTCCATCAACATCCCCAAACGGCGCCCCGCAATTTCGAGAGCGGTTTCCTGACGTGCAACGATTTCAGAAAGTTCATCGACAACGCGGGTCAGATGGGCAACCTGTTCTTCGATGGCTGTCAAACGTGGGTCGGTATCCATGGCGTCCTCCGAAGGTTTGCGTCTCGATAACGCGCCTGCGAATGCGAGTCGAGACGTGGATTTTATCGCCCGTAATTCGTGCGCGTCTGTGCCCCCGTGCTTGCCCCCACGCGCCCCTTCGGCTATGCCGCCATCCGAAGATATCCGAGGATCTGCCCCGATGGCGAAAGTCAAAAAAACTCCGCGTCCCAAGGCCGAAACCCCGAAAGGTTTCCGCGATTATTTTGGTGCCGAGGTTGCCGCGCGCAAGGCGATGCTCGATGCGATCGCCGAAGTGTATCATCTCTATGGATTCGAGGCGCTTGAAACCGCTGCGGTCGAAACCGTCGAGGCGCTGGGCAAATTCCTCCCCGATGTGGACCGTCCCAACGAGGGTGTGTTCGCATGGCAGGAAGACGACGAGGACTGGGTCGCGCTGCGCTACGACATGACCGCGCCGCTCGCACGCGTTGCCGCGCAATATCGTCAGGATTTGCCATCACCCTATCGCCGCTACGCGATGGGTCCGGTGTGGCGCAATGAAAAACCCGGCCCCGGTCGGTTCCGCCAGTTCTATCAATGTGATGCGGATACGGTCGGCGCGCCCTCGGTTGCCGCCGATGCCGAGATTTGCGCGATGCTGTCGGACACTCTCGAGGCAGTCGGCATTCCACGTGGCGACTACGTGATCCGCGTGAACAACCGCAAAGTGCTCGACGGGGTGTTGGAGGCTGCGGGCCTGCCCGACACCGACGACAACGCATCGACGCGCGGGATCGTCCTGCGCACCATCGATAAACACGACAAATTCGGCGACGCGGGCGTGCGCGCGCTTCTCACCGAGGGGCGCAAAGACGAAAGCGGTGACTTTACCAAGGGTGCCGGCCTCGCCTCTGAGCAGGTCGATCTGATCCTCGGGTTCGTCAATGGCAAGGGTGCCGATACGGCCGCAACGCTGGATACGCTGTCATCTCTCGTGGGTGATGTGGCCGCGGGTATCGAGGGCGTCAAAGAGCTGCGCGACATCGCCGCGCTGCTGGAAACGCAGGGCTATGGCCCCGACCGGATCGTGATCGACCCCGCCGTTGTGCGCGGTCTCGGCTATTACACCGGTCCTGTCTATGAGGCGGAACTGACCTTTGAGGTGACCGACGAAAAGGGCCGCGTGCGCGAGTTCGGGTCGGTCGCAGGGGGCGGGCGCTACGATGATCTGGTGAAACGGTTCACCGGTCAGGCCGTGCCTGCCACAGGTATGTCGATCGGCGTGGATCGCCTGCTCGCCGCGCTCAGCGCGACGGGCCGCATTTCGCAGGTCGAAGAGGGCCCCGTTGTCGTCACCGTCATGGATCGCGACCGGATGGGCGACTACATGAGCATGGTGCGCGAGTTGCGCGCCGCCGGTATTCGCGCCGAAGTTTACCTCGGCAATCCAAAGAATTTCGGCAACCAACTCAAATACGCCGACAAACGCAATTCACCCGTCGCCATCATTCAGGGCGGTGACGAAGACACGCGCGGCGTGGTGCAGATCAAGGACCTGATCCTTGGCACAAAACTCGCGCAAAACGCGTCCCTCGAAGAGTGGAAGGACCGTCCGAACCAATACGAAGTGCCGCGGGACCAAATGGTCGCCAAGGTGCGCGACATCATCGAGAGCTATTCGTAATGCGCGCGACCTCGCTGGAAAAGCTGGGCGATCGCAAACTCGCCGAACAGTTTTGCGCCGCCTTCGCCGCCGAAGGGGCGGAGCGGTTCGAGGCGAGCATCCTGCAGCCAGCCGATGTGCTTCTCGACCTCTATGGTGAGGATATTCGCGCCCGTGCGTTCATCACGCATGATCCGGTCGAGGGAGAGATGATGCTGCGCCCGGACTTCACGGTGCCGGTGGTTCTCACGCACATGCAGGGCGACGGCGCACCGGCGAGCTATACCTATTCAGGCGAGGTTTTCCGCAAACAGGACGACCATCCTGACCGTCCGAGCGAATTCTTTCAGGTCGGTTTTGAACGTTTCGGCGGTGATGATCCTGCCAAGGCGGATGCAGAGGTCTTTGCGCTGTTTTCCAAACAACTCGCCCCCTATGACCTTCGCGCGGCGACGGGGGACATCGGCATTTTGGTGGCAGCGGTGCGTGGATTGCGCACGACGCAGAGGCGGCGTGCCGCCCTGTTGCGCCACATCTGGCGTCCACGTCGTTTCCGTGCGCTCATGAACCGGTTTTCGCAGGCAGGCACCGCCCTGCGTCAGCAAAACCTCGAACGTGTGCGGGGCAACCTCGCGCTGCCCGCCGCGCCATTTATCGGGTTCAGAACCCAGTCGGAAATCGACGCCCGTATCGCCGCCCTCGAAGAGGACGCCGCCGAGCCTGCGATATCGACGGGTGAGATCGAGCTTCTCGACGACATCCTGTCGCTGCGCGAAACCGTCCCGAATGTGCTGTCAGCGCTGCGCGATATTGCCGTCGACATGCCATCCATCGCGGAGGCAGTGACGCGGTTGAACGCCCGCGCGGACGCGTTGGACCACGCAGGGATCGACATCGACACATTGGATTTCGAGACCGCGTTCGGCCGCACGTCGATGGAGTATTACGACGGGTTCGTGTTCGGCTTTTTCGCCGATACCCGCCCCGATCTGCCCCCCGTAGCTACGGGCGGTCGCTACGATGCCTTGACCACGGTTCTGGGGCAGGGTCGCGGAGTTCCCGCTGTCGGCGGCGTCTTGCGGCCCGCGCTTTTGCGCCAACTCGGGGGGAGCGCGCTATGACGATCAAACTCGGTGTGCCCTCCAAGGGGCGGTTGATGGAAAAGACCTTTGAGTGGTTCGCCGCCAAAGGTGTCACGCTGCGCCAGACCGGTGCGGAACGCGAATACGCGGGCACGGTCGATGGCATTGAGGGCATTGATCTGGTTCTCTTGTCGGCCTCCGAAATTCCCCGCGAACTCGCCGCTGGGCGCATCCATCTGGGTGTGACGGGGTCCGATCTGGTGCGCGATAAACTCGCGCAGTGGGACAATCAGGTGGCCGAACTGGCCCAGATGGGCTTCGGGCATGCCGACCTGATCATCGCGGTGCCAAAGGCATGGACGGATGTGGATACGCTCGACGATCTGGACGCCGCCGCCGCGGCGTTTCGCGCGCGCCATGGTTTCCGGCTGCGGATCGCGACCAAATACCACCACCTCGTGCGGGAATTTCTCAAAGCGAACGGCGTGGCCGACTACCAACTCGTGGACAGTCAGGGCGCGACCGAGGGGACGGTCAAAAACCTCACGGCCGAGGCGGTGGCCGACATCACCTCGACGGGTGATACCCTTCGCGCCAACCACCTCAAGGTCCTGACCGCCGAGCCGATCCACCGCTCCCAAGCCACGCTGTTCAAAAGCCGCACGGCGCCGTGGACGGACGAGACCCGCGCGACGTTTGTCACCCTGAAATCTATGCTCGAGATTGAGTGACGCTCTGCGCCGGTTCACAAGCGCCGGTGCCTACATCAATCCGATATCTGACAGTGTCTGCGCGAGTTCCTCGGGCAGCGCCTCTTCGCTCTCGCGTCCTTTGGGCAGGTCGGCCGGCGCGTCCGCGGCCGCCAGATAGCGCCATCCCTGAAACGGTCGGCGCGGCGCGTTGTTTGTGCGGATCAGGTCCTTTGACAACACGATCCGGCACCGTCGCGTGCCATCTTCACCCGTCACTTCCTCAAGCGCCAGAATCTCCTGTCGCGCCTGGATCGCGCCCTTTATGACCCAATATAGCGACCCGCCTGCGAGGATTTCACCCTCGCGTTTCGGGCGCATGCGTGTCACATGGCCTGCCGTCTGTCCGCCACGCGCGGATATCCATCCGGCGAGATCGTCGACGCTCTGCGCTCCTACGCATAGTTTTACTAGATTCACGTATTCGGCCAAGTGACACCCCCAAGTCTTGGGGCTATATTAGTGCTTCGCCCGCCAAGAACAACCAATCGGAAGCTGCCATGACCCGTTTTGCCGCCCCCATCGCCGAACAGATTTGGGATATGAAATACCGACTAAAGGAGGCGGATGGCCAACCCGTTGATCTTTCCGTTGAAGATAGCTGGCGTCGTGTCGCGCGGGATTTGGCGTCGGTCGAATCGCATCCGGGAATCTGGGAAGAAAAATTCTACGACGCCCTGTCGGATTTCAAATTCCTGCCTGCGGGCCGGATTCTGGCCGGTGCGGGCACGGGGCGCTCTGTCACGCTGTTCAACTGCTTTGTTATGGGCACCGTTCCCGACAGCATGGGCGGCATTTTCGACATGCTCAAAGAGGCGGCCCTGACCATGCAGCAGGGCGGGGGGATCGGATATGATTTCTCCACCATCCGCCCCAAAGGCGCAGGCGTCAAAGGCGTTGCGGCGGATGCCTCTGGCCCGCTGTCGTTCATGGACGTCTGGGACGCGATGTGTCGCACGATCATGTCGGCGGGGTCACGACGCGGCGCGATGATGGCGACTATGCGCTGCGACCACCCCGACATCGAAAACTTCATCGAGGCGAAACGTGATTCTGCGCGGCTGCGGATGTTCAACCTGTCGGTTCTCGTCACCGACCCCTTCATGGAGGCGGTGAAGGCGGACGGCCCTTGGGAGTTGAAATTCGACGGCAAGGTCTATCACACGCTCGAGGCCCGCGACCTGTGGAACAAGATCATGCGCGCGACCTACGATTACGCCGAGCCCGGTGTGATTTTCATCGACCGCATCAATAAAATGAACAACCTCGCCTATTGCGAAACCATCGCGGCGACCAACCCCTGTGGCGAGCAACCGCTGCCGCCCTATGGGGCCTGTCTGCTCGGCTCGATCAACCTGTCGCGGCTGGTGTCCAATCCGTTTGAGGCGGATGCAGCACTTGACGAGGATAAGCTCGCCGATCTCGTGACCACTGCGATCCGCATGATGGATAACGTCGTGGATGCGTCGAAATTCCCGTTGGAGCAACAGCGTCAGGAAGCCATCGCCAAACGGCGGATCGGTCTGGGTGTGACGGGGCTCGCCGATGCGCTGTTGATGATCGGACAGCGGTATGGTTCCGAGGAAGGTGCAGCGACGACGGAGGCCTGGTTGAAAGCCATTGCGCGCGCCTCCTATCTCGCCTCGGCAGAACTGGCCGCCGAAAAGGGCGCGTTTCCCCTGTTTGATGCCGACAAATACCTCGACAGCGGGTCGTTGCGGCACATGGACGACGACGTGAAAGACGCGATTGCCAAAAACGGCATCCGCAACGCGCTCCTCACCTCCATCGCGCCGACCGGCACGATTTCCCTCTACGCCGGCAATGTGTCGAGCGGGATCGAGCCCGTATTCGCCTATGCCTACACGCGCAAGGTTCTGCAAAAGGACGGATCGCGCACCGAGGAGGAGGTCGTCGATTACGCGGTCAAACTCTATCGCGAAAAACACGGCGCGGACGCCGAGCTGCCGGATTATTTTGTGAACGCACAAACCTTGGCGCCGCTCGATCACGTGCGGATGCAGGCGGCGGCGCAGAAATGGGTCGACAGTTCGATTTCCAAAACCATCAACTGCCCCGAAGACATCTCCTTTGACGCCTTCAAGGAGGTCTATATGGAGGCCTATGAAACGGGCTGCAAAGGTTGCACGACCTATCGTCCCAACGATGTGACGGGGTCGGTTCTCAGCGTATCCGAGACATCGGAAGCCGTGCCTGAAACCGATGAAGGCGCGGAAGTTGTCTATCTGTCAGAGCCGCTCGACCGCCCACAGCAACTCGAAGGCAATACCTACAAACTCAAATGGCCCGACAGCGAGCATGCGATTTACGTCACCATCAATGACATCGTCATCGGAGGTCATCGTCGTCCGTTCGAGATCTTTATCAACTCGAAAAACATGGAACACTTCGCATGGACCGTCGCACTCACGCGGATGATTTCGGCCGTGTTCCGGCGCGGGGGTGACATCTCCTTTGTTGTCGAAGAGCTCAAGGCGGTGTTCGACCCGCGCGGTGGTGCGTGGATGAAGGGCAAATACATTCCTTCTATCCTTGCGGCGATCGGCGGTGTGATCGAACGGCACCTGATCGAAATCGGATTTATCGAAGGCGAAGGTCTCGGCCTGAAAGCCGATCCGCAGGTTGAGGCAATGGCCGTCGGTGAATCGCCGCGCGGCAAGGCATGCCCGTCCTGCGGTCAGTATGGCATGCGGATGATCGAAGGATGCATGACCTGCCCTTCGTGCGGCCATTCCAAATGCGGGTGAGGCGGGTGCGCATTGCGTTCGCCCGCCGCCCGTAACTATCGCCGGGACATCGCGTTAGTATTTGGCATCTTCCAACCCGGCAAATGGATCGACCGGGTTGGATCTATTCCATTCGCCTTTTCCGAGCAGCAGGTCGCAGACGGCCTTTTGCATGGTTTCGGTCGTGGAATAGGCATTGATATAGGTCGGCACGCGCGGCGCGTCGTAGAGCATGTAGGGATAGCCGAACGAAATCATGGCGGTCGGGATTTCGTGCCAATGACGCTGCATAGCCTTTCCGAAGTGACCCGTCAGGGCGAGCCAATCCAAAAAGATGCGCCCCCGTGTCAGCAATGTTTCATCGCCAAAGAGATAGAGGACGAGATCGAAATCGTCCGCAGATATCTCCATTTCCTTTGTGTAAACCGTCACATCGAACCCGCAGGCGGCCAACATATCCGGTAGCGCCATGGGCAGAGGTTCGTCGATGAACGGGAACACGATGCCGCTCGAAATCACCAGAATGCGTTTGTGTTTTGACGGGACGATCGGCAGCAGGTTTTGCACGTCTTTGACGAGGGTCGGTGCCATGCTCGCGACAGTTGCGGCGTAGTCGGCGTTCGCTTTTGGATCCACAGTATCCGTGCGCTCGGACGCCTCATGCAGGCCCAGTGCCGCCTTTAGCCCCAACTGGCGCGCAACCGCATCATCGACCCGATCCCACGTGAGCCTGCCATCCTGCAGAGCCGCCTCAAGGTATGCGAGGTCCTGTTCGGGGGCATCGGAGAACAGGATGACGTCACATCCCGATGAAACCAGTTCGGGCAGGTGCTGTGATCTCTTCGACCATGACCCCAGACCCGCCATAGCAGTCGCGTCCGACACGATGAGCCCGTTAAACCCGAGCTCTTCGCGCAACAGTTTCTGGTTCAGCAACCGGCTGATAGACGCGGGGCGAAACGCCTCGACACCGGCGTCATCCGTATGCGCGCGCACATAGGCAGGAAACGCGATATGGGCGGACATGACGGACATGGCGCCACGGTCGATGGCGGTTTTGTAGAGCCGCCCGAAAGTCTCATACCAATCGTCGGTCGAGAGCGGGTTGATCGTGGTGACCAGATGTTGGTCGCGGTCGTCATATCCTTCGCCGGGCCAATGTTTGATCGCGGATGCGATACCGTGTTTTTGGAACACCTCCATCTGCCGGACCGCGTGACGTTCAATGGTTTCCACGTTCGATCCGAACCCGCGCGTGGCGACAATCGCGCTGCGAAACGCGTGGTTGATGTCCAGAACGGGCGTGAAGCTCCAATTGATACCGGCGGCAATCGCCTCCTGGGCCATGCGCGCGCTGACGTTTTCGGTAACGTCGAGGTCATCAATCGCCGCGAGGGCCAGCGGGTTTGGCCATTCGGCGCCGCTCGACAAGCTCATGCGCGACCCTTCCAGATCGGCGGAGACCAGTAACGGGGTCGGCACGCCTGCGTTGAACTCCGCGATCATGGCCCTCTCGCAGGCCGCATCACCCCCTTGTATGCGGGTAATCCCACCGGGTCGGAACGCTTTGGCCGCGGTTAGTTTGTCGGAGTCATGGCCGGGGCATAAAAGATTGAACAACTGGCGCAGTTTTTCATCCGGTGACAAAGAGGCGAGTGTCTGTTCGACCCAGGAAACCGACATGTCGTCGAGTGAAAATGGCGCGCGCTTCAGGTGGTCGAATTTCATGGAAGGTCCCGGTTCTGTTTGCAATTTTGGGTCTATGAAACGTCAGCCTAGTCACCCCTCAGCCATTGGCACAGCGACCATTTTTGCAAAGGTGGGTTCCGCGATGCCCCGTTTGGGCACGAAATTGGCGCGTTAATCGTCAAGGGGATCGACATCCCTTCATTGACTCCGGCGATTCCCCCTGTATAAGCCCGCCATTCACGTAGCCTGCAAAGGCGACGGGATGAATTATTGGTGTTGGTGGCTCCCGCAAGGGAATGCCTGTCGCCCGCGGGGAAAACGCCCCAAAGGAAAGGACAGCACCTTTCAAATATATTGAAAGGATCCAGATCGTGACCAAACGCACGTCTGCCAAGTACAAACTCGACCGCCGCATGGGCGAAAACATCTGGGGTCGTCCGAAGTCCCCTGTGAACCGTCGTGAATATGGCCCCGGCCAGCACGGTCAGCGCCGCAAAGGCAAACTCTCCGACTTTGGTCTCCAGCTGCGCGCAAAGCAGAAGCTGAAAGGCCACTACGGCGACCTGACCGAAAAACAGTTCAAACGCATCTTCGCGGACGCAGCCCGTGCCAAGGGTGACACCGGTGAAAACCTCATCGGCTTCCTCGAGCGCCGCCTCGACGCTGTGATCTACCGCGCGAAATTCGTGCCAACAGTCTTCGCAGCCCGTCAGTTCGTGAACCACGGCCACGTGCTCGTGAACGGCCAGCGTGTGAACATCGCCTCCTACCGCGTCAAAGAGGGTGATGTCATCGAAGTGCGTGACAAATCCAAACAGCTCGCTCTCGTTCTCGAAGCTTCCCAGCTCGCAGAGCGTGACGTGCCCGATTACATCGAAGTCGATCACTCGAAAATGGTTGCGACTTTCGTTCGCACACCTGGTCTGGGCGATGTTCCTTTCGCGGTTCAGATGGAACCGAACCTCGTGATCGAATACTACGCACAGAACTAATCGTTCTGCGCGACGACATTACAAAAGGCCGCCCCTTTGGAGCGGCCTTTTTTGTTGTCCAAATTGTGTCGCTGCGGCCATAACCGGTCACACAGCGTCAAGATATCTGGCCTTGGCCCTTTGGGACCGTTATGAGATGCGGGACGCAAAAGAGAGTGACCATGGCCAGCAAAATCGCCCCCCAGCCCGGCATCCTCGATATCGCCCTGTATCAGGGCGGGCAGAGCCATGTGCCCGGCCATGCCAACGTCATCAAACTTTCCTCCAACGAGAATCCGTTTGGTGCGCCCGAAACGGCGAAACTGGCCTTTGCCAAAGCGGCCCATCACATGCACCGCTATCCGAACACCGATCACGCGGCCCTGCGCGCAGCCATTGCGGAGGTTCATAACCTCGAAGCGGACCGCGTTATTTGCGGTGTCGGTTCCGATGAGATCATCACGTTTCTATGCCAATCCTATGCAGGGATCGGCGATGAGGTCGTGTACACCGAGCACGGGTTTTCCATGTATCGCATCTCCGCGCTTGCCGCCGGTGCGACGCCGGTCTGTGTGCCTGAACGTGAGCGTGTCGTCGATGTAGACGCTATTCTGGGTGCCGTGACGAAAAAGACAAAGCTGGTCTTTATCGCAAACCCCGCAAACCCGACCGGCACGATGGTGGGGATGACCGAATTGACCCGCCTCGCAGAGGCGCTTCCCCCGCAGGCCATTCTGGTGCTCGACGGCGCCTACGCGGAATACGTCGAGGGGTTCGATGGCGGTGCCACGCTCGTTGAATCCCACGACAACGTGGTCATGACGCGCACATTTTCAAAAATCTACGGTCTGGGCGGCATCCGGATCGGATGGGGGTATGGCCCGCAGGAAATCATCGACGTGCTCAATCGCGTGCGCGGTCCCTTCAACCTTTCGGAGCCCCAACTTGCCGCCGCCGAAGCCGCCGTGCGCGATCAGGAGTGGGTCGAAAAGTGCCGCAGCGAAAATACACGGATGCGGGCATGGCTCGCAGAGGCATTGATGGAGCTCGGGATCCCGTCGGATACCTCATGCGCCAACTTCATCCTCGCGCGGTTCCAGTCTGCCGCAGAGGCGCAGGCCTGTGATGCGTTCCTCAAAGACAACGGGATTATCGTGCGACAGGTTGGGGGATATGGTCTGCCCAATTGTCTGCGGATCACGGTCGGTGACGAGGCATCGTGCCGCCGCGTTGCCCATACGATCGGACGGTTCAAGGGTCAGGACATATGAGCGCTGTGATTTACCCCCGCGTCGCGCTCATCGGGCTCGGATTGATTGCAGGGTCCATGTCGCTCGCGATGCGGCGGGCAGGGGTGGCGCAGGAAATTTCCGGCTATGCGCGGTCGAAAGAGACCCGTGATGCCGCGCGTGAAATCCGGCTGGTGGACCAAGTGTGTGATAGCGCCGCCGCCGCCGTCGAAGGTGCCGATCTCGTGGTGCTCGCGGTTCCCGTGGGCGCGATGGGCGGCGTCATGGCCGACATCGCACCGCATCTGAAAACCGGCGCCGTCGTTACCGACGTGGGGTCGGTCAAGCGCGCGGTATTCGACGCGATCCTGCCAAAAATGCCGCCCAACACCCATTTTGTCGGCACACACCCGATGGCGGGAACCGAACACTCGGGACCTCTTTCGGGCTTTGCAGAGCTATTTGACAACCGCTGGTGTCTGGTTGTGCCGCCCGAAGGCGCGGATGACGCACAGGTTGAAAAGCTCGAAACCTTCTGGAAAGCGCTCGGGGCCAATACCGAACGTATGGATGTCGAACACCATGACACCGTGTGCGCCGTGGTCAGCCATATTCCCCACCTAATCGCCTACACGATGGTGGGCGTTGCCGATGACCTTAGCCGCGTGACAGATCAGGAAGTGATCAAATACTCGGCCGCCGGTTTTCGGGATTTCACGCGTATCGCGGCCTCTGATCCGACGATGTGGCGCGATGTGTTCCTGTCAAACAAGGAAGCCACTTTGGAAATTCTCGGTCGGTTCACCGAAGAGCTTTTCGCGCTGCAACGTGCGATCCGGACCGGCGATGGCGAGCAGTTGTTTGACTATTTCACACGCACGCGGGCCATTCGCCGCGGGATCATCGAAGCCGGTCAAGACACCGATGCGCCGGACTTTGGTCGCGCGCACAAGGACCCATGATCCGGTTTTCGGGCATCCTTCTGGCGGGCTTGGTATTGGCTGCGCCGGCTCTTGCGAACCTTGACCGCTCTCCACTCCCGTCGCTTCGCCCGTTTGAGGCGGTCGGCGTCGTGGCCGCACCCGTAGCACCCGTTGCCAAAGCCACTTCATCGCAGAACCGCCTCGTCTCTCCCGTCCCGCGCAAACGTCCCGCAGGCCTCTCCGAGCGTGCGAAAAAAGCCGCGCGCAAAGCGGCCAGCTATGCCAAAAACGGATCGGTTTGTGGTGTAGCGGACATTCGGGGTCGCGCGCTTTCGGCGATTGCGAGCCGTGTGAAGGGCTGTGGCATTTCGAACCCCGTTGAGGTCACCGAAATCGCGGGTGTGAAACTAAGGGGCGGCGCGACAATCGACTGCACAACGGCCAAGGCCCTGCGCAACTGGATTGAAAAGGGTGCAAAACCTGCGGTCGGGCGTTTTGGTGGGGGCGTGGCGGACCTGCGCGTTGTGGCCTCCTACGCGTGCCGCACGCGCAACAACCAAGCGGGCGCAAAGATTTCAGAGCACGGCAGAGGGCGCGCGGTCGACATCACGGCAATCGGCCTCGCAAACGGGCGTAACCTGACGGTCCTCAACGATTGGGACGCCGCGAAGGAGGGCAAGATCCTGCGCAAGATGCACCGCGCAGCCTGTGGGCCGTTCGGCACGGTGCTCGGCCCCGAGGCCAACAAATACCACCGCGACCATTTCCATTTCGACACGGCGCGCTATCGCTCGGGCAGTTACTGCCGCTAGCGGATCACGATTTTCGGCGCAGGGGCGATCGGGATGAACCCGAGAACGATCATGCCATCCCGCAGGGTCAGGTCCGCGTCGATGGTGTCCGATTTTCCGGACATTCCCGCCAGCAATCCTCCGGCCTGACGCGCGATACCGACGAGATCGGCGGGGATCACACCGGCCGCCGCCGCCAGATCGACCATCTCACGCCAGTTCGCTGCCTTGATCGCCAGTTTGCCACTGGGCGTGCCGGCCTCGTCCACATCCAAAAGCCCCGCCATTTGCAGGTCGAGCTTTCCCCAGGTCGCCGCGATCTTTGAAATCTCGATCCGGCGCGGTTGCGGGCGTGGGCCCTCTAGCGCGGTGATGTCCCATGGCCGCTCAAATGTGACGGCCATCGTGGCCTCGAACCGTTCAAACCGGTCCGCAAGCAATCCGTCGGGATCCAGTTGCGACATCATCCCATCCGAGGGGGCGAAATCGGTCATGGTGAGGTCGATGTCGTGGGTGAGGGGGCTATCGCTGCGCCTTTGGGTGGAAAACTGCGCCCCTGCCAAGGTCGCACCCCATCCCAGCGATGAGGCCAGTTGCGCGTTCTGCAATTCGCCGGAGGTATGGTCGAGCGTCAGGCGCGGTCCCGAGTCGACGAACAATTGGGCGACGGCACCTTCGTGGCTCAGATCGATCTGCTGGTAGGGTGTCGCGATCTGGGCGGTCGGGGACAAAGTCGCGGTGAGATGCGTCGGCGACAGCGCGCGACTTTCGATCGTCAGGCTTTGTGCGGAAAACGCAACGCCGGTTCTTGGATCGGCAAACAGCGGCTCACTGATCCGGGTGTTAAAGCCGACAGGAAAGCCAGTGGTATCCACGCTGCGCGATTCCGCCTGCCAGCCTTCGACAGAGCGATCTTCGATCCATTGCGCGATGGCGCGTTCGTTGGTGCCCGCGCCGATGACCCAATAGGCGCACCATCCGGCGATCAACACAATTGCCGCGATCAAAAGTTTGCGCATCGTAAATGCCCTATCAGTGGTTTTGACTTCTTCCTGTGTGCGTGTTTAACGGTCGCGCAGGCGGGAGCAAAGGGAAAGCGCGACCATGGACATGCGCGACGGTTTTTGGGTGTTTGGATACGGGTCCCTTATGTGGAACCCGGAGTTCGAGTTTGTCGAACGCATTCCGGCGCGCCTTAGCGGGTTTGCGCGCTCTTTCTGCATGTGGTCGATCCACCATCGCGGCACGCCCGAAGATCCGGGACTTGTGCTGGCGCTGGACGAAGATGCGTCCGCGCATTGCCGTGGGCTCGCCTACCACATCGGCGCGGACCGAGCGGTCGACGTTCTCGCCGCGCTGCGCGAGCGGGAGCTGGTGTCATCCGCCTATATTGAAACGCACGTCGATCTGCTCCTTGATGACGGACGCACCCAGACCTCGCTGGCCTATGTTGTTGACCGCGACCATGCGCAATATACCGGTGCCCTTTCGCTGGCACGTCAGGCGGACATCATCGCGGCGGCCTGCGGTGGGCGGGGTGCGAATTGCGAGTATCTTTTCAACACCACCCGCCACCTCGCGGAACTCGGCATGCGTGATCCGGTGCTGGAGGAGCTATCGGATATGGTGCGCCACCGCCTCACTTAAGCAGCCAGAGCAATTGACGCGAAATCGATTGTTGGCTTGTCCCTCTGCCTCTTCTATCGTGACTGCGATGCGAATTGACAGGTCAGGACACGGTCAGATGGACCAACCCGATCGCGAGGCCGAGCTCCATTTCTCACAGCCCGTCCGGCAAATCACTTTGATGGTGATTGTGCTCGGGCTGGTTTCGTTTGGTTTCTACGTGGCCTTGCCGCGCGTGCTACCCGTGTTTCTCGCCAATCCCTATCTGAACGGCTTTATCGGGATGGTGTTTGTCATCGGGATTCTGGCCTGTATCTGGCAGGTGGTTCAATTGGTGGCTTCTGTCCATTGGATTGAACGTTTCTCGGGTGCGCGACCGGGTGGAAACAGCAAAGACGCCCCCCGTCTTCTGGCGCCCCTCGCGGCGCTGATGCGCGATCGTGGTGCGTCACGACAGATTTCACCGACCTCTTCGCGCAGTATTCTCGATTCCGTCGCTACGCGGATCGACGAGGCCCGCGATATCACGCGATACATCTCTAACCTGCTGATCTTTCTCGGCCTTTTGGGGACGTTCTACGGGTTGGCGACGACGGTTCCCGCCCTGGTCGAGACGATTCAATCACTCGCGCCGAGCGCAGATGAAGACGCCGCAGGGATTTTCACGCGGTTGATGACCGGCCTTGAAAAACAACTCGGTGGCATGGGCACGGCCTTTGCGTCCTCACTGCTCGGGCTAGCCGGATCGCTGGTCGTCGGGATGCTCGAACTCTTTGCCTCCCACGGGCAGAACCGTTTCTTCCGCGAGTTGGAAGAATGGCTGTCCTCCATTACCCGCCTGTCGTTCTCAGGCGCCGAAACCGACGGCGGTGAGCTGACCGGCGCGGCTGCCGTGCTCGATCACATGAGCGTTCAGATGGAGGCGCTTCAGGACCTCTTCGTGCAGTCCGACGTCTCGCGCGCGATGCTCGACGAACGGTTGGGCGATGTGGCAAAGTCGATGGAGCGCATGATCGTCCACATGGAAGGCGAAACCGACACCGCGCGCGCCATGGCCCGTGTCGCCGAAGGGCAGGAGCGGTTGATCGGCATTCTGGAAACACGCGAAGGCAAAGATGTGGGTTCGAGTGAGCACCTCGATGCAGAGAGCCGGATGCGCCTGCGATCAATCGATGTGCAACTGCTGCGGATCCTCGAAGAAATCTCGGCCGGTCGTCAGGAAAGCGTGTCCGAACTTCGCGCGGAACTGTCCCGCCTCAATCAGACACTGACCTACCTCGCTGAACGGGAGGTGTAACCCGTGGCCGCCTCATTGCGCCGCAATTCGCAACGGATGTCGGGGTCGATCTGGCCCGGGTTTGTGGATGCGATGACGGCGCTCTTGCTGGTTCTCATGTTCGTTCTCACCATTTTTATGGTCATCCAATCCATGTTGCGGGACACGATTTCCGGACAGGAAAGCGAACTCAACACATTGACGGCGGAGGTGAATGCCCTCGCAGAAGCGTTGGGGTTGGAGCAGCAGCGGTCGGGCACGTTGGAAGAACAGCTCGGGCAGGCGACGGCTACTTTGACGGACGCACGCCGCACACTGCAAACCCAGAGCGCATCGATTGCCGCGTTAGAGGCGCAGCGCGCCGAACTGTCGGCCCTGTCCGAAAATCAGGCCGCGCAGATTGCAGGGTTTCAGGCGCAGGTCGCAGATTACGAAACGCGAGTCGCCAGTTTCGAGGCACAGGTCGCCAGCCTGATCGCAGAGCGGGATGCGGCCCTTTCGGAAGGCAGCGTTCTGGCGGCCAATATCGATGACCTCGAAGCGTCACGGCAAACGTTGATCTCTGAGCAGGAGGCGCTCAACCTCGCGCTGGCAAAGGCGCGCGACGAAATTGATGTTGCGGCAGAGGAGGCGCGTCTGGCCGCTGCGCGCCGCGAAGCTCTTGATGCGCTGGTCGCGCAGCTGCGCGCTGATGCTGCAGCCAAAGCGGCGCAACTCGACGCCACTCAGCAGGCATTGGTACAGTCCACAGATCAAAGCGAAGGCCTGAGCGCGGACCTGTTGTCGACGCGCGAATTGCTGGCGCTGGCCCAATCCGATCTCGCGGCGCGCGAGGCAACGCTCGCCGAGGTCGAGGATCAACTGGCGCAAACGCAGACGGATTTCGCGGCGACGCAGGAGAAACTGACCCGCGCAGAGGCCGATATCGCGGCGCGTGTTGTGGAACTGTCCGATGCGGAAAAAGCCCGCCTCGCCGATGCCGCCGCGATGCAGGCGCTGCGTGAACGTCTGGCAAATGCGGATGAAGAGTTGATGGCGATGACGCTTGCACTCGAAGAGGCGCGCAAGGATGCCGAGGAAACGCTGACCCTGCTTGCGGCGGCGAATGCGGCGCGAAACCAGCTGTCGTTGCAGGCCGAAACACAAACCAGCGAGGCCGAAAAACAGGCCGCACTCCTCGCCGTGGCTCGCGCCGCGCTGGCCGATGAAGAGGCGATTGCCGAGCAAAGCCAGCGGCAGGTTGCCTTGCTCAACAGTCAGGTCGCGCAGCTGCGCCAGCAACTTTCATCCCTGCAATCCATTCTGGATGCACGTTCAAATGCTGATGCCGAGGCCGAAGTCCAGATCAATGCTCTCACCTCTCGTCTGAATGCCGCTTTGGCGCAAGTCGCCTCGGAGGAACGTCTGCGCGCGCAACTGGAAGAGGCCGAGCGTATCCGTCTGGAAGAAGAGGCGAAGCGGTTGGAAAACTATCGGTCCGAGTTTTTCGGCCGCCTGCGTGAAATCCTTGGGGACCGCGAAGGGGTGCGAATTGTTGGCGACCGTTTTGTATTCTCCTCGGAGGTCCTTTTTGAACCCGCATCCGCCGATCTCGGAGCGCCGGGGCAGGCCCAGATCGCGCGGGTCGCGCAGACCCTGTCGGACGTTGCGCGCGAAATTCCGCCAGAGATTGATTGGGTGATCCGCGTTGACGGCCATACCGATAAGACACCTCTTTCAGGGACGGGCCTTTATGCCGACAACTGGGAGCTCAGTCAGGCGCGCGCCCTGTCGGTGGTCCGGTTCATGTCGCAACAGCTCGGGTTTGATCCATCGCGTCTGGTTGCGGCGGGGTTTGGCGAATACCAGCCGGTGGTCGAGGGCGACAGCCCAGCGGCGCTCGCCCAGAACCGTCGTATCGAGTTGAAACTGACCGAGAAGTGACGGTTATTCGACTGTGAAGTCCTTGGACATCTGCCCAATGACTTGCCCGTTCCGGGTGAACTGGACCTGAGCGCGATATCCCCCATCGCGCCATGCGCCATCGATTTTGCGACCGCTCGCGCGCACAATCTGGGTTGCGGTTTCCTCAATGGTCACGGAATCCGAGAACAACTCGCCATCGGGTCCGGCCACCCATAGGCGCAGGACATCGTCTTTTTGCGCGCCATAGAGCAGCGTGAACAGGATGATCGCAGGCGCGTCGACGGCCAGTTTGGGCTTATCCGCCGTTCCGGCGCGCACAATCTCCAGAGTTGGCGTCGTATCCGTGACCCCGATCGTCAGCAATCCGCCGGGTTGATAGACCATGGGTTTTTGCCACAGGGTGCCGCCGTTGATGGCAGGGGCGCCACATGTGATTTCCGCATCGGGGTTGAAGGGGTCGACGATGCGGCCTTCGTGACGCAAGACGAAATGGAGGTGCGGGAAATCCGTTCGCCCGGATAGGCCGATTTGCCCGAGCACGCCGCCCTTGGGCACCCTTTGTCCGCTTTGAACCGCCACTGACCCGTTCATCAGGTGGCAGTACTGTGACGACCATCCGCCGCCGTGATCGACCACCACGCCATTGCCACAGGACTGATCGGACACATCGGGCGCACCTTCTGTGCCTTGCGGGAAATCCTCCATACCGTCGCGGATTGCCAAAACGGTGCCCGGCGCGGCCGATAGCACATCGATTCCGCGCCACATGGCGATGACCGTCGGCAGCGCGAAATCGGTGCCGATATTGCCATCGTAAGACAGCGGTCCGCAGGTGAAATCGGCGCCACCATGGCTCGGGTCGGTGTCAACGTAGTGCTGGATGTAGCACTCTGACCCGAGTGCGCAGTCAACGGGCAAGTTCAGGATCGGTTCCTTGGCCATCGCGGGGGCAGTCGCGAAAATAGCGGTGAACACGGCTGCGAGAACGCGCGCGTACCAAAACAAAGGACGGGGGGAGGGCATGGCTGCGAACATGTTCGAAGGCTCACGCATGAAAAAGGCCCCGTCAAGCGATGACGAGGCCTTTGAAGGATCAATGTCGATCAATCGGCGGTCAGGAGGGGCGGTTTTTTCCGTGCACCAATCCGCGGCGCACCGGGTTCTTCGACGCGAAGGTCGATCCGGCCATCTTTCACACCAACTTTGACGACGCCACCTTTGGCCAGTTTCCCGAACAGGAGTTCCTCGGCCAGAGGTTTTTTGATGTGTTCCTGGATGACACGTCCGAGAGGGCGTGCGCCCATTTTGTCGTCGTAGCCCCTGTCGGCTAGCCATTCGGCGGCTTTGCGGGTCAGTTCGATGTGGACGTTGCGATCCATGAGCTGTGCTTCAAGCTGAAGGACAAATTTCTCGACCACTTGCAGAATGACTTCTTTAGGCAGACGACCAAAGGAAACCACAGCGTCCAAACGGTTGCGGAATTCTGGTGTGAATGTCCGCTCGATCGCAGCCGTATCTTCACCAACGCGGCTGTCGCGGCCAAAGCCGATGGCTTCTTTCGCCTGTTCGGCGGCGCCCGCATTCGACGTCATTATCAGGATCACGTTGCGGAAATCGACCTGACGGCCGTTGTGATCCGTCAGTTTACCGTTGTCCATCACCTGAAGGAGGATGTTGAACACATCCGGATGCGCCTTTTCGATTTCGTCGAGCAGGAGCACACAATGCGGATGTTGGTCGACCCCATCGGTGAGCAGGCCACCCTGATCAAACCCGACGTAGCCCGGAGGCGCGCCGATCAGACGGGAGATTGCGTGTTTCTCCATGTACTCGGACATGTCAAAGCGCAGCAGTTCCACACCGAGGGTATCGGCGAGCTGTTTGGCGACCTCGGTTTTACCCACACCGGTCGGACCGGCGAACAGGTAGTTGCCGATGGGTTTCTCAGGTTCGCGCAGACCGGCCCGCGCGAGTTTAATCGCAGAGGACAGCGTTTCGATTGCTTTGTCCTGACCGAAAACCACGCGTTTGAGAGAACCTTCGAGATCTCTGAGAACCTCTGCGTCGTCTTTGGAAACGCTTTTGGGCGGGATGCGGGCGATTTTCGCCACCACAGCTTCCACTTCCTTCGGCGAGATCGTTTTGCGGCGACGGCTTTCGGTGACGAGATGCTGGGCAGCGCCAGCTTCATCGATCACGTCGATCGCTTTATCGGGCAGTTTGCGGTCATGGATATACCGCGCAGACAGTTCCACCGCAGATTTGATCGCGTCATTGGTGTAGCGGATATCGTGGTGTTCCTCGAAGTAGGGTTTGAGGCCCATGAGGATTTTCACGGTATCATCCACCGAGGGCTCGTTCACATCGATTTTCTGGAACCGGCGCGACAAGGCGCGGTCCTTTTCGAAATGCTGGCGGAATTCTTTGTACGTGGTCGAACCCATGCAGCGTAGCTTGCCGCCCTGCAGAGCAGGTTTGAGCAGGTTGGAGGCGTCCATCGCGCCGCCAGAGGTTGCGCCAGCGCCGATCACTGTGTGGATTTCGTCGATGAACAGGATCGCGTCAGGATGGTCCTCGAGCTCGGTGACGACCGCTTTCAGACGCTCCTCGAAATCACCGCGGTAACGGGTCCCTGCGAGAAGTGCGCCCATGTCGAGCGAAAAGATGGTGGCATTGGCCAGAACATCGGGTGTCTCACCCTCAACGATTTTCTTGGCGAGACCTTCGGCGATGGCGGTTTTGCCGACACCGGGATCACCCACAAGGAGCGGATTGTTTTTACGGCGGCGGCACAGCACCTGAATGCAGCGTTCAACTTCGTGGGCGCGTCCGATCAACGGATCCACTTCGCCTTTTCGCGATTTCGCGTTCAGATCGACACAGTATTTCGCCAGTGCGGATTCTTTGTCTTCGCCTGCAGGCGCCTGGGTCGTCGAGGATTGTTCATCCTCGGTCTGGTCGGCGCCGCTGACGGGACGGGATTCGCCAAAGGCGGGATCCTTGGCCACGCCATGCGCGATGTAGTTCACGGCGTCATAGCGGGTCATGTCCTGTTCTTGCAGGAAATAGGCAGCGTTGCTTTCACGTTCGGCAAAGATCGCGACGAGCACATTGGCCCCCGTGACCTCGGTGCGCCCCGATGACTGCACATGGATCGCCGCGCGTTGAATGACGCGTTGGAAGGAGGCGGTTGGCACGGCCTCGGACCCTTCGACGTCGGTGACGAGCGTCGAGAGATCGTCGTCAATGTAGTCGAGGAGCGTTTTGCGAAGATCCTCGATCTCGACATTGCACGCCTGCATGACACGCGCCGCGTCGGGTTCGTCGATCAGGGCCAACAAGAGGTGCTCCAGCGTGGCGAGTTCGTGGCGCCGCGCGTTGGCGAGGGCCAGCGCGGAATGGATCGCTTGCTCAAGGGAAGTGGAAAATGACGGCACGGCGGGTGTGCTCCTTTTCTCAGTGATCTGGAGGGGCGAGGGCCCCGCACCAAATCGTGGCCTTATTTACTTAAGGTTCGATTGAAACGCGCATTCTTCAAGGGAAAAAACGTCAAAAGCGCGTACTTTTTTGTGAGGCGTTAAGTTTTGTGCGGAAATTAGCGGAGCTTAGCCGTGCCTCACGCGGCTTTGTCTTCATCATGTATGTTTCTCTGCGCACCCTGCAAGAGGAAACACCTTATTCAAAAACGGTCCTTACGTGCGCGGATTTCGGTGAACGCCTCCAAGTCGCTCGATTGCTCCATGCCGAGAGCGCGTTTCAAACCGGTGTCACTGGCGCGCAAAAACGGATTGGTGTGGCGTTCGAGCGCGAGCGGGGCAGGGACGGTTTGCCCGCCTTGGGCGAGGGTCGCTTCGACCGATTTTGCCCGATCGTGCAGCGCGGCATTGTCGGGGTCGATCGATAGCGCGAAGCGGATATTGGTGCCGGTATATTCATGGCCGGAGTATATAAGTGTCTCGTCGGGCAGATCGGCAAAGCGCGATATCGTCTCCCACATCTGTGCAGGTGTGCCCTCAAACAGCCGCCCGCATCCCATGACCATCAGACTGTCGCCACTGAAAAGCGCGCCCGCCGAGGGGATATAAAATGCGATATGACCCACGGTGTGGCCATCGGCAGGCAGAATGCGGATTTCATGTCCCGCGAAGTCAAAGGTTTCAGAGGTCGCAACCGCACGGTCCAAGGCCGGCAATCGATGCGCGTCGGCGTGGGCGCCCGTCACCGTGGCGCCGGTTGCCGCGCGCAACTCCGCCACGCCATCGGTGTGGTCCCAATGGTGATGTGTGAGCCAAATCTCGTCGAGGGACCATCCCCGCGCACCTAGCGTTTCCAGAACCGGCGCCGCATCCGCCACATCGACGACGGCGGTGCGACCGGTGTCGGCGTCATGCACGAGGTAGTCGTAGTTATCGTTGAGCGCCTTTACTGTGACGATCTCCAGCATGGTCTTTTCTCCCGCTATCGGTCATGTTCACAACGAGAATTGGGGCAGGAACCGCCGATGGCAATGCATCTCGACGTTGTCGACCTAAGAAATTTTTACTACCGCACCGGTTTGGGTCGTGCGGCGCAACGGGCCATCCGCAGCCAGTTGACGGAATTCTGGCCGTCTGCCGAACGCGAAACAGTTGCGGGGTTCGGGTTTTCGGTTCCCCTGTTGCGACCCTATCTGGCGGATGCCCGTCGTGTGGTGGCGTTGATGCCTGCACAGCAGGGTGTGATGCATTGGCCCGCGGGGATGCCGAATATTTCTGTGCTTTGTCCCGAAACGATCTGGCCGGTCTCCACGGGTTTCGTGGACCGGTTGGTGGTGTTGCACGGATTGGAAACGTCGGAGTCGCCTGCAGACCTGCTCGCCGAGTGCAATCGCGTCCTTGGTCCCGGGGGCCGCGCGATATTCGTCGTGCCAAACCGCGCAGGCCTGTGGTCGCGGTCCGACGAGACACCTTTCGGCTACGGTCGCCCCTATACTCTGGGCCAGCTTGAGGGTCAGTTGAAAACCGCCGGTTTCGTTCCCGAACGCCATGCCGCCGTGTTGTTCCAGCCGCCGTCGCACAAACGGTTCTGGCTGCGGTGGGGGCCGGTGTGGGAGCGGTTCGGTCGGCGGGTCTCTACCGCGCTGGCAGGCGGGGTCCTGATGATCGAGGTGTCAAAGCAGGTCTACGCGCAAACCGGGTCCGGGTCCCCCGAGGCGGCGCGGCGTCCGTCCGTGCTCGAGGGGTTGCGACCCGTGCCGGAAATCAAACCGGCCTGATTTTGCGCGCATATGGGGCGGGAATCGCGTGCGCGGCGCGTAATGTCGCACCCAAAAAGGCCCAATTTTTCGTCTCATGAGAGCCCGATGTGGCTAAGTGTTTGAATACAAAGAAAAGGTGCATTTATTGCGTTTGCGCTAAAGGCACGCAACAAGGTTGCGAGGCGGGAATTGCTCTGCTACACCCACGCCGATTTTGCCGCCTACGTGCAAGCACGCGGGCTCACAAAGATGCTTGATCTCTGCACAACGAATTGCGCAGGGAGACGGCCCAAAGACATCGGAAGGGTGGACGTGTCCGAACCAGCTTCGATTTCCCGCGGCATCGCCGCACGTTATGCTAAGGCTCTGTTCGAACTTGCGAAAGAGTCCAAAGGTCTAAAAGCTTTGGAGGGTGATGTGGCAGTTTTGTCATCGGCCCTCGAAGAGAGCGATGAACTCGTCTCTTTGGTCGCATCGCCGATCCTGTCGCGCGACGTTCTCAAAAGCGCGATTGTCGCGATTGCGAAAAAAGCAGGCCTTTCCGCGAATATGACGAATACTCTTGCGCTGATGGCGCAAAATCGTCGTCTTTTCGCATTGCCGCAACTTCTGGCTGTTCTGCGCGATACTCTCGCCGAAGAACGCGGTGAAGTGACCGCGGATGTGACATCCGCCAAAGCGCTCACCAAAGCTCAGTCGGACAAACTTGCCAAAACGCTCAAAGCGCAGTTTGGCAAAGACGTGTCCATCAATGCGACCGTTGATGAAAGCCTCATCGGCGGTCTTGTCGTCAAGGTTGGCTCGCGCATGATCGATACGTCGATCCGCGCTAAGCTCAACTCCCTCCAGAACGTAATGAAAGAGGTTGGATAATGGGAATCCAGGCAGCTGAAATTTCTGCGATCCTTAAGGACCAGATCAAGAACTTCGGTCAGGATGCCGAAGTCGCCGAAGTGGGCCGTGTGCTCTCCGTTGGTGACGGTATCGCCCGTGTGTACGGCCTCGACAATGTTCAGGCAGGTGAGATGGTCGAATTCCCCGGCGGTATCCGCGGGATGGCTCTGAACCTTGAAAGCGACAACGTCGGTGTCGTGATCTTCGGTTCCGACCGAGACATTAAAGAAGGCGACGTCGTCAAGCGCACCAACTCCATCGTGGACGTGCCTGCCGGTGAAGCTCTGCTCGGCCGCGTGGTCGACGGTCTGGGTAACCCGATCGACGGCAAAGGCCCGATCGCGGCAACCGAGCGTCGCATCGCCGATGTGAAAGCGCCCGGCATTATCCCGCGTAAATCGGTTCACGAGCCGATGGCAACCGGCCTCAAGTCCGTGGACGCGATGATCCCGATCGGCCGTGGCCAGCGTGAGCTTATCATTGGTGACCGTCAGACCGGTAAAACCGCGATCGCGCTCGACGCCATGCTCAACCAGAAGTCCTACAACGAAGCCGCAGGCGACGATGAAGGCAAAAAACTCTACTGTGTCTACGTCGCGATCGGCCAGAAACGGTCCACCGTTGCGCAGCTGGTGAAGAAACTCGAAGAGAACGGCGCGATGGAATACTCCATCGTTGTGGCCGCGACCGCATCCGACCCCGCGCCGATGCAGTTCCTCGCACCCTACGCCGCGACCGCAATGGCCGAGTATTTCCGCGACAACGGCCGTCACGCCCTGATCATCTACGATGACCTTTCCAAACAGGCTGTGTCCTATCGCCAGATGTCTCTGCTTCTTCGCCGTCCGCCAGGACGTGAAGCTTACCCGGGCGACGTGTTCTACCTCCACTCGCGCCTGCTGGAGCGTTCCGCGAAGCTCAACGAGGACAATGGTTCCGGCTCGCTCACCGCGCTGCCGATCATTGAAACCCAAGGTGGCGACGTGTCCGCGTTTATTCCGACCAACGTGATTTCGATCACCGACGGTCAGATCTTTCTCGAGACCGAACTTTTCTACCAAGGTATCCGTCCTGCTGTGAACACCGGTCTGTCGGTTTCCCGCGTGGGGTCCTCGGCGCAAACCAAAGCTATGTCTTCGGTTGCCGGTCCGGTTAAGCTGTCGCTCGCTCAGTACCGCGAAATGGCTGCTTTTGCTCAGTTCGGTTCCGACCTTGATGCCGCGACCCAGCGATTGCTGAACCGTGGTGCGCGTCTGACCGAGTTGATGAAGCAGCCGCAGTATTCGCCGCTGAGCAACGCCGAGATCGTTGTCGTGATCTATGCCGGTACCAACGGCTACCTCGACAAAATTCCGGTAGCGGAAGTGGGCAAATACGAAGCCGCGCTCCTGAACTTCATGCGCACGCAGAAGAAGGACGTTCTTGATTGGATTTCCAACGAGGATCCGAAAATCAAAGGCGACGCGGCAGACAAGCTCAAGGCAGCTATCGACGATTTCGCCAAAACCTACGCCTAAGGCCCTGAAAGGACAGCTTAATGCCTAACCTAAAGGACCTCAAAAACCGGATCGCAAGCGTGAAGTCCACGCGCAAGATCACGAAGGCCATGCAAATGGTGGCCGCCGCAAAACTGCGGCGGGCACAGGAAGCTGCCGAAGCATCGCGTCCTTACACAGAGCGGTTCAATGCCGTTCTGGGTGCGCTTTCCGCTTCGGTTGGTGGCTCTGACAGCGCGCCCCGGCTTTTGGCCGGGACGGGCAAGAGCGATGTGCATCTGCTCGTCGTGATGACGTCGGAACGCGGCCTGTGCGGTGGGTTCAACTCGAACATCGTCAAACTGGCGCGCACGCGTATCAATGAACTGGTCGCGACCGGAAAGACGGTCAAAATCCTGACCGTCGGCAAAAAAGGCCGCGAACAGCTCAAGCGTGACTACAGTCATCTGTTCGTCGAGCACATCGATCTTTCCGGTGTGAAAACGCTCGCCTATAGCGACGCGCAGAACATCGCGAAATCGATCCTTTCGCGCTTTGATGCGGAAGAGTTCGACGTTGCGACGGTATTCTACGCGCAGTTCAAAAACGTCGTGACCCAGATCCCGACAGCCCTGCAAATCATTCCTGCGGCCTATGAGGTCGAGGAAGGCGCTGACACGGCGGTTTATGACTATGAACCGTCCGAAGAGGCTATGCTGGCTGACCTTCTACCGCGCGGCATTGCCACGCAGGTCTTTGCGGCGCTCCTCGAAAACGGCGCTTCCGAACAAGGCGCGCGGATGTCCGCGATGGACAATGCGACGCGCAACGCTGGGGAAATGATCGACAAACTGACTATCGAGTACAACCGCTCGCGTCAGGCCGTCATCACCAACGAGCTTATCGAAATCATCTCGGGCGCTGAAGCGCTCTAAGAACCGGAGACAGAAACATGGCAAACGCAAAAGGCAAAGTGACTCAGGTCATTGGCGCCGTTGTAGACGTTCAGTTCGAAGACGATCTTCCTGAAATTCTCAACGCCCTCGAAACCGACAACAACGGGTCCCGTCTGGTTCTCGAAGTTGCGCAGCACCTTGGCGAGAACACCGTGCGCACCATCGCTATGGACGCAACCGAAGGTCTCGTTCGTGGTCAGGAAGTCACCAACACGGGCGGTCAGATTTCCGTTCCCGTTGGATCGGCTACTCTCGGCCGCATCATGAACGTGACAGGGATGCCTGTTGATGAAAAAGGCCCCGTTGCCACCGAGGAACGCCGCGCGATCCACGGTGATGCACCGACCTTTGACCAACAGTCCACCGCAACCGAAATCCTCGTGACAGGCATCAAGGTCATCGACCTTCTCGCACCGTACACGAAGGGTGGTAAAATTGGCCTCTTCGGCGGTGCCGGCGTGGGCAAAACAGTTCTCATCATGGAACTGATCAACAACATCGCGAAAGTGCACTCCGGTGTGTCTGTGTTCGCAGGTGTTGGTGAGCGGACCCGTGAAGGTAACGACCTTTACCACGAGATGATCGAATCCGGTGTTATCGTCCCCGATAACCTCTCGGAGTCCAAAATTGCGCTGGTCTACGGCCAGATGAACGAGCCTCCCGGCGCCCGTATGCGTGTTGCTCTGACCGGTCTGACATTGGCCGAGCAGTTCCGCGACCAGTCCGGTTCCGACGTTCTGTTCTTCGTGGACAACATCTTCCGCTTTACGCAGGCTGGTTCCGAGGTGTCCGCACTTCTGGGCCGTATCCCTTCCGCTGTGGGCTATCAGCCGACACTCGCGACCGACATGGGCGCGATGCAGGAACGCATCTCCTCGACCAAGAACGGTTCGATTACCTCCGTTCAGGCCGTGTACGTTCCCGCGGATGACTTGACCGACCCTGCACCTGCAACATCCTTTGCTCACCTCGACGCGACGACCGTTCTCGATCGTTCGATCTCGGAAAAAGGCATCTACCCGGCTGTGGACCCGCTCGGTTCCTCGTCGCGTCTGCTTGACCCGCTGATCATTGGTGAAGAGCACTACAAAGTCGCGACCGACGTTCAGCAGGTGCTTCAGCGCTACAAGTCGCTGCAGGACATCATCGCCATCCTCGGGATGGACGAGCTGTCCGAGGACGACAAACTGGCCGTGGCACGTGCACGTAAGATCGAGCGCTTCCTGTCCCAGCCTTTCGACGTTGCAAAGGTCTTCACCGGCTCCGACGGTGTTCAGGTCCCTCTCGAAGACACGATCTCCTCGTTCAAGGCGGTTGTTGCAGGCGAATACGACCACCTGCCCGAAGCGGCATTCTACATGGTCGGCGGCATCAACGAAGTGATTGCCAAAGCCGAGAAACTGGCCGCTGAAGCTGCTTAAACCTCGATCCCGGAAGGAGGCCATTCATGGCTGATAAAATCCAGTTCGATCTCGTCTCGCCGGAGCGGAAGCTTGCTTCCGTCGCCGCAACCGAGGTGCGGATCCCGGGTGCTGAGGGTGATCTCACCGCGATGGCGGGCCACGAGCCCACCATCCTGTCCATCCGTCCCGGTGTTCTGACCGTGAACGGTGACAACGGTGAAGAGCAGTTCATCGTGGTTGGTGGTTTTGCCGAAGTGGCGGCGGGCAGCGTGTCCGTCCTCGCGGAAATGGCACTGCCACGTGGTGAAATGAGTCAGGAAGTCGTCACAGACCTCATCGCTCAGGCCACTAAAACCCACGAGGATGCCCATCCCGACGAGCATCACGTGACCGAAAAATTCCTCTCCGACCTCGTTCACGTCGCAGAGGACATGGGGTTTCACTCCCATCTGGGGTGAATTCAGGTTCCATGACAAAAAGAGGGGCTCCGCATCGCGGGGCCCTTTTTCTATTGGGTGTGCGCGCTAAACGGCTTCATTTTGCGTCCAACGACCCCTCGGGGGCGTTTCTTTGATGAAATTAAATCGTAAGGTATCTGAAATAAGTGCTCGGATGACATGGTAAGAATCGATACGCATCAACTCGGGGTCGAGCAGGGGTCACTCCTGCTCTTTTCTGACTTCCAGGACGGCGGAGAAATGTGGACGGGTCACGGGCCGCGTGAAATGCGCCGTGTTGTCGATTTTTCCGAAAGTTTTTCAGTCAATCCGGTCGTCACCGTCGCCATATCCATGCTCGACATGGATACCGCCAAAAATCACCGCGTCGATATCGCCGCCGAAGACATCGGGCGCGAGGGTTTTACAATTGTCTTCAAGACCTGGGGTGACACGAAAATTGCCCGCGTGCGTGTTGACTGGACCGCACTCGGCGCGGTGCGCCATGAAGAAGACTGGGACATTCGCTAGGCAGACCGAGGCCTGTTTCAGGTGTGGTAGAGGCCTTCGTAGAGCGGGATGAGCGTTTTGTTGTCAAACAACGACGACACCGACGTCCCGTTCCATGTATTGATGATCGCCTGCGCGAATAGCGGCGCCATTGGCACGATCCGGATGTTGGCGCAGGCCTCGACCGGTGCGGGCGCCTGAATGGAATCCGTGATCACCAGCGATTTGAGTTTCGAGGCTGTGACCCGTTCGACGGCCGGACCAGAAAGAACGCCGTGCGAGATATAGGCGTGAACTTCCTCGGCACCCGCTTCCATCAGGTGTTCTGCAGCTTTGCAGAGCGTGCCCGCGGTATCGACGAGGTCATCCACGATGATACATTTTTTGCCTTTGACGTCACCGATCACCGTCATCTCCGCGACTTCGCCAGCTTTTTCGCGGCGCTTGTCAACGATGGAGAGGGGCGCATCAATCCGTTTGGCCAATTCACGGGCCCGTGCCACACCGCCGACGTCGGGCGAAACGACCATGATGTCATCCATCGCCCCTTTAAAGTGGTGTTTGATATCAAGCGCGAAAACGGGCGAGGCGTAGAGGTTGTCGACAGGGATATCAAAGAACCCCTGAATCTGTGTCGCGTGCAAATCCATCGTCAAAACGCGCTCGATGCCGGCCTCAACCATCATGTTCGCGACGAGTTTGGCGGAGATCGGCGTGCGTGCCTTCATCCGACGGTCCTGACGCGCGTAGCCAAAGTAGGGGATCACGGCGGTGATGCGGCCAGCAGAAGAGCGGCGCAGCGCATCGGTGATGATCAGCAGTTCCATGAGGTTGTCGTTGGCCGGATTGGATGTCGGCTGCAGGACGAACATGTCCTCGCCACGTACATTCTCGTAGACCTCGACGAAGATTTCACCGTCATTGAACCGTTCGACCCGCGCATCAACGAGATCGACCGAAATGCCCCGATGCATCGACAGGCGCCGCGCGATGTTATTGCCTAGTTTCCGGTTCGCATTGCCGGAAATGAGCTTCGGTTCGGAGGTTGTCGGCATGGATTTGGGTCCTTCGTTCCTGCGGCGCGCGTCACAGATTCGTGACATGGCCACCGCTTAGCATTCCGGCGGGTTTGCGTCCACGACTAGGGTGTCGCGCGGCTGCGGCATTTTCAATTATTCGCGCGTAGACTGTTAAACCGCTTCGCATGGTCGCCGAATGCGCTAAACCTAGGCTCGAAATCGCATCCATTGGAGATCATGCACGTGGCGCACATCGATTATTATTTCTCGACCCTATCCGTATTCACCTATTTCGCAGGTGATCGTCTCGAAGAAATCGCTGCACGCCATGGCGCAACCATTTCCTACAAACCCTTCGACATCATCGCGCTTTATGATCGTCTCGGCGTCGCGCGCCCTGCCGATCGTCCTGAGGGGCGCAAAGTCTATCGCATGCAGGAGATCAAGCGTCTCAAAGCTGCCTCGGGTCGTCCCACGAACGTGCAACCTGCCTTCTGGCCGACAAATGCGGCCCCTTCGTCCTATGCGCTCATCGCTGCGGCTAAGAGCGGTGAGGGGCGCGTGGCGGATGTAATCGCGGCACTTTACCGCGCCACGTGGGAAGAGGAAAAAGACATCGCCGACGACGCCGTAATCGGTGACGCCCTCAAAGCGGGTGGTTTTGATCCCGCGCTTTCGATGTCGGGGATGGTGACCGGCGCAGATACATATGCGCGCAATCTCGATGAGGCCTTTGCCGCAGGCGTGTTCGGGTCACCGTTCTACATCGTGACGGACACCGATGAGCGGTTCTGGGGTCAGGACAAACTGGACGAACTCGACGCCTATCTGGCGACGCTGTAAAGCCTAGCGGTCAAATGCGGCGAGGAGGGCGTCGACGTCGGCCTCGCTCGTGGACCAGCTCGCCACAAATCGCGCCAGCAGGGGTGTTTCGGGATCGCCGTCCAAGGCGGTGTCCACTCCCCATAGATGGTAGGTTGCACCCTTTGCATAGGCGCGCGCGTGGGCGGCGCGGGGCAGGGTGGCGAACACCATGTTCCCGTCCACTGAATAGGCCAAAGACGCATCGCCTCGCTCCTGCATACCGCGCGCGAGGCGTGCCGCCATGGCGTTGGAGTGGCTCGCAAGGTCGAGCCAGAGATCATCCTCCAGCCATGCCAGCATCTGCGCGGATACAAAGCGGGCTTTCGACAGGTTCTGCCCGCCACGCATTCGGTGGCTGTCAAAGCGTTCAATGAGTTCGGGATCAAAGAGAACGGCCGCCTCGGCCGTCAGGGCACCGTTTTTGGTCGCCCCGAGCGAGAGCGCGCCTAGCCCCTCCACGATCTGCGCGGGCGAATCCGTGCCACTCGCAACCGCATTGGCAAAACGCGCGCCGTCCATGTGAACCGGCAGATCGGAAACCGCGCGCAGAGCTGCTAGGTGGTCGATGGAATAGCGTTCTCCAAATTCGGTGATGTTGGTCACGGAGATGGCGGCAGGGGGCATCGCATGGACACCATGGCCTGCAGCGTCTGCAGCAATCGCAGACTTCAACGCGGCGCCGTCAATACGGCTGTCAGAAGCGGCGAGTGGTTTCAGTTTAGCGCCACCGGCATAAAACGTTGCCGCACCGCGTTCGTCGACCTCGATATGCGCCGTTTCATGGCAATAGATCACACCCCACGGCGGGCTCATCGCCGCGAGAAGCGCCGCATTCGTCGCGGTGCCGGACGTCATCGGAAAAACCCGTGCCTCGGGCGCCGCAAAGAGGTCGCGCAGGCGC
The DNA here is from genome assembly GCF_039539485.1 of Celeribacter arenosi. Classification (NCBI taxonomy): domain Bacteria; kingdom Pseudomonadati; phylum Pseudomonadota; class Alphaproteobacteria; order Rhodobacterales; family Roseobacteraceae; genus Celeribacter; species Celeribacter arenosi. The sequence goes on from NZ_BAABDF010000006.1 coordinate 142,431, forward strand.
TCTTCGAGAGCGGCGGTCCATTTGTCCGTGCCGTACGCCGGGGCGAAACCTGTGTTCGCGGCGACCAGTGCTTCCATAATCTTGGGATGGGCGTGAGAGGTGTTGTCGGAGGCAAATTGCATCAGCTGCGGCTTTCTTGGGTCGGTTCTTCGATGATGTGGTCTTCCCAGTCGTCTTCATCGACTTCGAATTCGGGCACGGTGAGGCCACGCACGGAGACCCCGGCGCGATGCACGCTGTCGGGGTCGCCGCTTAGCAACGGATGCCACTCCGGCAGCGGTTTGCCCTGCCACAAAAGCCGGTAGGCACAGGTCTGGGGCATCCAATAGGCGTGTTTGTCAATTGTGTCGGGGGTGAGGACGATGCACTCGGGCACGAGGCTTTTGCGGATGTCGTATTGCCCGCAACGGCAGCTCTGGTCGTCCAGCAGACGGCAGGCCACGCGGGTCAGAAACACCTCGCCGCTGTCTGCGTCTTCGATCTTGTTCAGGCAACATTTCCCGCAGCCATCACAAAGCGCCTCCCACTCTTCCGGTCTCATTTTGGAGAGAGGCACCGTCTCCCAAAAGGCATCACGGAGGGTCATTCCAGATCGCCGAGGATCTGGCGCGCGGCATCGCAATCGGCGTTCATCTGGGTGATGAGCGCATCGAGGTTGCCGAACTTCTCTTCGGGGCGCAAAAACTCGACAAACCCGATCGAGAGCGTTTCGCCGTAGAGATTGCCACCGAAGTCGAAAATGAAGGTTTCGAGGCAGGGCTGGTTCGCGCCAAAGGTCGGCTTTACGCCCAAAGACGCCGCGCCTTGGTACAGGCCGGTGTGCGGGCCTGTGAGAACATCGACGAGAACGGCGTAAACGCCGAATTTGGGCGCATGCAATCCCTCAATGGATAGGTTCGCGGTAGGAAACCCGAGATCGCGGCCACGTTTGTCACCGTCGCGCACCGCGCCTTCGATCCTGTGCCAATGCCCGAGCATATCCGCGGCGTCACCGGGGCGGCCTTCGGCGAGTGCCGCGCGAATGGCGGAGGAGGAGGAGACGCCGGTCTCGGTCTCCAAAAGCGGGGCGATGGTGACGCCAAACCCCATCTGCTCGCCAAAACGTTGCAGGTCCTTCGCGGTGCCAACGCGGCCTTTGCCAAAGCAGAAATCGGCGCCAACGGTGACATGCGAGAGGCCCAATCCCGCGACGATGACCTCGCGGGCAAAGGCCTCGGGATCCATGGCCGCCATGTCCGCATCGAAGGGCAATTGGAAAAGATGACGAACCCCGAGTTTTTCGAGGCGGTGCGCTTTGGCCTCCGCGTTCATCAATCGAAACGGTGGCGCGCCGGGGGCAAAGAATTCGCGTGGATGCGGTTCAAAGGTGACGATGCCGAGGGGGCCATTCTGGCGCGCAATGTCGAGAACATGCTGGTGCCCGCGATGAACCCCGTCGAAATTTCCGATCGCGGCAGAAGCGCCCTTTGCACTGTCGGGAATGTCACGCCAATGTTTGTGGACGTCCATGGAGCTCCCTTGCGGGAAGGCCCCGCCGGTTAGTCGAATTTCGCACTTGGCGCCAGCACCATGGCCTCGCCTTTCAGGACCACGGTATCACCCACGGTGCAGCGACATTCAAGGGCAACGCGGCGTTTGGCATGGATGATGTCGCTCACGGTCACTTCGGCCAGCACGCTATCACCGGGGCGCACAGGCGCGAGGAATTTGAGCGTCTGCCCGAGGTAGATCGTCCCGTGTCCGGGCAATTGTTCGCCAATGACCGCAGAAATGAGTCCCGCCGTCAGCATGCCATGGGCAATGCGCCCTTCGAAAATCGTGTCGCGGGCGTAGGCGTCGTCGAGGTGAACGGGGTTCTGATCCGTGGAAACCTCGGCAAACAATTCGATGTCACGGTCGGTGATGGTTTTGCGCAGGCTGCGCGTCATCCCGATTTCGATGTCCTCGATACAGATCGTGCCACGGGGCAGATTGTCCAACATATCGCGCGAATCCTTGTCCATATTGCAGTGCAGCATAGACTAGAATTCTACGTGCAACAATATTGCGCGAAAGATTATTTTCTATGTGTGCCCGTTTCGGGAATAATGTGGCTCAATGGATTGAAGCACTCTTAGGTCCGATCCCATCCTCGACGGCAAAAACCTAGCGCAGGAACGGAATCGCCGCCGTCGCTGACAGGTTCTGTTCGGCAAGCCATGCGTTGAGCCGTGCAGGATCGGGGTTCTCGGGGTCGGGCCCGAATTCCTTGGCCGCAAGCCCACCGGTGATAAACAGTGTGTCGAGACCTTCCCCCATACCGCCCATGATGTCGGTGCCAATGCCGTCGCCGATGCAGAGAATGTCGGCATCATCGACCTTTGCAATCTGGCTCAGGCGACGACGCGCGAGGTCGTAGATCGGCGGATGCGGTTTGCCAAAGTAGAGGCTTTTGCCACCCATCTCCGAATAGAGCGCAGCCAAGGCACCCGCGCACCATTCGCGGGTCTCGCCACGATCAACGACAATGTCAGGGTTGGCGCACAGGAGTTTTATCCCCTTCTGTTTCGCGAACAGAAAGTCCGATCGATACACCGAAGGATCAGCCATGGCGTCCTCGGGGCCGGTACAAACGATCCCCTCGGCCTCATTGAGGGGCACGCGGGTAATCTCGACAGCATCGTCGCCCACGAGGTCCATCGGCGAAAAGAAAACGTCGACTTCCTCAGGCGTGCCGATGTGGAACACCTTTTGCCCGACGGCCCCGAGATACATCGCGGCACGCGCTGAATCCCCAGAGGTCGCGATGGCGTCAAAGGCGTCATCGGGCACACCGAAACCTGCCAGTTGCTCGACAACCGCGCGCCAAGGGCGAGGCGAATTGGTCACGAGGATCACTTTGCCGCCCGTGGCGCGATAGTCCTGCAGCGCCTTGACGGCGTCCGGATAGGCCGTGACGCCGTTGTGCACGCAGCCCCATAGATCGACGAACAATGCGTCGTAGCGGGCGGAAATATCGGACAGGGAATTGATCAGGCGGGTCATCGCGGCCTCTGCGTTTTGGGTTCGGCTTTTTATATTGGTAGTCGCCATGAAAGGGTAGGGGATTAGCGGGCGAGTCCCATATCAACGCATCACGGTACGTTCGGGTTGCACGCTATCGAATGGGGCGCGCCCTTAGGTGCCAAAGGCTTTGGGATAGGTCAGATTGGTGACTTTTGCCTTTGCCGGACCCGCGATCATCGTCTCCTCCAGCGGATAGGGCGAGGTAAACCCATCCGCAATCGGGCCAAACCCGCAGCGGGCGAAGAAGTCACGGTGGCCCTGCACGACGAGCGTCTGGCCGGTGGCCTGCGCCCATGAGGTGATCATGCCGACCATTCGTTTGCCATTGCGGCGGCCCTGAAATTCGGGGTGGATCGCGACGGGTGCGAGGCAGAGCCACCCCTTTGGTGACACCATGGTGGATAGGGCTGCATAGCCGACAATCCGGCCATCTGCGGGCAGAACCATTTCGCCGGCAATCGCGCGCGATTTTCGCAACTGCTCCACCAGATCCGCTTCGTTTGGTCGCGCGAAGGCGTCGAGCAAAAGCGCGCGCACCTGATCCTCTTCGCCGCGCTTCAACTCTCTGAAGAAATCGGGACCCGTGACCATGCGGCCTCCTATGCAAAAGGCCCGCCGGAGGGGCGGGCCTTTGAAGAATTCAGAACGCTCAGAGTTTGAGGTTCGGAATGATCTGTTTTTTGCGCGACATAATGCCGGGCAGGACGACGCTGTCGCCATCGACAGTGGCGCCAAAGGATTTCTCGGCAACGCCTTTGACCAGATCGTTTGGCACGAACAGCGTGGCTTCTTCGTTCAGGATGTCCACAACGAAGAGCAGGACCTGATCGACGCCATCCTCTGCTTCAACGGCTTTGAAGCTTTCGATGAGCGACGCTTTGCGGTCGAGAACCAGTTTCGGCGCGGTGGTTTCGAGAACAGACACGCGGAATTTGGTGCCTTCCACGGCGTATTCTTTGGAATCCATCCGGATCAGTTCCGCGTCGGAAAAGGCGGAGATGTCGGATTTGGCTTCGAACATTTCGGAGGCATAGGCGGAGATGTCGAGGTTCAACTCGCCGGCCAGTTTTTCGGCCAATGCGCGGTCCACGTCGGTCGTTGTGGGCGAGCGGAATTCGAGCGTGTCAGACAGGATGCACGACAGCATCGCGCCTTTGATGTTGTCGGGCATCTTGGCGGCGTCGTCACCCATCAGGTCGTGCATGATGGTCGCGGTGCAGGCGAGCGGGCGGATCGTGATGTCGATCGGGCCTTTTGTCTCCAACCCGCCGACCAATTTGTGGTGGTCGATGATCGCGGTGATATTGGCGTCATTGATATTGTCGAACAACTCGGCAGGGTTGTTGGTGTCGACGATGACGACATCCTGACCCTCGGCCAGCTCGGTGATGATCTCGGGTGTTTCAAAACCCCATTTCTCCACCACGAAAGCAGCCTCGGTGTTCGGCGTGCCCAGAAGGACGGGTTTCGCCTCGACGCCTTGCTGGTTGAGGTACCATGCCCAGATGAGCGGGGAGCCGGTGGAGTCTGTGTCGGGCGATTTGTGGCCGAAAACGAGCGTGGTCATGATGTCTTTATCCATGGGTTGGCAAATTTGCGGGCGTTATAGGCGGTGCAGCATGGGTTGTCACGCCTTGCGGCGCCCCAATCGCGGGCAAATTGACACGCGCCGCACGTTACGTCATCTTGGCTGCATCGAAAGAGGAGTGCTCTGCACATGGACAAGTCCGGCTTTACCGCCCGCCGCATCCGCTAACGCCTAACCCGCGTCGGCCCCATTCTCTTCGACAGGAGTATCCTGACAATGGACCAGAACCGACTGTTGTAGTCGCGCGCGCTTGGCACGCGCTGTTTTCCAATTCATTCAGGAGGCATTCCATGCCTGTTTCAAAAAAATCCGCTAGGGCGGGTCGAAAGGCTGTGAAATCCAACCCCAAACCCTATTCGAAATCGCCACTCAAAACCGATCCGGGTAAAGGAAGACCGGGCGGTTTCGCGAAATCTCTCAAACCAATTCCCCTCCCCGGGAAATCGCGCGGGAGATAAATGGGCGGGGCAGGGGAGGCGCGTGTCTCCCCTGTTCACAGGTGCCTGAGGGCGCTAAAAAGCAGCATGTCAAAGCCGCGCGAAACCGATCTTTACCTGCCCGTCAAAACCCATCTGGAGGGATTGGGCTATGTCGTAAAGGCGGAGGTGCGTGACGCGGATGTGGTGGCCATTCGCGGCGACGAGACGCCGGTCATTGTGGAATTGAAAACCGGATTTACCCTCGCCCTGTTGCAGCAGGGCGTCGCCCGACAGGCCATCACCGATCAGGTTTACCTCGCCGTGCCGCGGTGGAAGGGCAAGGCTGCGTGGCGGATGTTCAAAGGCAATGTCGGCTTGGCAAAACGCCTCGGCCTCGGGGTGATGTCGGTCGATTTGACGGCGGGGACCGTGCAGGTCCATGCCGATCCGGCCCCGTTCAAACCGCGCAAGGTGAAGCGGCGCAAAGACAGCCTGCTCAAAGAGTTCAACGCACGCGAGGGCGATCCGAACCTCGGCGGCATGAAAGCCGGCGGACGGATGACGGCCTACCGTCAGGACGCCGAAAAATGCCGTAACTACCTCGCCGAAAACGGTCCCACCAAAGGCCATGTGGTCGCGAAAGCCACGGGCGTGAGCCGCGCGACGACGTTGATGCGGGACAATCACTACGGCTGGTTCGAAAAGGCCGAAAAGGGCGTATATCGCGCCGCGCCCTGACCCGTTTCACAATACAAGGGCGCGCGTGAAAAATATCTATTCACCATGTGCCTGAAAATGCGGCTGCGGGCTGTTGACTCGGCCCCGATCCATTCTTAACTATGCCGCGTTGTCACTCGCTCGATGTGAGTGCTAACGAAAGAATAATGCCACCCCTCGGGGATGGCCCGAATTTGAAACATTAGCGAAGGAGCCTCATCAGATGGCATTCAAACCGCTTCACGACCGCGTCGTCGTCCGCCGTGTGGAAAGCGATGAAAAGACCAAGGGTGGTCTCATCATCCCAGATAGCGCGAAAGAAAAACCCGCCGAAGGTGAAATCATCTCCGTCGGCGAAGGCGCTCGCAAAGACAGCGGCGAACTGATCGCCCCCTCCGTCAAAGCTGGCGACAAAGTTCTCTTTGGCAAATGGTCCGGCACCGAGATCACGCTGGACGGCGAAGAGCTTCTCATCATGAAAGAGTCGGACATTCTGGGCGTTCTCGCCTGATCCGTCCCGTCCCCCTCAAGAAACAAAATTCTGGAGTGAACAATGGCTAAAGAAGTCAAATTCGACGTCGATGCCCGCAATCGCATGCTCAAGGGCGTGAACATTCTGGCAGACGCCGTCAAAGTAACCCTCGGCCCCAAAGGCCGGAACGTGGTTATCGAAAAATCCTTTGGCGCACCGCGCATCACCAAAGACGGTGTGACCGTTGCCAAGGAAATCGATCTCGAAGACAAGTTCGAGAACATGGGCGCGCAGATGGTCAAGGAAGTTGCTTCCCGCACCAACGACGAAGCCGGTGACGGTACGACAACCGCAACCGTTCTCGCCCAGGCGATCATCAAAGAAGGCCTCAAGCAGGTTGCTGCCGGCCTCAACCCGATGGACCTCAAGCGCGGTATCGACCTCGCGACCACTAAAGTCGTCGAAGCGATCAAAGCGGCGTCCCGTCCCGTGAACGACAGCGCAGAAGTTGCGCAGGTCGGCACCATCTCCGCCAACGGCGAAGCTGAAATCGGTCGTCAGATCGCAGACGCGATGCAGAAAGTCGGCAACGACGGCGTTATCACCGTCGAAGAGAACAAAGGCATGGAAACCGAGACCACCGTGGTCGAAGGCATGCAGTTCGACCGTGGCTACCTGTCGCCATACTTCGTGACCAACTCTGACAAAATGATCGCAGAACTCGAAGACTGCATCGTTTTGCTGCACGAGAAAAAACTCTCCTCGCTGCAGTCGATGGTTCCGCTCCTCGAGCAGGTCATCCAGTCGCAAAAACCGCTCCTCATCATTGCCGAGGACGTGGAAGGCGAAGCGCTCGCAACTCTCGTTGTGAACAAACTGCGCGGCGGCCTGAAAATCGCAGCTGTCAAAGCACCTGGTTTCGGCGATCGCCGCAAAGCCATGCTGCAGGACATCGCGATCCTCACCGGCGGTCAGGTGATCTCCGAAGATCTCGGCATGAAGCTCGAAAATGTCACGATGGACATGCTCGGCTCCGCCAAGAAAATCACCATCACCAAAGATGAAACAACAATCATCGACGGCACTGGCGAAAAAGCAGAGATCGAAGCACGCGTTGCCCAGATCCGCACCCAGATCGAAGAAACCACTTCCGATTACGATCGTGAAAAACTCCAGGAGCGCGTTGCAAAACTCGCCGGCGGTGTTGCCGTGATCAAAGTTGGCGGTATGACCGAGATCGAAGTGAAAGAGCGTAAAGACCGCGTCGATGATGCGCTGAACGCTACTCGTGCTGCTGTTCAGGAAGGCATCGTCGTTGGCGGCGGTGTGGCTCTTGTTCAGGCTGGCAAATCGCTCGCAGGTCTGAAAGGCGAAAACGCCGATCAGGATGCTGGTGTTGCTATCGTTCGCCGTGCACTCGAAGCACCGCTGCGCCAGATCGCCGAAAACGCCGGCGTCGACGGTGCAGTTGTTGCCGGTAAGATCCGCGAATCCGAAGACCTTACTTTCGGCTTCAACGCTCAGACCGAAGAGTATGGCGACATGTTCAAATTCGGCGTGATCGATCCTGCGAAGGTGACACGTACCGCGCTTGAGGATGCAGCTTCAATCGCTGGTCTTCTCATCACCACCGAAGCCATGGTCGCTGACAAGCCGTCGAAAGACGGCGGCGCAGGCGGCGGCATGCCCGACATGGGCGGCATGGGCGGCATGGGCGGCATGATGTAAGCCCGGCCCTAGGCCAAAAAATCAGAAAGGGTCGCCTGCGGGCGGCCCTTTTTTTGTTTTGGATATATCGACGCCCCCCCTTTAATCACGCGCTCGTGTTCTTATGTAAACAAAAGTTACATTAGTTCGAAAAGGACTGAGCCATGCGAAAATTTTCACTATTCCTTATCCTGGCGCTCGCCGCAGCACCCGTGGCGGCACAGGACGAGGTTGATTTCCGATTTGGAGGAGACGCCTATCTTGCAGGGCGCTCCGTCACTCTTACCGAAAACGGGACGGGTGATGTTTTTGCTGCAGGTGAATCTGTCTCTTCGCGTGGTGATGTCGCGGGGTCGGCCCATATGGCCGGTCGTAGTGTGACCTTTGCGGGTCCGATCAGCGGCAATGTCTATGGCGCAGGGATGGATGTCGTATTGGACGCCTCTGTGGGCGGCAACGCTACCCTGATGGGCTACGACATATCCGTGACCGAGCCGGTGGAGGGCAACCTGCGCGCCACAGGGGCGCGTGTCAGCGTCACCGCACCGGTCAATGGATCGGCTCTCCTCGCGGGTGAAACTGTCGAGGTCGGGGCGCAAATTGCCGGTGATCTCGCGATTGCGGCAGATTTCGTCGATTGGGACGAAGGCGCACGGGTTCTCGGGGATGTCCAGATTTACACGGACAAACCCGAAAACTTCACCGTTCCTGCCAGCGTCGCTGACGCGGATCGGGTCACGTTCCATGACGTGGCAAAGTTCGAGCGAAGTTTCGACGTTGAAAAAGGCAGCTGGATCGAAAAAGCACGCCCCTCCTTCGGGGATCGCGTCTCTGACTTTATCCGCGGGGTGGTCGTTGTCGGCCTACTCGCCACTTTGTTGGCCGCGATTGCGCCAAACTGGGTTGCCGGCCTGCGTCGTGATGCGCTCTCGGAGCCTCTGCGCACGTTGTGGTTCGGCTTCTTGGGGGTTTCGGCCCTCATCGGGTCGGTGGTTCTATTGGTGATGACGGGTTTCGGGATCATTGTCGCGCCCTTTGCCTTGCTCGCGGCAGGCCTGCTCGCCTTGGTGGGCTACATTGTGGGGGCCTATGCGACCGGTGTGTTCGCTCTTTCGGCATTCGGGCGCGATCTGCCCGATAGCATGGCGGACCGGGCCTTGGCCGCTTTCACAGGGGCGTTCGTGTTGGCTGTGATTGCGATTGCGCCGTTCCTCGGCTGGCTCGTGGCCTTGGCCGTTGCCCTCACCGGTGCAGGGGCCCTGTTGATCAAATGGTTCTCGCCGGGCTTTTATCATGACGCCTGACGGAACCTGACAAAAGAATATGCCGCCCGCCGCTCCCCCGCGGCGGGCGGTTTCTTATGCGGGCCCGAGCAGGCGGTTTATATGGCCCATTTTGCGACCGGGCTTGGCGTCCGTTTTGCCATATAGGTGGATCGCGACCGATCCGTCTTTGGCAAATTCGGGGATGCGATCCACGTCGTCGCCGATGAGATTGAGCATCTCGACATTCGCATGCCGGCTCCCATCGCCGAGCGGCCAGCCCGCAACAGCACGGATATGCTGTTCGAATTGATCGATGACACAGCCATCCTGTGTCCAATGGCCGGAATTGTGCACGCGCGGCGCGATTTCATTCACGATCAATCCGGCGGGGGTGACGAAGAGTTCCACGCCCATTACCCCGACATACTCCAGCGCATTCAGGATTTTAGAGGCCAGAATCACCGCGTCTGTGCGAAGGCTGGGCGTGATCGCCGCTGGCACGGTCGTGGTGTGGAGAATACCCGATTTGTGCACGTTCTCGCCGGGATCAAAACAGGAGATGTCACCGGCGACACCGCGCGCTGCGATGACGGAAACCTCTTTTGAAAAGTCGACGAACCCTTCCAGAACCGCAGGCGCATTAGCCATATCGGCGTAGGCCTGATCGGCGTCAGCGGGCGTCATGATCCGCGCCTGTCCTTTGCCGTCGTAGCCAAAGCGACGGGTTTTCAGGATCGCGGGCGCACCAATCGTGGTCAGCGCCGCATCGAGATCCGCGCGGCTTTCAACATTAGCAAAGGGGGCGACGCTCAGCCCGAGTTCGGACAGAAACGACTTTTCCGTGAGGCGATCCTGCGAAATCGCCAGCGTGCGACGGTTCGGATGGATGGGTTTCAGGCTCTCGATCAGGTCGAGCGCCTCCGTGGGTATGTTTTCGAATTCGTAGGTGACAACATCGACGGCCTGCGCAAAACGGCGCAACGCGTCTTCGTCGGTGTACTCCGCCTGAAAGTGGTAATTCGCGACATGGGACGCGGGGCAATCGCCGCCGGGCTCGAAAATGCAGGTTTTGAACCCCAGACGTGCAGCCGCCATGGACAGCATCCGGCCAAGCTGACCGCCGCCAAGAATGCCGATCACCGCGCCGGGGGGAAGGGGGGATTCATTCATCGACAGGCTCATCGGGGATGGAAGCGGAAAGGGCGTCGCGCCAAGCGTCAAGACGCGCAGCCAGATCGGCGTCCCCGTTGGCAAGGATCGCCGCGGCCATCAGGCCGGCATTCATCGCGCCCGCGTCGCCAATGGCCATTGTCGCGACCGGAAAGCCGCGCGGCATCTGGACAATGGAATAAAGACTATCAACACCGGAAAGGGCGCGCGTTTGGACCGGCACGCCGATAACCGGCACACGTGTTTTCGACGCCATCATGCCGGGCAAATGCGCAGCCCCGCCCGCGCCTGCGATAATTGCCTGAAGACCGCGACCTGCCGCCTCTTTGCCATAGGTCCACAAACGGTCGGGCGTGCGATGTGCCGAGACGATTTTCGTCTCATAGGCGATCCCGAGAGTGTCGAGGATATCTGCCGCGTTTTTCATGGTCGGCCAGTCGGATTGACTGCCCATGATGATACCAACTTTGACGCTCATGTCGGGGAACCCTCGGTGTTTTTTGGGAAGCCGCACTATAGCGATCCCAATGGCTTACGCAATGATATCGGGGTTCAGCTGATCATCGATCATGGCGATCCGGTCTTTCAACGCGAGCTTTTGCTTTTTCAGGCGTTGGAGACGCAAAGCGTCCAGATGGCCCAACTCCTGCATCGCGTGTATCGCCTCGTCGAGATCGCGGTGTTCGCGTTTGAGCACGGCGAGTTGGACCCGCAGGACTTCGTCGTGTTCCATCCTTGAGGACATGTTCATTCCAAACTCTCTTGGGCGAGGTCTTCGGTTCTTTTTATCACGTTGATCTTACGACAAAGGGCCTCAAACGCAAAGGTTTCCACTGCCATCTTGAAGCTGGCCGCGGGATTCCCATATTTTAATTTACGGGTCGCCGCAAATGGGGCCCACAAACCGGCACAGTCGCTTCATTCAAAAGGACGTGTAAATGACCAAAGTGACCCTGACGTCGCATCCGTTCCTTCTCGGTTTCGACCAACTCGAACAGCTCGTCGAGCGGACCGCGAAGTCCGATATTGGCGGCTATCCTCCCTATAATATTGAACAATCTGCGGAAAATACCTACCGGATTACGCTGGCCGTCGCAGGGTTTTCGCAGGACGATCTTTCGATAACCATGGAGAACCGCCAATTGGTGGTCCGCGGTCGCCAGAACGAGGAAACCGACACGCGTGTTTTCCTGCATCGCGGAATCGCAGCGCGACAATTCCAACGCGCCTTCGTGCTCGCCGATAATGTAGAGGTCGCCGCCGCGTCGATGGAAAACGGGCTGCTGCACATCGACCTGACCCGTGCTGTGCCCGAAAGCATCGTCAAAACAATTCAAATCCGGAAGGGCTAAGTCATGAATGAACGGTTTCCAAATCTCCCTTCGCAGGGTGAAAAGATTGTCTACGTCAAAGCTGTTGACGTGGAAGACCTGCCGCGCGATGTGCGCGATCAGGTAGAGGGTCTGACACAGATCTTTTCGGTTCACTCATCGGATGGGCAGCAACTCGCGCTCGTCGCGAACCGCAAACTGGCGTTTGATCTGGCCCGCGAACACGATTACGCGCCGGTGAATGTTCACTGAGAAAGTTTCCGGCGCGTCAATTATTCGCGGCGGAATCTCGGATTAGGGACGTAAGATTGGGGTGCACCCATTTTTCCCGAGGTTAGCCATGTCACCTTCGTCCCCCCGTTACGCCAGTGTTCAGATCCTTCTGCACTGGCTCATCTTCTTCCTCTTCGCCTTCAACTACATCGTGTCGGACGACATGGGGAAGGCGCTGCGGGTCAAACTCGACGGTGGGACGCCGGATATTTTCGCCGCGCTTGTCCACCCGCCCGTTGGTTTCGCGATCCTCGTTTTGACATTGCTGCGCCTACTGGCGCGGGCCCGTTACAAAGCGCCGCCGCTGCCCGAAGGCAACCATCCCTTGCTCAATCGAGCGGCGCATATCGTCCATCGCAGCCTCTATGCCCTGCTCGTTCTGGTCCCTGTGTCGGGCATCGCGGCATGGGGTATCGGTATCCGCACGGCGGGCGATGTGCATGAAGTTCTGGTCAATCTAACGCTCGCAATTGTCGTGCTGCACGCTGGGGCTGCGATCTACCATCAATTCTACCTAAAGGACGGTCTGCTGAACCGAATGAGACCCTCACGCGGCGACTAACCAATTGCGGCCTCTGGAATGCAAAAAGCCCCGCTCATATCCGAGCGGGGCTTTTCGTTTGACGTAGTCACGTGCCGTTAGTGGCCGGTGATCAGACCCATGCTCTCAAGCTTGAGAACCACTTGGTGGGCGCAGTTGTCCACATCGTGACCTTCTGTTTCGAGGCTCAGTTCAGGGTTCACAGGCACATCATAGGGATCGGAGATACCGGTGAATTCCTTGATCTTGCCTTCACGCGCCAGCTTGTAGAGGCCTTTGCGATCCCGCTTTTCACACTCTTCGATGGAGGTGGCGACGTGGATTTCGATGAAGGCACCGAACTGTTCCACATCTTCACGCACGGCGCGACGGGTGGTGGCATAGGGCGCGATGGGCGCACAGATCGCGATACCACCGTTTTTGGTGATCTCGGAGGCCACGTAGCCGATGCGACGGATGTTGAGGTCGCGGTGCTCTTTGGAAAAGCCGAGTTCGGAGGACAGGTTTTTCCGCACGATGTCGCCATCGAGCAGCGTCACAGGACGCCCGCCCATTTCCATCAGCTTCACCATCAACGCGTTGGCGATGGTGGATTTGCCCGAGCCGGAGAAGCCGGTGAAGAAGACGGTGAAGCCCTGCTTGTTGCGCGGGGGCTTTGTGCGGCGCAGTTCTTTGACGACCTCGGGGAAGGAGAACCACTCGGGGATTTCCAGACCTTCCTGCAGGCGGCGGCGCAGTTCTGTGCCGGAGATGTTCAGAATCGTGACCTTGTCTTTGTCTTCGATCTCGTCAATCGCCTCGTATTGTGCGCGCTCGTCCACCCAAACCATGTGTTTGAAGTCGACCATTTCGATGCCCATTTCTTCCTGATGCTTGCGGAAGAGTTCCTGAGCGTCATAGGGGCCGTAGAAATCTTCGCCTGCGGAGTTGGAGCCGGGGCCTGCGTGGTCGCGACCCACGATGAAATGGGTACAGCCGTAGTTTTTGCGGATCAGACCGTGCCACACGGCCTCGCGCGGGCCTGCCATACGCATGGCCAGCGGCAGGAGGCTCATCGTGGTTGTGGAGGCCGGATATTTGTCCAGAACGGCCTCATAGCAACGCACGCGGGTAAAGTGGTCCACGTCGCCCGGTTTGGTCATGCCGACAACCGGATGGATCAACAGGTTGGCCTGCGCTTCTTTCGCGGCGCGGAACGTCAGTTCCTGGTGGGCGCGGTGCAACGGGTTACGCGTCTGGAAGGCCACGACGCGGCGCCAGCCGAGTTTGCGGAAATAGGCGCGCAATTCGTTAGGCGTGTCACGACGTGCACGGAAATCATAATGCACGGGCTGTTGGATGCCGGTCACGGGACCACCGAGGTAGATTTTGCCCGCCGTGTTGTGCAGATAGTTGACGGCCGGATGCGCGTCGTCATCTGCCCCGAACACCTTCTCGGCTTCTTTCGCTTTGTTGGGCTCCCAACGATCGGTCACAGTCATCGTGCCGAGGATCACCCCCTCCTGATCCCGCAGCGCGATGTCTTGTCCGATTTCGAGGCCTTCGGCGAATTTCTCGGAAACATCGAGGTTGATCGGCATCGGCCACAAGGAGCCATCTGCCAGACGCATGTTCTCGACCACGCCATCGTAGTCCTCTTCGCTCAAAAACCCTTTGAGCGGGTTGAAGCCGCCGTTCATCAAGAGTTCGAGGTCACAGATCTGGCGCGGCGTCAGATCCCAGCTCACCAGATCGGCGGCTTCGGCCTTCAGCTTTTGCGCGCTGTCGTAGGATACGAATAGTTCGGGGATGGGGGCGAGATTTTCGGGCATGTTCGGCGGCCTTTTTGCGGCTGGACTTTGTAAAACGAATTGACCCGCGAAACTCTCGTCACGCAGGCTTGCAGTGCCCATATCTCGGGTCACCCACTGGAATCAACATCTGCACGCAAAGCGCATCAAAAATGAGACGTTCTTGCCGCTTTTTCCCCGCCAACTGCCGATTATGTCCCATGTCGCGTTGCGCAAATGGAACAGAAGGCGCGATTGGCGGGGAATTGTTTATTCCTGCTCGGCCAGCCAACGTTCGGCGTCAAGCGCGGCCATACAGCCCATACCTGCCGAGGTCACGGCCTGGCGGTATTTGTGGTCGGTCAGGTCACCGGCGGCAAAAATGCCGGGGATGGTGGTCTCGGTCGTGCCGGGTTTCACTTTCACGTAGCCGCCGTTGTGCAGCTCCAGTTTGTCTTTGACCAACTCGGTCGCAGGCGCATGGCCGATCGCGATGAAAACGCCCTTGGCAGGGATTTCCGTGATCTCGCCGGTCTGCACATGACGCGCACGCACGCCGTTCACGCCCTTGATCGGGGATTCGTCGCCAAAGACCTCAACCAGCTCGTGATCCCAAAGCGGCACGATCTTTTCGTTCTTCATCAGACGGTCGATCAGGATTTTCTCCGCGCGCAGGGTGTCGCGGCGGTGAATGAGCGTCACTTTGGAGGCGAAATTGGTCAGGAACAGCGCCTCTTCCACGGCCGTGTTCCCGCCGCCGACCACAACGATATCCATGTTGCGGTAAAAGAACCCGTCACAAGTCGCGCAGGCCGAAACACCAAACCCTTTAAAGGTGGTTTCCGTGTCGAGCCCGAGCCATTTCGCCCGCGCACCGGTCGCCAGGATCACGGCATCCGCCGTGTAAACCGTGCCCGAGTCGCCTTTGGCCACGAAGGGGCGCACGTCGGTGTCGAGCTCGGTGATGATGTCGCTCTGGATTTCACAGCCCATGGCACGGGCGTGCTCTTCCATGTTGACCATCAGTTGCGGTCCCTGGATTTCTTTCTCGCCGGGCCAGTTTTCAACCTCGGTCGTGGTGGTCAGCTGACCGCCGGGCTCGATGCCCTGCACCAGCAGGGGCTGCAACATCGCGCGGGCCGCATAGACACCCGCGGTATAACCGGCGGGACCGGAGCCGATAATCAGGACTTTTGTGTGTTTCGTATCAGCCATGTCGGCCCTCGTCAGTCTAAGGATATGTTGGTGAGGATATAGACATCGTGACCTGCCGGCGCAAACCCCCTAGGACGACGCGTCGCGGGTCAGGGGGCGTGCAAGGGCGCACATGGCACAGAATGACCCCGCAGGCGTGGTCACATAATCGACCTTGAAATGATCTTGCTGAAATGTGAAAGATAGTTGCGCTAAAAAGAGCGAAATCACATCTTTCGTTCCGTCCAAGAATTTACAATCCAAACCGAGATCATAATGGCGAACCACAAACTCGACGAAATCGACCGTAAAATCCTGGCCGAGCTTCAGGCGGATGGACGTATGACGAACGTCGAATTGGCAAAACGGGTCGGCATCTCGGCGCCGCCGTGCCTTCGCCGCGTGCGTACCCTCGAAGAGGCAGGGTTCATCAAAGGCTATCACGCGGTCGTGGACGCGCGGAAGTTGGACTTTGAGGTGGAAGTGTTTGCCATGGTCGGGCTGCAGTCGCAGGCCGAAGCGGATCTGTCGCGATTCGAAGCAAAATGTCGTCAGTGGTCGCTGGTGCGCGAGTGCCATATGCTCAACGGCGAGGTCGATTTTGTCCTCAAATGCGTGGCGCCTGATCTTTCGACGTTCCAGAGCTTTCTCACAGGCGATCTTTTGTCGACGCCCAATGTCGCCTCGGTGAAAACCTCCCTCGTCATCCGCTGCGCGAAAGATGCGCCCGGTGTGCCGTTCGATGTGTTAGAGGCCCGCCTCGCACGCGAAGCCTGAGTGCTCTAAACCGCCTGCAACATCATCAAATCGCTCGCCGTCAGGCGGGACTGTGCCGTGGCACCGAAGTCCCCGAGGCTTTCGAGGTGCGGGAATAGCCCCATGAACCGGATGCGCATATCGCCGGTGAGATGCGCGGCCGCTGTCGTGCCCGGATGATAGCTTTCCATCTCGACGCCGTTCACGCGGATGATGGCATGTTGGGGGAGGGCGATGTGATAGGTGCGCACCGATGTGACGGGCGTCACCTCAATCACCGACATGCCGTCGACCAATCCTACAATGGGCGCAAGCGCGACGGGCGTGCCGAGGTAGGATCGAATCCCGTCCGCGCGATAGAGCGTATGCGCCGCAGCGCCCAACACGAGATCGGGCGCGGGGCGTTCAAAACCGAACGCTTCTTCTGTGATCCGATACAGTTTCTCGGGCAAGGTATGCGCACCGCGGGTTCCGTTTATATCGAGCGTCATAGACCCGATCCACGAGATCGGCTGGAGGTGCCCGTCCGTGGTTTCGATAAGGTCGCCGGGCAAAAGATCCTCGACCGAAACAGGCCCTTTTTGCGTCGCGATCAACGCCCCGCGGGCGAAACTGTTGAAGGCGGTTTCGAATACCGGAACGGCGGGTGCGGTTATGCGACGGTCGAGAATGTCACCATTCCCCGCGCGCCACATGACCTCGTAGGAGCGCGTTGCAACCTCGATTTGCGGTTTGGGATAGCTCCTGCGCACCGACCATTGCGGTTCGACGGCCACCTGCGAAGCGGGCCAATTGGAAACCTTTTCGGGCGTTGGCGTTGCGTCACGCCACTGGGCGCTCTCGTTAGAGATTGGGTGCGACATAGCTAGGGGCACTCCTCGGATCAACCGTTGAGGCCCCCACCCGGCAACAGTGGAACCATTCTGCGGATAAGTGGGGGATTGTCAAAATTTCGCGCCTATTGCGGTTAACAATGGCATCAGTGCGGGGCGACTTATTGGTTTTGTTTCCACGGACCCGCGAAAAACGCAGGTCACGGCATGGATCCGCCACGGCGAATCGCCGGGGTGTCATATGCTTGGTCGCGCACTTCACGGTGCTATTTGCGGCCCTGACGGCGCGCCACAGAGGCCTTGAATTTGCTGCGCGCAGCGCGCTCCCAAGGCAGGCCAGGTTCGGCCTTTTTGCTCTGCGCAATCATGGATTTCATCCAGCGTCTGTTTTTCATGTCGCTCTCTTGGCTATCCGCACCGGTCGTCAGCGCGATCGTTTCTGTTATGCAGACAATATGCGTGAAACCCTCGGCAGAATTACGGCAAAGCGCAACAATCCCGCGCCCAGAAAGCGCATGCGCTGGGCTGATCAGAAAATCCGTTAGAAATGAATTGATTAGCGGTCGGGCGCCGCTTCTGGTTCGCGGTTCAGTCGCAATTTGTGACGCCAGTTCGATCCAGATCGCCGGTTTCGCGCCATATTCTGCAACCCTAAAGCCGGATCAGCGACATCAGCCGTCCATAGTCCGCTTCCTTGCGATGAACCGAGCGGCGATAGGAATAGAACCGCTCTGGATCCGCATATGTGCAATGGCGTGTCCACTCGGCCGCAGTCACGCCTGCGTTGCGCAACCGATGCAACCCGTAGGCTGGCAAATCAAACACATAGCGGTCGCCACGCCCGTTCGTGAAGAAGCGCGCGTTTTCGGAATCCTCAAGCATGAAGTCTTCCAAAAATTCCGGCCCGACCTCATAGGAGGATTGCGAAATGGATGGGCCGATTACGGCAACGGTGTTCTGACGGGTCGCGCCCAACCGTTCCATCGCATCCAGTGTCGCTTCCAAAACGCCATCAATCGCCCCGCGCCACCCCGCGTGGGCCGCGCCAATCACGCCGGCCTCACGATCGGCAAAGAGAACCGGCTGACAATCCGCCGTCAGGATCACGAGGCCCAAACCCGGTTTGTCGGTTACCAATGCGTCGCCATTTGGCACAATCCCGTTTTGCGGCCCATCCACCGTGACAACGTCCGTTGAGTGGATTTGGTAGGCGGCGCAGAGATTGGTCGCGTCAATTCCCAGCGCATTTGCGGCCCGCGCACGGTTGATCGCGACGATGTCGGACTGGTCCGATGACCCCAACCCGCCGTTCAACCCCTCAAAGACCCCCGACGACGCACCTCCCCGACGGGTGAAGAACCCGTGGGTGACCCCGTCGAGCAGGGGGGAGGTGATGATTTCCAATGTCATGCCTTAGAGAATCCTGCCGGAAGGTGTTTGTCGTCGGGTCCGATGCCCAATGCTTTGAACAGGGTTCCCATTTCCGTAGGGGAGGTCAACCGGTCAAATGCAGCGCCGACGGCGGCGACCACATCATCGGCTTTGCCTTTGCTCAGTCGCTCTGCACGTTGCTCAATTCCAAGGCGCGCGAGCATCATCTGCTGGGTGATCATATGGGCGGCGGCACCTTCGGTGAAGGCTTCGGTCGCCAAGGCTTCGAAATCGACATGCGCGGTCAAATCAACCTGACCGGGATGGGCCAAGGGGTCCACCGGTTCGTGTTTGGCCAATGCCTGAAACGTGTCGCCCAGACTGCGCCAGTCGCCGTAATCAATCACAATGCCCGCACCGCCATGGGCCACAATCCGGCGCGCGATTGCCGCCATCACCGGACCTGCGGCGGGACAAATCTCGACGATATCGCCCGTCTCGGTGTCGCCCAGTCGATGGGTTAGCGCGGCCATCGGCGTGGGTGTGGAGAGGCCGAGGACCAGTTTCCCGTCGTCCAGCCCCACCTGCGTCTCCCGCCATCCGGACCCGTCGCGGGTGAATTGGCGAATGGGCAAAGCGTCGAAAAACTCGTTCGCCACGAGGTACAGCGGACGGTCGTCGGGCAGTCCCTCGGCCCGCTCCAGCCATGTCGGGCGATAGGACGCGAGAGCCTCGGCCTGACGGGCCTGCAACGTCGGAGAGGCCTCGACGAGATACAGTGACAGCGCATCGTGAAACCCCGCCACGCCGGCTGTCGCACGCAGCGCATCCGCCATCAACGTCCCGCGACCGGGGCCGATTTCGGCCAGCACGATCCGCTCCGGTGACCCCTGGTCGATCCAACTCTGCGCGAGGCTCAGCCCGATCAATTCACCGAACATCTGACTGACTTCGGGCGCCGTGGTGAAATCGCCATCAACGCCGAGGGGATCGCGCGTCGTGTAATAACCGTGTTCGGGATGAAGCAGGCATTCGGCCATATATTCGGCGAGATTGATGGGGCCGGTTTGCGCGATACGTCGCGCTAGAATCTCAGATAGCGGTGTCACGCGCGGCGGCTCCGAAGGATGAAAAACGCACCGATGGCGATCATCGGCAGGGAAAGAAGCTGACCCATCGACAGGCCGAGTGCGACATGGCCCCATGGGTTTTCGGGGCTGACGAATTGCCCGTCGGCCTGCCGAAAGAATTCAACGATGAACCGCGAAATGCCGTAGCCCGCAAAGAACAGACCCGCAACCAAACCGGGTCGCTTCAAAGCGCCATAACGCCAGACCAACACCAACAAAAGCGTGCCGAGCAGAAGGCCCTCTAGACCCGCTTCGTAGAGCTGGGAGGGGTGGCGCGCGCAAGGCGCATCAGCCGTTGCACAGGCCTGCGCGGCGTCGCCGGGAAAGATCACCGCCCATGGCACATCGCTGGGTCGCCCCCAGAGTTCGGCGTTCACGAAATTCGCAACACGCCCGAAAAACAGCCCCGGTGGTGTCACCATCGCCAGCGTGTCGGCCAGCGTCAAAAGAGGAACCCCGTTGCGACGTCCCCACAGGTAGGCGGCCACAACCACACCGATGAAACCGCCGTGAAAGGACATGCCGCCCTCCCAAACCATCGGTATCTCGACCGGATTGGCCAGATAATACATGGGCCGATAAAACAGCACAAAGCCGAGCCGCCCGCCCAAGATCACACCGAGGATGATCCATGTCGAAAGATCCTCAACGGCGCGGGCCACCATCGGGGGCGTATCAGCAGGCCAGAGGCGGTCGCGTCGCAGCGCGCGCACAATCAACCACCATGCCACAGCAATGCCCGCCATATAGGCAAGCGCGTACCAGCGCAGCGCGAACGTAAACCCTCCAATCCCGATCGAGAAGACCTCGCTCGAGATGTCGGGAAACGGGATTGCGCCAATCAAAAAATCACCCATGCGGCATCTGTCGCAGGCGGCGCGGGGAAGTCAACCTTGCGAATGCGTCCACCGCAGCCCATATAGATCAGGACGCCGACCAAGGAGCCACCGAATGCAGACCCGCAACAAAATCCTCGACGATCTGTCCCAACTCATGACCAACGCCATGGGTGTTGCGCAGGGCGCAAAGGACGAAGCCGAGACCGCCGCCAAAGGTCTGGTCGACCGCTGGCTCGCTGACCGCGACTTTGTAACCCGCGAAGAATTCGAGGCGGTTCGCGCCATGGCGCAGAAGGCCCGCGAGGAAAACGCGGCCCTCAGCGCGCGTCTGGACGCCCTCGAAGCGGCCAAACCGGCCCCAAAGGCATCGTCGCGCACAAAAAAGTAACCGCCCCGATCACGCGGTATTTTACCCGACCCCTGCGCGGCGCGTGGGGGTTTTCTTTTGTCCACAGGCAGGTTTGCGGGTCTGTGGAAAAAAGCGGCAGATTGTGGATGGGTGTCGATTGGTGGGGATAACGTAAAAATTTATCTTTACAGCCAGCGGCCTTTAATCACACCATATCTAGTAAGGGACGCGGACAAACCCGCCGAACCTTGAGCAGGCACCAAGTCCTAGTAGGGTCATGAAGACGTCATGGCGCACGCGGGACGAAATAACAAATGAGGCCGCATATGTCGCTTTTGGAGCAGTCAATTTCCACCGATATCCACCCCATCGATCTGTGCGAGCATCTCGCAGAGTACAACGATTGGGAATTTGATCGTGTCACCGATGACCAGATCGCAATGGCGGTCGAAGGTCAGTGGCGCACCTATTCAATCACGCTCGCGTGGTCGGAATACGACGAAACATTGCGCCTGATCTGCACCTTCGAAATGGAGCCGCCGGAGAACAAGCTTCCTGAAATCTACGACACCATCAACCGAGCCAACGATCAGTGTTGGACCGGCGCGTTTACCTTCTGGAACGAACAGCGCCTGATGGTGTTCCGCTACGGTCTGCCGTTGAACGGCGGGCAAATCGCGAACCCCGAACAGGTCGATCGCCTGATCGCTGCTGCGGTGGGGGCCTGCGAACGTTTCTACCCTGCATTCCAACTCGTTGCGTGGTCCGACCGCTCGCCTGCATCCGCGATGGATGTGGCGATCCACGAAGCCTACGGGCGCGCCTGATTTCGCACAGCCCGGGCGCGTTGCGCTCGCATAGCAACACGTTAGAGTGACCCCCGGCACCCCGCTGGGGGTTTTCTTTTGAGACAGACGGAGAGATCGAATGGACGACGTTGCTAGCCGTGGGATGGTCCTGCTGGGCTGCGGGCGAATGGGCTCGGCCATGCTCAAAGGGTGGCTGGACGGCGGGCTAAATCCCCGCGCGGTCACGGTCATCACCCCGAACCCCTCCGATTGGCTGCGCGAAACCGGCGTCCATGTGAATGCGCCTCTGCCTGCCGATCCTGCGATTGTTCTCTTGGCCGTCAAACCGCAAAAGATGGACGAAGCCCTGCCGCAGTTGAAATCGCTCGGCAATGGTAACACCGTGTTTCTCTCGGTGGCCGCGGGGATCACATTGGCGCGCTACGAAGAAATCCTTGGCGCACAGACCCCGATCGTGCGCGCGATGCCCAACACGCCCTCCGCCATCGGGCGCGGGATCACCGGCATTGTCGGCAATGGCCACGCCACACAGGCCCATATGGACCTCGCCCAATCCCTTCTGGAGGCGGTGGGGCAGGTGGTGCGCGTCGCCGACGAGACACAGTTGCGGGCCCTGACCGCCATTTCGGGCTGCGGGCCGGCCTATGTGTTCCACCTGATCGAAACGATGGCAAAGGCCGGTGAAGGCGCGGGCCTAGCGCCCGATGTCGCATTGCAGCTGGCGCGCGCCACAGTGGCCGGTGCCGGTGCCTTGGCCGAAACCGCCAGTGAAGACCCCGCTCAGCTGCGCATCAACGTCACCTCCCCCGGTGGGGTGACGGCCGAGGCGTTGCGCGTCCTGATGGATGAAGAGACCGGATTTCCACCGCTTTTGGAGCGCGCTGTCGCCGCAGCCATCAAACGGGACAAGGAGTTGTCCGCATGAGCCCCCAGATTTCCTTTGACGATTTCCTCGCCGTCGACATCCGCGTGGGCACAATCACGCGCGCCGAACCCTTTCCCGAGGCCCGCAATCCCGCCTTCAAACTCTGGGTCGATTTCGGGGGCGAGATCGGTGAGAAAAAATCCTCTGCACAGATCACCGTGCATTACACGCCCGAGAGCCTCGTCGGCACACAGGTGATGGCCGTGGTCAATTTCCCACCGCGCCAGATCGGCCCGTTCATGTCAGAAGTGCTCGTGCTCGGGTTTCCCGATGCCGATGGGGCGGTCGTTCTCGCGCGCCCTGACATTCAGGTGGGGAATGGCGGTCGGCTGCACTAACTCCCGCGTAACGCCCGTTTAGCTGGTGCGGTCGCCGACGGCTTCGCGCCAATGGACGCGACACAGCGATACGTAACGTTCGTTCCCGCCGATCTCGACCTGCGCGCCCTCGGTAAGAACCTTGCCGTCACCCGACATGCGCGCGACCATCGTGGCCTTCTTTCCGCAATGGCAAATGGTGCGCACTTCGCGCATCTCGTCGGCGAGCGCCAGAAGAGCGGCCGAGCCGGGGAACAAATTGCCCTGAAAATCGAGGCGCAGCCCGTAGCACATCACCGGCACGTTCAGATCATCGACGACCCGCGCGAGATCCCAGACCTGCGATTTGCTTAGAAATTGAGCCTCGTCGATGAAAACGCAGGCGACGGTGCCTTTGGCCATTCGCGCCTCGATCTTCTCGTAGAGGTTTTCATCCGTCGCATAGATATCGGCCTCGTCTGCGATGCCAATCCGGCTCGCGACGCGGGCGGTGCCGGCGCGGTGGTCTAGCTGGGCTGTGATGAGATAGGTTTCCATCCCGCGTTCGCGGTAATTGTAGGATGCCTGAAGCAGCAGGGTCGATTTGCCCGCGTTCATGGTCGAATAGTGAAAATAGAGCTTTGCCATGACGTTCCCTTTGCCGCGTCACGCGTATCGGTTCAAGGTCTGGGAAGGTAAAAAGTGGGAAAGAGGACGATTGCGACCCAATGTATTTTGCGATCCCTTGGTTGCCGGTTCGGCTTGGGGATGAGGGCCGGTTCTATAAAGACCGCGACCAGGTGGGCAATTTGTCACTCTTTCCCATGTCAATCAACGTCAACACTAGGTACTTCTCTGCAACAGCAGGTAGAAAAATCTTTGCCATGCCACCTTTACAACGGGTATGGGAAATTGTGAGTGTGTTTCCCCGTAGACTAACGCGGGAATTAGAGCGGTCTGGAGGATCACTAAGCATGGACGCAGCGCGGAACTATTTGAAAAAGCATACCGAAGCGCTGGTAAAAGACGTCGGGATTGAGGCCGCTTGCGCGTTGACCGGAAAGTCCAAAGCGACGCTTGGCCGGTATTATTCGTCGTCGGAAGAGCATTCCGACCGATTCATTCCCGTGGATACGGTCGCCCAACTAGAGGCGGCAGCGGGATATCCACACGTCACTTCTGCGCTTGCAGAGCTGAAAGGTGTGTCACTTTCCTACGATGCCACCCGCAACCACCCGCCCCATAACGGCGGTGTGAACAGCGATGTTGTGGCTTTGTCGCAGCGCTTTGCGATGTTGATGGCCGAGTATACCGATGCCATCGACGACGGCGTGATCACCATCAATGAGGCCAAGCGTCTCTTGGGTGAAACATTGGAATTGCAGCAGGTGCTGGTCCAGATGAAACTGCACCTCGAACAGGGTTCAAACTAGGTACGTAGGCGGCTTCGCCTCAACATGCCGGGTTTAACAACGAAAAACGCGCCGCTGATGCGGCGCGTTTTCTTATTTTCGGGTGATCAGGCCTGCTTGCGCGGGTGGCGCGAGCGACGTGGTTTCGCACCGGCCGGCTTGGCTCCACCGGCACCTTGACCGCCGCCGCCACCTTTGCCGCGACGCTGGAAACCACCGCCTCCACCACCGCCGCCGCCACCGCGACGACGTCCGCCATTCGGGCGGGACGCCGGAACGGCGTCGTCATTGGCCCAGCTTGCAGGGGTGGCAACAGGGATCGAAAGCTTCATCACCTTCTCGATTGCGCGCAATTCGCCCAACTCGCTCGGCGTGCAGAATGCAATCGCCTTGCCGTCACGGCCCGCACGTGCGGTCCGCCCGATGCGGTGGACAAAGTTCTCCGCCACGTTGGGCAGGTCGTAGTTGTACACGTGACGCACCAGCGGAATGTCGATCCCGCGGGCGGCAACATCCGTGGCAACGAGCACATCAACATCACCCCGACGCGCGGAATTCAGAGCGCGCTCGCGCTGACCCTGGCTTTTGTTGCCGTGGATCGCGGCGGCGTTGAAACCGGCCTTTTCGAGCTGCTTGGACATCCGTTCCGCACCGTGCTTGGTGCGCGAAAAGACCAATGCGAGGTCACCTTTGTGCGCGCCGAGCATTTGCACAAGGCGCGGGAATTTTTCGTCCTGCGCGATAAAGTGCACTTCCTGCTCGACCTTGTCGGCTACCTTACCGGCGGGCGACACTTCGATGCGGATCGGCGATGTGAGATAGGCCTGCGCCATTTCGTTCATCTGTTTGTTCATCGTCGCCGAGAACAACATCGTCTGACGCTCGGCGGCCAACATCGGCACCAGTTTGCGCAGCGCATGGATAAAGCCCATGTCGAGCATCTGGTCGGCTTCGTCGAGCACGAGGAACCGTGTTTCGTCGAGGCGAACCGCTTTGCGATCAATGAGATCCATCAAACGACCGGGGGTGGCCACGAGGATATCGGTGCCACGCTCAAGGCGGGTGATCTGCGCATTGATGGATACACCACCAACCACACGACCGAGTTTGAGATGGGACCCTTTGATAAAGGGCATCAGGCTGTCGGCGATCTGGTTGACCAGTTCGCGGGTCGGGGCGAGCACAAGCGCGCCCACGGTTTTGGGGTTCGGCTTCACACCTGCGCTAAAGGCCATGTCCAGAAGTGGCAGGCCAAAGGCGAGCGTTTTGCCGGTGCCGGTCTGTGCCAGACCCATCACGTCGCGCCCGTTCATCACTTCGGGAATGGCACGCGCCTGGATCGGCGTTGGGGACTCAAGGCCCTGAGCGGCAAGAATTTCGAGCAGGCGCGGCTTGAGGCCGAGCATGGTAAAATCAGTCATAAATAGCTTTCTCGTGGGGAGAGTTCCCGCACGCGTTTCGCACCCCGACTGGGGCGCTTTTCAAGGATCGCGGGAAAGGTCACCGGTGCAGGCCACATGCCCGCTCCGTCTTCCCGCGGAACCCATGCGTGATTTTGGGAACCGTTGGCCCGAAGGCCGATATCTACCGCTGGGGCGCTCTTGGTGATCCCGATGGGATCCGGCGCGGCTGCTCACGCGGCAACTTGGGCGGTCGATTGGGGACACATGGGGTAGGGGCGCTAACAAGTCAAGATAATTCGCCGTGCCCGTCCCGCCATTCCCTGCACTCACAGCGGATCAAATCTCCCCCGCCTGCGGTGAGAAATTCGGCAAACGGGGGCTGATTTGCCATTTGCCCCCGCCGACTTGACCTAACGTTAGGTCAATTTGATGAACTGGGTTAGCCTCATCCCATGGCGGTTTCCCAAACGCCGCCGGCAATCAAGCGGAGTGACGCACATGGGATTCTTCGACACGATATTTAACGGCATCAATGATTTAACCTGGGGATGGGCCTTGGTGCCGTTCCTCGTCATCTTTGGCATCTTCTTCACGATCGCAAGCGACTTTGTCCAATTCCGGTTCTTCAAACGCATGTTCCGCGTCCTCAGGGGCGACCCCGATGCGGATCCGTCGAAAATCAGCGCGCGCGAAGCTCTCTTTGTCTCCGTCGGGGGGCGTGTGGGGGGCGGCAATATCGCCGGTGTCGCGGTCGCCATTACCGCAGGCGGGCCGGGGGCGGTGTTCTGGATGTGGGCGATTGCGCTCATCGGGATGTGTTCGGCGCTTGTCGAGGCCACGCTCGCCCAGACCTTTAAACGCACCACGCCCGAGGGCGACTATCGCGGCGGTCCGGCACGGGCCATCATCCACGGGCTGGGCGAAAACTACCGCTGGCTCGCGATCATCTACGCCATCTGTCTCATTGCCTCTTTCGCCATTGGTTTCAATGCCTTCCAAGGCAACACAGTCGCCGGATCGGCGCAGGATAGCCTCGGCATCCCGCGCGTGTTCACCGGCGCATTCCTCGCCGTGGCCACGGGCCTGATCGTCTTCGGTGGTATCCATCGCATCGCCAAGGCCGCCGATGTCATCATTCCGATCATGGCAATCGGTTATATAGGCATGGCGCTACTCATTATTCTCCTCAACATCACCTCTTTGCCCGGCGTCATCTGGGACATCGTTGCCAATGCTCTGGGCTTTCGCGAAGCGGTCGCGGGCGGTGTCGGCGCAGCAATCTCCAACGGTCTGCGTCGCGGTCTGTTCTCGAACGAGGCGGGTCTGGGCTCTGCGCCAAACGTGGCCGCAACCGCCTATGTGCGTCATCCCGTAAGCCAAGGCATCACGCAGAGTTTTTCGGTCTTTATCGACACGATGATCATCTGTTCCTGCACGGCCTTCGTGATCCTGTTGGCCGATGTCTACCAACCGGGGGCAGAGGGCATCGACGGTGTCGCGCTCACGCAGCAATCGATGGTGAGCCATGTCGGAAGCTGGGCACAGTACTTCCTGACCGCCGCAATCTTCCTCTTCTCCTTCTCGTCGATCATGTACAACTACTACCTCGGCGAGAACGCGTTGAGCTTTATGACCGAAAACCCGATGGCCCTCAACGTCCTGCGGGTCGTCATCATGGGCATCGTCTTCCTCGGCGCGGTCGCGCCCGGGGCGACATCGGTGTTCAACTTCTCCGATCCGATGATGGGCATCCTCGCGGTGGTCAACCTGCTCGCCCTGATGATGCTGTTCCCGACCGCGCAGCGCATCATTGCCGACTACCGATCCCAACTCGCTGCGGGGATCAAACGTCCGGTTTTCGACCCAAAGGCTTTCCCCGATCTCGACACGGATCCCACCGCTTGGCCGGATGCCAAGTAACCTGCCGATGGGTGATACAAACGAAAAAGGGCGCCCTCAAAGGCGCCCTTTTGTGTCGCGATGTGTGTCGCGATGTGCGTCGTGACGCCGGGCTTTACGCCTTGGCGTTCATGCCCTGCAAAGGCGCGACGTCAATCTCGCCTGCCACGCGTGACTTGATCGCCATCGCGGCGGCGTGGGATGCGGCCGCGGTGGTGAAATAGGGGATTTTGTCAAACAGCGCGACCTTGCGGATTTCACGGCTGTCCTCGACGGCCTGCGTGCCCTCGGTAGTGTTGAGAACCAACGAGATTTCGCCGTCTTTCATCATGTCGACGATATCGGGGCGACCTTCGTAGACCTTGTTCACAACGGTCGTGGCGATGTTGTTCTCTTCGAAAAACTTCGCCGTTCCGCGTGTTGCAACGATCTCGAAACCCATATCGACGAGCGTGCGCGCACATTCGATCATCTTCGGTTTCTTGTCGTAGTCCTTGACCGAGATAAACACTTTCCCGCCCTCTGGCAGAACGGTTCCCGCGCCCAACTGTGCCTTGAGGAACGCACGCGCAAACGTCGTGTCCGATCCCATGACTTCACCGGTAGAGCGCATTTCCGGCCCCAAAATCGTGTCCACACCCGGGAAACGGGCGAAGGGCAACACGGCCTCTTTCACCGCGAAACGTCCGGTTTTGCTCGGGTCCACCAAATCGAACGCATCCAGCTTTTCACCCGCCATCACCCGCGCCGCGATCGAGGCGATTGGCGAATTGACCGCCTTGGCGACGAAAGGCACGGTACGCGAGGCGCGCGGGTTCACTTCGATGAGGTAGATCACGTCGTCTTTAACCGCGAACTGGATGTTCATCAGACCAACGACATGCAGCGACAGGGCCAATGCCTCGGTCTGCTTTTTCAGCTCTACGATGATCTCCGGTTTGAGCGAGTAGGGCGGCAGCGAACAGGCGCTGTCACCCGAGTGCACGCCGGCCTCTTCGATGTGCTGCATGATGCCCGCGACATGGACCTTTTCCCCATCGCAAAGCGCATCGACGTCAATCTCTGTCGCACCCGACAGGTAGCTGTCGAGCAGTACGGGGCTATCGCCGGAAACCACCACCGCATCGCGGATGTAGCGTTTCAACTGATCGATATCTCGAACGATTTCCATCGCGCGACCGCCCAGAACATAGGACGGGCGGATCACCAGCGGGAACCCGATATCTTTCGCGATTTCAAAGGCTTCTTCATCCGTCGAGGCGATTCCGTTATGCGGCTGTTTCAATCCGAGACGGTTCACGAGGTCCTGAAAACGCTCGCGGTCCTCGGCCAGATCGATGGCGTCCGGCGTGGTGCCAAGGATCGGAATGCCCTCGGCCTCTAGCGCATTGGCGAGCTTCAGAGGCGTCTGTCCGCCGAACTGGACGATCACACCGTGCAGCGTGCCGTTTTCCTGCTCGACGCGCAGGATTTCCATCACATGCTCAAATGTCAGCGGTTCGAAATAGAGGCGGTCCGAGGTGTCGTAATCGGTCGACACGGTTTCGGGGTTACAGTTGATCATGATCGTCTCGTAACCCTGCTCGGTGAGCGAGAAACAGGCATGACAACAGCAATAGTCGAACTCGATGCCCTGACCGATCCGGTTGGGACCACCGCCGAGAATGACGACCTTTTTACGGTTGGAAGGGCGCGCTTCGCATTCCACTTCGCCCATCATCGGGGCCTCGTAGGTGGAATACATATAGGGCGTCTGCGCCTCGAACTCTGCCGCGCAGGTGTCAATGCGTTTGAACACCGCCGTCACGCCGAGGTTGAGGCGCGCGCGACGCACATTGTCCTCATCGCGACCCGTCAATATCGCCAGCCGCGCATCGGTAAAGCCGTACATCTTGACCTTGCGCAGGCCTTCTTCGGTGACGGGCAAACCATTGTGGCGGATGTCTTCTTCCATCTCCACGATTTCGCGGATACGGGCGAGGAACCATGGATCATAGCTATTGGCGGCGTGAATTTCATCGTCGCTCAGACCAAAGCGAATGGCCTGCGCGATCACGCGCAACCGGTCGGGGGTCGCTTTGGACAGCGCTTTGATCACGGCGGCCTTGTCGGGCGCGCCCGGGATTTCGATCTCGTCAAATCCGGTCAGGCCGGTTTCCATGGAGGCGAGCGCCTTTTGCAGGCTCTCATGGATCGTGCGGCCAATGGCCATGGCTTCGCCGACCGACTTCATCGCCGTGGTCAGGTTCGGCTCTGCACCGGGGAATTTTTCAAAGGCAAAGCGCGGGATTTTCGTGACGACATAGTCGATGGTCGGCTCGAACGAGGCCGGCGTCACCTTGGTGATGTCATTGTCCAACTCGTCGAGCGTATAGCCCACCGCCAGTTTCGCCGCGATTTTGGCAATCGGGAACCCTGTGGCTTTGGAGGCCAGCGCGGAAGAGCGCGACACGCGCGGGTTCATTTCGATCACAACCATACGCCCGTCCGCCGGATTGACCGCCCACTGCACGTTGGAGCCACCGGTTTCCACACCGATCTCGCGCAGCACGTTGATGCTATGCGTGCGCATAAGCTGGTATTCTTTGTCGGTTAGCGTCAGGGCAGGGGCCACGGTCACGGAGTCACCGGTGTGCACACCCATCGGATCGACGTTTTCAATCGCACAGACGATGATGGCATTGTCGGCTTTGTCGCGCACCACCTCCATCTCGAACTCTTTCCACCCGAGAAGCGATTCATCGACCAGAATCTGCGCCATCGGCGAGGCCTCAAGGCCCGAGCGGCAGAAATGTTCGTAGTCTTCTCGGTTATAGGCCACACCACCACCGGTGCCGCCGAGCGTGAATGCAGGGCGGATAATCGCGGGCAGACCGATTTCTTCCAAGGCGTCCAGCGCCTCTTTGAGGCCGGCGGCGATATCGAATTTGCCGTTCGCCTTTTTCGGCGCCGTCACAATCGTCGCCTTGGGGTTTTCGATGCCCAGACGATCCATCGCCTCGCGGAACAGTTTGCGGTCCTCGGCCATTTCAATCGCGGCGCGTTTCGCCCCGATCAGCTCAACCCCGAATTTCTCCAGCACACCCTGATCATCCAGCGCCAGCGCGGTGTTCAATCCGGTCTGACCCCCCATCGTCGGCAAAAGCGCGTCGGGGCGTTCCTTTTCGATGATCTTGGCCACAACTTCGGGCGTGATCGGTTCGATATAGGTCGCATCGGCCATATCGGGATCGGTCATGATCGTGGCCGGGTTCGAGTTCACGAGGATAACACGGTAGCCTTCCTCGCGCAGCGCCTTACAGGCCTGTGCCCCCGAATAGTCGAACTCGCAGGCTTGCCCGATAATGATGGGCCCAGCACCGATGATCATGATGGAGGAAATGTCGGTTCTCTTCGGCATGGTCTACTCCGGTTGTGTGGGCAGGTCAGGCGCGCGGCCAGTCGCAAATTGTCGTGGGTTATAGACAGACAGCGCCCACGTGCAAGGGGCGCTGCGGGGTTTTTCGCCCACAAACTGTCGTCTGGCACGGGTAAGCCCTGCGCGCCGCTTGGGCAAGGCTTGACTTTCCCGCCCGTCCCTTGTGTATCACCGCAAAGCCTAACCGGCCCAAAACGCCAAAAAACCCGAGGGATCGCGCCATGCACGCCTTTCGCAGCCATACCTGCGCCGAGCTGAACACATCGAACGTCGGCGAAACCGTCCGGCTCTCCGGATGGGTGCACCGCATCCGTGACCACGGCGGGGTGCTCTTTATCGATTTGCGCGACCACTATGGTGTCACGCAGGTGCTCTGTGATCCCGACAGCCCGGTGTTCAAGGACGTCGAAAAGGTCCGCTCCGAATGGTGTATCCGCATCGACGGCAACGTGAAGGCGCGTGACGCCAGCCTCGTGAACGAAAAGATCCCGACCGGCGCGGTCGAGGTTTTCGTGCGCGACCTCGAAGTGCTCGGCACTGCCGACGAATTGCCGCTCATCGTGTTTGGCGATCAGGAATACCCCGAAGAGACGCGTCTGAAATACCGCTATCTCGACCTGCGCCGTGAAGCGATGCAGAAGAACATGATCCTGCGCTCCAACGTTGTGGCCGACCTGCGTCAGCGGATGTGGGGCAAAGGGTTCAACGAATTCCAGACGCCGATCATCACCGCCTCCTCGCCCGAAGGTGCCCGTGACTTCCTCGTGCCATCGCGTCTGCACCCGGGTAAATTCTACGCGCTTCCACAGGCCCCCCAGCAGTTCAAACAGCTGATCATGGTGTCGGGCTTTGACAAATATTTCCAGATCGCGCCGTGTTTCCGCGACGAAGATCCGCGCGCCGACCGCTCGCCCACCGATTTCTACCAACTCGACATGGAAATGTCCTTTGTCACCCAGCAGGACATCTTTGACACCATGGAGCCGGTGATCGCCGACATGTTCGACCGCTTCGGCAATGGCCGTCTGGCGAACCGTGACTGGCCACAGATTTCATACCGCGATGCCGCGCTGTGGTATGGCACCGACAAACCCGATCTGCGTAACCCGATCAAAATGCAGGACGTCTCCGAACACTTCCGTGATTCCGGTTTCGCGATCTTTGCCAAGCTGCTCGAACAGGACGGCAACGTGATCCGTGCCATCCCCGCCCCCAAAGGCGGCTCGCGCAAATTCTGCGACCGGATGAACAAATTCGCCCAGGGCGAAGGCCTTCCGGGCATGGGCTACATCTTCTGGCGCGACCAAGGCGAAGGCATGGAAGCCGCCGGACCGCTGGCCAAAAACATCGGCCCCGAGCGCACCGAAGCCATCCGTCAACAACTCGGCCTCGGCGTCGGCGATGCGGCGTTCTTCCTTGGCGGCAAACCCAAGAGCTTTGAACGTGTTGCAGGCAAGGCGCGCACCACGATCTGGGAAGAAACACCCAAAGCCCCCGAAGACGAAAACTGGCGCGATGCGTTCATGTTCGCATGGATCGTGGACTTCCCGATCTACGAAAAGGACGAGGAAACCGGCGACATCGATTTCGAACACAACCCGTTCTCCATGCCTCAGGGCGGAATGGACGCGCTACAGGGCGATCCTCTGGATGTGCTCGGCTACCAATATGACCTCGCCTGCAACGGCTATGAATTGGTCAGCGGCGCGATCCGGAACCACCGCCCCGAAATTATGTTCAAAGCCTTCGAAATCGCAGGCTACGGCAAGGACGAAGTCGAAAAACGCTTTGGCGGCATGGTCAACGCATTCCAATACGGCGCACCGCCCCACGGCGGCTGCGCTTTGGGCATCGACCGCGCTGTGATGTTGCTCGCCGATGAAAACAACATCCGCGAAGTCATCATGTTCCCGATGAACCAACGCGCCGAAGACCTG
Organism: Celeribacter arenosi; assembly: GCF_039539485.1. Lineage (NCBI taxonomy): Bacteria > Pseudomonadati > Pseudomonadota > Alphaproteobacteria > Rhodobacterales > Roseobacteraceae > Celeribacter > Celeribacter arenosi. Next base: position 175,299 of record NZ_BAABDF010000006.1, read on the forward strand.
ATGATGGGCGCCCCGTCGGAGCCGATGAACGAGCAATTGCGCGAATTGCACCTGCGGGTCATCCCACAGGAATAGCGGCGCGCGCATCCCCCTTTGAGCGAGTCACTCTTTGCCGTACACTGATACGGCATAGAGTGACGGCATGGGGGGTGGCGACATGGCGCAAACGACCAGCGACGATGCAATCGAACAACTCGGCGGCGAGATCGGCATGTCCGCGGATATGCTGACCCGCAAAGGCCTGCGACCCTTCGCGGGGCGCTATATTTCGTCCATTCCTGCCAAAGACCGCAAACTGATTTTGGATACCATGGCCCGCTACCTTGCCCCTCTGGTCGAGGAGGCAAAATGACCTCCCAATGCGCGGCAACCACGCTGGCGACGTTTCACCATTATGTTGAGCGTATCGATGCGGTGGTGGCGAAAATCGCGGCCCTGCCCAATGCGAAGACACTGCTCGCACAAAAGGCGATTCCCGACAGTTTTACCGCCGGTCGCCAACTCGGCGTCGCGCTCTATTTTGCGGCGCGCGGGGTCTATCGTGTGGCCGGCATGGAGATGCCCCCATTCCCCAACGACTTTGATCCGCAAACGCTGCGTGCGCTGGCGGCGGACCTCAATCGGGCGCTCACCCATGTCGCGCCGAGCGATCTGAACGAAGAAAAAGTTGCGCATAAAGCAGGGTTTGCCGAACTCGCCCAAGAGCCGCTCGACTATATGATCCGCTTTGCCCTGCCTAACATGATATTCCATTTCTCAATGGGTTATGCGGCATTGCGGGCGGCCGGCGCCCCGTTGGGGAAAGCCGATTTTGATGGGTTGCACGCCTATCCGGACGGCTTTTCGTTCTAGAGAACCCGCCCGGGCGCGATGCGCGCCTGCACCAGCCCCGAAACCCGCGCCACATCGGCGCCTTGGGGCAGGCCGTTTTGACGACGACCGGCTAGCGACACTGCCGCCTCTGCCATCTCGTCATCTTCAACGCTACGCGCAACACCGGCGAGGAACTGCGCGATGTAGTCGAGCACATCGTCGCTGGTCTGGGTGGTCAGAATATCGGCCACATGAACCAGATCATCCTGCAAAGCAATCGGATCGGGCGTCACCACCGCGTCCGAGACGACCGATAGGCCTTTTGGTCGGGCGTGGGCAGGAAATGCCTCCAGAATGATCGACTGGAACGCGGCGAGGCCTGTGATCGGCTTGGCAATGAAGGCATCGGCTCCTGCGGCGCGTGCGGCCGCTTCGACACCGGTGTCACCCGACATCGCCAGAACGGCACCCACGCGGGGCACGGTAGTCGTCAACTCCGCGATCAACTCTGTTCCGGAACCATCGGGCAGGCCGAGATCGACGATGACCACGGCAGGTCGATAGACCCGCAGGTGTTTTCGCGCCGAGGTCAAACTATCCGCACGTCGGATGCGGGCACCCGATCGCAGGCATAATAGGCGCATCGCTTCCGATGCGAACCGGCTGTCTTCAACCACCAGAACGGTCAGTCCCAAAAGGGGACGTTCCGCGGTGGGCTCAAGCGGGGCAAACAATGTGTCGAATGGCTCGGGCATAAAACGTCTCCGTGAACTTTTATGGCTCCGATTTAAGGACGAGATTGGTGAACGGGCCGTTAACGCAACGCCGCGCGGCCATTGTTACCGCTACCTGTGCGGCTTTGGCGCTTGCGAGAGGTGCCGCGAGGCGCGATAAACCGCGCGTATACTTTCGAAAGGACAGGGACATGATCGGACGCCTCAACCACGTGGCCATCGCCGTGCCGGATCTGGAAGCCGCAAGCGCGCAATATCGTGACACGCTGGGCGCGAAAGTGAACCCGCCGCAGGACGAACCTGACCACGGCGTCACGGTCGTCTTCATCGAGCTGCCCAATACCAAAATCGAATTGCTCTACCCGCTCGGCGAAGGCTCCCCCATTCAGGGCTATCTCGACAAAAACCCTGCCGGCGGCATCCACCACATCTGCTACGAGGTCGACGATATCCTCGCCGCGCGTGACAAATTGCTGGCCGATGGCGCGCGGGTTCTGGGCACGGGCGAGCCCAAAATCGGGGCCCATGGCAAACCCGTCCTGTTCCTGCACCCCAAAGATTTCAACGGCTGCCTTATCGAGTTGGAGCAGGTCTGATGGCGATCACCTCGGCCATCGTTCTCTATCTGGTGCTCTGGTTTCTCACCATGCTCGTCGCGCTGCCCATCGGGTTGCGCACCCAGGGGGATGATGGCGAGCGGGTCGAGGGCACGCATTTCGGCGCCCCCACCAACTACAACCCGCGTCGCAAGGCCGTGATCGTCTCTATCGTCGCGGCGGTGCTATGGGTCATCGTTTTTGCGGTCATCGTCTACGGCGGCTTTACATGGCGCGACTTCGACTGGACCGCCCGCCTGACGCCGGTTGCCGATAGCTAAGGTGCGCCGTTCGCGATCCTTTGCCCTTCAAGCCGCATGAACATGTGGGTAAAGGTCGCCGCGCCGAGAACCGGAATGAGCAGGTTCACGACGGGTATCGTCAAAGGCACGGCCATCAACGCACCGGCCACCCAGATTTCCACCATATGACGTTTGCGCGCGGCCTTCGCGCCCTCGCGCCCCAACCGGCGCATGGCAACCATCTGGAAATATTCCCGCCCGAGCAGAAATCCGTTCAGCGCATAAAACACGATCGGAGCCGCCACGTTGAGCAGGAGATAGACGACGAGCGCGACGAGGTTCGCCACCACGATCACCCCGAAAAACGCCAGAGAATCGGTGATGATCTCGCCCATACTCTGACGCGGTGCGGGCGGCAGGCCCGGGTAGTGGCGATCCTCGACCGCCTCGGAAACCTCTTCGAGGAAAATACCGGTAAAGGCGGAGGCGACAGGCACCATCAGGAACACCGACAGCAGCAACATCACGAAAAACGACCCGATGGAGAGAGCGACAGTCAGGCTGATCTCCCCCAACAATGGCAGGGTCACCGTGTCGGGCAAAAACAGGCTCAGCCCCCACACAAAGCAGGCGTAAACCGCCGCCAGCAACAACAGGGTCAACCCGATCCCTTTAAGCAGGACAGAGCGGAAACGGGCATCCGTGAGTTGGCTGATGGCTTTGGCGAAATCTGCGAACACTAGTTTTCAACCCATGATGTAATCGCGTCGATGTCGGGACGCGGGCGTTCGGGTGGCGCGGAGGTTTCAGTGCCGATATGCATCATGCCTGCGACGGTTTCATGCGCCTGCAGGCCCAGACCGGTCTCCACAAACGTCCTGTCATGGCTTGCCCATCCCGACAGCCAGTTGGCCCCCCAACCGCTCGCCAGTGCTGCGTTCAACAACGACAAACAAACCGCGCCCGCGGAGTAAAGCTGTTCGACCTGTGGCACCTTGGGGCTGTCCACAGGGGCGGCAACAACCGCCACAACGAGATCCGCATTGGCATATTGGCCACGCGCCTTCTCGATATCCTCGACCGATTTGCCCAGCCGTGTCCCGCAGGGTTCGACCAGATCGGCCAACCGCGCAAGTGCGGCTTTTTCCAACACGATGAACCGCCACGGCTCCAGCTTTCCGTGATCGGGCGTGCGCGCCGCCGCCGTCAGGATTGTGCGCAACGTCTCGCGACCCGGCACCGGCGCGCGCAATGTCTTTGCAGGGCGCGAGCGGCGTGTCAGAAGAAATTCGAGAGCTTGGGGATTTGAATCTGGCATATGCGTTCCGGTTTCGTGGTTTCGCCCTCACATGTCGGGCTTTTACCCCGCGACTTCAACCGCCTATAGATGTGCCATGGCCAGTTCTGACATCAAACAGGCGATCGAGGCGGCGTTTGAGGGCGATTTGCTCGCCGTCCGTGTCACCCCCAAGGCGGCGCGCAATAACGTGAGTGTTGTGGAGGGCAGGGTGCGCGTCACGGTTACAACCGTGCCCGAAAACGGAAAAGCCACCCGCGATGTGATCAAACTGCTCGCGAAAGCGCTCGGCATTGCGAAATCCGACCTCACGCTCGTGCGCGGGGCGACAGCGCGGGACAAAGTGTTCCGCAGGGCCGCGCGGGCCTAGGGTTTGGGGCGCAGTTTATAGACGCCTTCGGGCAGGTTCAGCGCGGCGGCAAGATCACGCACCTGCGTGAGCGACAGGGTGATCTTGTGAACCTCGTCGGTGCGCGCATCGAACTGTTCGATGGTCACACATTCGGCAAATGCGTTGACGATGACATCCTCGGCAAGAGGCGCTGCACCCTCGTCGACAAGCGTTACGACCGTCGCGTCGAAATCGTGTTCAATGGTAAACATGACAATGATGCTAGACCCTTACGGGGCGAATGCAACCCTCACGCGCTTGCGACTGGTGCGATGGCGGCGGGCATCCTATTGTGCGCTAAATCTATGCCCAACCAATGGTCCTTTACCCCGTGTTTCGAACCCGCCTGATCCCCCCGCTCATCCCATTCCTCGCCGCGCTCTCGGGTTGCGTGGACTACGCCGGTCCGGTCGACCCCGCCGCCCCGGTGGCACCCACTGCGGCCCCGACCTCCGGCGCGGTGAGCGTCAAAAGCTTTGCCGCCATGGTCGCGCGTGTCGAACCCATCGCAGAGGCCGAGTGCCGCGCACGCACGCGCAATCTCAACTGTGATTTCCACGTGGTGGTGGAAACCGACCCGTCTGCGCCCTCAAACGCCTTCCAGAGCGTGGATAAATCCGGCCGCCCCGTGCTCGCCTTTACCGTGGCGCTTTTGGCGGATGCGCAAAACCTTGACGAGGTCGCCTTTATCTTTGGCCATGAGGCCTCCCACCACATCGCAGGCCACCTGCAAAGCACTCAGGCCAGCGCGGTGGGCGGCGGCGTTCTCGCCGGTATCCTCGCCGCATCCCTCGGTGTCGACGCCCGCGGGATCGAAACCGCGCAAAACCTCGGTGCTTCGGTCGGCGCGCGCACCTATTCGAAGAATTTCGAATTGGAGGCCGATCAACTCGGCACCATCATCGCCTATCGCGCGGGCTATAATCCGGTTCGCGGGGCCGCGTTCTTCACCCGTATTCCCGACCCCGGCGACAGATTCCTCGGCTCCCACCCCCCGAACGCACAGCGCATCGAGACGGTAAAACGCACGATGGCCAATCTCTAAAACCGCCCCACCGCGTCGAAATCACCCAAATCGAGGCCTGAAATCCGCCCCGACGGCGTGTTTTTGCACGAAGTTTGGGCAAAGAATCGCGGATTCCCGCCCCAGATCGGCACTTTGACAGGGATCAAAGCCCGAAAAACGGGGCTTTGCTCCACTGCCTTCATCATCAAAAACAACCCGCGGGGATCGCAGGATGAAGGATTTGACCAAATACGACGCCCACGCCCTGAAAGTTGACAGGATGGCCGGCACGCTCGGCGTCGACCTCTCCGAGGAAATGCAGCGTGGCAATCTGAGCGAAGAAGACCTGCGCGACCGCGTCCACCGCTGCCTGTCGTGCACCGAACCCGACCTATGCACCAAATTCCTCGACACCCATACCGACGGCGCCGCCCGCGCACCGGGGTACTGCCGAAATAAAGACAGCCTCGAAAAACTCGCACGGCCCTAGGTCACGAAAAGGAGCCCGCCATGACACTCGATATCCAACCCCGCCCCGGACAGGCCTGCCTGATGCACGGCATGGCCGACCGCCTCGGCGCCGATGTCGAAATCGCGGCGCGTTCGGGCGAAATCTCGCAGGGCGAACTGTCCGACATGGTCACCCGCTGTGGGCAATGCACCAAACATGACGACTGCATCATCTGGCTGATCGAACATCAGGGGCGCCAAGAGGCCGCCCCCGACTACTGCCTGAACACGCATGAACTGCAATACGTGCGCGCGGTTCAATCCGACCTGATCAAAGACCCCGACCAGGATACCGGCCAAGACACCGGCTGAGTCACCGACCAGGACGCCGACTAATTGCCGGAAATCGCCTCGATCGCGCCCATCACCGCGCGCGTGTCGCTCGATCCGGCCAATCCGGCAGGCGTGCTTTGCGCCGTGGCATCGACGTAGCCTGCGGCCACAGCGCGCGCGACCGCCTCATCCACCGACAGATGGAACACCGGCGCGAGCGTGGCAATCTCTGCCTCCCCGATCTGCGTCACAGCCGCAAATCCGGCACGCCCCATGCCACCTTCACCCTGCGCGCGCGTGTCGGGCAACATATACCCGCCCACCGTCACAGCCGCGAAAAGCGCCATGATCCCGAGCGCCAAGGGCCGCTTGAAATAGGTCACGAACGCCCGCCAGTTCAGCGTCAGGTGCAGACCCACCACCGCCACCATCGCCAGCCCCACAATTTCATGCAGCCAGCGTCCGGCATCCGTGATGATATGGAAATACCAAAGCACCCCCGTCACACCGACGACGAGAAACGTTCCGATGGTGAGAGGGGTGGCGAATTTGCGAAGAGTAGACATGGGATGCGCCTTTTCTGACTGCTTTCTCCCTATACGTTGGCGCGGGCCAATTCCGTCGAAAATACTTGCACCTTTGCGCCCCGCGCGGCCATTCTGCCCAGACAGTTTGATGACGTCTCGGGGAGGAGCATGATCGACAAACTCGTCTACACCGCACAGCGGCTCGTTTTGCGCACCAAATGGTCATGGAGTGGCATTGTTGCGACATGGCGCGGCGAACATTCGTTTCGCACATGGGTCTGGGCCAACCTCGCCTCCGCGCTGCTCGCCTGTGTCCTTGATCTGAGCGGTTCCGAGCGCGCGCTGATCCTCGCGCTGGGCATCCTGATCCTCGCCGCCGAACTGCTCAACACCGCGATCGAGGATGCCGTGGACTATGTGTCGACCGATGAGCACCCGCTGGCCAAACGGGCCAAGGACGCAGGCTCCGCAGGTGTCGCCATCTCCGCATTTGCCGCAGGCGTCGCGTGGCTCTGCGTGCTGATCGGCTAACCCGCCGCATCCTTTTTCACCAACCGCTCGACCGGCCCCCCCGCAGCCTTCCACGCCGAAAACCCGCCCTCCAGATGGGCAACAGGCGCCAACCCCATCTCCATGGCCGTGCGCGTCGCGAGAGCCGATCTCCACGCGCTCGCGCAGTAGAACAGGTAGGACTTTCCTTCGGCAAAGACGGGTTTGTGATAGGGGCTCGTCGGGTCAATCCAGAACTCCAACATCCCGCGCGGACAATGATACGCCCCGGGAATCCGCCCCTCCCGCTCCAACTCGCGCCGATCCCGCAGGTCCACGAAAACCGTATCCGGATCAGAAAGCCGCGCGATGGCGCCGTCCACCGGCACAGTCTCGATCAAGCCATTGGCCTCAGCGATCAGGTCTTTGTGGGTCTTTTTCATATCAGGCAGTGTCTGTGCTTCGCGTGTTGGACGCAAGTGGCAGGGAGGCAGTTGGCCCATTCGAAGCGGGTAGGATTAGGCGTTGCGGTGAAGGTCTGGTTTGAGGCCAGAGTTACTGACGAACAAAAGCCCGGCTTGAAACGGAAATGGAGTTCTTGGCGGGGTCTTTCGCGTTGGCGAAGCAGTAGCCGTCGGCACGATGAATAGTGCCGAA
>NZ_BAABDF010000006.1:182884-330897 GCF_039539485.1 Celeribacter arenosi
TTGCAGTAAAAGTCCGCAACTTCCTCAACTTTTTTGGTGTAGATTATGATGCGGCCAAGCTGCGCTGACACTGCGATCTCCCATTTCAATGTTGTCTAAGTTTAACTTGAAACCTGCACAGCGCCAACGGCGGCAAAGTCCCGCATTGACGACATTTCAGCGTTTCAAATCTCGTGCATTTCGAAAAACAGTCCCCCGGACTGTTTTTTACTTCGAAATGCACCCCCACAAATCATACTCCCCGGCCTCATCAACCTCGACCATCACCATATCGCCAACAGACAACCCCGCGGTCCCCTCGTCAATAAACAGGTTCCCGTCAATCTCCGGCGCATCTGCCTTGGTCCGGCATGTCGCCACGCCGTCTTCGTCGATGTCGTCCACAATCACCTGCTGAACCGAGCCGACCTTGGCGGCCAGTTTGGCCTCCGAAATCGCCTGCGCTTTTGCCATGAAACGGTCCCAACGGTCCTGCTTCACGTCCTCGGGCACGTGATCCGGCAGGGCGTTAGAGCGCGCACCAGCCACATTTTCGTACTTGAAGCACCCGACCCGATCGAGCTGCGCCTCATCAAGCCAGTCGAGCATGTAGTCAAACTCCGCCTCCGTCTCGCCGGGGTAACCGACGATGAAGGTCGAGCGCAGGGTAATATCGGGGCAATCGGCGCGCCACGCCGCAACTTCTTCGAGCACCTTCGCCGAGGCCGCAGGCCGCGCCATGCGCCGCAGCACATCGGGGTGCCCGTGCTGGAACGGAATGTCGAGATAGGGCAGGATCAGCCCCTCTGCCATCATCGGGATCATCTCGCGCACATGGGGGTAGGGGTAGACGTAATGCATGCGCACCCACGCCCCGAACTGCCCCAATTCCCGCGCCAGCGACAGGATCGGCGCCTTTTCGTCGCGATCCTTCCAATCGGTGCCATAGGCGGAGGTGTCCTGGGAAATCACCAACAACTCCTTCACCCCGCTCTCGACCAGCTTCTCGGCCTCGCGCAGCACCGCACGCGCCGGACGGCTCGCCAATTTGCCGCGCATGTCGGGGATGATGCAGAATTTGCAGGCGTGGTTGCAGCCCTCTGAAATCTTGAGATAGCTGTAATGGCGCGGGGTCAGTTTCACCCCCGCCGCCGGCAACAGATCGACAAACGGATCGGGCGCGGGCGGCACCGCGATATGCACCGCATCCAGAACCTGCTCGTATTGCTGCGGCCCCGTGACGGCCAACACCTTGGGGTGGACGCCGGTGATATACTCCGGCTCCGCGCCCAGACACCCCGTCACGATCACCTTGCCATTCTCGGTGAGCGCCTCGCCAATCGCCTCGAGGCTCTCGGCCTTGGCACTGTCGAGAAACCCGCAGGTATTCACGATCACCGCATCCGCGCCGCTATAATCCGCGCTGATCTGATAGCCTTCGGCGCGCAGCCGCGTCAGAATGCGCTCGCTGTCGACCAAGGCCTTGGGACAACCGAGCGAGACCATGCCAACCGTTGGCTGGCCCTCACGTCTGTTGGGGTCAAAAATGGCCTTCGGGGCCAGATCGGGGCGGAGATTCGGTGGGTTTGTGCTCATCCCCCTACATATCGCGGGGAAAGCGTGGCTGGAAGATGCCCTTTGCCCTACCGCTCACTCTCCACAGGGCGCCACGCCTTCGCGCCCCGACGTCATCATCGCGCTTAACGTGGCCTCGTCCACAAACCCCAGCGCCACGATGCCCTCGACAACAATCGCAGGCGTGCCGATAAACCCGAACCGGTTGAACAGCAGGTGGTTTTCTTCGAGCGCACGTTCAACCCGCGCACTGCCCATATCCGCAACCAACCGATCCGCGTCGAGCCCCGCCACTTCCGCCATTTGGCGCACCGCGCCATCGTCCACCACCACCGGACTGCGCATCAACCGCGCGCGCAAAGCCTCGACACCGCCTTGCGCCTCCGCGGCGATCAACGCGCGCGCCGCGACCGCGGACCCCGCACCAAGGAGCGCGACAGGGTGGTCAACGACAGAGAGCCCGAGCGCCTCGAACACCGCTTCCTGACGCCTGCACACGGGGCAATTGCGGTCGTAGAAATAGGCGATGCGCGGGGTGCGCCCGTCAAACAACGCCGTGCAAATGTCGCCCTCGAACATCGGCTCGGGCGCATCCAGACCCGCAAACACCGCAGCCCCCGACGTGATCGCCACCCCCTCACGATCAAGCACGACAAACCCCGCCGGATCGTCGAGCGCGGTGTAGCTCAAATCAGTCGCAAACATCCGCGCCCAGAGCGCAGGCCCCTGCTGGTAGGCAACCACCACGCCCAATAGGACCAGAGGGATCGCCCACCTGCGCAGCCCGCCGGGCATTACGGTTTGATCTTCCAACCGGTACGGAAAATCCACCCGATCACACCGATGCAGAGCGCCAGAAACACCGTAATCGCGGCCAGTGAGACGCCCACAGGCACGTCCGATATCTCAAAGAACGCCCATCGGAACCCCGAAATCAGGTAGAGAACCGGATTGAATTTTACCACCGTCTGCCAGATGCCCGGCAGCATATCGGCGGAGTAAAACGCCCCCCCGAGGAAAACCAAAGGCGTGACGATCAGCAGCGGAACGATCTGCAACTGCTCGAAATTGCCCGCCCAGATGCCGATGATGAACCCCACGAGAGCAAATGACACTGCCGTCAAAAGCAAAAACAACGCCGCCCAGACCGGATGCGCAATCGGCAGATCGACAAAGAAATTGGCGGTGATCAGGATGATGATGGCGACAAAAATCGCCTTGGACGCGGCCGCCCCGACAAAGCCGATCACGATCTCGATAAAGGAAATCGGCGCGGTGAGGAATTCGTACATCGTGCCGACGAATTTGGGGAAATAGATCCCGAAGGAGGCATTGGAAATCGACTGCTGCAACACCGTCAACATCACCAGACCCGGCACAATGAAGGCGCCATAGGGGATGCCGTTCACCGTCTCGATACGCCCGCCAATGGCGGCGCCGAAGACCACGAAATAGAGCACGGTGGAAAGGACAGGCGAGAGGATGGATTGACCGATCGTGCGGAAAAACCGTCCCATTTCATGGGTGTAGATCGACCAGACTGCGGGCCAGTTCATGCTTTTTCCTCCTCGACGAGGGTCAGGAACACTTCTTCGAGCGAACTTTGCCGGCTCGCGAGGTCATGCACCGAAATGCCCGCCTCCGCGAGATCCGCGATCATCCGCGTCAATCCGGTGCGTTCCGCCTGAGTGTCGTATTCATAGGTCAACGCCATGCCATCCTGCGACAGGGCGAGGGCGTATTTTCCCAACTCCGCCGGCAGCGCCGACAGCGGTTCCGCCAAATCCATCGTCAGCGTCTTTTTGGAAAACGACTGCATCAGGTCGGCGGTGTTTTGCACCAACAACACGTCACCCTTGTTGATCACACCGATGCGGTCGGCCATCTCTTCGGCCTCTTCGATGTAATGGGTGGTCAGAATGATGGTCACGCCGCTTTCACGCAGCTTGCGCACCACTTCCCACATGTCCTTGCGCAGCGCCACATCGACGCCCGCGGTGGGCTCGTCGAGAAACAGAACCCGTGGCTCGTGGCTCAGCGCCTTGGCAATCATCACGCGCCGCTTCATGCCGCCGGACAATTCGTTGATCCTGTTGTCCTTTTTATCCCATAGCGACAGGGATCGCAGAACCTTTTCGAGATGCGCATCATCGCGCGGCAACCCGAACAAACCCCGCGTAAAGCGGACCGTGTCCCATACCGTCTCGAAGATTTCGAGCGCGAGTTCCTGGGGCACCAACCCGATCTGGCTGCGCGCTTTGCGGGGCTGTTCGACCACGTCATAGCCCCCCACCGTCACCGTGCCCGATGTGATCGACACCATCCCGCAGACCGCGCCGATCAGCGTCGTCTTGCCCGCGCCATTCGGCCCGAGCAGCGCGATGATTTCACCATCCTCGATGTCGAGCGACGCGCCTTTGAGGGCGTGAAACCCGTTGTCATAGGTTTTCGTCAGATTTTTTATGGAAATGATGGGCGCCATTGGGCCCTCCCTCGTCATGTGCGTCGTCGGAAGATAGGGGGGAGAGCCCCGTTTTGAAACCTTTGATCGCAAATTGGTCGGGTCTGTGCCACGCACAGCATGATCCGCAGCAGCGCACACATGCAACTGCCCAGATCTGTCAGCAGCGCACAATCGCGCCCCGCGTCACAGCGTTCGGTGTCCATTCACAATGGGTTGGATGCGCCGCACAGTATCAAAGCGCCGCATAAAGGACCCGCGTGACAATCCCTGCCACGCAGATCAATTGCAGCCCCGGCGCGCGGCGATTACCGGCGACGGTCGCGGCGCGAAGACATCGGCTGGAACGCCACGCCAACATGCGCTTCGCAATAGGGTTTGCCCGCCTGCGATGGCAGACCACAGAACCAGAAATCATCCGTCGCAGGATCGCCGACCGGCCATTTGCAGGTCTTCTCGGTCAATTCCATCACGGAAATCTTTTTGGCCTTCTTCTCCACTTCGCTCACCTTCGCCAAAGCTTCGGCGGGGATTTCATTGGTGGAGGGCTGCGGTGGCAACGGCTGACCGGCGGGAATGATTGCACGGCGCGCCGGAGATTTCGGCGTCGGCGCGGGTTCTGCCGGCTTGGCTTCTGCTGCCGCAGGGGCGGCGGGTTTCGCTTTGGGCTCTGCCTTGGGCTTGGCGGGCTTGGCCTTGGGGGCAGCGGCTGCGGCCGCTTTGGGCGCAGCACCTGCACCGGCACGGTTCGACAGGCCCAGACGATGCACCTTGCCGATCACCGCATTGCGGGTCACGCCGCCGAGCTCCTTGGCGATCTGAGAGGCCGATTGCCCCTCGCTCCACATTTTCTTCAGCGTCTCAACGCGTTCATCGGTCCAGGACATGCCGGCTTCCTTGCTGTCACGCCGCAGGTGCCCACAGAGGTGCACAAACGGCATAGCGGCCCCGCACAGCCCGTTTGCAGGCGCGGTCGCTTGAGTTTTCGTGTTCCCCTCTATCTTAATCACCGCGCCGGAGGTTACAAGCGACAGCGATCGTCAAACGGGGCCAAACCTGTCTTTATCAAGGGAGTTCGGGCATGGAAACCACATCTCAAACAGTTCAGATGGGCGTGCGCCGCTTTGGCGCCGTCAATTGGCTGGGTTTATACACTCTCGCCCAGCGCGAAGTGCGCCGCTTTGTGGCGGTCTGGACCCAGACGCTTTTGGCCCCCCTGATCACCGCAGGCCTGTTTCTGGTCATCTTCACTCTGGCCATCGGCCCGACCCGTGGCGACGTGATGGGCGTGCCCTTCATCCACTTCCTCGCACCGGGCATCCTGACCATGACGGTGATCCAGAACGCCTTTGCCAATACTTCCTCCTCGATCATGATCTCGAAGGTGCAGGGCAATATCGTCGACACATTGATGCCGCCGCTTTCCTCGCTCGAACTGGTGATCGGCTATATGGCGGGCGCTCTGGCGCGCGGGCTGACCGTCGCGGTGGCGATCTGGGTGGTGATGGCGCTTTTTGTGGGCCTGCCGTTGATGCATCCGCTCTTTGCGCTGGCCTTCGTGGCGCTCGGCGCGCTGTTTCTCGGCTCGCTCGGCGTCATCGCGGGCATCGTGTCGAAGAAATTCGACCATATGGCGGCGATCACCAACTTCATCATCACGCCGCTCTCCTTCCTGTCGGGCACCTTCTATTCGGTCGAAAACCTGCCGGGGTGGTTCAAAACGCTCACCCACCTCAATCCGGTGTTCTACCTCATCGACGGGGTGCGCTACGGCGTGATCGGCCGCTCGGACAGCTCGCCGTGGCTCGGCCTCCTCGTCATGGTCATCGCCACCGCTGCGGTTCTCACGCTCAACTGGGTGTTCTTCAAACGCGGCACCAACCTCAAATCCTGAGCGGCCCAATTCCTGCCAAATTGTTGCGCAACAAAGGCTCCGGTTAACTAGATCCGGAGCCTTTTTGTGATGTCCCTCGTCCCCTCTGCCTGCCGCATGATCGCCGTGGCCCTCATGACTGTGCTCCCCGCCGCCCTCACCGCCGCCGACAGCCTGCCATGGGAACTCGACAGCGCGGACCGGCGCGCCGAACTGATCGGGTGGGAGGCCGTCGGACGCCTCGACATCGACCGCAACAAAACCTGCACGGGCACGCTGGTCGCCTCCGATCTGGTGCTCACGGCGGCGCATTGCGTGCTCGACGACGAAAACCGCAAAATCGCGCCCTCGAAAATCATCTTTCGCGCCGGTCTGCGCAACGGAGAGGTAATTGCCGCCTCGCGGGGTCTGGCCACCGCCGTCGCGGCAGGCTTTGAAAACAGCGAACGCCTCACCACGACGATGATCCGACGCGACGTGGCGCTGATCAAACTCGAAACCCCTGTGGCGCGCGCGCTGGCGCAACCCTTCCCGATCCACCGCACCCCTTCCGTCAACAGCGACCTCACCGTCGCCTCCTACGGGCGCGGGCGCAACGCGGTGCTGTCGATCCAACGCACCTGCAATAAACTCAGCTTCGATGACCGCCTTTTGACCTTCGACTGCGACATCACATTCGGCTCCTCGGGGGCACCGGTCATCGCCATCGACGGGGTGCGCCCCGCCATCATCGCCGTGGTTTCGGCCACCGGCACACGCGACGGGCGCGCCATCGGGCTGGGCATGGAATTGCGCGACACGGTGCGGGCACTGGAACGCGAAATCGCCGTGGGCGCCGCCACCCCCGCCGCCACGGCACCCGCCGTTGTGAAACGGATCACGGTCGGCAAATCCACGAACGGCTCCCGCCAACCGGGCGGCTCAAAGTTCCTGCGCCCCGGCAACTGACCACTCCCGTTGCGTCACGGCGACCCGCGCATCCGCTCCCCCGTTTCCTTCGCCACCAATTCACAGTAAACACGGGGCCAATTGACCAGAGCGGCGAGTAAACCATGTTCGAATTCTCCAATGATATGCCCCCCTTTGTGCAAACCGTACTGGGTTACGCCGAACAGGGGATAGAGCTCGCCAAATCATGGTTGCTAAGCCCCGCTGCATGGTCGCAATTTGCCGTCCTCATTGTGGCCTACCTCGCCGCGCGCTTCATTGCCCGCCGCTTTGTGCCGCGCATCGACACCATCGTGCGCCCCGCAAAAGACGCGGAAGGCATGATCACCGAGGCGCGCCTCTTCATCGTTCAATTCCTGCCATTGGCCCTGCCACTTCTGGCCTATGTGCTCACCGGCATCGGCGAGGAAATCACCCGCTCGATCTTCGGCTCCGGCGCGGTAATCGCCTTTGGTAAAAGGGTTTTCCTGCTCCTCGCCGCGCGCGCATTGGTCAAAGACATCATCAAGGACCCGTTCCTCAAACTGCTCGGGCGCTACGTGCTCATGCCCGCAATGGTGCTCTATGCGCTCGGCCTTCTTGATCCCGCCATCGCCAAACTCACAGCGACCGAGGTCGGCATCGGCAATATCCGTTTCTCGGTGATGTCACTGGTGCGCGGCGCGATTGCAGGCGCGCTGTTGTTCTGGTTCGGTCGCTGGTCCACCGGCCAGTCGCGCAGCTACCTCGCCCGACAGGAAGAACTGCGCCCCGCCACCCGCGAACTGGCGATGAAAACCGCAGAACTGTTCATCTTCGGCGCGGCCTTCCTGCTGCTCATGAACATCATGGGGATCAACCTGTCGACCCTCGCCGTGCTCGGCGGTGCCATCGGTGTGGGCATCGGCTTTGGCCTGCAACAGATCGCCTCGAACTTCATCTCCGGCATCATCCTGCTCCTCGAAGGGCAGGCGACCGTCGGCGATTACGTGGAACTCGACGGCGGCGAAGCGGGCACCATCGTGAAAATGACCGCGCGCGCTGCGATCCTCGAAACATGGGACGGAAAATGGATCGTGGTCCCCAACGAACATTTCATCACCACGCGGGTCATCAACTACTCCGACAGCGGCGCGGCCAAACGCTATGAGGCACCGTTTTCGGTCTCCTATGACACCGACATCAACCGCGTCCCCGACATCATCGAAGCCGCCGTGGCCAAGCTCGATTTCGTCCTCGCAGAACCCGATGGCCCCGACTGCGAACTGCGCGGTTTCGGCGACAGCGGCGTCGATTTTGCGGTGGAATTCTGGGTCAACGGCATCGACGACGGGCGCAACAAATTCACCCCGCAGGTCCTCTTCGCAGTCTGGAACGCGCTCAGAGACAACGGCATCGAAATCCCCTATCCGCACCGCGTGGTCGAAATCAAAGGCACCCTGCCAACCTCGTAGCGGCCGGGCCGAAAATCCCGCGCATAAGCAAAAACACAGGAAAATCATCGAAAAAGTAAGCATTTCCGGCCTAGCGCACGCCAAAGATCAACGATTTGTTAACGGGATACACCAATAAGTTGTTGAGCAGGAGGTCGGCCCTATATGAGCAAGCCGTTTCGGTTGGGAAAGTTTGGTACTTGGCTGCATGGATTTGCGCCCACGGCGTGCGTCTTCCTCGTCGTGTGCCTGATCGGCGTTTTCGCGAACTATCAGCAAAGCACAATCCAACAGCAACGTGAACGCGAACGGGTGAGAACCCAGATCAACGCGCTCAGCACGCAACTCGAAACCAGCGTGAATTTGCCCATCGAAGCCGCCCGTGCCCTCGTCGCCATCCTGTCGACCGAACCGAACATGGGGCAGGACCGCTTTTCCTGGCTCGCAGGACGCACTTTCGGCACCTCGTCCAGCGTTCGAAATGTCGCCGCCGCCCGCGATCTGGTGATCAATCTCGTCTACCCCAAAGAGGGCAATGAATCCGCAATCGGCCTCGACTACAACAAAAACGATGCGCAACGCGTCGCGGCATACCTCGTCAGGGACAGCGGCCAGTTCGTCCTCGCAGGCCCCGTCGATCTGGTGCAGGGCGGGACCGGATTTATCGCACGCTTCCCTGTTTTTACGGACACTGACGGGCAAAGAACTTTCTGGGGTCTCCTGTCCGTCGTCATTGACCTCCCCGCCCTCTACGAAGCCGCGGGCATGAACGATCCCGACCTCGGACTGGATCTCGCCATCCTCGGGCGCGACGGCAAAGGAATCCACGGCGATCAATTCTATGGCCCCGCGGACCTCCCCCAAGATCACCCTGTGTCCGCCGATGTTTTGTTTCAAAATGGCAACTGGGTGCTGATGGGCCGCCCCGAAGCCGGCTGGGGGAGCACCGTGTCCTCGGCGGGCTTCCGGCTCTTGACCGTGGCCATCGGGTCCACGGCGGTCATTCTGGCGGCTCTGGCGAACCTGATGTCCGTGCAGAAACAGTCCACCATCGACATTCTGAGACGGCGCGAACAGGAACTGGAAACCGCACGCTCGGAGGTCGAAGAACTCGCTCTGCATGACCATCTGACCGGCCTGCCGAACCGGCGCTATCTGGACCGTGAACTGGCCAAGCTGGTCGAAAAACCCTTTGCTGGCATCATTCAACTCGATCTCGACGGGTTCAAGGCGATCAATGACGACGGCGGCCACACCTTGGGCGACCAGTTGCTGGTAGAAGTTTCCCAGCGCCTGAAAGACACGCTGGATCCCGGCACCTTTCTGGCGCGCAGCGGCGGCGATGAATTCGTCATCATTTGCCGCCCCACCACAAAGGGAAATCTGGAGCCTTTGGATAAACGCGGCGAATTGGAAGCCATGGCACGCGATCTCATCAACTGCGTGCAGCGGCCCTATTTCGTCGGCGAACGCAAATGCCGGATCGGTCTGTCCGCAGGCATCCACGAGGTCCACCCCGAAAGCAATCGCAGCCCCGAAGAATGGCTCAGACAGGCCGACCGCGCCTTGTACTCTGCCAAAAACGAAGGCCGCAATCGCTACGCTTTCTCCAGCGCCATTAGCGAAATGTCATCGCGGGTCGAGCACACCCCCAATGACCTTTTGGAGGCGCTCAGCCGCGGCGAAATCGTCCCCCATTACCAACCCCAAATCGGCGCCGACGGTGTGAGCCTCGTGGGCGTCGAAGCGCTCGCACGCTGGAACCACCCCGAACTGGGCCTCCTTATGCCCGGAGAATTCATGTCGCTGGCAAGCTCCATGAAACTGGACGCCGTGATTGACCAGCAAATGTTCGAACACGCAATCAAAGACCTCATGCGCTGGGATTCCGCGGGGATCTACGTGCCACAAATTTCGATCAACGTCTCCTACAGACGGCTGCGGGACCCCCAACTTCTCGATCAGGTCGGCAATACCGGCGTTAATCCAAAACGGGTCGCTTTCGAACTATTGGAATCGATCTTCCTTGATGGCGGCGATGACCAGATCGAAAAGAATGTTAAGGGGCTGAAATCTCACGGGTTCGTGGTCGAGGTCGATGATTTCGGCACCGGACATTCCTCTGCCACCAGCCTTTTGAAACTGCGCCCCCATTGTTTGAAAATCGACCGCTCCCTCATTCAGGCCGCCCCGAGTTCACGCGAAAACCGCCGCCTCCTCGCGACGATCGCGGAGATGGGACATGCCCTGAATATTTCCGTCTGTGCGGAAGGGGTCGAAAACATGGAGCAGTTCAAAACCTCGAAATCTGTCGGCTGCACCAAATTTCAGGGCTACCTCTTTGCCCGCCCGATGAGCGCCGATGATTTGGAATCCTACTGCCGCTCTGGCGATGTCGAAATTGGCGACTTCTCCGATCAGGCCAGGCGTGCGGTCTGAAACGAACCTCCACCCGCGCGCAGGCGACCGGCATCGCCGCCACGCCCCCAAACCAAATCCTTGACCCGGCGTCATGACTGCCCTAGACGCATGTCCATGAACATGATGATCGCCACCACAGCTATCGTTCGACGTCGACGCACCCGCGCCTAGACGTCCGTTCATTCGTGCCAAAACCGGCACGCCCCCCCGCAAAACATCCCATACCCGTTGACAGCCCCGCGCCCGCGCGCCACCCATGGGGCTCTCCCTTTTTCCAGAGGAACGACCATGACTTCTGCCGCGACTTCTTCCGTGATCTCTTCCGTTCTGCCGACCTACAATCGCGCCCCGCTTTCCTTCGTCAAAGGCGAAGGCTCGTGGCTGATCGAAGCAGACGGACGACGCTTTCTCGATCTCGGGGCAGGGATCGCGGTCAACACGCTGGGCCATGCCGCCCCCGAACTGGCCGCGGTGCTGAAATCGCAGGCGGACACGCTCTGGCATGTCTCCAACCTCTATAAAATCCCCGCGCAACAGGACCTCGCCGATCTCCTCGTCGAAACCACCTTTGCCGACACCTGCTTTTTCACCAACTCGGGCACCGAGGCGGCGGAGCTGGCGATCAAAATGGCGCGCAAATTCCACCATGACGCGGGCCATCCAGAACGCGTTGAAATCATCACCTTCTCGGGCTCCTTCCACGGCCGCTCGACCGGCGCAATTGCCGCCTCGGGTGCAGAGAAAATGGTCAAAGGCTTTGGCCCCCTGATGCCCGGTTTCATCCATCTCGACCTCGGCGACATGGACGCGCTCAAAGCCGCGATCACCGACAAAACTGCCGCCATCATGATCGAACCGATCCAGGGCGAGGGCGGCATCCGCGTCGTCCCCGACGAAGACCTCAAGGCGATGCGCGAGATTTGCGCCAATACCGGCGCGCTCCTGATTTTCGACGAAGTGCAGTGCGGCGTGGCGCGCACCGGCCGCCTGTTTGCACATGAATACGCAGGCGTGACACCCGACATCATGATGGTCGCCAAAGGCATCGGCGGCGGCTTTCCCCTCGGGGCCGTGCTCGCAACCGCGACCGCCGCTTCCGGCATGACCGCGGGCACCCATGGCTCGACCTATGGCGGCAACCCGCTGGGCTGCGCGGTGGGCCTCAAAGTCATGCAGATCGTCTCCGACCCCGCCTTCCTCGCCGAGGTAAACCGCAAAGCCGGCCTGTTCCGCCAAGGCCTCGAAGGCCTCGTCGCCTCCCACCCGAACGTCTTCGAAAGCGTGCGCGGGCAGGGGCTCATGCTCGGCCTCAAACTCAAAGTCGCCCCCGCCGATCTGGTGGCCAAAGCCTATGCGCAGGAACTCCTCACCGTGCCCGCCGCCGATAACGTCGTGCGCCTCCTGCCCGCGCTCAACATCCCCGATGAAGATATCGGCGAAGCGATCAAACGTCTCGACGCCGCTGCAACGGCAATGGACACGGCATCGGACACGGCATCGAACAATGGCTGACTACCTGTTCAGACCCCTCGTGCCCGCCGACCGTGCGCGCATCGTCGCATGGTTGGCGCAGCCCCATATCGGCGGCTGGTGGCAGGACGGCGACACCGAATGGCCACTGCTCGCGGCGGAATTCGGCACCGGGCGCTGCGACATGCGGGTGGTGGAAACGGGTGGCGTGCCCTTCGCCTTCGTGCAGGATTACGACGTGCGAACATGGCCGATGCCGCAATACGACGACCTGCCTGAAGGCGCGCGCGCAATGGACACCTTCCTCGGCAACCCCGCCTATATCGGGCGTGGCCACGGGGCGGGTTACATCCGCGCGCGCGCCGATGCGCTGCTGGCGCAATTCCCGCTCGTCGCCGTTGATCCGTCGCCCGAAAACACCCGCGCAATCCGCGCCTATACCGCCGCAGGCTTTGTGCCCCGATGTACCACACCGTGCGAGGACGGCGACCCCGTCACCGTGATGACCCGTCTGCACTGACCCAGAACCAAACCAAACGGATGCGTGCCCCCGTGGTGCGCTCAGAAAGACCCAGCCGATGAAACACTTCCTCGATATCTACAAAACCGACGCACATGAATTGCACCGGATCATCGAAACCGCCAAAGCGACCAAGGCCGCACGTCACGGCAAACCCAAAGGCGCCCATGACAGCGAACTGCCGCTCAAAGACAAAATGGTCGCGCTGATTTTCGAAAAACCATCGACCCGCACGCGTGTCTCCTTTGACGTCGGTGTGCGCCAGATGGGCGGTCAGACGATGATCCTGTCAGGCTCGGAAATGCAACTCGGCCACGGCGAAACCATCGCCGACACCGCGCGCGTCCTGTCGCGCTACGTCGATATGATCATGATCCGCACGTTCGAGGAAACGACCCTGCTGGAGATGGCCGAATACGCCTCCGTGCCGGTCATCAACGGGCTCACCAACCGCACCCACCCCTGTCAAATCATGGCCGATATCCTCACCTTCGAGGAACATCGCGGCCCGATCAAAGGCAAAAAGGTGGTCTGGCTCGGCGATGGCAACAACGTCTGCGCCTCCTTCATCCACGCGGCGGGCCAGTTCGGATTTGACCTCACCTTCGGCGGTCCCGCACCGCTGGATCCCGAAAACGGCTTCGTCGAAGAAGCCCGCGCCAAAGGCGTCTCGGTCGACATCGAACGCGACGCGGAAAAAGCGGTCAAAGACGCCGACCTCGTCGTCACAGACACATGGCTTTCGATGCACGACAGCCAATCGGCCCGCGAACGGCGCCACAACATGCTGCGCCCCTACCGTGTGGACCGCAAACTGATGGCCCACGCCAAACCCGACGCGCTGTTCATGCACTGCCTGCCTGCGCACCGCGGCGAGGAAGTCACCAATAACGTCATGGACGGCCCGCAATCGGTGATCTTTGACGAGGCCGAGAACCGCCTGCACGCCCAAAAGGCGATCATGCGCTGGTGCGTCGAAGCCACCCATAGCTAACCCACCCACAGCTAAAATCTCGCGAACCACATGAAAAAGGCGCGTCCCGACCGGGCGCGCCTTTCTACTCGTTCAACCTGAACGGCGATCAGAAGTCCTTCAAAATCGCCTTCAATTCCGGCTCGTCCACGCGCTTGGCAGCCGTCTTCGGTGCCACCCATTCACGGGTGCGCTCGTCGACTTCGGGATAGTCTTTTTCGAGCTTTTTGACTTTGACAGGATAAACCGTCGCCTCGACAGGCGTGGCTGTGCCGTCGTCGTGGCGTTTGTCATAGCTATAGGTGCCCACCGGTTTGCCGCGCACCTTTTCAGGGCGCACACCGGCTTCTTCCCACGCTTCCTGCGCGGCGGATTCATGGTCGGCGAGGCCGTCGATCTGCCATCCCTTCGGAATGATCCAACGTCCCGTGTCACGGGAGGTGACCAACAGGATCTCCTTGCCGTTCTTGCCTTTGCGATAGCAAAGCGCCGCAACCTGTTCGCGAGACGCGACAGTTCCGACTTTTTTCATATTACCCATACGGTGTACTCGTGCTCATATTTTTATTCTTGTTGACTGTATATACCAACACTGGCGAAAAATGCAAGTTTTCTTGGTTTTGCGCGCCGCGATGTTGTCGTTTCGACTGCCTCGGGCTATGTCTGCGCTAACATCATTTCGCGCCACAAACGGGGCGCAGGGAAAGGGAAACACCATGGCTCACGAAACTGTTCACGCGCGTATCGGTCTGGTCGGATTGGGTGTCATGGGGGCAAACCTCGCGCTCAATATCGCCGAAAACGGGTTTCCCATCGCGGTCTATAACCGCACAGGCTCGGTGACCGATGACTTCATGGCCTCGGCGGGCGATCTCGCCCCCGCGCTCCTGCCCGCCAAAACACCTCAGGACCTCGTGGCTTCCCTGCAATCGCCGCGCGCGATCATCATCATGGTGCAGGCCGGTGGCCCCGTCGACGCGGTGATCGAAACGCTGCGCCCGCACCTCGAAGAGGGCGATATGATCATCGACGCGGGCAACGCCAATTTCCACGACACCCGCCGGCGCGAAGCGGCGCTGCGCGAGACCGGCATCCGGTTCTTTGGCATGGGCGTTTCGGGCGGCGAAGAGGGCGCGCGCCACGGCCCCTCGATCATGGTCGGCGGCGATCCTGCCGCCTTCGAGGCGATCCGCGACATCATCGAAGCCATCTCCGCCAAATTCAAAGGCACGCCCTGCGCGACGCATTTCGGCCCCGACGGCGCGGGCCATTTCGTTAAAACCGTCCACAACGGCATCGAATACGCCGACATGCAGATGATCGCGGAGGTCTACGGCCTCCTGCGCGACGGTCAGGACCGCGACGCGCCGGGCATCGGGGCGCTATTTGAGTCATGGGACAAAGGCCCGCTTTCCTCCTACCTCGTTGAAATCACGGGAAAAGTCCTACAGGCGACAGACCCCGAAACCGGCCGCCCCATGGTCGAGATGATCGTCGATAGCGCGGGCCAAAAGGGCACAGGCCGCTGGACCGCGATCGAGGCGATCACGCTCGGCCAATCCCCCTCCACGATCGAGGCCGCGGTCGCTGCGCGCGCGTGGTCGGCGGCAAAACCCGCCCGCATCGACGGTGCCGCGCTCTTTGCGTCCACGGATGCGCCCGCTTTCACGCTCTCTGACGACACGCTCGAACAGGCGCTTCTGGCCGCGAAAATCATCGCCTATGACCAAGGCTTCTCGCTCCTCGCGGCTGCCTCCGAGGCCTTCGATTGGGACATGGATCTCGCCGATTGCGCAGAGGTCTGGCGCGCGGGCTGTATCATCCGCTCCACCATGCTCGACGAAATGGCCGCCGCGATCCGCGAAGGGCTGCCCCACGGCCAGCTCATCTTCGCCCCGCGCTTTGCCGCCCGTCTGGAAACCGCCACCACGGCGCTGCGCCGTGTGGTGGCCGAGGCCGCGCTCACCGGTCTGCCCGTGCCCGCCTTCTCTGCCGCGCTGGCCTATTTCGACACCATGCGTCAGGCGCGCGGCACGGCGGATGTGATTCAGGCCCAGCGCGACTTCTTCGGCGCCCACGGCTTTGCGCGCACCGATGGCGGGGTAGGGCACCACGGCCCTTGGGGCGCCTAGGCTCTAAAACCCCGCGCGCAGCCCCCGCTCAACCAATCACGCTAGCCGCCAAACCCCGTGCGGCTGGCGCCAAACCCGCCGCGCGAGGCGGCCGTGGCACGGTTCATCGGCGCTTTGCCAACGGTCGATGTCGGGCGGGTGAACTGGGACGTGCCCAGTTTCGCAGCCCCCCGATTGCTCGAAAACGAACTCGTCCCCTTGGCATTGGTGAACTTCCCGTCCGGCGTTTTATAGAGCGGCTGACTGGCCGCCATACCGGCGGTCCCGCGCATCATATTGCCGATCAGATAGCCGGCCATCAGCGGCATGAAAATGCCACCCGACCCGCCCTGCATTTCGCTGGCCTCCGCACCACAGGCCCCCTCGCCATGCTGCTCTTCGCAGACGGCCAGACTTTCGTAGCGCGGCGCGGCCTCGATATGCAGCGTCTCCGCCTCCTCAAAGGCCATCGCGCAATCCTGCGCCGAAAACACACCGGTCTCGGTGACCGCATCGTTACAGCTTTTGAGATCGGGGAAGGCCTGCGCATCGACTTGCTCTTCGCGACACCCCGCGAGGGTGAAGGCAGCGGCACCGAGGATCGCAATAGCGACGCGGTTGGAACGTTTGGTCATGACAATCCTGCTCTTTGGTCTGGGACGGCCCCTATCGGCGCGTCGATCATGGGGCAATAAAATGCGGTTTGAAACGCGATAAATCCTGCGTGATGCGCGACCGGTCCTCGCGCACGCCGATCCCCACACAGGTCTCCCCGACAACCCACGCCCCGATCACGGGGCGAAACCCGTCGAGCTTGGGCAGCGGCGCATAGGCCTGAATGACGCGCGGATGGTCGCTATATTGGGTGTTCTGGGCCTCTTCGATGATCTGCCCGTCCTTGTAAATCGCCACCGACGCGCCCTCGCGCGACAGGATCGGTTTGCGCACATGGGCGGCTTTCAACTGCGCCTCGGCGCGCCCAAAGGCCGCGGCCACGTGGCCAGCAGCCGCCCCGCGCCCCGCCAGTGCCTCCCCGATGTCGCTCTCGAAAAACGCGGGCAACAGGTTCGGGTGACCCTCGAACATCTGCCAGAGGACGGCCAGCAGAGCCTTATTGGACACCACCGCTTTCCACGCAGGCTCAAGGAACAGACACCCCGATCCGGCGATGTGGTCGGCATATTCATCGCGCAACAGATCTTCCCACGGGTAGAGCTTGAACAGCACCCCCATGACGCGATCCTCATCGTCCAGAAACTGCCCTTCTTCGCTCAGGGCGATCTTTTGCAGATCACAGTAATGCGCCCCCAAACCCGCCTCGCGCGCGGCCCATCCCATGGCCTCCACGGTGGCATAATCTTCGGGATTGCCGCCCACGGCGGTGAAATGCAGATCGCTGTCGGGCTCGAAAACCTCACCGAACCGCGCCACCAAGGCCTCGTGAATGCCGTTGAACTGGTCGCTGCCCGCAGGCAAAACACCCGCCGCCAACTGGTCCTCGAACCACTGCCACTGAAACGACGCGCTCTCGTAGAGAGAGGTCGGCGTGTCGGCATTATACTCCAACATCTTCGCAGGCCCCGTGCCGTCATAGGCAAAATCGAACCGCCCATAAATCTCGGGGTCCGCGCGCTGCCAACTCTGCGCGACCAGATCGCGATGGGCCTCGGGGATGGCAAACCGGTCCATCAACGCCTCGTCGGCCACGATATGGTCCACCGCCTCGCGACACATGCCATGCAATTCGCTCGCCGGATCCTCCAGATCGTTCTCGATCTGCGCCAAGGTAAATTCATACGCCGAGGTTTCGTCCCAATAGGGCTCGCCATGCATGTCGGCAAAGGTAAACCCGACCTCTTGGGCGTGCTCGCGCCACTGGGGCCTCTCGGGCAGGGTCGTTCTGCGCATGCGCGCTCTCCTCGTCGTATGGGCCTCGTCGTGCGGGGAAGGTTCTAGGGGGTTTGGGGCAGGGGGGCCAGACCCGGTTTTCGCACCGCCCCGATACCGCTAGCCGCGCACAATCGCCGCCAACATCACCCCGCGCAGCCGCGCCACGTCATCCTCCACAGAGGCATCCATATCGCAAATGAACGGCGCCAGTAGCGACACATGCACCGTCCCGCTGGAGGGGAACTTTTTGCCCCGCGGCAACAACCGGTCGGAATCGTGAATGACAATCGGGCGGATCGAGCGTCCGGTTTCGCGCGCCACCAACACCGCCCCTGCCTTGAATTCACCGAGCGTTTCATTGTCCACCCGCGTGCCTTCGGGAAACAACACCACAGAGCGGCGCTGGGGCATGTCGCGCACCGCCTCGCTCAGTGTTTCGAGCGCGATCTTGCCGCTGGAGCGATCAATCTCGACCAGACCCGCGCCCTTGAACCCCGTTCTCAACAGGGCCGCATCGCACAGCTCTTTCTTGGCCGCAAAGGTAAACCATTTCTCGTCAGGCACCGCGTCCATCAACACAAACCCGTCCAGATGGCTGCGGTGGTTGATGACGATGATACTGCCGGTGTCGTTCTTCAATTGCTGCTTGTCGGCATGGGCCATCTCGACGCGAACGCCGAGCAACCACAACAGCCGCGAACAGGCCCGCTTGACCACCGGCCAATACCACCCGCGAAACCCTTTGCGCCGCGCACAGACCAGCGGCACAAACGCGATGTAGAGGAAATAGAACGGCCCGAGCACAACGAGAGCCGCGCGTTTGAGAACCCGCACCACAAAAGGATCGGGTGTCGACACTGTCGTGTGATCGCTGGCGGGGCCGTTTTCCATGGAGTCCTGACATTCGTTGCCGTCCCGTCGGGGGTCATTGGACCCTGACTTCGGGGTGCAACTGCGATCTCGGTCGGGCGCGCCATCGGCCACCACCCCACGTAAGACCTGCGAGACGCCCCCTCTATCGGCGAAATCGGGGCGAACTTCAACGGGGAACGCGCAGGCGCACGCGCTCCCCGCCTTTCGCACCACGGGGGGGCGCGAAACCCTAGGACCCTTGCAACTGCGCCAGAACCTCTGCGGCCATTTCAAACGACCGGATGCGCGCGGCGGGATCGTGGATCATCCCCGTCACCATCAATTCATCGGGCTGGTATGTGGCGATCAGGCTCTCGAACTGGTCGCGCACCATCGCGGGCGTGCCCGTCGCCGAGACCGACAGCGCCTGTTTGACCTGCGCAAAGACCGGCGCGGGGATTTGGGCCGCGACATCGGCGCTGGGGCGGGGCAATTTACCGGGATTTCCGGTGCGCAGCCGCGCAAAGGCGAGATATTGCGAGGAACGCAGATACTCCGCCTCCGCCGCACTCTCGGCCACACAAACCCCCGCCGCCATCATGGCATAGGGGCGCTGCAGATAGGCACTCGGCTGGAACGTCGCGCGATAGACCGATAGGGCCTCGCCCAACATGTCCGGCGCGAAATGGGATGCAAAGGCATAGGGCAGCCCCAGATAGGCCGCCAATTGCGCCCCATAGAGGCTCGACCCCAAAATCCACACCGGCACCTTGGTCCCGCTGCCCGGAATGGCGCGCACGGCACCCGCATCGGTGGGCTCCTCGAAATACCCGATCAACTCCTGCACATCCTGTGGGAAGCTATCCTCGGGCGCCATGTGACGGCGCAACGCGCGCGCGGTTTTCATATCCGTCCCCGGCGCCCGCCCGAGGCCCAGATCGATCCGGTCGCCAAAAAGCGTGGCCAGCGTCCCGAACTGTTCGGCCACAATCAGCGGCGCATGGTTGGGCAACATGATCCCGCCCGCCCCGACGCGCAGGGTCGTGGTCTGCGCGGCAACATGGCCGATCACCACCGCCGTCGCCGCACTGGCAATCCCGGGCATGTTGTGATGCTCGGCCAACCAGAACCGATGATATCCCGCCCGCTCGGCCATACGGGCCAGATCAACGGTATGGGACAGGGCATCGGCGACGGTTTTGCCCTCCGGCACGGGCGACAAATCGAGCAATGAAAATTTCTGCAATGGGGAACTCCTTTGGGTCCCACCTAGGCCCGCACATCCCCACCGCCAAGGCTGCGTGCGAAAAATTCTCGCCCCATTCTCAGGTCCCGCGCCGTTTTGCGCGCAGCGTCGGGTCGGCCTCGGTCGGATCCTCGGGCCACGGATGGCGCGGATAGCGCCCGCGCATGTCCTTGCGCACATCCCCGTAGGAGGTCTTCCAGAACCCCGGCAAATCGGTCGTCACCTGCAACGGGCGATGCGCCGGAGAGGTCAGCGTCACCTTCAACGGCACCCGTCGCGCGCCCACCGTGGGATGCACCGTGGTGCCGAAAAACTCCTGTATGCGCGCGGTAATCTCGGGCGTCTCCCCGTCATATTCAATCGGAATGCGCCGCCCGAGGGGGCTCACAAAATGGCTCGGCACCTCGCGGTCCAGCCGGCTCATCTGGTCCCAATCGAGCATCGCACGCAACGCCTCTGTGGTGTCGAGCGCGCGCAACTGCGCCTCCGTGCGCGCACCGCCGAGATGCGGGGCGAGCCAGTCCTCCAACCCCGCCAAAAGCGCCTCATCGGACATGTCGGGATAACCCTCCCCCATCAACGCCACCCGCGCGGCAAACCGGCGCGCCGCGGGCGTCCACGGCAGACCGATCTGGCGCAACCCCTCCATCGCCGCCCCCGCCATCGCCTCTGCAGGCGCTTCGCTCCACGGGCGCGACACCAACACGAGCGCGCCGAACCGCTCCTCGCGCGTCGCCAGAACCCGCCCCTCGCGGCGCGACCACGCGCAGGCCTCGACCCAATGGATATGCGCCCCGTAAAGCGCGCGCAGTTCGCCCTCCGAAATCACCGCCGCCTGCCGGATCCGCGCCTCGCGCGCCGCCCCATCCGTGTCGGTCACCACGATCAACCGCTGCGCGGCGAGCGTATCACCATCATCCATCACCGCGCCCTTGCCACCCGACATCACATAGCGCGCGCTGTCGCCTTTGCGCCGCAATCCGATCCGGTCGGGATAGGCCAGCGCCGCCATTTCCCCCACGCTCATCGCCGCACGCTTGGGTAGGCCCTTGGCCAACCGCTTGGCCTCTTGTCTGACCCGCGCCAAGGCCCCGCGATCGGCCCGCGCATCCCCGCGCGCCACCGCATTCATGCGCACCGACAGGTCCACACCCGCCCCGCGCATCGGGTCGCGTTCGTTCAAAAGTGCCGCCAAAGGCGCCGCCTGCGCCCCTGCGATCTGTAGCATATGTCCAAGTCTCGGGTGCGTCGGCAAACCGGCCAGCGCCCGCCCATGCGCCGTAATCCGCCCCGCATCATCCAGCGCGTCGAGCGATTGTAGCAACGCGCGCGCCTCCGCCATCGGCCCCTCCGGCGGGGTCGTCAAAAACGCCAATTCCCCCGCCTGCGCCCCCCAAAGCGCCAGCTCCAAAACAAATCCCGTCAGGTCCGCGGTCTCGATTTCGGCGGGCGCAAACAGGGGCAGGGCACCTTCCTCCCCCTTGGTCCACAGGCGGTAACACACGCCCTCGCTCACCCGCCCCGCACGGCCACGGCGCTGCTCGGCCTCTGCGCGCGACACCCGTTCGGTCACCAGCCGCGACATGCCCGAGGACGGATCAAACCGCGCCCGTCGCGCCCGCCCGCCATCGACCACAATGCGCACATCCTCGATCGTCAGTGACGTCTCGGCAATTGAGGTCGCCAAGACCACCTTGCGCCCCTCACGACACGGCGCGACCGCCGCGCGCTGGGCGGCAAAATCCATCGCTCCGAACAGGGGGCGCACCACGCAATCCCCCGGCAACCGCCCCGCGAGCAATGCCTCCACCCGCCGGATTTCCCCCTCACCGGGCAAAAACACCAACGCCGATCCCGCCTGCGCCCCCACCGCCTCCACCACCAGATCGGCCACCGCCGCCTCATAGCGCACAGTCTTGGCCACCGGCACATCGCGCCACAGCGTCTCCACCGGATAGGCGCGCCCCTCAGAGTGCACCATCGGCGCATCGCCCAACATCGCCGCCACAGGGGCCGCATCCAAGGTCGCCGACATCACCACAATGGCCAAATCCTCGCGCAGCGCCTGACGCACCTCCCACACGAGCGCTAACCCCAGATCGGCGTTCAAACTACGCTCGTGAAATTCGTCGAAAATGACGCAACCGATGCCGGACAGTTCCGCATCGCTCTGCAACATCCGCGTCAGAATGCCCTCGGTCACCACCTCGATGCG
The DNA here is from genome assembly GCF_039539485.1 of Celeribacter arenosi. Classification (NCBI taxonomy): domain Bacteria; kingdom Pseudomonadati; phylum Pseudomonadota; class Alphaproteobacteria; order Rhodobacterales; family Roseobacteraceae; genus Celeribacter; species Celeribacter arenosi. The sequence goes on from NZ_BAABDF010000006.1 coordinate 204,831, forward strand.
GGTGTCGCGCGACACCTTCGCCTCGCCGCGCATCCGGTAGCCCACCGTGCCCCCGACCGCCTCGCCGAGGCTCGCCGCCATCCGCTCCGCCGCCGCGCGCGCCGCCAAACGACGCGGCTCCAACATCACGATCCGCCCCGTCACATCCTCCAACAACGCGAGAGGCACCCGCGTCGTCTTGCCCGCCCCCGGAGGCGCGACCAGAACCACACGGCCCTGCGCACGCACAGCCGCGCAGACCTCCCCCAGCACATCATCAATCGGCAGCCTGTCCATCCCGCGTTTATGGGCCATCGCGGCGACGCTTGAAAGGGGGGCGGGCAGGGGTGGACTTTGCCTGCCTTGGCGGTCAATTGTGGGGACCAAATGCGGGGGGCGATCGCGCCCTGAATGCCGGAAGTCTGCAATGGATATAGAACAACTCGCCCGCGACGTCTGCGATGGCAACCGACGCGCCCTCGCGCGCGCCATCACCCTCGTGGAAAGCTCGCGCGACGACCACCGCCGCGACGCCATCGCCCTCATGGACGCGCTCAGCCACACCGGCAAACAGGCCCTGCGCCTCGGCCTCTCGGGCACACCGGGGGTGGGCAAATCCACCCTGATCGAAAGCTTCGGCATGATGCTGATCCGCGAAGGGCTGCGCGTCGCCGTCCTCGCCGTCGATCCCTCCTCGGCGCGCACAGGCGGCTCGATCCTCGGCGATAAAACCCGCATGGAACTGCTCTCGCGCGAAGCAAACGCCTTTATCCGCCCCTCGCCGTCGCGCACCGAACTGGGCGGCGTGGCACGGCGCACCCGCGAAGCCGTGGCGCTATGCGAAGCGGCAGGCTACGACATCATCCTGATCGAAACCGTGGGCGTGGGCCAATCGGAAACCGTGGTCGCGCAGATGTCCGACATCTTCCTTCTCCTCCTCGCACCGGCGGGGGGCGACGAATTGCAGGGCGTCAAACGCGGCATCATGGAAATGGCCGACCTCATCGTGGTGAACAAAGCCGACGGAGACCTCGAACCCGCCGCCAAACGCACCTGCGCGGACTACAGCGGCGCACTCAGACTGCTGCGCAAACGCCCTCAGGACCCCGACGGCTTCCCCAAGGCGATGACCTGCTCCGCCCTCCAAGAATCAGGCATCACCCAAATCTGGGAAGACATCAAATTCCTCACCGCTTGGCGCCGCGAGCAGGGCCATTTCGACGCGCGCCGCGCCGAGCAGGCCGAATATTGGTTCGGTCAGGAAATCCGACAGGGGTTGCTCGCCCAACTCGACCGCGAACCCCTGCGCAGCCATGTTTTGTCGCTCACAAAACAGGTCGCAACCGGCACGCTCACCCCCTCTGGCGCCGCCGAGCAGGTGCTCGCCGCCCTGCGCCACGATACGCCCTAGAATGCGCGCCACGCGGTCTTGACGATTCTCTCGTGATCGCCTATGCACCGCGAACTGAATTTCGGGCGCTGCGCTTTTGCGGTGCCTTTCTCTGTTCAAATCGGTGAATTCGGGCGTGAACATGGGCCTTGGCCCTTGCGCTCCTCCGAATTTCCGCGCATATCCGGCGCCGATTAGACAGTTTAATGAGACCCGCGGTGGCGTAAACGCGCTGCCCGCTTGATAGACGAGGATGAACCCATGTCGCGCCGCTGCGAATTGACCGGTAAAGGCCCGATGTCTGGCAACAATGTCAGCCACGCTAAAAACCGTACCCGCCGCCGTTTCCTTCCGAACCTCAACGACGTGTCGTTGATGTCGGAAACTCTTGGCCGCACCATCAAATTCAAAATCTCCGCTGCCGCTCTGCGCACCGTTGATCACCGTGGTGGCCTCGACGCCTTCCTCGCGAAAGCGAAAGACGAAGAGCTGTCCGCCAACGCGCTGAAAGTCAAAAAAGAGATCTCCAAGGCAACTGCTGCCGCCTGATCTTTCGACGTTTCCACGTCTTGAACCCCGTGCCATAACTCTGGCGCGGGGTTTTTCGTCGTCCGCCCCCCTGACCTAGGAGCGAGAGCATGAGCCGCCCCCGCATCGCCGCCCTTGATCTGGCGCGCACCGCCGCGCTGCTCGGCATGGTCGCCTACCATTTCGTCTACGACCTCGCGCTGTTCAACTTCCTGCCCCCGCGCCAGCCCTTTACCCCGTTCTGGAAAGGCCTCGCGGTGCTCACGGCGGGCTCGTTCCTGTTCCTCGCGGGTGTCAGCCTCCACCTCGCCCATGCGCGCGGGCTGCGCTGGCCCGCCTTTCGCGCACGCCTGCTGCGCATCCTCGCCGCCGCGCTGCTGATCACCGTGGTGAGCTACCTCTACATGCCCGACCGCTTCATCCATTTCGGCATCCTGCACGCCATCGCGACCGCCTCCGTGATCGGTCTGGCCTTTCTGCGGGTGCCCGTCTGGGGGGTGATTCTCGCCGCAATCGCCGCCTTCTTCGCCCCGAACGTGCTCACCAGCGACTTCTTCTCACCTGACTATTGGCACTGGACCGGCCTTGCGCCAAAGGCCCGTCCCGCGCTCGATTTCGTGCCGCTCTTCCCGTGGATCGCACCGTTTCTGGCCGGCATGGCGGTCTCCAAAGCAGCCACCAACACGGGCCTCTGGACCGCTCTGCAAAGCCGCGCCACCCCTTCGCGCGCGATGCGCATTCTGGCATGGCCCGGGCGTCACACGCTGATCATCTACCTGCTCCACCAACCCCTGCTCGTGGGTCTCGTGGCGGGCGCGGCGGCGCTGGTCTAGGGCGCGCGCATCTGTCGCTTTCCATCCCCGCACACGCCGGATAAATTGCCGCCATGCGTCGTCACCTGACCCCGATCCTCGCGCTCCTGATGAGCCTTGTCATGCTCGCCTCCTCGGCCGGCACGGGCATGGCGCGTGGCCAGATGCGCGACGCGGCAGGCGCAATCGTGCTGTGCACAGGCTCCGGCTATGTCACCGTCGCGGTCGACGCCGATGGCCAACCCGTCGGCCCCCACCACATCTGCCCCGACTGCGTGATGCACGCGGGCGTCGATGCACCGTCCCCCTTCGTGCTGACCCCGCCGACCCGCGTGGCTCTGGCCCTCGATCCCGTCCAACAGGGCCTCACCCTCGCGGCACGGATCGCCCCGACACCCGCCGCGCGTGGTCCCCCAACCGCCTGAAATCTCACCCTCTTTCTCAGATTTCAGGATAAAAACATGACCATCAAAACACCCTTGCGCGCCGGGCTTTGCACCCTCGCACTCACCCTCCCGTTCTCCACGCCCGTCCTCGCCGATGACAGCACACATGACGGCATGAGCCACATCATGATCACCGACGCCTACGCGCGCGCCTCCGGCATGTCCGCCAAAGCGGGCGCGGCCTTCTTCGTGATCGAAAACCATACCGACACCGACGACCGCCTGATCGCGGCCGCCTCCGACATCGCCATGCGGGTCGAATTGCACACCCATATCGATGCCGGTGATGGCGTGATGCAAATGCGCCGCGTCGAGGGCGGCATCGCTGTCCCCGCAGGGGGCACCCACACCCTGATGCGCGGCGGAGACCACGTGATGTTCATGGGCCTCACCCGTCCGATGAGTGATGGCGACATGGTCACCGTGACGCTGACCTTCGAGGAAGCGGGCGAGATGACGCTCGACATCCCCGTCGATCTGACGCGCGCCGAAACCATGCCGATGAAGATGCCCGCCGATGGCACCGGCATGCAGCACGGCAAAACCAACTAAACGCTACGCGACACCAAAGGCGGCATCCCACGCGGTGCCGCCCACCTACCCCCCGATAATTTCCTCCACCCAATCGGGCACCAACCGCGACGCCGCCCCCTCGCGCACATCATCAAACCGCGCACCCGAAGCGGCGAGGTTGATCTCCAACGTCGCAATCCCGTGCTGCTGCGCCATCTGGCGAAACCCCGCCGCCGGATAGACCAACCCCGAGGTCCCGATCGCCACGAACAGATCGCTCTCCTCCAACGCCGCCCCAATGGCCTCCATGTGATAGGGGATTTCCCCGAACCACACGATGTCAGGGCGCGCCGTCGGCGCACCACAGGCCACACAAACCTCGCCCACCACCATCACCGCAGGCGCTTCCCAGCGATGCCCGCAGCGCGCACAGAGCGCCGAGTTCACCTCGCCATGCATGTGGATCACATCGCGCGCACCGCCCCGCTCCAACAGATCGTCGATGTTCTGCGTGACCAGATGCACAGGCGCGCCGTGATCGCGCTGAAGGCGCGCCAAAGCCTCATGCGCCGCGTTCGGCTGCGCCGCCGCCACACCCGCACGCCGCTCGTTGTAAAACCGCTGCACCAAGGCCGGATCCCGCGCAAAGGCCTCCGGCGTCGCCACATCCTCGACCCGATGCTCCTCCCACAGCCCGTCCTCGGCGCGAAAGGTCTTCAACCCGCTTTCCGCCGACAGACCCGCCCCCGAGAGGATGAATATCGCCTTACCCATGCATTTCCCTTTCGCCCGATGTCCCGCTTTCGCACTATACTGGGGCAGGGCGTGAAACACGGCAATGGGCGAGGGGCCATGATGCAGACCACAGCACGCAACCGCCACATCTGGCACAGGGTGCTGCGCGACGCGCGGGTGATCCTGTTTGCCTTCGCGCTGCCGCTCCTGCTGATCTTCGCGGCCTTCCTCATCGCCCAAAACATCGCCCCGCCGCTGATCGGCACCACGCCGCTGTGCACGACGACCCCCTTCGCGGGCTGCTTTTCGCTCTTCGTGGATACCTCGTTCGCGCAGGCCCTTCTGGGTGCCTCCTACGGCGCCATCGGGGCGCTGGCCGGATCACTCTACTTCGCGCGACGCGCAGAACGGCGCGCCACCACCGTGCAACTGCTCGAATCCATCACCAACAGCACCTTCGTCACCCAACGCCGCGAGGCCGCCGAATTCCTGCACGCGATGGGCTGGATCAACCCCGACGAAAGCCCCTCAGAGGCGCTCCTCGCCGCCAATCTCGACTTCCGCGCGCTGTTTTCGGGGGATTTCGCAGGCTACACAGCCGCCACCCATGGCGCGGGTATCACCGCCCTGCGCGCCGTCCTCGCCCGCCTCACGCTGGTCGGGGACATGGCAAACGCGCACCTCATCGACACCCGCATCGCGGCCAGCGGTATGTCGGGCTTCCTCGCGTCATGGTTGGAGTTTTTCAACGTGCTCGACGCCAATACCCGCGCGGGACCTTCCGAGACCCGCTGGCGCGCCACGCTAAGCGGGCTGGCGCATCTGCGCGACACATTCGGCCCCCTCGTAGAGCCGCGCGGGCCCTAAACCCCGAGCCAGCGAAAGGCGCGCTTCAACTCGCCCGTGCCATCGCTCTCGTACCACCGCCCATGCGACAGGATCACCTTTTCAGGCGCCCATGAAATCACTTCGCGGATCACCTCGCGCGCTTTTCGCCGCGATTTGAACGTGTTGCGCATGTCGATCGGGGCCTTCCCGTCGGGGTCGAGGTTGCCGGCAATGCGAAACAGAACCGCCTTGATGCGCCCCACCTTGGCGGGTTCGAAATTCTCGATCAAATCGGTTAGCACCAAGACTTTGGAGGGGATGTGATAAAACACCACCTCGTGCAAAAACCGGTGCCCCTTGACCACGCGCTGGCGGATCACATCGCGCCACGCCTCAGGCGCCTCATCGTCCAGAATGACGTGGGTGGGGAAGGGGGTGTTGTTCTTTTTCGCGCGCGCGGCCACGCCCGGCGCGGCATAGACCGCCGCCTCGGGAAACCGCTCGCTCCATGTTTGCACGGAGACATAATGGATCGGATTGGGCGCGATCAGCCACGCAACCTCGCCCATATCCGCCAATTCGCGCAGCAATCCCTCATCGGGCGCAATCGGGCTATGCACCCAAAGCTGCGCCCCGATCCGAACCACCGTCATGCGCGTGGGAAACGCGACACCGTAAAACGGCACAGGCGGGCCATCTGCGATCCAGATGTCCCTGCCGACAGGTTTTAATGTGTTTAGCGGATGGTAAAGCGCATCAGCCACAATAGGCGGCAGCGGAGTTCCCGAACGCCTTATAGCGCTTCCAGAATGTCTCGTGGCTGCGGTTATCGGACTGGCGCGTGTCCTGCGCCTTCTGCGGGTCCTTAAAGAACTTTGCCGCACGGCGCTGTTCGCTTCCCGACAGGGTCGCATCGGCAACCTGTTGGATACAACCGCACAACGGACGGCTCGCGCCACTGCGCCCCGAGGCCAAACACGCACGCTCGATCGCGCCCGCGGTGGCGGGGAGGGGGGTTACATACCCCGTGGCGATGGTCGCCAGGATGACACCAATTTTAATCGTTTTCATAGCTCTGCCTCATTCCTATGGCCGGTTCATGCCGGTCTGTTTGTAGATAGGATTGGGAATACTGTGCCAAAAAACGCCGCGCAGATCAACGTGCCCGTGAGATTTCCTGCGCGTGAACACGCCGAGCATCGCAACTGCGGTTCCGCCCCTCCGATTTCGCCTGATAGAGCGCGATGTCGGCGCGCGTGATCCAATCCTTGATCGACTCCATCGAGGAATCGTAGATCGAAAAGCCGATGCTGATCGTGGTTCTGATCGTCTGACCGTCGTGCTCCACCTCCATCGTGCCAATCAGACTGACGAGATATTCGGCAAAGCGTTCGGCCGTAATCGGGTGCATCCCGGGCATGATGGCGCAGAATTCCTCGCCCCCCACCCGCGCGAGCATATCGTCGGCACGCACGTTATCGCGCAGCACCTGACCCAGCTTGGCCAGCACCTTGTCACCGGCTTCGTGACCGTAGGTGTCATTGATCGATTTGAAGTAATCCAGATCCAACATAAAGGCCGCGCCGATATTGTTGCGCCGCGTCGCCAGCCACGCCGCCCGCTTTCCCCGTTCGAACCCGAGCTTGTTTTGCATTCCGGTCAGGAAATCCGTCTCCGCGCGCTGCGCCAGTCGCGCCATCGACCGCTCGACGCTCAACTCCTGCGACACCCATGCCGCAAACAGGAGAATCATCTCCTTGTCGTGGTGGGTAAAGGGCTCGCGCGCCTCGGCCGCCGAGAAATTCAACGTGCCGAACCGCGTGCCCTCGACGATGATCGGCACCCCGATGTAGGACTCCAGTTTGAACATCTCGTAGCAGGGATGGGTGCGGATCTCCGAATTCCCCGCCCTGTGAAACATCTTCGGACCATCGGCCGTCAGCGTATGCGTGCAATAGGTCGACCCGAGGTCGAAACTCACCCCCGGCTCCAAGGCGTCATCGGGGCTCACGCAGTGCAGAACCGAATATTGATCGCCCTCGATCAGGCTGACGATGCCCACATCGAGATCATAATGCCTACACCCGATTTCGAGGATTTTCTGAATTTTATCGGTCCGCGACAGCTCCGCATCAGAGGTAATCGCATAGAGCGAATGCAGCGTCTGCGACAGGTGTTGTTGCTCCGACATATCGCGCACCAACCCGAAATAGCCACGCACCTCGCCGTCTTCATCCACCATCCGCCCGCCGGTAATCTCGGCGGGGAACACTTCGCCCGACTGCCTTTTGAAATTCACGTAGGAATTGGTCGGCGTCATGACCGTCGCGCTTTTATCGCGCTCGCGGCCGATCCTCTCATGGTCCTGTTTGCTGGCATAGAGAATGTCGGTGCTGCGCCCCACCAGGTCCTCGGACTCGTAGCCGAACCCCGCCTTGGCGGCTTTGTTCATCCAGAAGATATGGCGATTTTCATCCGCCACGACGGCGTATTCAGCGCTAGCCCCATAGTGGAATTCGAGCAGGACAGGGTCCAGTGCAAGCTTGCTCATGGGCAAATCGCCCGACTGTTCAACGTCTCGCACCATCTATCAAACTCACAGGACCATCCAGTTGAAACACACTAAGAAACAAGTGGTTAACGAAAAGTTAACGGTGCCGTTGCGGCAGTAACACTTTCGCGTGTCGGCGCGAACAATTCGCCTAAAACCCTCATCGAATGATCCCGAAAATCCCCTCCAGCAAAATCTGGAACTCGACCATCAACACCTGATAGCTCGACAATACCATCGCCACGCCACTGTCACGGAAAACCCATACCAGCAGGGCCAAAGGCACCATCACCACCATCAAGGACACCGCCCACAACGCCGCAAGCCCCGCGATGGCCCCCCCCAACTGCCCCAAATCACCGCGCCCGGCGCGCAACTCGCGACGCACCGACACAATCCGCGCACTCAACCCGTCACGCAGCCCGCGCGGCATCACCGCCTGCAGGCTCAGCGAGGCCACCAGAAAATGCACAAACGTCGGCAGGGCGGTCGAAAACAGCATCACGTAAATCCACCACGTCTTGGACAGATCGCGAATGGTCAAAAACACCCCGTCGATATCCACGAAACTCACCCCCGACAGCCATTCGATGACCGTCAGCACGGTGATGAACGCAATCCCGAGCCCGACAAAGAACACACAGGCCATCACCGCATCAACCACCCCCCAGAGCAACGGGTGCGACCGCAACCCCCGCGTCGCCGTCGCCAAGGTCGTGGCCACACCGAAACTGTCAAACACCGCATTCACCATCGGCGCCACAGCCAGAAAGAAGAAGATCGACGTCCAACCCGACGATCGCAAAGGCTCCTCATCCCACCCGAGCAACCCCGCCGCCCCGATCAGCACAACCGTATAGATCGCCACGATCAAAGGCGCTCGCCACGCCGCGCGCACCCGCATCAGCGCGGTCTCCGAAAACCCCGCCGTGCCGAGCAGAATGACCGCCAATCCGGCCACAGACCCCGTGCCCAAAATCGCCACACCCACAGCAATCCCGAGCGCGCTCACCCCCGACACAGCCACCACAATCGCACTGGCCAGAACAATCGCCAAAGGCACCGCAATCTCGGTCGCCTTGGAATAGACCAACGCCGCCGCCAACCCGAAGGCGACATAGGCCAGGGTCAACGGAAAACGCTGCAAAAAACTGTTCTTGGGGGCCAGTGAACTGAACTGGCTGGAAAAAACCACCAACCCCGTCAGAACCAAGGTCGCAGGCCCGATCCACCACGGATCCGGCGGCGTCAAAACCCACCGCTCCCCGATATAGGCCCCCTCGCTGCCAAAGGCCCACGCCATGATGAACAGCAAATAGGGATAGACCACCGCCAACTGCATGGTGCGGTCAAACATCCCGAAACTCATCGATCCGAAAAACAACCGCCCCGCACTCGCCCGCTCGCCATCAGGCGTGTCCGCAGGATCATCGACGCGGAAAAATTCCCGCAACCGGCGCAGATACATCTCCAACGCCATCGCATAAAGCGCGTGGTAGCGGTCAATCCGCAGGCCCAGAATGACCCGCTCGCCAACGCCATGGTGCAAAACCGCAAAAGCCGCCACAGCCAGAAACCCCGCCGCAAAGACAATCACCGCCCCGACCAGGCCCCAGCCCACAGACACAAAAACGCCCGCCACCGCCACCAAACCCGCCGCCAAAAACCCGACGTATCGCCCCGCCCCAGAAATATCCATCCGCCCACGTCTCTCAGCTTTTCCCCAACAGGAACAGACTGAAGCCCCTGTGGCAACTGTTAAGCCCCTGAATCCCTTAAGTCGCGTCAGGTCACCACCCACGCCGTGGACGCAAATCGCGAGCGAAATGTATCCACGTTTGACGAGGGCCGACGCCTATTTCTGTTGGAGGCCACCCCCGGCTTCAATTTCGCGCATTGTCGCGAGAACCGTCGCCAGCCGCTTTTCATCCGGTGGATGCGTGCCCCAGAACGACAGGTTTCCGGCCTCGGTGCGCACATCTTCGGGCCGCGCAAAATATTGTGCGCCTTTCACGGGGTCATAACCGGCAGTCTTCGCGATGTATGTGCCCAATGTATCACTCTCCAGCTCATAGGTCTGCGAATAGGCGATAGAGCCGAGCGCGGCCCCGATTTCGACGTTCCGGCTGACGGCATTAGGATCGTAATACTGTCCCGCAGCTGCCGCATTGGCATTCGCATAGGCCGCCAATGCGCCCATGATAAGTGCGCCTGCGACGGCCTGTTGCTCCTGTTTTTCGATGTGGCGGCCAATCAAGTGACCGAATTCATGGCTCAGCACGAAGGCAACTTCGTCATCACTCTGCGTGTCCATCAGCAACGGCATCGATATCCGGATCACGGGGTCGCCGTTCACATGGGTGAAATATGCGTTGCGCTCCTTCATTTTCGTGTCGATCCCGACATCCACGGAACAATTGAAGTCTTCGCGGTCCGCCGTGGCCGCTTCACAGACCTTCTTGCCTGCGGGCGCCACGCGCCGTGCAACGCGCTGGAACCGGCTTTGCGCCGCCGATTGTGAAAGTGACACGCTCACAGGCTCTGCACGCGCGGCTGCGAACATTTTTGTAGCTGTCTCGGTGTCGCCCTCTCCAACCTGCGGTATCGAAAAGGACGTGCCACAAGCCGCCAACAGCGGAATCATCAATGATAATAGCAATGCATTTCTGAAATTCATTTGAGTCCCCATAGGTGTGAATAATATCCATGGTTTAGCCTCGATCGTCCTTCGTCAATAACCACATTGGGAACAGGTTAATCCCGCGACGGTTTTGGGGATTCTGGGCAACCCCGCCGCCCAGAAGTCGCAAAACTGCAGCACGGAGTCGCCGTAACCACCCCCCTTGCCATTCCCGCCCTTTGCCCGCATAGAAATCAGCTAATCCAAACGCGCCAAAGGCCCGCCATGACCGAGCTGAAAAACATCCGCAACTTTTCCATCGTGGCTCACATCGACCACGGGAAATCCACCCTTGCCGACCGGCTGATCCAGCTGACCGGAACCGTGGCCGAACGCGATATGAAGGCCCAGATGCTCGACGCCATGGACATCGAACGCGAACGCGGCATCACCATCAAAGCCAACTCGGTGCGCATCGAATACCCCGCCAAAGACGGGCAGACCTATATCCTCAACCTCATCGACACCCCCGGCCACGTCGACTTCGCCTATGAGGTCTCCCGCTCCATGCAGGCCGTCGAAGGCTCGCTGCTCGTCGTGGACGCCTCCCAAGGGGTCGAGGCGCAAACGCTCGCCAACGTCTACCAGGCCATCGACGCGGACCACGAAATCGTCCCCGTGCTGAACAAAATCGACCTCCCCGCCGCCGAACCCCAACGCGTGCGCGAAAACATCGAGGACGTGATCGGCATCGACGCCTCCGACGCGGTCGAAATCTCCGCCAAAACCGGCCTCGGCATCCCCGACGTCCTAGAGGCCATCGTCCACCGCCTTCCCGCCCCCAAGGGCGAGCGCGACGCGCCCCTCAAAGCGATGCTGGTGGACTCATGGTACGACCCCTACCTCGGCGTCGTCGTCCTGATCCGCGTCATGGATGGCGTGGTCAAAAAGGGCGACCAGATCAAAATGATGCGCGCCGGCGCGACCTATAAAATCGAAAAACTCGCCGTCCTCAAACCGCAGATGGTCGACATCTCCGAACTCGGCCCCGGCGAAATCGGCGTCTTCACCGCCCAGATCAAACAGGTCCGCGACACCAAGGTCGGCGACACCATCACCCACGACAAAAAACCCTGCGCCACTCCGCTGCCGGGCTTTAAACCCTCCATCCCCGTCGTCTTCTGCGGCCTCTTCCCCGTGGACGCCAACGACTTCGAAGACCTGCGCGACGCGATCGAAAAACTCCAACTCAACGACGCCTCCTTCTCCTCGGAAATGGAAACCTCCGCAGCGCTGGGCTTCGGCTTTCGCTGCGGCTTCCTCGGCCTCCTCCACCTCGAAGTGATCCGCGACCGCCTCGAGCGCGAATACAACCTCGACCTGATCACAACCGCCCCCTCCGTGGTCTACAAAATCCACATGAAAAACGGCGACGTCGAAGACCTCCACAACCCCGCCGACATGCCCGACCTCACCTACGTCGACCACATCGAGGAACCGCGCATCAAAGCCACCATCATGGTGCCCGACGAATACCTCGGCGACGTCCTCAAACTCTGTCAGGACCGCCGCGGCATCCAACTCGACCTCACCTACGCAGGTCCGCGCGCCATGGTCGTCTACGACCTGCCGCTCAACGAAGTTGTGTTCGATTTTTACGACCGCCTCAAATCCGTGACCAAAGGATACGCCTCCTTTGATTACCAGTTCACCGAATACCGCGAAGACAACCTCGTCAAAATGCAGGTCCTCGTGAACGACGAACCCGTCGACGCCCTCTCGATGATGGTCCACAGGGACCGCGCCGAAATGCGCGGCCGCGCCATGTGCGAAAAACTCAAAGACCTCATCCCCCGCCACATGTTCAAAATCCCGATCCAGGCGGCCATCGGCGGCAAAGTCATCGCCCGCGAAACCCTCTCGGCCCTGCGCAAAGACGTAACCGCCAAATGCTACGGCGGCGACGCCACACGCAAAAAGAAACTGCTCGAAAAGCAGAAAGCCGGTAAGAAAAAGATGCGCCAGTTCGGCAAAGTCGAAATCCCGCAGGAAGCATTTATAAGCGCCTTGAAAATGGACAGCTAAAGCTGACCATTTCCAAGGCGACGGTGGGTGGCAGGGTGTTTCAAAGAAACACCCGTACCCACACAGTGGAATAGGGCGCACCAAACACCCCCCCCCACACTCCCACACTCCCACACCAAACCCCAACAACCCAAAGGCCGCCCACAAGGCGGCCTTTTTGTTCGGGTGGGGAGCGAATACCGTCGGCGGTTTGGGGGTGTCCCAAGACGCGGTTCACGTGTGGCGCTTAGAAAAATTAGGGCCCCACCAATGGTGGGGCCGCCTATGTGTGCAGACTCAGCTCAGCAGCCAGTGCCGCCACCTGTTCCAAATTTAGCCATTGGTTTTCCTCTACATGTCGCCGTTTGCGACCTAACGAACTGTTATGTAGCCGTCCGTTGGGTCATTTCTACGGCAATTGATGCCATACTTTCAACACTTTTTGTTGAACCGAGTCTTAACGTCGGGGGCGCGGGGATGAAATACATTAGGTTTCCTGTGCATCTATCGGATTCCACCAGATAAATAGGCCGTTTTTGGGTAGGAGTGTTTGGTCAATCCGAACAGTGCGGCAGCAGTCCGCGCCGTTGGGGCCAAAGTCTGCATCGAACTTGTTGGCGGGATGCACGGGCTCGATGAAAAGCTTATAGACCATTGGATCGTACCTCATTTTGAGCTCCAAATTTTCACAAATTGAACTCGACTGGAAAAGGTCGTTGTCGGTTACGCGCTTCACTTGAACATATGTGGCGCGTACTCGAACCTCCTTCCCAGGAGCAAAGTCACGGGGCACACGAAATTTGTGCTGACCAACGGCATCTGGCGCAGCATGATCATACTTAGAAAAATCCTCATGTGGGATGGTTTGATCGTCAATAACCAAGGATTGAAGCCCGCATCCGTCATACTTGGGCGCATCAAAACCCGACACCTCGGAGTAGTAAAATTTTATATCGTGTTTGATCGTTCTGTCGGAGACATTTTTAAGCGCATAATCGAACTCGCAACGCATCTTGATCCAGCCACTTTGGTCTATTGGTGCCAGCAATTCGTAATCAAGTTTCTGATAAGTTTTTATTATTGGCTCTCTGAATACGAAATCTTCGAGAACTTGAAATGCGCTTCTCGGGAAGTTCACGTTATAAAGATATCGAAACACGTTTTGGCTCATCACTTGAGCTTGTCTTTGAGTATACTGATCGTATTCTTCTCTAGCTTTGACTTCGACTATGCTCGCGACCACCCATGCAATAACAAGGGCGAACCCAATTTCCATCGGCAGTCCCGACAAAAGCTTTTCCAGCCAACTTTTAGGTGGATGGCTGACAATCCAAATGAGAGCTATCACAATGAAAAAAAAGCCAAAAATGGCTGTCCAGTTGTTGGATAGAACGCGTATCCAAGCTCTATCTATTTTCATTTGGGCATCCTCCAAAAATTCCGATGATAATATGAAAATTTTTATACATTGCAAGGGAGGCACGCGCCTGAGAATTTTCAACCAGATTGGCCGGCGCTCTGGCTAAATCAACCCAAATTACCGTCCACCAAATCTCCGCCCATAAACCGGCGCCCACAAGTGTGTGGGCGCGTTCGCGGCTGAAACGCCGCCCCACGGCGTTTCCAGGCGCCGCTCACTCACAACTCCACCCGCCCCGACAAATCCTCTTTCGGGGCTTCGACCTCGTAGGTTTCCGACCGCTCGGCCCCGCCCTCGTCGAACCGGCGTAGCCATGACCAGAAGCGGTTCCATTTGCCGTCCAGACCCAGTTTGCGCGTCTCGGCGGCGACCTCGGCCACCTCGGCGTAATGGGCCTTCATTTCCGGCGCGACCTCTCCGGGGCGCTTGCCGCCCAGATCGGGGTCCTTCGCCCCCATCTCCTCATCGGCCTCCGCCTCCCAGATCCGGAACAGGTCGTCGAATGACACGAGCGCCACGCGCCCGCGCCCGTAGCGGCTTAGCACCACCTGTGCCTCGCCCTTTTCGACCAGATCGACCAGTTTCGTCATCTCCGCGCGAAAGCGGGAGGTGCGCACGCTGAGGTATTGCATCGGGGCTCTCCTTTAAAACATGTAAAACACGTAAAACGGGGGGCAGGGCGGTTTGTAAAACCCTGCCAACTCGCGCCACAATGTCGTTAAAATGTTTAAAGCTTCGCGCCCCGAGCGCGCGCTTGATCCCGATCAAGGCAGTTTCCCCGATCCCCCCTAGTCTCCCATTCGCGCGCACGCATATGTTGGAGATTGCCATGACACGGCTCGCCGGAATCCTGTTTTCGATCATCGCCACATCCCTCATGGGAATCGCGATTATCGTCGCCCTGACCGTGGGTCAGGACACCCTACGCCCCATCCTCATCGCCGCCGCGATAGGATTTATCGCCGCGTTTCCAATAACTTGGGTGATAGCCAAGAAAATAACCGAGGCTGGCTAAGCGGCGTCAACCGCCTCCATCCACGCCCGACAGGCCGCCTCGAACTCGCGCGGCTTTTCGGCGTGCAACCAATGCCCCGCACCGGGGATGGAGGCGAATTTTGCTTTTGGAAACAATGCCTTGGTCGCATCCCGCTGGTCGCGCGACACATAGGTGCTCTCGCCCCCCGACAGGAAAAACGAAGGCCCCTCAAAACGCCCCGAAACATCCGGCCACCCGACGATAGACCCCATCTCGGCCTCCAGAACATCATGGTTCAACAGCCATTTATTGTTTTTAATATCAATGCTTTGCAGCAAAAACGCCCGCACCCCATCGTCCGCAATCTCGGGGCGCAAAATCTCGTCCGCCTCTGATCGCCGCGTCACCGCTTTCGGGTCAACCTTGCGCATCGCATCGATCAGGTGGGTGTTGTCATGCCCATAGGTAACCGGCGAAATATCCGCCACAATCAATGACTTAAGATGTTCAGGATGCTCAAGCGCCAGCATCATCGCCGCCTTGCCCCCCATCGAATGCCCCAAAACATGCGCCGGTCCATGGACCTTTAGAACTTCGGCCAGATCAGCGGCCATATCGGCGTAACTCTGGGTCGAAAACCGCGCGCTTTCGCCGTGGTTGCGCATGTCCACAGTCACCACAAGCCTTTGATCCGAAAGTCTTTTCGCGATCACACTCCAATTGCGCGCAGAGCCGAACAGACCATGCGCAATCAACAGGGGCGGGCGCTCGGTAGGCGAGCCGGAAAGGACAATATTCAACATGCGCTCAGAGATAGCGGCTTGGCGGACCTGCCGAAAGCCCCTAAAACGCGGATATGTCCGAGGATTTCGCTGATAAAACCGAAGAATTGACCGCTCTGTTGCGGGATCGTCTCGGCGTGCGCGCAGGGTCGGATTTCCCGTCGAAAATCGCCAAGGCAGGCCGCCGTCTCCCCCGCTGGGCGCGCCGCGACGCCCGCGTGATCGTAGAGGCTATGTCATTACAATCGCACCCGAAATTGGCGGTGCAGGTCAACCACACCCGCGTCGATCGCGCCCATCGCAACCTCAAATCCCATCTCGAAGCCGTTGATCCGTGGCTTCGCCGTAAGGGCAAAATCCTCGACCTTCTCGCGCTGGTCGCCTTCGGGATTTTCGTGGCCGTTGGCTGTGCCCTCGCCTTTATGATCTGGCGCGGGCTGATATAAAAACGCGCCGCGGGGAAACCCCGCGGCGCGCTAATTTTACCAATCAAATCAGATTAGTAGTTGTAGACCAGCGACACACCAAAGGTGTTGTCGGTGTCTTCATACCCATCGAGAGGATCCGTGTGGAACTCGGTCTGGATGCTGGTTTTGATTGCGAGGTTGTTGGCAACCGCAACAGTCAGGCCCAGATCGTTGATGACCGATGTATCGCTTTCGGAAGTGATGATGTCGGTATCGTTGATGAAGTACACAGTCTCGGAGAGCTGCTGGCGGTAGTTGGACGAAAGCGCGAATGCTGCTTCGTCAAATTCGCCGTCCACAACGTCTGTGAGGGACGCTACGCGGTAGCCGGGGCCACCCTGTACAGTCCAACGTGTTTTCGCGTTGTCGAATACGCGGTAACCAGCACCGACGCCTACGAAGTAGTCGCTCTCATAGGAAGAGAACGCGTCAACTGTACCCTGCACTTTGGCAAAGCCGTAGAAGCGTGGGTTGAAGTCACGGGTGTACTGGGCGTCGAAGAACAGGCTCTCTTCGGTCGCAGCGCCGCTGTCTTCTGCGTAGTCGTAGTTGACTTCCAGCGAGTAACCGTTGGTGCCGTCAAAGTACGCCATTTCAGCGCCAACGCCGAGGTCGACTGTGTCGGCGTTGCCGGACGCAGCGCTTGCACGCAGTGCGACGGAGCCGGAGAAGCCGAGTTTGCGGCCTTCGTTGCCCACAGCTTCGGGAGCTGTGTCAAAATCATCGTCGATCGCTTCGCGCAAATCTTCGTTGCGGTCAGTCGCGGTGTCAGTGCCATCAAAGGCGGTCTGTGCGAATGCAGCGGATCCAACGGAAAGGCCCGCAATCATTGCGAGAGTGAGGTTAAGTGTTTTCATAGGGGTACCCTTTTTACTCTGAAGAATTCAGACTTACACTGCGCTTCACATAAGCCTTACGCGGCGCAGGCAAAGGGGGAATCGCATCATTATTTTGGCACAGGCGCGTTTTGGCCGACGCAGGCAAATTCGTGAGGCGACTTAGCGCCTATTCCTGAAAAAAATCGTTTATTTGTGGTTATTTAGGCACGATTTCGAAAAAACGGCGCCGGGATGGAACCCGACGCCGTTACGGTCAACTGAAGCAATCCGTGATCAAAGGTCGGGGTAGAGCGGGAAGCGCGCGCACAGGGCCTCGACTTCGGCTTTTACCTTGGCTTCAACCTCGCCATTTCCGTCCTCGCCATTGGCTGCGAGTCCGTCAACAACCTCCACAATCCAGTCCGCGATCTGACGGAATTCGGCCACGCCAAAACCACGGGTCGTGCCCGCAGGTGTGCCCAGACGGACGCCCGATGTGACCATCGGCGGCTCGGGGTCAAAGGGGATGCCGTTCTTGTTGCAGGTGATATGCGCGCGGCCCAATGCGTTCTCGGTCGCGTTGCCTTTGACGCCCTTGGGGCGCAGGTCAACGAGCAGGACGTGGGTGTCCGTGCCGCCGGTCACGATGTCGAGACCGCCCTTCATCAACTGATCGGCGAGCGCTTGGGCGTTCTCGATCACCTGCGCGGCGTAGCTTTTGAATTCGGGGCGCAGGGCTTCGCCAAAGGCCACGGCTTTCGCCGCGATCACATGCATCAGCGGGCCACCCTGAATACCGGGGAAGATGGCCGAGTTCACCTTTTTCGCGATCTCGACGTCATTGGTCAGAATCATCCCGCCACGCGGGCCGCGCAGGGTTTTATGCGTCGTCGTGGTGACCACATCTGCATGGGGGAAGGGCGAGGGGTGCTGGCCACCGGCGACGAGACCGGCGAAGTGGGCCATGTCCACCATCAGGTAGGCGCCGACGCTATCGGCGATCTCGCGGAATTTCGCAAAGTCCACCTGACGCGGGATGGCGGACCCACCCGCGATGATGAGTTTGGGTTTATGTTCGAGGGCCAGTTCCTGCACGGCATCATAGTCGATGCGCTGGTCCTGCTGGCGTACGCCATACTGGATCGCGTTGAACCATTTGCCCGACTGGTTCGGCTTGGCCCCGTGGGTGAGGTGACCACCGGCGTCCAGAGACATGCCGAGGATGGTGTCACCAGGCTGCAGGAGCGCTGTAAACACGCCCTGGTTGGCCTGAGAGCCCGAGTTGGGCTGTACGTTGGCGTATTTGCAGCCAAAGAGTTCTTTCGCGCGATCACGTGCGAGGTTCTCGGCGATGTCCACATACTGACAACCACCGTAGTAGCGCCGCCCCGGGTAGCCTTCGGCGTATTTGTTGGTCAGCACCGACCCTTGGGCTTCCATGACGGCGGCCGAGACGATGTTTTCGGAGGCGATCAGTTCGATCTCGTCGCGTTGGCGGCCGAGTTCGTCGGTCATGGCGGAAAATAGTTCGGGATCACGGCTGGACAGCTTTTCGGTGAAAAAGCCTGCGTCGCGGACGTTAGAAGTCATTGGCATCTCTCCTTGGCAGCGGGGAAGGTCGCCGACCTCTTAGCCAACCTGTCACAAATGGAAAAGGCGTATTGCGTGCATAATGAAGATGAACATCGCATCAAAGCGCAATGGAGCACCTGCGATGCATGCCCGACACGCCTTTCGCGGCGATCCCGACCCATTCATGAAACCGCGTGAAATTGGGTGGGGCATTTGCTAGGCAGGAGGGCGGCCTGTGAAAAAATCTTTCGACGGGCACCCATAGAACGGAAGCGGTCATGGTAAAATTCGCGATTGTCGCCAGCGAAACGCAGGTTGCCCAAAGGGCGCTCGAACGCCTCGAAGCGCGCTATGCACCTGTGCCGCTGGCAGACGCGGACATCATCGTCGCCCTTGGCGGGGACGGGTTCATGTTGCAAACGCTGCACGGGACCATGGACCTCGATACGCCGGTCTACGGAATGAATTGCGGCTCTGTCGGGTTCCTGATGAACGAATTTCAGGAAGACGGCCTGATCGCGCGGCTGCGTGACGCCGAAGAAGCCGTCATCAACCCGCTGCGGATGGTTGCGGGCGGTGTGGACGGCGAGGAACGGCGTGCCTTGGCGATCAACGAGGTGTCATTGCTGCGCGCAGGGCCGCAGGCGGCAAAACTGCGCGTGTCGATTGATGGCAAGGTTCGCATGGATGAACTGGTCTGCGACGGGGCGCTGGTGGCGACACCGGCGGGGTCGACGGCCTATAACTACTCGGCCCGTGGTCCTATTCTGCCGATCGGCTCGGAGGTTCTGACCCTCACCGCAATGGCCGCGTTCCGACCCCGTCGGTGGCGTGGGGCGCTTTTGCCCAAAAACGTGACCGTGCGCTTTGATACGCTGGAGCCGGAAAAGAGGCCCGTGATGGCCGATGCGGATTCACGATCCGCAGGCAATGTCCTCTGGGTCGAAATCGCGTCGGATTCGACGGTCAATCACCGCATTCTTTTCGACCCCGGTCATGGTTTGGAAGAACGGCTCCTGCGCGAGCAATTCACCTAAATTCGTTCACTGTCGTTTGCGACTCCGCGGCGGCTCACCCCAGCTTTCGAGTTTGCGATAGAGTGTGGAGGGCGACACGTTCAGCGCACGCGCGGCTTTTGGAATCGATCCCCTAGCGTCTTCGATGGCCGCCTGCACGGCTGTTCGTTCGATTTGGGCGAGTGTCATGCCTTTGAACGGATTGGCGGCGAAACTGTTGGGCTCGCTGCCGCGGCGCACACACCGTAGCGCTTTGGAAAGGCGATCAAATGGCGGGGGTATAAAGAAGTACTCGCTCGCCCCTGCATTCGTGGCCGCGGGGATGTGTTCGGCGTCCAGAAAATGCGCGCAGATAAAAACATTCGTGCGGGGTGCATGCGTCTTCACGCGCGCGATGAGGTCAAGCGTGACCTCGGGCGAAGGGGACGACAGGTCGACACAGGTTACAATGGGTGACAGCTCAGTGGCGGATGACACAGCGTCTTCAAAGGGGGCAAAGACGACCATCTCGCCTTGGGCATGCCATGACCGCGCGCCTTCTGAAAATGGGTTGTTCGGGCTCTCGATGATGAGGATGGGGGCTGTGGGGCTAAGTGTTTCGGTCATTAAAATCTCAAATAAGTACTTAAAATATCAAATGATTGTGTCGAAAGGAAATGGTCGTATCAATGCCTGAGGGTCGTGGTGGCGGTGATTTGGTTAACGACGTGTTGCGCGGTTGCACAGCATCGGGGCGTGTCTGCGACCATTGCGGTGCTGTTGCGCGCGTAGGCGTGTATCATCCTGAACCTCTTACTTTCCGACAAACCGGACAACGCAAAATGAACGCACCCGCATTGGATGCGTTCATCAACGCTTGCTAGTTAAGGAATTGTTAATCAATCGATCAGGAAATCAAACGGCAAACTTATTAAGATTTTATCAGTTTGCGAAGCCGAGCCCCTGCAGGGCGGTCCGGATTTCATCAAGGATTTCCGGATCGTCGATCGTCGCAGGCATTTTGAAGGGCTCGCTATCCGCGATTTTCACCATGGTCGCGCGTAGAATTTTGCCCGACCGCGTCTTGGGCAGGCGGTCGACAACGCAGGCGAGCTTAAAGGCGGCCACCGGACCGATTTCCTGCCGCACGAGCGTCACGCATTCCTTGGCGATTTCGGCGTGCGGGCGGTCACAGCCTGCATTGAGACACAAAAACCCCAACGGCGCCTGACCTTTGAGCGCGTCCGCGACGCCGATCACAGCACACTCCGCAACATCGGGATGGGAGGCCAGAACCTCTTCCATGCCGCCGGTCGACAGGCGGTGGCCCGCGACGTTGATCACGTCATCCGTGCGCGCCATGATGTAGACATAGCCGTCTTCGTCCTTCATTCCCGCATCGCCGGTTTCGTAATAGCCGGGGAATTGGGTGAGGTAGGACTTTTTGAACCGGTCTTCCGCGTTCCACAACGTGGGCAGGGTTCCCGGAGGCAGCGGTAGTTTGAGCGCAATTGCCCCCAATTCGCCCGGTGCGACCTCGTGCCCGGCCTCGTCGAGAATGTGGATGTCATAGCCCGGCATAGCGACGGAAGGCGACCCGATCTTGACCGGCAGCGCTTCGATCCCGAGCGGGTTGCCCGCGATGGCCCAACCGGTTTCGGTCTGCCACCAGTGGTCGATCACAGGTTTGTCGAGCATCGCCTGCGCCCATTTAATGGTGTCCGGATCGGCGCGTTCGCCCGCCAAAAACAGCGTCTGCAATCCGCTGAGGTCATATTTCTTGACGTATTCGCCGGTCGGGTCCTCGCGTTTAATGGCGCGGAACGCAGTCGGGGCGGTGAACAGCACCTTTACGTTGTGCTCTTCGATCACTCGCCAGAAGGTGCCGGGATCGGGGGTGCCGACCGGTTTGCCTTCGAACACGATTGTGGTGTTGCCGTGGATGAGGGGGCCATAGACGATGTAGCTGTGACCCACGACCCAGCCCACGTCGGAAGCCGCCCAGAACACGTCGCCCGGGTCCACATTGTAGATGTTCTTCATCGTCCAGTTCAGCGCCACGAGTTGTCCGCCGGTGTGCCGGATCACCCCCTTGGGCGCGCCGGTGGTGCCGGAAGTGTAGAGAATGTAGGCGGGGTGGTTGCCCTCGACAGGGACACAGTCGGCGGGTTCGACACCGTATTGGAACCCGTGCCAATTCACATCGCGACCTTCGATGAGCTGGGCGACTTCCTGTTCGCGCTGATAGATCACGCAGAAATCGGGTTTGTGGGTGGCTTGGTCAATCGCGCTGTCGAGCAGCGGTTTGTAGTGAACGACGCGGTTGGGTTCCAACCCGCAGGAGGCGGCGATGATGGCCTTCGGGGTCGCATCGTCGATCCGCACGGCCAACTCATGGGCCGCGAATCCGCCGAATACCACCGAATGGACGGCGCCGAGGCGTGCGCAGGCCAGCATCGCTTCGAGCGCTTCCGGGATCATCGGCATGTAGATGATGACACGGTCGCCTTTTCCCACACCCTTGGCGCGCAAGGCACCTGCGAGCGTGGCGACACGGTTGCGCAGTTCGACATAGGAAATCGTGCGTTTCGTGTGGGTTATCGGGCTGTCATAGATGATTGCGGTCTGTTCGCCGCGTCCGTTCTCAACGTGGCGATCCACGGCGTTGTAGCAGGTATTGGTGAGGCCGTCGGCGAACCATTCATAGATCGGGGCTTTGTCGTCAAAGAGCGCTTTTGACGGTTCTTTGAACCAGTGGATTTCCTCCGCAGCCTTCATCCAGAACGCCTCTGGATCTGTTTTCCACGCACCGTAGACGTCAGCGTAACCCATGATCTCTCCTCCTCGATCCGTGGTATTTGTCAGGTCTCAGGGGCGTCGAAGTCCACCGTTTTATGACCGGAGCAGGCCTCCCAACGCCGCCCCTGTGTCACCGATAGCGCAAGCACGCCCGTGCAAGACTCCCTACTTGGTGCCTTGTTAGCAAATGTGCCTGCCCGTGTTGATGGAAATGTTGCAAATCTGTGTAGCGAGTCTGTTTGCAAAATTTGCAGTTCGCGGTCCTATGAGTAATGCGCGACCGGCGTGCCAGCGATCGCCGACATGTTGAGCAGCCCCCGTGCCGTGATGGAAGGCGTCACCACATGCGCGCGGTTGCCCATACCCATCAGGATCGGGCCGACTTCCAACCCGCCGCCCTTCATTTTCAGGATGTTGCGCACACCGGAAGCCGCATCTGCAATCGCAAACACCAGCGCGTTTGCCGGCCCTTCCAGTCGCGTGCTGGGGAAGTTGCGTGCGCGCAGTTCGGGGTTGAGCGCGGAGTCGATGTGCATCTCGCCCTCATAGGCGAAATCGCGCGGAATCCTGTCAAGGATGGCGATGGCTTCGCGCATGTGTTTGCCCGTCATGCAGTCGAGGTTGCCGAATTCCGAATGCGAACAGAGCGCGATGTTGGGCTCCAACCCGAACCGACGAATATGGCGCGCCGTCGCGATCACTGTCTCAGCGATCTGTGCAGGCGTGGGTTCTGTGTGGACATGGGTGTCGGCCACGAACAGGGGGCCATCCTCAAGGATCATGAGGGACAGGGCGCCCATGGGTTTGAGTTGCTCTGTGCCGAGGATCTGGTTGAGGTAGTTCAGGTGCCACAGATACTGCCCGAAGGTCCCGCAAATCACACTGTCTGCGTGGTCTTCATGCACCATAATCGCGCCGATGGCGGTCGTGTTGGTGCGCATGATGGCCTTTGCGAGGTCGGGGGTGACTCCGCGCCGTTCCATAAGTTTGTGATAGGACTGCCAATACTGTTTGTAGCGGCTATCGCTTTCGGGATTCACGATCTCGAAATCGACGCCGGGGCGAATTTTCAGCCCTGCTCTTTCTGCGCGCATGGCGATGACTTCCGGACGGCCGATCAGGATCGGTTTATCGGTGGTTTCCTCAATCATTGCGCGCGCTGCGTGCAGGACACGATCATCTTCGCCTTCTGCAAAGACAATGCGCCGCTCGGCCTGCGCGGCGGCCATAAAGACAGGGCGCATGATGAGAGCGGATTTAAAGACGGACCCATCAAGGTGCTCTTTGTAGGCGAGCAAATCGGCGACAGGACGGGTCGCACAGCCGCTATCCATTGCGGCCCGCGCAACGGCGGTCGCAACGACGCCCATAAGGCGCGGATCAAAGGGTTTGGGGATCAGGTAGTCCGCGCCAAAGGTCATGCGTTCGTCTTGGTAGGCGGCGGAAACTTCGGCACTGGTCGTGGCGCGCGCGAGTGCGGCGATCCCTTCGATGCAGGCGATCTGCATCTCGTCATTGATCTCGGTCGCACCCACATCGAGAGCACCACGGAAGATAAACGGGAAGCACAGGACGTTATTGACCTGATTGGGATAATCGCTGCGACCGGTGGCGATGATGGCGTCAGGCGCGGCCTTTTTCACCGCGTCGGGCATGATCTCTGGCGTCGGGTTGGCGAGTGCGAAGACGATCGGTTGGCGGGCCATCTTTTTGACCATCTCAGGGGTCAGAACGCCGGGTCCGGACAGGCCGAGAAACATGTCGGCGCCCTTGATCACATCGTCGAGCGTGCGAAGGTCGGTCTTTTGCGCGTAGGCCGCCTTTTGAGGGTTCATGTCCTCTTCGCGGCCTTCATAGACGAGACCGTGGATGTCGCAGAGCCAGACGTTTTCGCGCTTGAGCCCCAGTTTGAGCAACATGTTGAGGCAGGCAATGCCCGCAGCGCCGCCGCCGGTGGAAACGACCTTGATGTCTTCAAACTTTTTGCCGTTGACCTGCAGGGCGTTGGTCGCAGCCGCGCCTACGACGATCGCCGTGCCGTGTTGGTCATCGTGGAACACGGGGATGCCCATGCGTTCGCGACAGATTTGTTCAACGATAAAACAATCGGGCGCCTTGATGTCTTCGAGGTTGATCGCACCAAAAGTGGGCTCCAGGGAGCATACGATATCGGCCAGCTTTTCGGGGTCGCTTTCGTTTACCTCGATGTCAAAACAGTCGATGTTCGCGAATTTCTTGAACAGGACGGCTTTGCCTTCCATCACGGGCTTGGAGGCCGCAGCGCCAATGTTGCCGAGACCCAGAACGGCCGTGCCATTGGTAACCACCGCCACAAGGTTGCCGCGCGCGGTGTACCGGCTCGCGGTTGCAGGGTCATTTTTGATTTCGAGGCAGGCTTCGGCGACGCCGGGCGAATAGGCACGCGCGAGGTCGCGACCGTTTGCCATTGGCTTGGTGGCGCGAATTTCGAGTTTACCGGGCTTGGGGAACTCATGGTAATGCAGGGCTGCGAGCCTGAGGGCTTCGTCTCTGGTGTCCTGGGCCATTGGTGTCCTCCAAAATGGTTTAAGGCTAAACTATCTCGTGTCGGCCTTCGTTGCCTAGGCCATATGACGACGCGACGTCACACGGCAAGAGAGAATTGCGCGCGCGCCCCGAGTTTAGCGCAAACATACGGCAACTGCGCTTGCACGTCGGCCTTCGCGGGGCATAGTGCGGCCTTCAGGCTTGCACTTTCCCGGGGCTGGGCGCAATCTTGACCACATAGTCAAGAAAAGGCCCCATATGTCCATGTCCTCCCCTTTTGCCCCCGATGAAACCCTGATCGACGCGGCGAAAGCCATTCAGGACAAAGCCTACGCCCCCTATTCGAATTTTAAAGTCGGCGCCGCGATCCGCACACCGTCTGGTGAGGTGTTCACCGGCGTTAATGTCGAAAACGCGGCCTACCCCGAAGGAACCTGCGCCGAGGCCGGTGCCATCGCGGCGATGATCGCGGCTGGACAGGTTAAAATCGCCGAAGTCGCCGTGATCGGGTCGAGCGCCGATCCCACGCCCCCCTGTGGCGGGTGCCGTCAAAAACTGCGTGAATTCGGGGGGGCAGACGTGCCGGTCACCATGATTTCGCGTTCCGGCGTGACGCTGACCATGACGCTCGACCAACTCTTGCCGGGTGCGTTTTCTACCGAGTTCATGGACTGACGCCATGGAAGCCCGTGCAATCATTGAAAAACTTCGCGACAAGGTGACCCTTACCCAAGACGAGCTGCGTTGGTTCGCGGCAGGACTTGCGGATGGAACTGTGTCGGATGCGCAGGCCGGTGCCTTTGCGATGGCGGCATTGCTAAACGGTATGGCCGAGGCTGAGCGGGTGGCATTGACGCTGGCCATGCGCGACAGCGGAACAACCATGTCGTGGGAGGCCACCGGACCCGCGATCGACAAACACTCAACGGGCGGGGTGGGCGACTGTGTCTCCCTTTTGCTCGCGCCCGCCTTGGCCGCGATGGGCGCCCATGTGCCCATGGTCTCGGGCAGGGGGTTGGGGCACACGGGCGGCACCCTCGACAAACTCGAGGCTATCCCCGGTTTGACCACGGAGGTCAGCGAAGACCGGTTCCGCGAGATCGTGCAGCAGGTCGGCTGTGCCATTGTCTCGGCCACCGGATCCATCGCGCCTGCGGACAAACGGCTCTATGCGGTGCGCGATGTGACGGGGACGGTCGAAAGTATCGACCTGATCACCGCGTCGATTTTGTCCAAAAAACTCGCAGCGGGGCTCGACGCGCTCGTACTTGACGTCAAATGTGGATCGGGCGCCTTCATGCACACCCGCGAAGACGCCGTCGCATTGGCAAAAAGCCTCGTGTCGACATCCAATGCTGCAGGATGCCGGACCTCCGCGCTCATCACCGATATGAACCAGCCGCTGTGTCCGTCTTTGGGGAATGCGCTGGAATTGATGGTGGTGATGGAGGCGCTGACTGACGGGCGCGTGGACAACAATCTCGTCGATGTGACCTGTGCTTTGGGCGGCGAATTGCTCGTGCTGTCGGGGCAGGCCGAGGATGTGGATATTGCCGCCTTCGAGATGCGCGACGTGATCCTTGAAGGTCACGCCGCAGAACGGTTTGGGGCGATGATTGCAGCGCTCGGGGGGCCAAAAGACTTTGTGGACCACTGGCCGGACCGGTTGGCGTCTGCGCCCGTCATGCGTGAAATCGCGTCGCCCTCGGACGGGTTTGTGTCGGCGATGGATGGTCATGCGCTCGGCATGACGGTGGTCGGATTGGGTGGCGGGCGGCTCAAAGGTGGAGAGCGTATTGATCCGGCGGTTGGAATTTCCGATTGCGTGATGCTGGGGGATCGAATTGCGCAGGGCGACCACATTGCAACCGTTCATGCAGCTACGCCGGAGGCGGCGGACCGCGCCGAACAGGAAATCATCGCGGCCATCAAGTTGGCCACATCGCAGCCCGACGAGTTGCCTTTGATATATGAACGGATCGCACCATGAGCCGCGCGTTTCTCATCGTTATGGATTCTGTTGGTTTGGGCGGCGCGCCCGATGCGGGATCGTTCTTCAACGGCTCGGTGCCGGACACAGGTGCCAATACATTGGCCCATATCGCGCAGGCCTGTGCGGAGGGTCGCGCGGAGGAGGGGCGGTCCGGTTCCTTACGCCTGCCAAACCTCACCAAAATGGGCCTCGGGGCGGCGGTCGCGCTGGCCACCGACGACCTCGCGCCGGGACTGTCCGGAGAGGCGGATGGCCTTTACGGCGTGGCCGCGGAAATCTCACCGGGTAAGGACACCCCGTCCGGTCATTGGGAAATCGCCGGCGTGCCTGTGCCGTGGGATTGGACCTATTTCCCCACGACAGACCCCGCATTCCCTGCCGACCTCATGGCGCGCGTGGCCAGCCTGTGCGGGAGTGATGGGACGCTCGCCAATTGTCATGGGTCGGGTACGACAATTCTCGAAGAATGGGGCGAAAAACATTGTGAGACCGGTTGGCCGATCCTCTACACCTCTGCCGACAGCGTGTTTCAGATCGCCGCGCATGAAGAACATTTTGGCCTCGATCGTCTACTGAAACTCTGTGTCGACATTGCCCCCGAATTGCACGCCATGAAGGTTGGCCGTGTGATCGCGCGCCCGTTCGTCGGGTCCGCGAAGGAGGGGTTCACCCGCACCACGCATCGACGCGACTACGCCATCGCCCCGCCGTCACCAACGCTGTGCGACTGGGTCAAGGACGCCGGTGGGCAGGTGCACGCCGTCGGGAAAATCGGAGACATCTTTTCGATGCAGGGCATTGACGAGGTGCGCAAAGGTGACGATCGCACTCTGTTCGATCACCTGTGCGATGTGATGGATGAGGCGGGCGACGGCAGCCTGACCTTTGCCAATTTCGTCGAATTCGACAGCCTCTATGGCCACCGCCGTGACGTGTCGGGCTACGCGCGCCACCTCGAATGGTTCGACAGCCAGATCCCGCGCCTGCTGGAGCGCGCGCGGGACGGCGATTTGATCCTCTTTACCGCAGACCACGGCAATGACCCGACGTGGACCGGAACAGATCACACTCGTGAATTGGTGCCGGTTGTGGGATACGGCCTCGGGCGGCGCGATATCGGTCGTGTTGCCTTTGCCGATATTGCGGCCTCCGTCGCGACCCATCTCGCCATTGCCCCGCGCGGACCGGGAATAAGCTTTATCTAAGGAACTGCCATGCTCGACCATCTGACCATCGTTAAACACCCGCTCGTCCAGCACAAACTGTCGATCATGCGCGACAAAAACACCTCGACGGCGTCCTTCCGACAGCTCCTGAGGGAAATTTCGCTCCTGCTGGCCTATGAGGTCACGAGGGAACTCGACATGACAACGAAGACCATCGAGACGCCGATCCAGCCCATGGAAGCACCAACGCTGGACGGCAAAAAGCTCGCGCTGATTTCCATTTTGCGGGCGGGCAACGGGTTGATGGACGGAATTCTCGAACTCATCCCATCGGCGCGCGTGGGGTTTGTCGGACTCTATCGCGACGAAGAAACCCTGCAGCCGGTGCAGTATTATTTCAAAGTGCCGGAGTCTCTGGATGACCGACTGGTGATCGCAGTTGATCCCATGCTCGCCACCGGAAATTCCTCCGTGGCTGCGATTGACCTGTTGAAAGCGGCCGGTGCGACCAACATCCGTTTTCTGTGCCTGCTGGCCGCGCCCGAAGGGGTAAAGCGGATGGAGGAAGCGCATCCCGATGTGCCAATCGTCACGGCGGCCGTGGATGAGCGTCTCAACGAGCATGGCTACATCGTGCCAGGGCTCGGGGATGCGGGCGACAGGATGTTTGGAACCAAGTAGTCAAATCGTCCTTTCCAGATTCAAACATCTGGTCTAGTGTCACTGCAACATTTTGTGTGGGGGCACATGATGAGGCCATTTGGCAAAACATTTCTTCTACTGGTAGCGGCCGGTCTCTTGTTGGGGACAGGTATTGCACAGGCGTCGACAGGGTCCCCTGCCGAGCAACCGCCCGTTGGTTTTTCGGGTTCAAAATTTGTGGATAGCAAAGGCTGTGCCTTTGTGCGCGCGGGGTTTAATGGGGCTGTGAAATGGGTGCCTCTCATGACGCCCCAGCACACCCCCCTGTGCGGGCAAACGCCTAGCCTCCACCCCTCCACGGACGCGGGCCAAACTGCGCCCGTGATCCAGAAGACTTCGGTTCCGCGTCTGACGCAGAAAGACACGCACAGCGTCCCTGTGACGACCGCGCAGGGTTTTCGCGCAACGCCGCAAACTCTCGGCGGACAGACGGTCATTGAGCCGGGATGTCGTGTGAATTCTGGCGGCACCGTGCTCACCTGCGCGGCGCATACGGCCACGCCCGGGACCTATGAGTTGATATGGTTGCCTGCCGGCTCAACGGCCCGCCGCGCCGACGGGACGCGTTTTGTGACGCAGGAAGAGACTTTGGTGCGACGCGCCATCAAAGGTTCGCCCGAGGATGCCGACGCGCCATACATTGCCGAAATAGATGCCGATTTGCGCTATGTGCAGATTGGTGCCTTTGGCGTTCCCGATAATGCGGAACGCTCTATCCAACGCCTCGCGGCGCTTGGTTTGCCCGTGTCTTCCCAGATGCTTAATCGTGGAAATGCGGCGCTGAAAATCGTTTTGGCCGGTCCATTTGATCGGCCCGAACGAACCCTATCCGCGCTCGGTGAATTGCGCCGTGCAGGATATGAGGACGCATTCGCTCGAAAGTAGCGTTGAGTTAACGAGGCAAAAAAAGAGGCCCCCGCTGACCGGCGGGGGACTTCTTTTTTTCAGGCCCCGCAAATCCCCTGTAGAGCCACCCAATCACTGTCAGACAAAACGGGGCGGGTGTTTTCGATCCGCACACCCTCCGCTTCGATCAACGGCAGGGTCGTGGTGCCGGTTAGGTCGATCGCATAGGCATAGGGCGTTGCACTGACTTCTGCGCGGGCAAAGCGGGTGATGAGGTCCTCTGTGTCCGGCTCGACCAAGGGCGCGGTCAACAAATGTTCCGCATGCGCATCCAGTTCCGCCTCCGGCACACGTCCGGTCGTGAGTAGCTTCAGCGATGTGAGGAGGCCCGCACCGCGCAAAAGCGCTTCAAGGGGATCGGTTTCACTGGCGCGGGCGCGTTCGGCGAGGATATAGCCACCAACCACCGCGGGGTCCTCGAAATCCTCCACCAAGGACCGGTTCAAAAGAATTGTTCCGCCGGGCAAGTGTTGGCTCACCGCGACGCCACTGGAGAGGACCACAAGTCGTCCGGTTTCGCCCAGACGATTTCGCAACCGCGCCAAGGCGCGCGCACCGTGGACCGTGTCGCAGGGTTGGCCAGAGAGACGTTGGATCCGCGCAAAGAGTTGATCCCCGATTTCGGCGCGGGTCACGGGGGGGACGATTTGAACGGCCTGACGGATGAGCGCGTTCGGCAACCAGAAAACACCCAGCACGAACACCGCCAAAGCAACCGATGCCGCTACCGCGCCGCGCAATCGACCGGGTCGCGGGCGGCTGCGATCAATGGCGCGATGCACGCGGGCAATGGCGTCGATCATCGTAGAGTCTTCGGTTTCGAGGCGTTCATCCGTGTCCGACCCAGGGCGATAGATCGCGCGCTGTTCGTTGGTCCCGTTGACCCGTTCAATCGCAGGAAGCGACCAATGCGACAGGGGATTGTCATTGAGATCGGAGATTGTGAGCGTAGCTTCGCCAACCGACACGATCACTTCGCGCCGTTGGGTGCTTCCTTCGGGACGCCAGAGCGCCGAGGCTTCGAGCCGGTCATAATCGGTCAGCGCGGTCATGCGCGGGGCTGCTCTTATGCTTGTTTAACGTGCATCAGCTTAACTTGGTTCACAGGCGGCGACAACGACGCAGCGGGCGGTTTTATCCGCGAAACGCCCCCAATTTCGCGCCGGATTTCGTGGCGCAGACCTGCAACGCACGCTGAGATCGCGGTTTTGTTAACGGGAGCGCAGCAAAATCGGGTTACCCTTTCAGGGTCGTCTTGCCTTTGGATGGCGCGCAAGGCGGCGACCCGTAACCAGACCGGAGTTGCCCCATGTGTTTGACTGTCGAAGCCCTCGCCCTGTTTTTGAATATGATTGCGGCCCCTGTGTCGGCTGAGCCGGGGCGCATCATTGTGCATGCCGAGGTGCATGACGCCCATTGGGTCCGTGTGGACGGCGACGAGGTGAAATGGTGCACGGACGCGCCGAAAGCGGGCTGACCCCGCGCCCATGAAAAAGCCGCGCATCCCGTGGGAACGCGCGGCTATCGAGTTTTCGCAAGCTTGCGGCTTATGCGGCCTTGGCGTCCGCTCCTGTGCCAAAACGGCCATAGAAGGTCTCACCGCTCGCCGCCATGTCTTTGAGCAATTTCGGGGTCGCGAAACGGGGGCCATGGGTTGCGGTCAGGTTGTCGCAAATCTCGACGGCTTTCGGCGCGCCGATGATGTCGAGCCATGAGAACGGGCCACCGGACCAAGGCGCAAAGCCCCAGCCGAGGATCGCGCCGACGTCGCCTTCGCGGATGTCGGTAAGAACGCCGTCTTCGAGTGCGCGAACCGCTTCGAGGACCTGCGCCATCAACAGGCGCTGCTGGACTTCGTCGAGCTCGGGCTGAACGTCGGCTTCGGGGAACTCTCCGAGGAAGCCGTCCCAAAGAAGGCCACGTTTGCCTTTCTCATCGTAGTCATAAAAGCCCGCATTGGCTTTGCGGCCCATACGACCCTGATCGGCCATCCAGAACACGACCTCATCGACGGCCTCATCCGGATAGGCATCGCCCATCGCGGCCTTCGTCGCCTTGGCGATTTTCACGCCCAGATCGATGGAGGTTTCGTCCACGAGTTGCAGCGGGCCCAAAGGCATCCCCACCAGTTTCGCGGCGTTTTCGATCAACGGCAGGGACACGCCCTCGGCGGCCATGCGGATGCCTTCGTTGATGTAGGGGATGATGCAGCGGTTGGCATAGAAGAAGCGCGCGTCGTTCACCACGATCGGCGTCTTGCGGATCTGGCGCACAAAATCGAGCGATTTTGCAACGGCAACGTCACCGGTCTTTGCGCCTTTGATGATCTCGACCAGCAACATTTTGTCGACCGGCGAGAAGAAGTGGATGCCGATGAATTTGTCCGGACGCGCCGAGGCTTTCGCCAGTTCGGTGATCGGCAGGGTCGAGGTGTTGGAGGCAAAGATGCAGTCCTCGCCCACGATTGCTTCGACTTTCTTGGTCATTTCGGCTTTGACGCCCATGTCCTCGAAAACGGCCTCGACGATCAGATCGCAGCCTTTGAGGGCATCAAGGTCGGTGGTCGCGCTGATGCGCGCGAGCACGTCGTCTTTTTTCTGCGCCGTCACTTTTTTGCGGGCCATGCCTTTGTCGAGAATGCCCTCGGCGTAGGCTTTGCCTTTGTCGGCGGCTTCCTGTTTCTGGTCGATCAGAACGACTTCGATGCCTGCGTTCGCGGAAACATAGGCGATGCCTGCCCCCATCATGCCTGCGCCAAGGACGCCGACTTTGGTGACTTTCTGGTCTGCGACATCGGGACGGTTCGCGCCTTTTTCGAGCGCTTCCTTGTTGATGAAGAGCGAGCGGATCATGTTCGACGACGACGGGTTCATCAGCACATTGGTGAACCAACGCGCTTCGATTTTGATCGCCGTGTCAAAGGGCACCATCGCGCCTTCGTAGATCGCCGACAGGAGCGCCTTGGCCGCTGGATAGACGCCATAGGTATTGCCCGCCACCATTGCCGAAGCGCCGACAAAGGTCATGAAACCCGCCGGATGGTAGGGCGCGCCGCCGGGCATTTTCCAACCCTTCACGTCCCATGGTTTGACGATATCCGCGTCCGTCGCCGCGAGAACCCACTCTTTGGCTTTGGTGAGCAACTCGTCTGCGGGCACGACTTCGTGGACCAATTGGGCCCGTTTTGCGCCAGCGGGGTCGAACATTTTGCCTTCCAGCAGGATCGGAGCCGCCGCCATCGCGCCAACGAGACGCGAGATGCGCGTGGTGCCACCCATGCCGGGGAAGATGCCGACCTTGATTTCCGGCAGACCGATTTTGGCCTTTGGATTGTCCGCCACAAAGATGCGATGCGTGGCCAGTGGGATTTCCAACCCGATGCCAAGCCCTGTGCCGGGCATCGCGCAGGCGACGGGTTTGCCGCCTTTGTTGGTCTTCGGGTCCATGCCGGCGCGCTCGATCTTGCGCAGGATGGCGTGCATCTTCATCAGCCCGTCCATCAGGCCGCGTGCAGGTTCGTCGCCTGCATCCTCTTTCATGCGGGCGATGATATTGAGGTCCATGCCGCCTGCGAAATCTGCCTTTGCGGAGGTGATGACGATACCTTTGACGGCCTCATCCCCAAGCGCGCGGTCAATACAGTCGTCGAGCGCCGCGATGCCTGCGAGCGAGAGCACGTTCATGCTTTTCTCGGGCACGTCCCACGTGATGACGGCCACGCCGTCGCCGTCGATTTCCATCGTGAAATCGGTCATGTTTGTTCTCCCTTTACGGTCGGGGCAATTGCGATCGCTTCCTGCGGATTGCGGGTGCCCATAATTGAGATAATGCGGGGGCCGTCCTCTGTGTCGCGCACGAGAAAGGCCGAACGGTGCGGTTCGGCAATCCGTTGGCCGCCGCTGAAAAAATGCGTCTCCACGGTCGAAAGATAGGTCCCATCCAGACAGTCATCGAAACTCACGACGAGACGAATGGTGTTATCGATCGAGTGGAGTTCGATACCTTCGCAATAGTTGTCAAACATCTCGCGGACGGCATCTTCGGTGCCGACTTCGACCAGACCGCCGGGCGCGACAAGCATCAAAGGCAGCGCAAAGTTGCCCCGATACGTGTCATAATCATTGGTCATATAGGCAACGGTTAGCCCATCGACGATTGACTGGAATTCCCCGCGGTCCATGATCTACAGCCGCTCGATGATTGTGGCGGCGCCCATGCCGGAGGCGATGCACAGGGTTGCCAGACCTGTGCCTTTGCCGGTGCGCTCCAATTCATCGAGCAGGGTGCCGATGATGATCGCGCCGGTCGCGCCGAGCGGGTGCCCCATGGCAATCGAGCCACCGTTCACGTTGACCTTCGAGGCATCGACATCGAATGCCTGCATGAAACGCAGAACGACCGATGCGAAGGCCTCGTTCACCTCAAAGAGGTCGATGTCGGAGATCGACATGCCGCTGTCTTTGAGGATCTTTTCGGTCACCGGAACCGGTCCGGTCAGCATGATCGTCGGGTCGGTGCCGATTTTGGCGGTTGCGCGAATGCGTGCGCGGGGTTTAAGGCCCCATTTTTCGCCGAATTCCTTGTTGCCGATCAACACGGCCGCAGCACCATCAACGATGCCCGAGGAGTTGCCCGCATGGTGGATGTGTTCGATCTTCTGAAGATGGGGGTATTTCATCATCGCGATCTTGTCGAAACCGGGCATGGTTTCGCCCATGTCCTTGAACGACGCTTTGAGGGCGCCGAGCGATTGCATATCGGTGCCCGGACGCATGTATTCGTCACGATCGAGGATGGTCAGGCCATTGATGTCTTTGACGGCGACGATCGACTTTTCGAACCGGTTGTCGGCCCATGCGGCGGCGGCGCGGTTCTGGCTCTCCACGGCCAACGCATCTGCATCGTCGCGCGAAAACCCGTATTCGGTCGCGATAATGTCGGCGGAAATGCCTTGGGGCACAAAATAGGTTGCCATGGCAATTGACGGATCCACAGCAATCGCGGCCCCATCCGACCCCATCGCAACGCGGCCCATCATCTCAACACCACCGGCGATATAGGCAGAGCCTGCGCCACCTTTGACCTGATTGGCCGCGAGGTTCACAGCCTCCATGCCAGAGGCGCAGAAACGGTTGATCGCGAGACCGGGAATGCGTTGGTCGAGCGAGGAAGCGAGAACCGCCGTACGCGCCAGACAGCCGCCCTGTTCCCCAACCTGCGTGACGTTGCCCCAGATCACATCCTCGACCGCGTGACCTTCAAGGCCGTTGCGATCCTTGACCGCGTCGAGCATCTGGCTCGACAAGCGCGCGCTTGTAACTTCGTGCAGGGAGCCGTCTTTGCGGCCCTTGCCGCGTGGACTGCGCAGCGCGTCATAAATATAGGCTTCCGTCATCGTATCCTCCTCAGGCCGTCGCGCGATAGGCGCGCGGCATCAAGTCATAGGGGTGTTTCCAACCGTCCAAGGCCTCAATATCCGAGAGCCAGCGGTCAATGTGCGTCCAATCCCCACGGTCAAAGCCGAAGGGTTCGGGGTAAAACAGGTAAGAGCAGCAAGAAAAGTCGGCGATCGTGGGGCCTGCGCCGCCAGCGATCCATGTGCGGTTGGCCAGTTCGCCATCCAGCACGGCAAGCGCGGCTTTTGCGCGGCCCTGCAGAAAGGCGATGACC
Organism: Celeribacter arenosi; assembly: GCF_039539485.1. Lineage (NCBI taxonomy): Bacteria > Pseudomonadati > Pseudomonadota > Alphaproteobacteria > Rhodobacterales > Roseobacteraceae > Celeribacter > Celeribacter arenosi. The sequence goes on from NZ_BAABDF010000006.1 coordinate 240,089, forward strand.
TCTTGCGGGCGTTTGTCTTCGGGCAGGAAATTCATCAGGAACCGCAGAACGCCGACCTGACTGGACATTTTGTGGTTGTCCCACAAAAGCCACCGCAGGACTTCGCGCCGTTCCTCATCGGTCTCGCCACCAAAAGAGCCGGTCTGGCGCGCGATGTGGTCGAGAATGACACCTGATTGCGTCAGGGTCAGATCGCCGTCGACATAGACCGGGCATTCGCCCATCGGATTGATGGTGCGAAACTCGGGGGTGCGCGCCTCGCCTGCGAAGAAATCCACATAGCGCACGCGCCAGTCGATCCCCGCGAGCGTCAATGTCAAAGCGGCCTTGTAGGAGTGTCCCGATTCACCAAAGCAATAAAGATCAACGGTCATAACGCGTTCACTCCTGCCACGTTGCGGTCATAGAAAAAGGGGGTCTCAGAAATGCGCGCATCGGCTCTCATCTCTTCCTTTTCTCCATCTCCGAATTAAACAGCCGCAGGCGGTGTTCAAGGTTGTCATGGTCAATGACGGAGGTGAAATTCTCGAACAGGAAAGACAGCGCCTCCCCCTCGTCGAGTCCCGCCTCCCTCGCGAAACTTCTGAGGCGACGATACCCATCTTCGGTCATCGCAACAGGAAAACGCCGCGTCATTCTGAATCGCTTCGGCATCGTTACGCTCCGTCACTCACTGCCAAAAGAAAACCCCCGCCGGTGAGGGCGGGGGCCATTGCCGGTTTCGCGGCGAGTTTAGAAGTTTTCGGCGTCCAATGCCATCACAGGATCGGCGCCGCTTTCGATGCGCGCGAGCAATGTGCGCGTCATCGGAAGTTGGCGTGCCATGTAGAAGCGCGCAGTGGTCAGTTTCGATTCGTGGAATTCGACATCGTCCGTGCCATTTGCGAGCGCGGCGAAGGACGCCTTTGCCATGCGACCCCACATCAGGCCGAGGCAGACGTAGCCGAACAGATGCATGAAATCGTAGGACCCGGAAAGCGCGGCGTTGGGGTTCTTCATCCCGTTCTGCATGAAATACAGACCGGCGGACTGAAGGTCCTTGGACGCAACTTTGAGCGGCTCGGTAAATTCGGCCATGTCGCCGTCGCCGTTCTCTTTGCAGAAGGATTTTACCATCTCGAAGAACGCCATCACGTGTTTGCCGCCGTCCGAGGAGAGTTTGCGTCCCACCAGATCGAGAGCCTGCACGCCATTGGCGCCTTCGTAGATCTGGGTGATGCGCGCGTCGCGGGCGAATTGCGACATGCCCCATTCTTCGATGTAGCCATGGCCGCCGAAGACCTGCTGCGCGTTCACAGCCATCTCGAACCCTTTGTCGGTCAGGAACCCTTTGAGAACCGGCGTCATCAGGGAAATGATCCCCTCGGCTGCGGCATCATCGGCGCGGTGCGACTGATCGATGAGCTGTGCGCCCCAGAGCATGAAGGCGCGCGCGCCCTCGACGAAGCTTTTCTGCTCCATCAGGTTGCGACGGATGTCGGGGTGCACGATCAGCGGATCGGCGGGTTTTTCAGGCGCTGCTGCACCGGTTACGGCGCGACCCTGCAGACGGTCCTTGGCGTAGATTACCGCGTTCTGGTAGGCGGCGGAGGCCTGCGCCATGCCCTGCATCGCGACGCCGAGGCGGGCTTCGTTCATCATGGTGAACATGGCGCGCATACCTTTGTGCTCGGTGCCGAGCAGCCAACCCGTCGCCTCGTCATAGTTCATCACGCAGGTCGAGTTGCCGTGGATGCCCATTTTCTCTTCGAGCGAGCCGACAGACACACCGTTGCGCGCACCGGGGTTGCCGTTTTCGTCGACGATCAGCTTGGGCACGATAAAGAGCGACACACCTTTGATCCCGTCAGGACCGCCGGGAATTTTCGCCAGCACAAGGTGGATGACGTTCTCGGACATGTCGTGATCGCCGGCGGAGATGAAAATCTTTTGGCCGGAGATTTTGTAGGAGCCGTCTTCCTGTGGTTCGGCCTTGGTGCGCATCAGCCCGAGATCCGTGCCGCAATGCGGTTCGGTCAGGTTCATGGTGCCGGTCCATTCGCAGGAGACCATTTTGGGCAGATATTTCGCCTTCTGCTCCTCGGTGCCGTGCACGAGAATGGCAGAGGCCGCACCGTGGGTCAGACCCTGATACATGGTGAAGGACTGGTTGGCAGAGGAGAACAATTCTCCAACCGCCGTGCCGATGACATAGGGCATGCCCTGACCGCCGAATTCTTCGGGCATGTCGAGGCCGGGCCAGCCGCCTTCCTTCATCTGCTCGAAGGCGCCTTTAAAGCCGGTCGGGGTGTAGACGACCCCGTTTTCGAGACGGCATCCTTCGCGGTCGCCCACAAAGTTCAGCGGCGCCAACACTTCGCTGGCCAACTGGCCTGCCGCATCAAGAATGGCTTCGGTAAACTCAGGTTCGAGATCGCTGTATCCGGGAACGTCGCTGGACGAGATGTTCAGAACGTCGTGGAGTACGAATTGGATGTCTTTTGTGGGCGCGGTGTAACTGGGCATGTCGGGCCTCCCTTGGTTCCCGAGAGCGCTCAGTCCTTAGGCGACATTCACGCTCTCTTCTCTTCCGTCAATCTGGGTGTTCACCCATTCGATTTGTTCATCGAGCTCGGACCTCACGGCCTCGAGCGCGCGTATTTGTTCGTCCAGTTCGATACGACGACGCTTAAAGGCGCTGCGCGTTTCGATGAGTTGTGCTCTTTCGCTCTCCAACTCGTAGAGATCGAGGATCTGGCGGATTTCCTCAAGCGGGAAGCCAAACCGTTTGCCGCGCTGGATCAATGTCAGGCGGGCACGGTCGCGGCGAGTAAACAGACGTTTCTGTCCCTCCCGTTTCGGAAAAAGCAACTCCTTTGCTTCGTAAAACCGCAAGGTGCGAGGAGTTACATCGAATGCCTCACACATCTCACGGATCGTCATCGTTTCGGTTGTCATATCACTAGGTCCGGTTTTTGGTATTGCCCCACGACAAGGGGATTACAGAATTAAACAGACGCCGGATGTGCAACCTCGCTACCCACTCTACAAGCGAGGGCTGGTGGCAAGCACATATAACGTGGCGTCATTTCCCATGTCGTGGAACTTGTGGAAAGTTACCCTCGGTAAAGGCGAAATAATCTTTACGGACAAAAACCTCATTCCCTGTCCCCAAGCGAGGGGAAAAAAGCGAAAAACCCGTCAAAACGAGGTGTTTTGTGGCGTGGGGCTACCGCTGTGACACTAGGGAAAAACTGCTACCAACTGGTAAAACATGGCATTTTTTCGGTTCGGCTGTGATCGTTCTTCCCTGCCATTGGGATCGGAACGTTACGTCGTTATCTGGTCGAAAGTTGCGTTGTTCAGGACCCACCCGTCGCGCCGGTCTGCGCACGCAGCTCCCGCAATTCCTTGATCGCGTCCTCTAGGTCGCGTTTCTGCTCTTCGAGAGCGGCCAATTGACGATCTGCGAGTTCGAGGAACGCGGCACTCTGTGCGCTCGTGCCTTCCTTTTCGTAAATCATCAGCCATTGGCGGATCTCCTCGAGCGAAAATCCATAGCGACGCCCCCGCAGAATCAACTTCATGCGCGCCACCTCGCGTGACGTGTAGAACCTGGAACGGCCCTCTTTTTCAGGATCAAGAAGCTCAATGTACTCGTAATACCGCAGGGTGCGGGGCGTCACATCGAACGCGGCGCACATTTCCTTGAACGTCATACGTTCTTCGGCCATTTGGCTTCTCCCTGGCTCTGTTTTCAAACCGGCCCGGTATGGGGCGCGGTCAAATCGAGCGTTTCACAGACAATAGTAAAACAGTTGGTCGAGTATCAAGCCGCGATCATCGGATTTTGCGCGCAGGGCCATGCGAAACCGGCGACTTTTTTCCGACAGGGCCTTCGTGGTCTCCATTGGATGGCACCCGTCCGGCTTTGCGGGGGCGTCGCGTCAGGGGGCAACTTTTGCCTTGCGACACGCATCACCAGACCGCACAAACAAGGGGAACCATTTTCAGGACGTATTTCAATGCCTACGAACCGTGACCGCACGGAGATTGCCCGTCAGTTCATCAATGCCATTCCCCATAGCCGCGCGTTGGGAATGTCGCTGAACGAAATCGGACAGGGTGAGGCGATCATTGCGATGCCATATGATGAACGGTTGATCGGGGATCCGAAAACGCGCGTGATTGCGGGTGGCGCGGTCTCGGCTCTGATGGATACCTGTGCGGGTGCGGCGGTCATGAGCCATGAGGACGCAGGGTTTGCGACAGCGACGCTCGATTTGCGCATCGATTACATGCGCACAGCCACTCCCGGGGCCGCCATCACAGCGCATGCGATCTGCTATCACATGACACGGTCGGTCGCCTTCGTGCGTGCGACAGCAACAGACGGAACTTCTGACACGCCCGTGGCCACCGCAACCGGTGCCTTTGCTGTGGAGCGGGGGGCATGAGCGCGCGCCGCGCACCCGAGGCCGTTCAGGTCGTCAAAGAACGCCGCGACCGCGCTCTGGCGACTCTCGTCGGGACCGTTCCCTATATCACCTACATGGGGTTCAAATTCGACCGGCGCGGTGATGAGCTGACCGCCATTATGCCCTACCGCGATGATCTGGTCGGCAACCCTGCGCTGCCGGCCCTGCATGGCGGGGCGATTTCCGCCTTTCTCGAGGCGACGGCGCTCATTGTTTTGGGCTGGTCGCTGGTCTGGCCGCGCATCGAGACGGGCGATGCACTACCCGAAGGGATTGCCCTGCCCAAGACAATCGATCTGACCGTGGATTTCCTGCGCTCGGGTTTGCCACGCGATGCCTATGCGCGTGCGCGCGTCACACGATCGGGGCGGCGCTATGCCTCGGTTCAGGTCGAGGCATGGCAGGATAACCGCGACCGCCCGATTGCGCAGGCAACGGGTCATTTCCTGATGCCGCGCCAAGATGACTGAAGGTGCGCCCGCGCATCTGACCCATTCGCGTGTTCTGAAAATCGCGCTGCCCATCGTGCTCTCCAATGCAACAGTGCCCATTCTCGGCGCGGTCGATACCGGCGTCGTGGGGCAAATGGGGGCGGCGGCGCCCATCGGTGCGGTCGGGATCGGGGCGGTGATCCTCGGGTCGATCTACTGGATTTTCGGATTTCTGCGGATGGGCACCACCGGCCTCGTCAGTCAGGCGCGCGGCGCGGGGCAGGTCGGTGAAGTTTCGGCCTTTCTCACACGGGTCATCTTGGCCGGTCTGATCGGGGGGCTGGCTCTCATCGCTTTGCAGGCGCCTGCATTCGCGCTCGCCTTTCACGTAGCACCCGCATCTGACGAGGTCGAAAGCCTCGCGCGCAGTTACATGTCGATCCGCATCTGGTCCGCGCCTTTCAGCATCGCAACCTTCGGCATCACGGGGTGGTTGATCGGTCAGGAGCGCACGCGCGCGGTGCTGTTCCTGCAGCTTTGGATGAACGGCCTCAACATCCTGTTCGACCTGTGGTTCGTGCTCGGCCTCGGGTGGGGCGTTGAGGGTGTCGCGCTTGCCACTGTAATCGCCGAGGTCACGGGGGCGTTTTGGGGGCTCTATCTGTGCCGCGACGCGTTTTCCAATGCCGCATGGCGGGATCGGGCGCGGGTCTTCGACCTTGCGCGGCTGGTCCATATGCTCAAGGTGAACACAGACATCCTGATCCGCTCGCTTCTGTTGCTCGCCATCGTGGTGTCTTTCGCCTTCTTTGGCGCGGGGTTCGGGGACGTGACACTGGCCGCCAACCAGATCCTGATGCAATTCGTCGAAATCACGGCCTTTGCTCTCGACGGCTTTGCCTTTGCCGCCGAAGCGATCGTGGGCAGTGCGCTGGGCGCGCGCCAACGCTCCGTTCTACGCCGCGGGGCTATTTTGACCTCGCTCTGGGGGTTGGTCGCGGTCGGGCTTTTGTCGGCTTTGTTCGCCTTTTCGGGCGGGACGGTCATCGACATCATGACGACCGCGACGGACGTGCGGGCGGAGGCGCGCCTTTACCTATGGTGGATGGTTGCCGCGCCCTTGGTCGGGCTGGCTGCATGGATGCTCGACGGCATCTTCATCGGCGCAACCCGCACGCGGGACATGCGCAACATGATGATGCTGTCGCTGCTGATCTACCTCGCGGCGGTCGCGATTTTGATTCCGGCTTTTGGCAACCATGGCCTCTGGGCCGCGCTCTTGGTCAGCTACGCGGCACGGGGCGGGTTGTTGTTGTGGAAATACCCCGCGCTTGAGCGCAGCGCGCAGTGATCACAGCCACTCGTTGCGACCGGTTCCCACCGCATCAGCAACCGAGTCATATCCGTCGCACGCCAGCAGTTCGTCCAAACCGGTGGCAATGCGCGGGGCGAGCGACAACCCCTGATAGACCATCGCGGAATAGAGTTGGACAGCCGAGGCCCCCGCACGGATTTTTGTATAGGCATCCAGAGCAGAGGCAATGCCCCCCACGCCGATCAGCGGAATGTCATTTCCCAAATGACGCGAAAGCTTTGCCAGCACGCGGGTAGATTTCTCGAACAATGGCCGCCCCGATAGCCCGCCTTTTTCATCGCGGTGCGCCGATTTCAGGCCTTCACGGTCCAGAGTCGTATTGGTCGCGATGACGCCATCAACGCCGGCTTTACGGGCGACTTCGGCGATTTCGCCAATCTCTGTATCTGTGAGGTCCGGCGCAATTTTCAGGACGATAGGCACCTGACGGCCCAACCCGCGCCGCGCGTCGAGTACACCGGCCAAGAGCGCCTCGAGCGCCTCCGGTCCCTGCAGGTCACGCAGCTTTTCGGTATTGGGCGAGGAGACGTTGACCGTCGCGAAGTCGATCGAATTGCCACAGGCGCTGAGTACGGTTGCGAAATCTGCGGCGCGATCTGTGCTGTCTTTATTGGCGCCGAGATTGAGGCCGACCGGCACAGCCAAGGTCCCGGCACCCAGACGCGCCTGCGCCAGGCGTGCGCCGATTTCATCCATTCCTTCATTGTTGAACCCGAACCGGTTGATCACGGCGCGGTCCTCGGTGAGGCGGAACAAACGCGGCTTCGGGTTGCCGGGCTGGGGGCGCGGGGTGGCCGCACCAACCTCGATAAACCCGAATCCGGCACGCACCAGTTGGGGCACGGCTTCGGCGTTTTTGTCGAAACCGGCGGCGAGCCCGACCGGATTTGGCATCGCCAGCCCCGCAATCGTGGTGGCCAAACGTGGCGATGTCACCGCCCCCGGTAGGGCGGCAAGCCCGGCCTTGAGGCCCCAAAGGGCGGCTTTGTGCGCGGCCTCTGGATCCAACCTGCGCAGGGCGATCATGCCGGCTTGTTCAAAGAGGCTCATAGGATCTCCGCGGGAAACACATGGCCATCGGGGCCGCAGGGCAGGGGCATCATTTGAACAACGTCCGAGCGCTTCAGGGGCCGGTAAAGATGGGGGAACAACGCCCCGCCACGCGATGGCTCCCATTTCAAATCGTCCGCCATCCCCGCGGGATCACAGGCCAAAAGGATCAGGTCCGCCTCTCCCGCAAACCATTTCGCCGCGGTTTCGCGGGCCGTTTGGGCAGTCGAAAAGTGGATGTAGCCGTCGGCGATATCGACCGGAGCCCCCGCCGTTTCGCCCGCAGCATCGAAAGCTTCCCATTCGGGAGCGCGAAAAATCTTGTAAATCATCATGGTCGCGGTTTGCCTCTCTGCTGGTGCGGCGTCAAGCACTGCCGCGTCCCCCTACGTCACCTCGCGGCTACCTGCCTGTCATATAGGCGTTGCGCGATTTGACTAAGGGTCACCTAACTCTCGTCTTTGACTCTTCGGTTAAAGAACGTCAGCATCGACTATACAAATCTAGACAGGGGGCAAAAATGCTCAAAAAAATTCTTACAACTTCAGCAGCAATGACGCTGATCGCCGGTGCGGCATCTGCCGATTACGCGCTCACCGTTCTGCACACCAACGACTTCCACGCACGGTTTGAACCGATTTCGAAATACGATTCGGGCTGTTCGGAAGACGACAACATGGCCGGCTCCTGCTTTGGCGGGTCCGCGCGTTTGAAGTCCGCAATCGACGCCGCACGTGCGCGCTCTACCAACTCGATCCTCGTGGATGGCGGCGACCAGTTCCAGGGCACGCTGTTCTACACCTACTATAAAGGTCAACTCGCGGCCGAGATGATGAACGCGCTGGGCTACGACGCGATGACCGTGGGCAACCACGAATTCGACGACGGCCCCGAAGTGCTCGCCGGATTCATGAATGCGCTGACCTTCCCGATCCTGATGTCCAACGCCGACGTGAGCCAGGAACCTCTCCTGTCCAACGAGCTGGCAAAATCGACCATCATCGAAAAGGGCGGCGAAAAGATCGGCCTGATCGGTCTGACACCGGACGACACCGATGAACTGGCCTCTCCCGGTCCCAACATCACCTTCTCCGATCCTGTCGCGGCAGTGCAGGCAGAAGTCGATATGATGACAGCGCAGGGTGTGAACAAAATCATCGTTCTGTCCCACTCGGGCTACAACGTCGACAAAGAAGTCGCAGCCAATACCACTGGCGTTGATGTGATTGTGGGTGGCCACACCAACACATTGCTCTCCAACGTCAATGACCGCGCCGAAGGTCCATATCCGACCATGGTCGGCGAAACCGCCATCGTGTCGGCCTATGCCTACGGTAAATTCCTCGGCCAACTCGACGTTGTCTTCGACGACGAAGGTGTCATCACCTCCGCAGTTGGTGAGCCACTGATCATGGACCGCTTCATCTCCGAAGATGCAGCCATCAAAGGCCGCATCGCCGAAGCTGCAGCGCCTCTCGAAGAAATCCGCCAGAAAGTGGTCGCCGAGACTGCCGAGGAAATCGTCGGTGTGCGTGAAGAATGCCGTGCGGTTGAATGCGCAATGGGCAACCTGATCGCCGATGCGATGCTTGACCGTGTCAAAGACCAAGGTGTTGAAATCGCGATCCAGAACGGCGGCGGCATTCGTGCTTCCATCGACGCGGGCGAAGTGACCATGGGCGAAGTGCTGACCGTGCTTCCGTTCCAGAACACGCTCTCCACCTTTGAAGTCACCGGTGCAACCTTCGTTGAGGCGCTCGAAAATGGCGTGTCCCAGATCGAAGAAGGCGCGGGCCGCTTCCCACAGGTTGCGGGTGTGACCTTCTCCGTTGATCCGGCTGCCGAAGCGGGCTCCCGTATCTCCGACGTGATGGTCGGCGGCGCACCGATTGACCCCGAAAAGGTCTACGGCGTTGTCTCCAACAACTACGTCCGCAACGGTGGTGACGGCTACAAAATGTTCACCGGCGCAATGAACGCCTATGACTTCGGCCCCGATCTTGCCGATGTTACGGCCGAATTCCTTGCCGAGAACGCGCCTTACGCACCGTACAAAGATGGTCGTATCACCATCAAATAAGCTCTGAAGTCACCTATTCAGGTCGATTTTACCTCGCGCCCCGCCGGAATTCCGGCGGGGCGTTTTCGTGTTGCAGGGTGCTTTCCCAAATCTGACCTTTGCCCTAAATTGGGGGCATGGATCATCCGCTCATCGACCTCATCGAACAGAAAATCGCCGAAGCCGAGGCGAACGGCGAATTTGAAAACCTCGCGGGCGCGGGCAAACCGCTCGTGCAGGAGGGGGATCCCGAAAACGCTTTGCTGGCCCGCGTGAGCCGTGAAAACGGGGCGGTATTGCCGTTTGTGGCGATGGCGCGTGAACTTGAAGCGCTCAGGCAGGAGTTGCGCGAGACCGGCGATCGCACGCGGCGCACCGAGATCATGAAAGAGATGTCGATGACGGAGGTCAAAATCGACTTGGCGCGCAAGGCTTGGTCACGCTGAATGTGCGGACGCTTCGCCATCACGCTACCCGATGAGGCCATGTCGCAGTTGTTTGGCGCCACCGTGGCCAACGATCTGCCGCCACTGCCGAATTATAATGTCTGCCCGACCACGCAAATTCACACCGTGAATTCCGACGCAGGCACACGGCATTTACGCGCGATGCGATGGGGTTTCGTGCCCCATTGGTACAAAAGCCCCACGGATGGTCCGCTTCTGATCAACGCGCGCGCCGAAACCATCGCCGAAAAGCCGGCCTTTCGCGCGGCCTGTCGGGAACGGCGCTGCCTCATCCCCTGCGACGGGTTTTACGAATGGCACCGCCCCGAGGGCGGAGAGAAACAGCCGTGGTTCATCCGCCCCGCCACGAGTGGACCGATGGTCTTTGCAGGAATTTGGCAGGATTGGGAGAGCGGCGGCGAACGTGTGACGAGTTGCGCCATGGTCACAACCGAGGCCACGGGACGCATGGCCGAAATCCACCACCGCATCCCGGTCATTGTGCACCCCGACGCCTGGGCCAAATGGCTGGGCGAAGAGGGACACGGCGCGGCTACGCTGATGACTTCCGTCCCCGACGAAACGCTGGAATTCTACAAGGTATCGCGCGCGGTGAATTCCAATCGCGCCTCCGGTCCCCAACTCATTGAGGCCATAGATGATTGACGATCCCGCAACTTGGGAAACCCCGTCCCCCGCCGCCGCCCGAATGGGCGTTCTTCTGAGCGAATGGCGCGAGGGCGAGGCGGTCTTTATCTGCGATCTCGAAGCGCACCACATGAACCGCCACGGCATCCCGCACGGCGGCCTCTATTCCTTCATGATCGACTGCGCGATGGGCTATTGTGGCGCCTACACGGGGGATCGCGACGCGCGGCAGATGACGCTGACGCTATCGATGTCGGTCAACTTCCTGTCGCGTCCCAAAGGCACCCGTTTGATCGCCACGGGCAGGCGCACCGGCGGTGGGGCCAAAACCTATTTCGCCGAGGCGCATCTGGTCGACGAGACCGGCGAACTCATTGCCACTGGGCTGGGGACGTTCCGGTTGCGATCTGGGGCGTAAAAGCGCGCGAACCTGTTCGCTGTGCGCGTTATCTCTGCGCCGTTTTCCAGTTCGGCGCGATCCAGGGGGTCGCGTTTTCGCGCGCCAGCGGTGCTTTGCCCAGAATGTGATCGGCAGCCTTTTCGCCGGTCATGATCGACGGGGCATTGAGGTTCCCATTCGTGATCTGGGGGAAAATCGAACTGTCGACGACGCGCAGCGCTTCGACCCCGATCACCCGACACTCCGGATCAACCACGGCCATGGGGTCGTCTTTGGCCCCCATGCGGCAGGTGCCGGTCGGATGATAGGCGCTCTCTGCATGCTCACGGATGAAATCATCCAGCGTCTCGTCGCTCACCACATCTTCGCCGGGCTGGATTTCATGGGCGCGGTAGGGGGCAAAGGCCTCCTGATTGAAAATCTCGCGGGTGAGGCGAATGCAGGTGCGGAAATCGCGCCAGTCATCTTCGTGCGACATGTAGTTGAAGACAATGCGCGGGGCCTCTTTGGGGTCTGCGGATTTCAACGTGACCGCGCCGCGTGATTTGGATCGCATCGGGCCGACATGGGCCTGAAACCCGTGCCCTTCCGCCGCTGCCTGTCCATCGTATCGCACGGCGATCGGGAGGAAATGGAACTGGATATCGGGATAATCCACGCCCGCGTCGGAGCGGATGAAAGCCGCGCTTTCGAACTGGTTCGAGGCACCGAGCCCTTTGCGGGTAAAGAGCCACTGCGCGCCGACCAAGGCTTTGCCAAACAGGTTCCAGTATTTGAACAGTGACACGGGTTTGGACGCCGCCTGCTGGATGTAGAGTTCGAGATGGTCCTGCAGGTTTTTGCCAACACCGGGACGGTCCACAAGCACCTCGATCCCGTGCTCTTTCAGGTGCCCGGCGGGACCGATCCCCGAGAGCATCAGCAGTTTCGGAGAGTTGATTGACGAGGCCGACACAATAACTTCGACGCCCGCCGAGATAACGTCGGTTTTGCCTTTGCGTTCGATCTCGACACCTGTGGCGCGCCCGTTTTCGATCACCACTTTTCGCGCGAACCCGCGCACCAGCGTGACCTTTCCCGCATCGATGGCGGGTTTGAGATAGGCTTTATACGCCGACCAACGCTCCCCTTTGTGGATCGTCGCGTCATAGGGGCCAAACCCCTCCTGTTTTTCGCCATTATAGTCGTCGGTATGCTCGTACCCCGCCTGCACACCGGCCTCGACAAAGGCTTTGACCAACGGGTTTTCCCGCTTGCCGCGGCTCACATGGAGAGGGCCGTCGCTGCCACGCCACGACGGATCGCCGCCATGGCCGCCGTCGTCCCAGTTCTCCATCCGCTTGTAGTAGGGCAGGACATCGGCATAGGCCCATCCTTGCGCGCCCATTTCTTCCCATGTGTCGAAGTCACGGGCGTGTCCACGCACGTAGACCATACCGTTGATCGACGACGAACCGCCCAGAACCTTGCCGCGCGGCGTGACCAGTTTGCGCCCGCCCAAATGGGGTTCGGGATCGCTTTCAAAGCCCCAGTCGTAGCGCTTCATGTTCATCGGGTAGGACAGGGCGCCGGGCATCTGGATAAAGGGCCCGGCATCCGTCCCGCCATATTCGATGACAATGACGCTTTTACCGGCCTCTGACAGGCGGTAGGCAACAGCACAGCCTGCGGAGCCTGCGCCCACGATTACATAGTCAGCTTGCATATTCATTCCTCAGAACGGCGCTTCGGTGTCGTTCATGCCGACGTAAACGGTTTTGATCTGGCTGTAGTGCTCGATCGCCGCCTTGGAGTTTTCGCGCCCAACGCCCGACATTTTGACGCCCCCGAACGGAACCTCGACGGGTGTCAGGTTGTAGGCATTGATGTAGCAGGTGCCGGCCTCGAATGCGGCGGCGACACGGTGGGCGCGGGTGAGATCACGGGTAAAGACCCCCGCGGCCAGCCCGAAGTCGGTCGCATTCGCACGCGCGACGGCTTCGTCCTCTGTCGAGAACTTCAGCACCGACATGACCGGCCCGAAAATCTCTTCGCGCGCGATGGTCATGTTGTCTTCTACGTCGGCAAAAAGCGTCGGTTCGATGTAGAACCCGTCGCCTTCGATGATCTTGCCGCCTTTGACCAGACGCGCACCCTCTGCGCGGCCCTTTTCGATGTAGCCTGCAACAGTGTCGCGCTGGCGGGCCGATATCATTGGCCCGATCGTTGTGGCCTCATCCATCGGGTCGCCGATCTTCGCACCCTCCATTCGCTGCGCCACACGGGCGACAAAGGCGTCGTAGATCGCCTCCTGAACAAAAACGCGGGTCCCGTTGGAACAGATTTGGCCCGTTGAGTAGAAGTTGCCGTTGATCGCGGCAGACACCGCGTTTTCGATGTCAGCATCCTCAAAGACCACGATCGGGGATTTGCCGCCGAGTTCCATGGTCACATGTCGAATGCCATCTGCGGCTGCGGCAAAAACTTTGCGCCCTGTCGGCACTGAGCCGGTGAGCGAAACCTTGGCCACACGCGGGTCCGTCACCAAAGCCCCCCCGACAGCACCATATCCCTGAACAACATTGAAAATACCGGCAGGCGCACCGGCTTCGATCAGGATTTCGGCCAGTTTCAATGCCGTGAGCGGCGTCATTTCGGATGGTTTGAACACCATTGCATTGCCGCAGGCCAGAGAAGGCGCGGCTTTCCAACTGGCGATCTGGATCGGGTAGTTCCACGCACCGATGCCAACACAAACCCCGAGCGCTTCGCGGCGCGTATAGGCAAAATCGCCACCGGCCACGGGGATGTGTTCGCCGGTCAGCGTCGCCGCGAGGCCGCCAAAATACTCCAACGCATCCGCGCCGGAGGCCGCATCGGCGACCAAGGTTTCCGACATCGGCTTGCCGGTGTTGTGGGTTTCGAGATCGGAGAGTTCGCGGTTGCGCGCGCGCATCAGATCGGCGGCCTTGCGCAAAACGCGGCCGCGCTCGGTTCCCGACAGTTTGGCCCATTCGACCTGAGCAACCTTGGCCGCATCCAGCGCCGCGTCCACGATTTCAGGCGTCGCGGCATGCAGCGTCGCGATCACTTCGCCGCTATGGGGATAGATCACCTCGATCTTCTCGCCACGGGTGTCTTCGACGTAGCGCCCGTTGATGAAATGGCTGGCTTCGGGTTGGTAAGTGGAAGTCATATTTACTCCTGCGGCCCCGCGAGGGGGGCTCTTGGGTCCGGATCAGTGTCGCGGATGGAAATGTCGTCGTTTTCGTGGATTTCGGTGCATTCGGCGGCAATGGCGCGCATCACATGGCGCGCGCCTTCCGACCCGTCGAGGGTCGCTTCGCCGCTGCGAAGGGTTTTTGTGTCGAGCGCGTAGCGCAAATAGAGGCCGTCAATCAGGCCAGCGATACGTCGGGCAACGTCAGGCGCACGTTCGCAAACTTTCGGGCGCAAAGCATAGACGAGGTTCGAATGAAGCCGGCGCTGATAGAGGTCGAGAAGCTGACGCGCGGGCTGGGATCGCAGCGCGAGGGCGTAGAAATTGACCCATGCCGAAATCGCTTCGCGCCGGAAACTCGTCATGCCGAAACTGGCATGTGCGATCGCTTCCAAACGCGCGTCCGGCGTTTTCGATTCGGCGAGGGCGCGGCGCACATCCGACCCGTATTGGGTGAGGATCGACCGCATTGCGGCCAGAAACAGTCCCTCTTTGTCGTGGAAGTAGTGAAAAACCAATCCCGGAGAAACGCCAGCAGATTCAGCAATTTGGCCCGCGGTCACGTTCAGTGTGCCGGACTCGCCAATCACGCGGATAGTGGCCTCGATGAGGTCCGCGCGTCGTTCTTCCTCTGATTTGCGTGCCGAGCGTGTCATGCGCGTGGCCTCTCGAATTGCCTGGTTGCATTTTCTGGATATTTCACTATTGATTGACTAGTCAATTAATAACTCTGTCTTCATCATGCTAACCTCAAAAGGGGACCCTATGAAACTTGCCATCACGACCTCCGCCATCGCCCTGTGCGCAACCGCTGCTTTCGCCGATTGCACCAAAGTCACCTTCTCGGACGTGGGTTGGACGGACATCACCGCGACCACGGCCGCAACAACTACGGTTCTGGATGCGCTCGGCTATGACACCGAAATCCGGATCCTCTCCGTGCCGGTCACCTACATCTCGCTCGAAGAAGGCGATGTGGATGTGTTCCTCGGCAACTGGATGCCAACGATGGAGGCGGATATCGCGCCCTATCGCGAAAAGGGCACCGTCGACTCCGTGCGTGCGAACCTTGAGGGTGCGAAATACACCTTGGCGACCAACGCGGCTGGTGCGGCGCTTGGCATCAACAGCTTTGCTGACATCGCGGCACATGCCGATGCTCTCGACGAAACGATCTTTGGCATCGAGCCGGGCAATGACGGCAACCGTTTGATCATGGATATGATCGACCAAGAGGCCTTTGGCCTCACAGAATTCGACGTCAAGGAAAGCTCCGAGCAAGGTATGCTGTCCCAGGTCGAACGCCTGAACAAAAAAGACGAGCCGATCGTGTTCCTCGCATGGGAACCGCACCCGATGAACGCCAACTTTGACCTCACCTACCTCGCCGGTGGCGATGACTGGTTTGGCCCCGATTACGGAGGCGCGACGGTGCACACCAACACCCGTGCAGGCTATGTTGAAGAATGCCCGAACGTCGGCAAACTGCTCCAGAACCTTGAATTTACGCTCGCCATGGAAAACGAAATCATGGGCGCGATCCTCAATGACGGCGAAGAAGCAGGTGATGCCGCAAAAACATGGCTGGCCGCGAACCCCGCGATCATCGATGGCTGGCTCGATGGCGTGACCACGATTGATGGCGCGGACGCTCTGCCCGCCGTCAAATCCGCTCTCGGCCTCTGATCCAAGTCGACATGACCCCAAGGCCCCGCGATACTGGCGGGGCCTTTCTTCGTGGTAGGTGATTTTTCACAAAAGGGAGCAAAGCCTTGGATTGGCTGACTTCATTCAAAATTCCGGTCGGTGATTTTGCGAGCAATCTCTTTGAGTGGATACGCGACCACGGCGAGGGCGCGCTCGATATGCTCTCTGTTGCGCTGGAGGCGATGATCGATGGCATTCTCTGGGTGCTCCAGACCCCGCATCCGTTTTTCATCATCGCGGCCTTTGTCGCCTTTGCATGGATGATGCAGCGCAGCTGGAAAATCTGTTTGTTTGTGGCGCTCGGGTTTCTCTTCATCATCAACCAAGGCTACTGGGAAGAAACCACGGAGAGCCTGACGCTCGTGCTGTCGGCCTGTGCGGTTTGCATGGCCATCGGCGTGCCTATAGGTATCGCCGCCGCGCATCGACCGCGCCTTTATGCCGTGATGCGTCCCGTGCTCGACCTCATGCAAACGCTGCCGACCTTTGTCTATCTGATCCCCGCCATCGTGTTCTTTGGGATCGGCATGGTGCCCGGGCTGATCGCGACGGTGATCTTTGTCGTGCCCGCCCCGATCCGGCTGACCCAACTCGGTGTGGCATCGACGCCCGAACGCCTGACCGAGGCCGTGCGCGCCTTTGGCGGCACCAACCGTGACATCCTGTTCAAAGCCGAACTTCCCCATGCGCTGCCCCAGATCATGGCCGGTTTGAACCAGACCATCATGCTCGCCTTGTCGATGGTGGTGATTGCCGCGCTCGTGGGGGCCGATGGCCTCGGGGTGCCGGTCGTGCGCGCACTCAATCAGGTCAACACCGCGCTCGGCTTTGAAAGCGGTCTCGTAATCGTCGTCGTCGCCATTCTCCTCGACCGTATGCTGCACTGGAGGGACGATAAATGAGCGTCGCCGTCAAAATCGACAATGTCTCTATCGTCTTTGGCGATGCTCCCGAATCCGCGCTGCCTTTGATGGACGAGGGATTGGACCGTCAGTCCGTTCAGGAACAGACCGACCAAATTCTGGGCGTGCATGATTGCAGTCTGGAGGTCGAAGAAGGCGAGATACTCGTCCTCATGGGCCTGTCTGGCTCCGGCAAATCGACCTTGCTGCGCGGCATCAACGGGCTCAACCCCGTGGTGCGGGGATCTGTCCTCGTGCGCGAAGGCAATGACCTTATCAACGTCACCACCGCGTCGGCGCCCGACCTGCGGCGTATTCGCCGCGAACGCATCGCAATGGTTTTCCAACAATTCGGGCTGCTGCCATGGCGCTCCGTGGCCGAAAACGTCGGTCTTGGCCTCGAACTGGGCGGCATGGGCAAAGCCGAGCGGCGCGAAGTTGTGCTGAACCAACTGGAACTTGTGGGCCTGTCCGATTGGGCGGATAGCAAGGTGAGCGAGCTTTCGGGCGGCATGCAGCAACGCGTGGGCCTTGCGCGTGCCTTTGCGACCGAGGCGCCGATCCTGCTGATGGATGAACCGTTCTCCGCGCTCGACCCCCTCATCCGCACGAAGCTGCAGGACGAATTGCTGGAGCTACAGGACCGCCTCAAACGCACAATCGTCTTCGTCAGTCATGACCTTGACGAAGCGTTCAAGCTCGGCAACCGCATCGCCATCATGGAAGGCGGGCGGATCGTGCAATGTGGCACGCCAAACGCGATCGCGCGCAATCCGGCCGATGATTACGTCGAAGAATTCGTGGCGCATTCAAACCCGCTCACCTTCCTGCGCGCGCGTGATGTGATGGAACCCTCGATGGTGCCCGCGGATGTCATTGTGGATGAGGACGCGCCGGTACTCGATTTCGCTATGCACCTCACCGAAAAAAACACGCCCGTCGCGGTAACCAAAAACGGTGTCCAGACCGGTCTGGTGACCCCGACATCGCTCCTCAAAAAACTGATCACCGAGTAAGGCAGCAGGGCAGGCATCGTCGCACTGGCCTGTGCCTGACATTCAGTGAAAAGAGGGGGCCGCGCTTTTCTTTCCTTGGCGGTACTTGACCATCATTGAGCAGTGAAATATGCACTCTTTGCTCAAGCGGGCGTTGTGTAATGGTAAGACCTCTGCCTTCCACGCAGAAGACGCGGGTTCGATTCCCGCCGCCCGCTCCAAAATTCCCCACCTAATCCGTGAATGAGACTCCGCAGCGATTGCGCGTCTGTCCCCTCACAAAAACGCAGCCGACTTGTGAACCAGCGCGTTTAGCCCCTCACCACCGCGCTCCACATAGGCTTTGAGCTGCATGCGCATGGAGGGCGGCCAGAAATCATTCAGATGCCCCGCAACCTTCGCGGCCTTTTCGGCCTCGGGTTGGGTTTCGAAAAACGCCGCGATCTGGTTGGCCATGCGAACCATTTTATCGTCTGTCATTGCGGCACATCCTCGGTTGGGTCGAGAATAAACTCGCCACCATCCCTGTGGGTCACCAACGTCATGCCGATCCGCTCTGCGAGGTCTGCCGCCCCGCGCGTGGGCGAGGACACCGAAAACACCGCAGGCAGGCCGACCTGAGCGGCCTTTTGCACGAGATCGATCGAAATGCGCGAGGTCAACAACACCGCCCCGCCCGACAAATCGCGCGACCCGAGCGCGCCGATGAGTTTGTCGAGCGCATTGTGACGTCCCACATCCTCGCGCATCATGCGCAGCCCCGTGACGTCAAAATAGCCCGCCGCGTGCATGCCGCGTGATTGGCGGCGCAGCACCTGACGGGTATCAAGCGCGGTGAGCGCGTTTGCGGCCAAACCGACCAGATGAGCGTGCATTTTATGCACTCGCGGCGGTTCGCGCAGCGCAGCCTCCAGACTATCGATTCCACAGAGCCCGCATCCGACCGGTCCCGTCATGCCCCGTCGGCGCGCGTCGAGTGCACTGGCGCGATCATCAGGAATACGCCCCCGCACTTCGATGCCATTGGGGTGGCGCAAAACCTCGATATCGGTGACATCCGCAGGCGACATGACAATGCCTTCACTGCGCGCAAAACCGATCAGGAAATCAGGCAAATCCTGTGGCGTTCCCATCATGACGGCTGCGGTAGAACCGTTGTAAACCAAAGCGATAGCCACCTCTTCGGGGAGGTTTCGACGCGCGCTGCTCACTCTGCCGCCCTCACAATGCGCCGCGCACGGGTTGAATGCGCGCGGTAGCTGTCCTGCCAATCGGTCGGCCCGTTCGACAGCGACACCTGAACCGCCGTCACTTTGTATTCCGGGCAGTTTGTGGCCCAATCCGAGTAGTCGGTGGTGACCACATTCGCCTGCGTGTCGGGGTGGTGGAAGGTGGTGTACACCACGCCCGGCGCCACGCGATCGGTCACGGATGCGCGCAAACTGATCTCGCCCGACCGGCTGGCCAATTTGACCAGAGTCCCATCCGCAATACCGCGCTGTTCGGCGTCATGGGGGTGGATTTCGAGCACATCCTCATCATGCCAAACCGTGTTTGCCGTGCGCCGTGTCTGCGCCCCGACATTGTATTGCGACAGGATACGCCCCGTGGTTAGCAGCAGCGGAAACCGTGGCCCCGTCTTTTCATCGGTCGCGATATATTCGGTGATCATGAACCGGCCCTGGCCGCGTACAAAGCCGGCGATATGCATCAACGGGGTGCCCTCCGGCGCCATATCGTTGCAGGGCCATTGCACCGAATTCTTCTGGTCCAACACCTCGTAGCTAACGCCCGCAAAGCTCGGCGTGGTCGCGGCGATCTCATCCATAATCTCGGACGGGTGGGAATAGGACCAGCCTGCGCCCATCGCATTCGCGAGTGCCTGCGTGACCTCCCAATCGGCCATTCCCGCCTTTGGGGCCATCACTGTGCGCACGCGGTTGATCCGCCGCTCCGCATTGGTGAATGTGCCGTCTTTTTCCAGAAACGACGAACCAGGCAGAAAAACATGCGCGTAATTTGATGTTTCGTTCAAAAACAGGTCATGCACGATCACGCATTCCATCGCTGCCAATCCTGCCGCGACATGATGTGTGTCTGGGTCCGATTGCAGAATGTCTTCACCCTGCACGTAGAGCCCTTTGAAGTCGCCTGCGACCGCCGCGTCGAGCATATTGGGTATCCGCAAACCCGGCTCGGCTGAGATTGTGACGCCCCAGAGGTCTTCGTAAACCTTACGCACCTCGGGGTTTTTCACATGGCGATACCCCGGCAATTCGTGCGGGAAGGACCCCATATCGCAGGCGCCCTGCACGTTATTTTGTCCCCGCAGCGGGTTCACACCCACACCGGGTCTGCCGATATTGCCGGTCAACATCGCGAGGTTTGCGATGGCCATGACGGTCGTCGACCCCTGACTATGCTCGGTGACGCCCAACCCGTAATAGATCGCGCCGTTGCCGCCGGTCGCAAAGGCGCGCGCGGCTTGGCGAAGGGTCTGTGCGGGCACGCCGGTGTAGATCTCCGTGGCCTCGGGGCTGTGGCGCGGATCGCTCACAAAGGTGCCGTAGCCCTCCGCATCATCGGGCGCACAGCGCGCGGCAATGAATGCGTCATCCGCCAACCCTTCGGTCACGATGACGTGGGCCATGGCCGTCAGAACCGCCACGTTTGTTCCGGGGCGAAGCTCTAGGTGATGGCGCTCGCCGATGTGCACCGACTCCAGAATGTCGATCCGGCGCGGATCCAGCACGATCAACTTAGCACCTTCACGCAGGCGTTTTTTCAGCCGAGATGCAAAAACAGGATGCGCATCGGTCGGATTAGCTCCGATCACAACGACAACGTCCGAGTGTTCTACCGAGTCAAAATCCTGCGTGCCCGCCGAGGTGCCAAAGGTCTGGCCGAGCCCGTAGCCCGTCGGCGAATGGCACACCCGCGCACAGGTGTCTGTGTTGTTATTGCCGAAAACCGCACGCGCCAGTTTCTGAACCAGATAGGTTTCTTCATTCGTGCAGCGGCTCGACGTGATGACCCCGATTGAATCCCTGCCATGCGTTTCCTGAGCCGCGCGCAGGCGCTTTGCCGCAAAGCCGAGCGCCTCTTCCCATGAGACTTCGCGCCATGGGTCGGTGATATTCTCGCGGACCATCGGCATCAAAATACGATCCTGATGCTCGGCGTATCCGTAGGCAAATCTGCCTTTAACACAGGAATGGCCGCGATTGGCGCGACCGTCCTTATGGGGAACCATGCGCACCAACTGATCGCCGTTCAATTCGGCTTTGAAACTGCATCCGACGCCGCAATAGGCGCAGGTCGTGATGACAGAGCGCGTCGGCGTGCCCAGATCGCGCACCGATTTCTCCTGCAGCGTCGCGGTGGGGCAGGCCTGCACGCAGGCGCCACAGGATACGCAATCAGAGGACAGAAAATCGTCGAGCGTGGTGCCCGCAGAAACGCGGCTGTCGAACCCGCGGCCTTCGATAGTCAGCGCGAATGTCCCCTGCACCTCTTCGCAGGCCCGCACACAGCGGCTGCACACGATACATTTGGACGGGTCGTAGGAAAAATACGGGTTGCTCTCGTCGACCGCGCGCCAATCGTCGCCCGCTTCGAAATGGTTGCGTCCGGTTTCGTATCTCACATCGCGCAGGCCAACCATGCCCGCCATATCCTGCAATTCGCAGTCGCCATTGGCGCTACAGGTCAGGCAATCGAGCGGGTGATCGGAGATGTAGAGTTCCATCACCCCGCGGCGGATTTTCTGCACCTTTTGCGATTGCGTGCGCACCACCATGCCTTCGCCAACCGGCGTCGTGCAGGAGGCGGGGGTGCCATTTCGCCCTTCGATTTCGACCACGCAGAGGCGACAGGAGCCAAAGGCCTCGACGCTATCGGTGGCGCAGAGTTTGGGGATTTTCAGGCCCGCCTCCATCGCCGCCCGCATCACCGAAGTGCCAGCGGGAACCGTGATTTCAGTCCCGTCGATGGTCAGCGTGACAGGCTCACCGCTCTGTCGCGGGGTGCCGTAATCGGTGTCGTCCCAAGGGATGATAAAATCTTTCATTCCGCTGCCTCCCGCGCCAAACCAAAGTCCTGCGGCCATCCGTCGAGCGCGGAGAGCACAGGGTAGGGGGTGAACCCGCCGAGCGCGCAAAGCGACCCGTCGCGCATCGTCTCGCATAGGTCGCGCAAAAGCGGAACGGCCGTCTCGTCGCCCTGTCGGATCCGGTCCACCGTTTCCACGCCGCGCACCGCGCCAATCCGGCAGGGCGTGCATTTCCCGCAACTTTCCACGGCGCAGAATTCCATCGCAAAGCGCGCCAGGGCTCCCATGTCCGTCGTGTCGTCAAACACCACGACGCCCGCGTGCCCGATCAATCCGCCGATCTCGTGGAACTCTTCATACCCGAGCGGCACATCGAATTGATCAGGGCGCAAAAAAGCGCCGAGCGGTCCGCCGACCTGCGCCGCTTTGACCGGCCGACCGGACGCTGTTCCGCCGCCAAAATTGTCGATCACCTCGCGCAACGTAGTACCAAAAGCGATCTCGAACATGCCGCCATTTTTGATGTTTCCCGCCAGTTGCAGCGTCACGGTTCCCCGCGACCGTCCGATCCCGATATCCGCATAAGCCGCTGCGCCACGGGCAAAAATTTCAGGCACTGCCGCAAGGGTGATGACGTTATTGACCACCGTAGGCTTGCCAAATAGCCCCGCGATCGCGGGCAGCGGGGGTTTGGCGCGCACCACGCCGCGCTTGCCCTCCAGAGAGTTCAGGAGAGACGTTTCCTCGCCGCATACATAGGCCCCCGCGCCCTCGCGGATTTCCAACTCGAAACCAATGCCGGACCCCAAAACATCCGCCCCGATCAACCCTTCGGCGCGCGCGATTTCCATGGCCTGCGCCATGATCCGCAAGGCGACGGGGTATTCCGAGCGCAGGTAAACGAACCCCTTCGTGGCGCCCACGGCCAGCCCCGCGATCACCATGCCCTCGATGAGGGAGAAGGGGTCGCCCTCCATCAACATCCGGTCCGCGAATGTGCCACTATCGCCCTCGTCGGCGTTACACACGATGTATTTCCGGTCCGCCTCGGCGGTGCGCACGGTCTCCCATTTGATCCCCGTGGGAAACCCCGCGCCCCCGCGTCCGCGCAGGCCCGATGCCTTGACCTCCTCGACGCGTTCAGATGCCGACATCGCGAGCGCGCGACGCAACCCCGTCACGCCTCCGTGCGCCACATAGTCCGAAAACGACAGCGGATCGATGCGCCCGCAGCGCGCGAAGGTGAAACGTGTTTGGGCTGCGAATTGCGCGATGTCCTCAACCGCGCCGAGCGAGGGAAGCGTGCCGTCAAAAAGCCCCGCAACATCGCCCGAACTGAGCGGCCCGTAGGCGCGCCGCCCTTCAGCGTCCTCGATCTCGACCAAAGGTTCCAGCCAGACCAAGCCGCGCGATCCGGTGCGCACAATCGTCGCCTCGACCCCGCGCGCCGCCGCTTCGCGTTCAACCGCTTCGGCCACATCGTCCGCACCCAATGCCACAGCCGCGCTATCCAGTGAAATGAATATCCGCATCATGTGCCTCCGGTCAGGAGTTCTGCCGTGACCCGCCCGCGCGGCGCGCCGTCAACCAGTGCCGCAGGCCCGCAGGCACATAATCCCAGACAATAGACCGGCTCGACCGTGACTTTACCGTCCGCGGTGGTGCCGAAATCCGGCAGGCCGAGTTGCGCCAATACACGCTGCTCCAACGCCGCCGCACCCATCGCCTGACAGGCCTCGGCACGGCAGATCTTGATCACCTTCTGACCCACCGGCGCGGTGCGAAAATCATGGTAAAAGGAAACCACCCCATGCACTTCCGCTGCCGTCATCCCGAGCGCTTTCGCAATGCGGGGCAATGCGTCCTGAGGGATATAGCCGATCCGGGCCATCACCCCGTGCAGGATCGGCAACAACGGGCCTTCCATGTCGCGATGCGCCTCGATGACGGCGTCAACCGCCGCGTCGTGGTCTGCAGCATCCGAATGGTCAGCGTTGTGCATTTTTCCTCCCCCACGGCTGCACCGGAAAATGTTGGATTGATCGGTGGGCCGCTTTACCACTAGCCTAATTGATAAAGTGAGACCGTGTCACGGCCCCATAGGGTCGAGAGAACCGGATCGGACGATTAGGGAGAGAGATTTATGAAAACGCGCGCCGCCGTGGCCTTTGAGGCCAAAAAACCACTGGAAATCGTCGAACTTGACCTCGAAGGCCCCAAAGAGGGCGAAGTGTTGGTCGAAATCATGGCGACGGGCATTTGCCATACCGACGCATACACACTCGACGGTCTGGACAGCGAAGGCATCTTCCCCTCCGTTCTCGGCCACGAAGGCGCGGGCATCGTGCGCGAGGTCGGCCCCGGCGTGAAATCCCTCAAACCCGACGATCACGTCATTCCGCTCTACACGCCTGAATGTCGCGAATGTAAATCCTGCCTCTCGGGCAAAACCAACCTGTGTACCTCGATCCGCTCGACGCAGGGGCAGGGCCTGATGCCCGATGGCACCTCGCGGATGAGCTACAAGGGCGAAACGGTCTACCACTACATGGGCTGCTCGACCTTCTCCAATTTCATCGTCGTTCCCGAAATCGCTCTCGCGAAAATCCGCACCGACGCGCCGTTCGACAAGGCCTGCTACATCGGCTGTGGCGTGACCACCGGCGTGGGCGCGGTGACCAACACGGCTCAGGTGACCGTGGGCTCGAACGTCGTGGTCTTTGGCCTCGGCGGCATTGGTCTGAACGTCATTCAGGGCGCGCGTTTGGTCGGGGCGGACAAAATCATCGGCGTGGACATCAATGACGACAAAAAGGAATGGGGCGAACGCTTTGGCATGACCCATTTCGTCAATCCCAAAAAGGTCGACGGTGACATCGTGGCCCATCTGGTCGAGCTGACGGATGGCGGCGCGGATTATTCCTTCGACTGTACGGGCAATACCGAGGTCATGCGTCAGGCGCTCGAATGCTGTCACCGTGGCTGGGGTGTCTCGACCGTGATCGGCGTGGCTGAATCGGGCAAGGAGATTTCCACCCGCCCCTTCCAGCTCGTCACCGGACGGGTATGGAAAGGCACAGCGTTCGGCGGCGCGAAAGGTCGCACTGACGTGCCAAAAATCGTGGACTGGTACATGAACGGCAAAATCGAAATCGATCCGATGATCACCCACGTGCTTACTCTGGATGAAATCAATAAAGGTTTTGATTTGATGCACGCGGGTAAATCAATCCGTTCTGTTGTGGTATTTTGATGCTCGAACTGATCACGCAGAACCGATCCTTTGGCGGCACACAGGGTGTCTATCGTCATAGTTCCACCGCAACCGGCACGCCGATGGAATTTTCCATTTTTGTGCCGGACCACGCGGAGGGCGAAAAACTGCCCGTCGTTTTCTACCTCTCCGGTCTGACCTGCACGCAGGCGAATGTGACCGAAAAGGGCGAATTCCGGCGCGCCTGTTCCGAACTCGGGCTGATTTTCGTTGCGCCCGATACCTCGCCGCGCGGCGACGATGTGCCCGACGACGCGGAGGGCGCCTATGATTTTGGTCTGGGCGCGGGTTTCTATGTCGATGCGACCGAGCCACCTTTCGACACGCACTACAAAATGCGCAGCTATATCGAGGACGAATTCCCCGCCCTCATCGCAGAGTTCTTTCCCGCCGACCTGTCGCGTCAATCCATCATGGGCCACTCCATGGGCGGGCATGGCGCACTCACAATCGCGCTTCGAAACCCCGACCGGTTCAAAGCGGTCTCCGCCTTCGCGCCGATCGTCTCACCGATGAATTGTCCATGGGGGGAAAAGGCGCTGAGCGGATATATCGGAACCGATCGGGCCGACTGGCGCGCCTATGACGCCTGCGCCCTGATCGCGGACGGGGCACGGGTGCCCGATATCCTCGTGGATCAGGGGTCGGCAGACACATTTCTGGAAAGCCAGCTCGACCCCGAACTGCTGGTCAATATTTGCGATGCAAAGGGGCAGCCTCTGACCTTCCGCATGCAGGACGGCTATGACCATTCCTATTACTTCATCTCGACCTTCATGGCCGATCATCTGGAATGGCACGCGGTCCGGCTGGGTTAGCCGCGTAGGACCAGATCGGCGGGCAGGGTAGCGGCCGATATCGCGTCGGCGTTGGCCAAATCATTGCCCTCGGCGCGCTGGATTGCTGCCTCTTCGCCTAGTCCGAAGGTGCGCCAGCGCGTGACGAGGCGTTCGCGCAGCACCGCACGCGGCACGTCCAACCGGATGGAGAAATCCCATAGATCCGCCAGACCACGCCAGTCGGGGTGGTCAAAGAGCAAATAGTTGCCTTCCACGATCAATAACCGGTCCTGTGGCGTGATCATCTCGGCCCCCGCAATGGCAATGTCGCGCGTGCGGTCAAAGGTCGGGATGGCAACCTCACCTCCGGCTTTCAGGCGAGTGATCATGGCGGTAAAACCAGCGGCATCAAAGGTCTCGGGCGCGCCTTTGCGGGCCCGCAAACCCCGCGCGTCCAGAATGCGGTTATCGAGGTGAAATCCGTCCATCGGGACCACACGGCCACCGGTTCTGGCCGCCAGTTCATCGGCCAGCGTGGACTTGCCTGACCCCGGCGCACCGGCGAGCGCGACCAATACGCGACCGGCCCCGCCATGAGGCAGGGCCGCGATCCGTGAAACGAGATCGTCCGATATCATGCGGCTTCGATTTCCTTCTGCGACGGTTCTTTCGCACCGGTCATAAAGGCAACCGCGTCAGACATGCTATAGGCTTTGGGATCGATCACGCAGAGCCGTTTGCCCAACCGGTGCACATGGATTCGATCCGCAACTTCAAAGACATGCGGCATGTTGTGGCTGATCAGAATGATCGGAATCCCGCGCGATCGCACGTCCTGAATAAGTTCCAGAACACGCCGGCTTTCCTTGACCCCGAGTGCCGCTGTCGGTTCATCGAGAATGATGACCTTGGACCCGAAGGCCGCCGCACGCGCCACCGCCACACCTTGGCGTTGGCCGCCCGACAGGGTCTCGACCGCCTGGTTGATGTTCTGAATGGTCATCAACCCCAATTCGGCGAGCTTGTCGCGGGCGAAGTCTTCCATCTTCTTGCGGTCGAGCTGACGCATGAACTTACCCATGAACCCCGACTTACGGATTTCACGGCCCATGAACATATTGTCGGCAATCGACAGGGCAGGGGACATGGCGAGGGTCTGGTAGACGGTTTCGATACCGGCATTGCGCGCATCGTTGGGCGAGGAAAAATTGACTTTTTGCCCCTCCAATGTGACCTCGCCTGCATCGGCGTTGACCGCGCCTGACAGCGCCTTGATCAACGTCGATTTGCCGGCCCCGTTATCGCCAATCACGGCCAAGATTTCACCGGGGTAAAGTTCGAAGTCGCATTGGTCGAGCGCAACCACCTTACCATAGCGTTTCGTGAGATTGCGGGCTTTGAGAATGGGTTCCATCAGGCTGCTACCTTTCTGATCCATTGGTCTACGGCAACGGCGGCAATGATGAGCACACCGATGAGCAAATAGGTCCATTGTGCATCCGCGCCGAGCAGACGCAGTCCGAGGGTAAAGACCCCGACGATAAGCGCCCCGAAGAGCGTGCCCATGATCGAACCACGCCCGCCAAACAGCGAGATGCCTCCGATCACAACGGCGGTGATGCTTTCGATATTGGCCAACTGGCCAGAGGTCGGTGACACCGATCCGATCCGCCCGATCAGGGCCCAACCGGCAAAGGCACAGATGATACCGGCGAGCATATAGACCGAGATCAATGTGCCCTTCACGTTGACGCCGGACAGTTCCGCTGCCTCAGGGTCATCACCCACGGCATAGACATGGCGACCCCATGCGGTCTGGCGCAGCACATAGGCCAACACGACCACGAGCAGCACCATAAAGATCACGCCATAGGTGAAAATCGCTCCGCCGACGCTGATCTTGGTGGCAAAGAATTGCAGGAGAGGGGCCTCGGCCTCGATATCCTGCGCGCGAATAGTTTCGTTGGCAGAGTAGAGAAAGTTGGTGGCCAAAACGATTTGCCACATGCCGAGCGTCACAATGAACGGCGGCAATTTCATGCGCGCGACGAGCCACCCGTTGAGCGCGCCAATCGCGGCCCCAACGCCGATCCCGCAGACGATCGACACCGGTGCGGGCAATCCGTAGCGGAACGTAAACGTCCCCATCACGACCGAGCTGAGCACCATGATCGCGCCCACCGACAGGTCGATGCCTGCGGTCAGGATCACGAGCGACTGTGCCGCCGCGACAATGCCGACGATCTGAACCTGCTGCAGGATCAGCGTCAGCGCGAAAGGTGAGAAAAACTTGGACCCCAACAGGAGGCCGAAGACGACCAATGCGGCGACCAGAACGATCAACGGCACGAGGGCCGGCGTCGCGTGTAACTGGTTTTGGAACCGTGACACGATGCCTTTACGGTCATCGCTAAATTCCGCGAATTTTTCGGTGCCACGGGCACTTGCCGCGGCTTCGTAGTTGTCTTGCGCAGGCATGATATCTCCCATTTCCCCAGCAATGGGCTGGTGTGCAGAGGGCGGACCTAGGCCCGCCCTCCGGTAACTCTTGACCTTAGGTCAGGTCGTTACGTTTTGGCAACTTAACCCCAGCAGAGGTTCATGCCTTCTTCGATCGAAATCGACTCGACGCCATCTGCGGGCTCACCGGTGACGAGCGCCACGCCGGTGTCAAAGAAGTTCTTGCCGGGGGTGTTTTCAGGCTTTGTGCCATCCGCAGCCCACGCCGCAATCGCTTCGATGCCTTTGGAGGCCATCAGGAGCGGATATTGCTGCGACGTCGCGCCGATCACACCGTCTGCGATGTTCTGAACACCCGGGCAGCCACCATCAACAGAGACGATCAGCACGTCGTTTTCACGACCGATGGATTTCAACGCCTCATAGGCACCCGCAGCGGCGGGTTCGTTGATCGTGTAGACCACGTTGATCATCGGATCGGTTGCCAGAAGGTTCTCCATCGCCTTGCGGCCACCCTCTTCGTTACCGGCGGTCACGTCGTTGCCAACGATGCGCGGATCGGTTTCATCACCCCATTTGTTCGGGTCGCCGAGGTCGATGCCAAAGCCCTGAAGGAAGCCCTGATCGCGCAGAACGCCGACGGTCGGCTGGGATACAGCCAAATCGAGCATGGCGATTTTCGCGTTCGCGGCGTCATCGCCGAGTTTGGCCGCAGCCCATTTGCCGATCAGCTCACCTGCGAGGAAGTTGTCAGTGGCAAAGGTCGCATCGGCGGCGTCGATCGGATCGAGCGGGGTGTCGAGGGCGATCACGAGGATGCCTGCGTCACGGGCCTGCTGAACGGCGGTGGTGATGGACGAGGTGTCGGATGCGGTCAAAAGGATCCCTTTTGCACCGTCTGCAATGCAGGTTTCGATCGCGGCAACCTGCGTTTCGTGGTCCCCGTCAACCTTGCCTGCGAAGGATTTGAGCGCGATGCCCAACTCTGCGGCTTTGGCCTCTGCGCCTTCCTTCATTTTCACGAAGAAGGGGTTTGTGTCGGTCTTGGTGATGAGGCATGCGGATACGTCCTGAGCCATCGCTGCACCGGTGAATGCTGTCAACGCAATGGCGCTGCCTGCGAGTAGTGATTTCATAGATAGTCCTCCCAAATGTCAGCCCCGCCGGTTTCCTCCCTGGCGGGCTTGTGGGTTTTATAAATGCGATTCCCTTGCGCAGGTCAATAAATAAATCCACTTGATTTATTAATCTAACTTCTTCTATGACTCCTTGGCAGGTTCTAGTATCAAGGTTGGATATGAATGACGCAAACAACATTGAGATCAGAGGCTTACGCCCCGGTGTAAATCACACGGGCGTACGTGATCATAACGAGAGACTGGTGCTTTCGTTGATCCAAAGGCATGGCGAAATGCCCGCAACCGATCTCGCGCGTCACTCCGGCCTCTCTGCGCAAACCGTGTCAAATATTCTGCGCCGACTGGAAACAGACGGCTTTTTGCTGCGCGGCCAACCACAGCGCGGGCGGGTGGGAAAACCCTCTGTCCCGATGGCGCTCGATCCCGATGGCGCCCTCTCTATCGGGCTCAAAATCGGCCGCCGCTCCGCCGATCTGGCCCTGATGAACCTGCACGGAGAGGTGCTCAACCAACGTCAGATCACCTATGCCTATCCGATGCCGGACGAGATTTTCGGCTATCTGGAAACCGGCATGGAGGGGTTCATCGAAAACCTGTCGGACCGTCAGCGCGGGCGGTTGTGCGGTATCGGCATCGCCGCGCCATCCGAGTTGTGGTCATGGTCCGATACCATCGGTGCGCCGGAGGAAGATTTTTCGATCTGGGCCGTGACCGATTTCGACAAGGAAGTGCGCAAGTTCAGCGACCTGCCCCTGTTCACCGAAAACGACGGGACCGCCGCGGTGCGCGCCGAACATGCATTTGGGCGGGGTCGTGAATTCCACGACTACGCCTACCTCTTTCTGGGCTCGTTCATCGGGGGCGGGGTTGTCATCGACGGGGCCGTGCGCCGCGGCCCCTTGGGCAATGCGGGCGCGATTGGCCCGCTGCGCACCTCCGGTCGCGATGGGGTCGAACGCCCGCTTCTGGATACCGCGTCTCTCTACCTTCTGGAGGCGCAGATCGCACGTGCGGGCAAGGATCCCGGCGCGATGTGGCACCATCCACAGGACTGGAACGCTTTCGCGCAAGAACTCGACCCGTGGATCACCAAATCTGCGCGCGAAATTGCCAAGGCCTGCCGCCAGATTTGCGCGGTTTTCGATTTCGAAGCCGTGCTGATCGATGGCGCTTTCCCCCCCTCCGTGCGTCGCGATCTGGTGTTCGGGGTGCGCGCCGAACTCGAACGCCTCGACATGCGCGGCCTCGTGCCGCCCCGCATCGAACAGGCCGCCGTCGGGCATAATGCGCGCGTCATCGGTGCTGCCTCGATCCCGGTGTTTTCACAGTTCTTCCTGAACTAGGCGCGCCTCACGCGATCTGCGTCACCGTGCGGATGATCAGGTCGCGCACCCATCGGTGCATGGGTGCTGCATGATTGCGCGCCGTCCACACCAATCGGATTTCCAACGGTGAGGGAACCGGACACTCCGCCTCGTGCAGCGCCCCGCCAATGCGTTTGGACAGCCGCTCCGGCACCGTCGCCACGAGGTCCGTGCCGGTGATCAGCGCCTGCATCCCCGCCGGACTGGGCGTGCGCAGCGCGATGGGCAAATCATGCCCCTGCCGCTCCAGTTCGAGGATATAACGCGACTTCCACCGGCCCCCGTAGGTCACCATGATGTGCTCCAACCCGAGGTATTCCTCAAGGCTCAGCGCGGGCTTGGCAAAGGGATGCGCGGGGTCCATCAGGCAGACGTATTTCTCCTCGTAGAGCATGCGCGTGTAGAACCCTTCGCCGGAGCGCTCGAACGGCCCGATCAACAGGTCGGCCTCCATCCCCAGCAATCTTTCGTGCCCGATATCGGCGCTATCCACGATCTCGATCTTTAGCCGCGGCGCCTCGCGTTTGATCGCATGCACGATGTTGGGCACCAGCAGAACGCGTTCATAATAGTTGCAGGCCAGCGTGAAGGTCTCGGTGCTGCTTTCGGGGTCGAATTCCTGTGGGTCGGAGAGGCTTTTAAACCGCGCGATCAAATCCTCCGCCTCGCGCACCGCATCGATACAGCGTTGCGTGGCAACCAGATGACGGGCCTCGCGCACAAACAAGGGGTCGCCGAGAATCCGGCGCAGCTTGGCGATGGCGTAGGACACCGCCGACTGGTTCATCGACATCGCCTCCGCCGCACGGGTGAAAGAGCGCAGTTTGTACACCTGCACCAAAACGTCGAGCGTGCGGAAATCGGTCGAGAGGGGATCGGGGTTCTTTGACATATCCCCATCTAAAAATCAGATTGCACCTATCAGATCAATCGCATTGATTGATTTGTCCGCGCCTGTTCTTCTCTGTCCACGCCTGAGGGAGGAAAGGCTATGCTCGATTTGCCCGTGAACGAGACGGTGACGCTCGCCGATCTCCAACGCGATCCATACCCGATTTACAAACAGATGCGCGCCCGGACGCCGGTGGTGCGCGTGGCCCAGACGGGCCGTGTCTTTGTGACCCGTTTCGAGCTGACGAAATGGATCAAGGAAACGCCGGAAATCTTCTCCTCTAACGATCCGATCACCCCCATGCACACCGCCTTTCAGGCCCATACCCTGATGCGCAAGGACGGCGATGAACACCGCGCCGAACGCATGGCGATGCAACCCGCCTATTCCCCCAAAGCCATCCGCACCGACTGGGCCGACCTCTATGTGAAGATCGCCGAGGATTACGTCTCCCGCCTGCCGCGCGGTGAAACCGTGGACCTCTTCACCGACCTCTGCGCCCCCGTCGCGGCCCGCATTCTGGCCCATATTCTCGGGCTGGAGGAAGCCAGCGATGAGGAGATGATCCGCTGGTCGCAGGCGCTGATCGACGGGGCAGGGAACTTCGCGCGCGCTCCCGACCTCTTCGCGATCTCCGACACCGCGAATGGCGAAATGAATGCGCTCTTTGATCGGCTGATCGACCGTCATGTGGCCGCGCCGAATAACTCCGCCTTTTCGGTGATGCTGAACGCGAAAAAACCGATCCCGATGAGCCAGATGTACGCCAATATCAAAATCGCCATCGGCGGCGGGATCAACGAGCCGCGCGATGCGCTCGCCACGATCATCTATGGCCTGCTGACCAATCCCGACCAACTCGAAGAAGTGAAACGTCAGGCGGCATGGGGGGATGCCTTCGAGGAGGGCGTGCGCTGGGTCGCGCCGATTCAGGTCAGCGGCCGTCGCACCACAGAAGACGTCGAAATCGGCGGCTGCCATGTGCCAAAAGACACCACTGTCATGACCATTCAGGCCTCCGCCAACCGCGACGAAGCCGTCTATGGCGACGACAGCGAGGACTTTAATGTCTTTCGCGAAAAGCACCCGCATCAGTCCTTCGGCTCCGGCCCGCATCATTGCGCAGGCGCCCATGTCGCCCGCCGCACGGTAGGGGAGATCATGCTGCCGCTTCTATTTGACCGCTTCCCCGACATGACCCTTCCCGACCCCGATGCGGTGATCTGGTCGGGCTTCGGGTTCCGCGGACCGCTCAACATGCCCGTTACACTGAACTGAGGAGACCCGTTTTGGTCGCAATTACCTTCATCCACCCCGATGGCACGCAGCAAACCGTTGATGCACGCGAAGGCGACAGCGTGATGCAAACCGCGCTGAACAATTCAGTGCCCGGCATCTTTGCCGAATGCGGCGGCGCGATGATGTGCGCCACCTGCCACTGCTATGTCGATGAGGCGTGGAGCGACAAAACCGGCGAGCGCACCGAATCCGAGGAAGACATGCTCGACTGCGCCGAGGCCGAGATGCGCGACACCTCGCGTCTGACCTGCCAGATCAAGGTCACGCCCGACCTCGAAGGTCTTGTTCTGAGCGTTCCGCAGGTGTGAAGGCGTCCTCGCATGGCG
The DNA here is from genome assembly GCF_039539485.1 of Celeribacter arenosi. Classification (NCBI taxonomy): domain Bacteria; kingdom Pseudomonadati; phylum Pseudomonadota; class Alphaproteobacteria; order Rhodobacterales; family Roseobacteraceae; genus Celeribacter; species Celeribacter arenosi. The sequence continues at coordinate 273,342 of NZ_BAABDF010000006.1, forward strand.
TCGCGGTGATCCCAAAAAAATGTAGCGATGACTAATTGTTTATAGACAGAACAGTTTTGTCGTCCTACTAATTGTTCCGGGGAGATATATCGATGCGTATAGCGGGGATGACAGCGGTAGTGACCGGCGCGGGCAGTGGCCTTGGCGCCGCAACCGCGCGCCATCTGTCGTCACAGGGCGCACAGGTTGCCTGTCTCGATCGCTCTGTGGAAGCCGCCGAAGAGGTCGCCCGCCACATCAACGGCATCGCCATCGCCGCCGACGTCAGTGATCCCGTGGCGGTAGAAGCCGCCTTTTCACGCGCCGAGGCCGAGTACGGTGTCCCGCGGATCGTTGTCTCCTGCGCAGGCGTGGGAACGGCGTCGCGCATTCTGCCCCGTGACGGGGCCCTTACAATCGACGCCTTTGAACACACGCTGCGGGTCAACCTTCTGGGCACCTACACCGTCATGAACATTGCCGCCCGCGCCATGGCCGCGGCCGAGCCGGTCGATCCCGACGGCGCGCGCGGCGTGATCATCAATACCGCATCCGTCGCCTACGAGGACGGCCAGATCGGGCAAGCGGCCTACGCAGCCTCCAAGGGTGGCGTCGCCTCGATGACACTTCCGGCTGCGCGCGAACTCGCCCGCGTCGGCATCCGCGTGATGACCATCGCGCCGGGCCTGTTTGAAACCGCGATGAGCGCGGGCCTGCCTGACGACGTGCGCGCCGATATCCTCAAAAACGTGCCCTTCCCGAGCCGGATGGGCCTGCCCGAGGAATACGCGCAACTTGTTGAACAAATTGTAGAAAATTCCATGCTGAACGGCACGGTGATCCGGTTGGATGCCGCCGCTCGCATGCCGATAAAATAACAGGACAAATCGTTTTGAGTGACCACCTGAAGATCGACATCGACGGCCCAATCGCCGCCCTGACCATGGATCGGCCGGGCAAGCGGAATGCGATGTGCGATGGTCTGCTCGACGAGATCGACGCCTTCTTTTCCAAAATCCCAGAGGGCGTGCGCGTTGTGATCCTGACCGGGGCTGCGGGGCATTTCTGTTCCGGTCTCGATCTGTCCGAACATGTCGCCCGTGACGCCGAAGGCACCATGCGCCACTCGCGCAACTGGCATCGCGTGATGGAGCTGATCAAATTCTCCGGCGTGCCAGTGATCTCTGCCCTTTACGGCGCGGTGATCGGCGGGGGCCTCGAAATGGCCGCCGTCACCCATGTGCGCATTGCCGAACCCTCGACCATCTTCCAGCTTCCCGAAGGGATGCGCGGCATCTTTGTCGGCGGCGGCGCAACTGCCCATGTGGCCCGCATTCTCGGCCCCGACCGGATGTGCGAAATGATGCTCACAGGGCGCAAATACGGCGCCGAGGAGGGGCTGCGTCTCGGTCTCACCCATTACGCGGTGGGCGAAGGCGAGGCCATGCCATTGGCGCGCGAACTGGCCGCAAAAATTGCCAAGAACGCGACCCTGTCCAACTACATGATGATTCAGGCGATTGCGCGCATCTCCGATATGTCGCGCACAGATGGGCTTTTCACCGAAAGCCTCGCCGCAGCCGTTTCACAAACCAGCGCAGATGCCGAGGAGGGCCTGCGCGCGTTTCTTGAAAAACGACCGCCGATTTTCCGGTAGGTCCAAAAATGACCTGCCACAAAGGCGGGCATCCGTAACCATGTCGCAATTCAAGGGAGGACGACATATGACTTCTATCACTCGCCGCACAATGCTGGCGTCAGTGGGCGCGGCTCTTGCCACGCCGGCCTTTATCAAAAAACTCAATGCCGCAGAACAAACCCTGCGTCTGCACTCCATGCTGCCTGGCCCCGCACCGATGAACACCGCGTTCTTCGAGCCGTGGATCAAGGAACTCGTCGAGGCCTCGAACGGCGCAATCGACGTTCAACTCTTCCCCGCGATGCAGCTCGGCGGCAAACCACCCCAGCTCGTCGATCAGGTGCGCCAAGGCATCGCCGACATCTCGTGGACGCTGCCGGTCTACACGCCCGACCGCTTCCCGGTTGCCGAAACACTGGCACTGCCCTTCATGGTCACCAACGCGGAAAAAACCTCCGTCGTGATGCACACCCTGATGGATGAGTTCGGCAAAGACGAATACCCGGGCATCAAAAACCTCGCCTTCCACACCCATGATGGCGGCAAATTCCACACCCGCGAAAATCCGGTTCTCACATCCGCCGATCTCGACGGTCTGAAACTGCGCGCGCCAAATCAGGCGACGGGCGATATGCTCGCCTCGATGGGGGCCGAAGTGGTGTTCTTCCCCGTCACGGATATGGTCGTCGGCCTGTCCAACGGCGTGATCGACGGTTGCTGCCTGCCCTATGAGGTGGTGCCTGCGTTCAAACTTCAGGAACTCACCAAACATTCCTCGGCACCGGTCGCAGGCGCGCGTGGCCTCTATGCCAATACCTTCTCGCTGGTCATGGGCCAGAAAGCCTACGAAGCCATGTCCGACGATCTGCGCAAAGTGATCGACGACCACTCCGGCCCCGAGCTTTCGCTGCGGATCGGCAAACAGTTCGACGTGTTCGAAGCTGGCGGCAAAGCGGTTGTTGAAAAGCAGGGCAACGAGATCCACGAAATCTCTGCCGAGGTTATCGCCGAGTGGCGCGAGCGTTCCGAACCCATCCATGCGGCATGGGTCGAAAAGCTCAACAAATCCGGTCACGATGGCGACGCGATCCTCGCGCGCGCCAACGAACTGCTCGACGCAGGCTGATCCATGGCCGAACGTCTCTCAGTCGAGACCAACGAACAGGGGGGGCAATCCCTCCTGTTCCGCGCTCTGCATGCCATCTGCATCGCCTGTGCGAGTGCGGGCGGCTTTGCCATTTTCGCCACGGCACTGGTCGTGACCTATTCCATCACCACGCGAAACCTCGGCCTCGGCGGTGTGCGCGGTGATTTCGAACTGGTCGAACTGGTCTGCGTGGCCTGTGCATCGCTGTTTTTGCCGCTGTGCCAATTCACCCGCGGGCATGTGCTGGTCGATATCTTTACCCTCTGGATGTCCCCGCGTGCCCAAGGGCGCATCGACGGCTTCTGGATGCTGCTCTTTGCCGTCGTCTGGGCCATTCTGGCGTGGCGACTGACCCACGGGCTGAGCGATTTCTATTCCTACGGCGATAAATCGATGCTGCTGCGCTTTCCGATCTGGCTGATCTATGTGCCCGCCATTATCGGAACCGGCCTCTCCGCGATCGTCGCCTTCCTGATGAGCTTCCCGCTCATGTTCCCCACAACATTCCGAGGCATGGCAAGATGACCCCGACATTGGTTGCGACTGCAATGGTGGTCATCCTTCTGGCCCTTATCTTCGTGCGTATGCCCATCGCCCTGGGCATGGGCGCGGTGGGTGCGGCGGGGTATTCGATCCTGTCCTCGCCACAGGGCCTGCTGGCCTATCTCAACACCGCCTTTGTCGAGAAATTTTCTTCCTACGAACTGGCCATCGTGCCGCTGTTTATCCTGATGGGGCATCTGGCCACCCGTGCGGGCATATCGCGTGCGATCTTCGCGGCCTCTGCGTCGTGGATCGGGCACTTACGCGGCGGGCTCGCCATGGCCTCGGTCGCAGGCTGCGCCCTCTTCGGGTCAATCTCCGGCTCGTCTCTGGCGACCGCATCGACCATGGCCCGTGTGGCGCTTCCCGAAATGCGCCGTCACGGCTACTCGGGCGCATTGGCGTCGGGGTCACTGGCGGCGGGTGGCACGCTCGGCATCCTCATTCCGCCCTCGGTCGTGCTGATCATCTACGCGCTGCTGACCGAACAGAACATCGTCAAACTCTTCCTCGCGGCCACCATCCCGGGCATCCTCGCGGTCATCGGATTTTGTACCGCCATCGCCATTTACGTGCGCATCTTCCCCGAAGAGGGCCCGACCCAACCGCGCGCCGACCTCAAAACCCGCCTGCGCTCGCTGGCCGATATCTGGCACGTGGTCCTGATCTTCGTCGTCGTGCTCGGCGGTATCTACGGCGGCTTCTTTACCCCCGCCGAAGGGGCCTCTGTCGGTGTGGTCATGATGCTGCTCGCAGGCCTGCTGACCGGTGGCCTCAACGCGCGCGCCATCCTCGATTGCTTTATCGACACCGCCGGATCGACCGCGATGATCTTTGCCATCGTCTTTGGCGCCGATATCTTCAACGTCGCGCTCGCGCTGTCGCAAATGCCCGCCGCGGTGGCCGACACGATCTCCGGCTCCGGCATTCCCCCGCTCGCCGTCCTGCTGGCCATCATCGTGTTCTACCTGATCATGGGCTGCCTGATGGACAGCCTCTCGATGATCCTGCTGACCGTGCCGGTGTTCTTTCCAACCATCATGGCACTCGATTTCGGCATGGTGCCCGAAGCACAGGCGATGTGGTTTGGCATCATCTCCCTTGTGGTGGTGGAAATGGGGCTGATCACGCCGCCCGTCGGCATGAACCTCTTCGTCATCTCCTCGATGGCCAAAGACATCCCGACGTCGCAAATCTTCCGCGGCACGGTGCCCTTCATCATGGCCGAAGTGGTGCGTATCGGCATCCTCGTGGCCTTCCCGATGCTGAGCTACTGGCTCGTCATGGTGGTGACCCAATGACCCAGACTTCCTCCCCTGCGAGCACTGCCGACACCAAGGCGAACACCGATACGCTCAACCGGTTCATCGGCTACCGGATGAAGCGAGCCTATATGGTGGTGCTCGACGACCTGATGAAAACGCTCGACCGGATGGGGCTACGCGTGACCACGTTCTCCGCCCTTTCGGTGATCGTCGAAAATCCCGACATCACCCAGACCCAACTCGCCCACGCGCTGCGCGTCGAACGCTCCGGCGTGGTGGTCATCATAGACGATCTGGAACTGAGCGGCCTCGTGACACGCGGGCGCGTGGATGGCGACCGGCGCGCCTATGCGCTACGCGCCACGCCCAAAGGCGAGGCCAAACAAAAAGAGGCCAGTGAGGCGGTGAGCGCCCATGAGGATCGTGTGTTCTCAAAGCTGACCCCGCAGGACCGCACCACCTTGAGCACCCTTCTAACCACCATCGAACGGACCGGGAGTTTGGAGACGTGATTGTGAAAGATGCCACCACCGGCCTGTCCCTTGCCCCCCATGCGGTGAACACGCGCCGCGATGGATCCGACCTCTACCTCACCACCCGCGTGCCGCTCGACCCCGTGGTCAGCGACACCTCGGTCTGGCTGGACCGTTACGCGCGCCAAACCCCCGATGCCGTGGCCGTCGCCGAGCGGGCAGGCGAGGGTTGGCGCGAAATCACATATGGCGAATTGCTCCCCATGGTGCAGGCCATCGGCGCGTCCCTCTCAGGGCGCGGTTATGGCACGCAGTCCCCGATCGCGATCCTGTCGGGCAATAGCATCGACCACCTGCTGCTCTCGCTCGGCGCGCAATATGTCGGCGTGCCCACGGTGCCTCTGGCCGAACAGTATTCCCTGATCACAGAGGCCCACGGCCGCCTGAACTATGTCCTCGAAAAGGTGCGCCCCGCCGCCGTTTTCGTTGACGATGCCGCCAAATACGCCGCCGCGCTTGCCCTGCCCAATATCGACGGGATGGAGGTCTTTGCCTCCCGCACAGAGGGTGCCCCGCGCCCCGTCACCGGTTTTGACACCCTGCTCGCAGGCGATACGTCCGTCGATCTGGCCGCCGCGCACGCCACCGTCGGCCCCGATACGGTGGCCAAAATCCTCTTCACCTCGGGATCGTCCTCGGACCCCAAAGGGGTGCTGACCACGCAGCGGATGATGTGCGCCAATCAGGCACAGATGGCCTCCGTTCTGCCGTTCCTCAAAGAACGCGCCCATCGCATCACCGACTGGCTGCCGTGGAACCACGTCTTTGGCGGCTCCCATAACGTCAACATGATGCTCTCGACGGGTGGCACGCTCACCATCGATGCCGGCAAACCGACCAAGGCTCTTTTCGGCGAAACCGTGCGCACCCTCATCGACCGCCCCGGCACGCTGTCCTTCAACGTGCCCGTGGGCTTTGCGCTGCTGGTGCAGGAGATGGAGGAAAACCTCGCCCTGCGACAGGCCTACTTCGAAGACCTCGACATGATCTTCTACGCGGGTGCCTCGCTGCCCCAACCGGTCTGGACGCGGCTCGAAGAAATGGCGATGGAGGTCCGTGGCCGCCTGCCGTTGATGATCGCCTCTTGGGGTATGACCGAAACCGCGCCCGCCACCATCATGCTGCACGAACCGATCGGGCGCTCGGGCGTCGTTGGCGTGCCGCTGCCGGGGACGGAAATCAAACTCATGCCCGACGATGAAATGCGCTGCGAATTGCGCGTCAAAGGCCCCAACATCACACCGGGCTACTTTGGCGATCCCGCAAAAACCGCCGAAGCTTTCGATGGGGACGGCTTTCTCATCACCGGCGACGCGGTGCGCTTTGTCAATGACGACGACCCCGATCGTGGCCTCGTGTTCGACGGGCGCGTGTCGGAGGACTTCAAACTGCTGACCGGCACGTGGGTGCAGGCGGGCAGGCTGCGCCTCGATGCGCTGGAGGCGCTGCGCGGTCTGGTGCAGGATATCGTCATCTGCGGCCATGACCGCGGCGAAATCGGCCTGCTGATTTTCCCCAAGGCGGGCGTCGTGCATGATACCAATACCTCGAACGGGGCCTGTGTCGACGAACATCTGATGGCCGACATCCATCACGTCCTCACCGACCTCGCACGCGCCAAAACCGGCTCTGCCAAACGCATCTCGCGCGCCCTCATTCTGGCCGAACCCGCATCGCTGAAAGACCACGAGATCACCGACAAAGGCTCGCTCAACGTGCGCCGCATCATCACCCGCCGCGCCGACCTTCTCGAACGGCTCTACGATAACGAAGACCCCGCGCTCATCCGCGTCTAAGAGGCTCATATGGTTGATTTTTCAAAAGTCCGCGCCATCGATTTCCACACCCACGCAGAAGAACCCTGCGGGTGCCATAGCGATGACGGTTACGACGATCTGCAAACCACGATGGCCAAATATTTCGGCGCCCCGTGGGAACACCCGCCCACCATCGCCGACACCGCCGCCCATTACCGCGCCATGAATATCGCGGCGGTGATTTTCCCCGTCGATGCAGAACGCGAAACCGGCTACCGGCGCTACAACAACTACGAGGTTGCCGAGGCCTGCGCCGCCGAGAGCGACATCCTCATCCCCTTCGCCTCCATCGACCCCGCAAAGGGCAAACTGGGCGCGCGCGAGGCCCGCGATCTGGTCGAAAACCACGGCATTCAGGGCTTCAAATTCCACCCCACGATGCAGGGGTTCTACCCCAACGACCGCGCCGCCTACACGCTCTACGAAGCCATCGCAGAGACCGGCAAACCCGCACTCTTCCACACCGGCCAGACCGGCGTCGGATCGGGCATGCCGGGGGGCAACGGGATGCGCCTGAAATACTCCAACCCGATGTATATCGACGACGTGGCGGTGGATTTCCCCGACATGCCGATCATCCTCGCGCACCCCTCCTTCCCGTGGCAGGAAGAAGCGCTCGCCGTCGCCACCCACAAACCCAATGTCTACATCGACCTGTCGGGCTGGTCGCCAAAATACTTCCCGCCGATTCTCGTGCGCTACGCCAATACGCTGTTGAAGAAAAAGATGCTCTTCGGCTCCGACTGGCCGATGATCGCGCCTGAAAAATGGCTCGACGCGTTTGATGCGGCCGAGTTCCGTGACGACGTGCGCCCGCTGATCCTCAAAGAGAACGCCATGCGGCTCCTGGGGGTGGCGTGACGCCGTTTTCGGCCCCCGTCGAGGACATTCTTTTCAGCCTGCGCGATGTCGCGGGCGCGGCGCGGGTGCCGGATTGGGATGCTGACCTAACGGGTGAAATCATCGCGCAATTTGCCCGCTTCGCCGAGGACATTATCGCCCCGCTCGACGAGAGTGGAGATGCGCAGGGTTGCCGTCTCGATGCGGGGCGGGTGGTCATGCCCGACGGCTTCAAAGAGGCCTACGGCCAACTCGCCGAAGGCGGCTGGCAGGGGCTGACCCTGCCCGAGGATCACGGCGGCATGGCGCTCGACCCGCTTACCGCTGCTGCCGTGTCGGAGGTCTTTTCGGGCGCCTGCCACTCCCTGCAAATGATCTGCAATCTGGTGCCCGGCGCCGCCGCCACGCTGCGCCGCTTTGGCTCGCCCGATCAACAGGGCGAATGGCTCCCCAAACTCGCCTCCGGTGCCGTCCTGTCGACCATGTGCCTCACCGAGGCGGGCGCGGGATCCGACCTGTCGCGCATCCGAACCCGCGCGACGCGTGATGGCGAAAACTGGGCCCTCACCGGCGACAAAATCTTTATCTCCGGCGGCGACCAGAACCTGTCCGACGACATCCTCCACCTCGTTCTGGCGCGCACCGGCACGCCCGGGGACGGGATCAAAGGCCTGTCGCTCTTCCTGACCTCCAAATCGGGGGCAGGCGAGGCCATTTCCATCACGCGGATCGAGGAAAAACTCGGCCTTCACGCCTCACCGACCTGCCAGATCGCCTTTGATGACGCCCCCGCCGAACTTTTGGGTCACGAAGGCGCGGGGTTGGCGGCGATGTTCACGATGATGAACCACGCCCGCATCGACGTCGCTCTGCAAGGTGTCGCCCACGCCAGCCGCGCCCACCATATTGCTCAGAGCTACGCGACCACGCGCCAACAGGGCCGCAAACCCGACGGCCGCGACGCCATGCTCGCCGATCACGCCGATGTCGCGCGCATGCTCGCCGATCAGGAAAGCCTGAGCCTTGGCGCGCGCGCAATGGCCCATATCGCGCTGGTGGAAATGGCGCTCGGGGCGCGTCCTGCGTTGGTCGATTTCCTCACGCCGGTGTGCAAGGTGTTCTGCACCGAGGCCGGCATCCGCGCCGCCGATCTGGGCATCCAGATCCTCGGCGGCTACGGCTATCTCACCGAATATCGCATCGCTCAAACATGGCGCGACGCGCGCATCACCGCGATCTACGAGGGCGCCAATGGCATCCACGCCGCCGCCATCGCCACGCGCGGCCTCAAAGGGGAGGGGGGCGACCACTTCGCCGCCCTGATCGGCGAACTGACCGATAACCCACGCGTTCTGGCCCTGCTCGCGCGCTGGAACGACGCGCGCACCACGCTCACCAAATCCGCCACACCCACCGCCCATGCGCATGACTTCATGGCGCTCACATCCACGCTCTTCTACCGCGCGGTCTGGTGCAAAATCGCCGCCGCCGATCCCGCGCGCGCGCCGCTGCGCGACCATGTTCTGAATGCGCCCCTGCCGATCGGCGACGCCGCCTTCACCTGATCGCCATAACCGCGGTGGACCAGCGCGCCAAAATACCCTTACACTCGCCGCAGGTCCCGCAGGTGGACCGGCACATCGCGCAGTCGCGCGCAGGGAAGGGCCACCGACGTGACGGACTATAAAATTAATCCTGCGTTCACAATCACGGACGAGCAATCGCTGCGCAGCCTCTTCGGGGCGACCCATGATCTGGCGATCCAGAAGTTTCAGGACAAGCTCGACAAGCACGCGATGGCGTTCATCTCGCGCGCGCCCTTCCTGTGTATCGGCACGCAGAATACCGACGGCAAAGCCGACGTCAGCCCGCGCGGCGATCCCGTCGGATTCGTGCAAATCCTCGACGAACACACGCTGGCGATCCCCGATCGCCCCGGCAACAACCGTCTCGACAGTCTGGCCAATATCATCGCCAATCCGAACGTCGGCCTTCTGTTCATCGTGCCCGGATTTGACGACACCCTGCGCGTCAGCGGGACCGCCTGCGTGACCACCGACCCCGACCTGCTCGAAACCATGCGCGTCAACGACCGCCTGCCCAAACTCGCCATCGTGGTTAAGGTCACTGGCGTCTTCATGCATTGCGCCAAAGCATTTCGCCGCGCCCACCTGTGGGACAGCGATTATTTTCAGGACCGCTCGCAAATGCCGTCACTGGTCAAAATCATCCTCGACCAATCCACCGGTGCCCCCGAAGACCCCGCCGAGCAGCGCAAACTCGATGATGATCTAGAGGATGCGTATAAAACCACGCTCTACTGACGCGCCGCGACGGATCGCATCAGAATCCCCTGACAACCCGATTGCGCACCAATTCAGACGTGCAAATGACGGATTTGCCCGCCACAAACACCGCGCGCCCAGAAAATACGTGAATTTAGTGGAAAAATGGTGCTGCTGGAGAGAATTGAACTCTAGATCATGTTTGTTAAGATACTGTACTTAAACAATAAAAAATGCCACTACGCAAGCTTTGTGTATGAGCCGTGTGTATAAGTATTTATGCATACCTTAGCTCCCACATCCCACACTCTGGAGCGTTTCGCGTCACCTATGAGCGCTGATCTTGATTAGTGGCACCCCTAGGAAGGACAAGCCAAAGGCAGTTCACTTTTTTCAAACCTTTGGTGCGCCCTGTAGGCTCATCGTTTCGGTTATTGGTCACATCCACTTTCTGCGTAAGGTGGATGAAGATCACTACCATTCTAGGCGCTTGCCCTAGTCCCTGTCGCGCTCTTGAACGCGCACCCAGACAGGCCCTTTCAGTGCACCTTAAGCATCCTTCCACAACGCATCGAACGCGTCCTTAGGGCTGCCCCTTCAGCCACCTGAGAGGGGATGTTCGCTGCACCAATCCTTCCTCACCACGCATGCCTTAAAGCACGCATTTGCGCGGTTAGTGCGATGCAATGCGATGAGCAAATTGGGAGGAAAGAGGCCTTTCTCCTTCACCCGAAACACCAAACTCACGCATGAAAGGAAATTGTCATGCCAAGACCTAAACGCGTCTTTCTACGCCCCAACCACATTAGTGACGAAGGCCTGTTTGAGCATCGAGCGGGCCAAATATCCTCTAGCCATGTTCAGACGCTCGCCCGAACATTGCGCGCCAACAAGCGCCTGGACCCGATCTGGGTTTGGCGGGAAATTGATGACAACGGCAATGCTAAAGGCACCTATGAGCTGATGGACGGGCGGCACCGCCTCGCAGCCTATGAGGTGTGCTTTAACCAACGCCGCGAAGAGCATTACCTCAACATCCCAGTGTACATCTTTGAAGGCTCTGAAGTCGCCGCAGCTCTGAAGGCGCTTGCCGTGAACAGCAAAGACAAACTCGCCCTTACATCCACAGAAAAACTTGATGCCGCATGGAGCATTGTCGCACGCGACCTAAGGGATGAGGCGACGAAGCCTACGATTGCCCGCGCAGCTGGAATCTCGGAAAGGACAGTTTTGAACATGCGAAACAAACGAAACGAAATCATCAAGGCCGGTGAACGGCTTCCCACTGCATGGCAGGAGGCGCGTAACTGGCCCCAAAGCAATGATTGGGAGCGGCCCACAGATGCACAACGACAATCTGAAATCGAGGAGCTAGCAAAGGGGTTCCAGGACGCAATCAGAACGACCCGTAGTCGGGATGTTGAAATCCTCGCAGAAGCGCTCCGACAAGCTCTTGGGGAGCCTAAAACCACGTTTGTGGTCGATCACCTGCATGGCCTAAGCGAGAGCGAATACGACGAGTGGGATGAGGAGACTGGTCCCATCGCCAGCAATGAAAGCGCGTTCTGCTTGGCAGGCGAAGATGACTTCTAATCGGCCCCAATGAGTGGATTGCAGGTTGCCAGGTCATCGCGAAGATTGATTTGCGGGGGCCTTGGCAGCCTGTAGTGCAAGTTCTTCAGGACCGAGTACCTTTCGGCCCGAACCGGCCTTTCATCAAGTCGATCGTCGCCGCAACGCAGCTTCACCAGACCGGCCGTTCGCTGCGTGCGCAAAATTCGTTAGCAGGCGAATTCACAATCCGCAGACAAAGCATGGGTAATCGGGCTGGCCGGTTGGTGAAGTCAGGTTCTCGATAGAATGCAGTGGTTACTGCAATCTGAGGAGAACGAGATGGATTACTTTGTTGGTTTGGACGTGTCGCTGCGCTCTGCAGCTGTTTGCGTGATTGATGGAGAGGGCCGAACGGTCCTGGAGCGCTCATCCTGTCGGATGAAGACGGCCCATTGCCGACACCCAACCCATCGTCTTGATGCCGCAGTCTCAGCCCGCTTTACAGCCATTCGCCGATGGCGAAATAGTTGGACTTTGGGGAGTTGCCGCGAAAGTAAGGCTGCCTCTGCTAAAGATTGGATCAAAGCAAATTTTTGGCTCCCGAACTTCAGCGTGGCCGGCGTGTTTTCCGAAGGCACTTGATGGTGTGAGCAATCGAGGCATAGTGTTGCTAGATTAAAATTCTGAGGGACGGTCAATGCTCGCCAACCTGCTCGACTTCTATAAGCAATACCCAGACATTTTGCTCCATTTGAAGGGTATTGATCGAGCTTCACTGTCTCCGGATCTTATTACGTCTCTTGATTCTCACGGGCAAAGACAACGTGAAATTTTCGATGTTGCACAGGTATATCAGATTGATGAGCGCGCGGAGATTATGCTTCGCAAGCTCTCTGCTCAAATGCAAAGGGACGGATTAGATAGCATGTTCAGTAGCGTTCGCTTGCCGTTCCCGGCAATGTTGCTGACAATCCCAGAACCAAAGGTTGGCGAATGGCCTGCCGCGCTGATCACCCAGGATGACGATACACTCTATACCCAGATCTATCTTGCGAACAAGCGTGGCTTATTCCCGAATCTACTGATCTTCAAATCCCAAGGCGCATCGGTAGATGTTTTGCATTCACCGACGTTCGGTTTAACTCAGGCACTCGGAGATGGTGTTACCGAAGATGCCGCCGTCAAGCAGGAAAAAACTCTTTGTTTTGAATTCTTGGCAATAGCGGTTGGGATGTCGATTTTATTCGAACATAAAGCCATGCTCGAAAGAGATGAAGTGTCTAGCTACCCCCGAGCCGAAAGGCGAAGAGCTCAGAAATCTGGGCGGACACTGCCCAATAAATCCATAATCAAAGTCAAACTAGGTGAGCTAGGTATGCGTCAGCTTGAAGCAACTAGCAGAGAGAGCAAGGCGAACGAAGAAGCCATGCCCAAACGCAGAGCTCACTGGGTGCAGGGCCATTTTATGCGCAATCGGGCCGGTGGCATTAGTTGGAGAAATCCGCATATCCGAGGTGCTGGCCCCCTTATTGAGCAAGAGCGGCACATCTCTCCTTATGAGGAATGATGGGACTAGGTCATCCGAAAATGAAGTGAAGTTGGATGCTTCGGCCCAAAGCTGACATGCGTTGGTTGTCTGCATGCTGCGGCTGCAGTCCCAAAAGCCGACTTTCGCTGTGGCGAAAAATGCAGGTTCATCGACTCGGGTGGCCCCGTTGTCTTCGAAGCTCCGGCTGCATAATTGGCAATGCGGGGCGGTGCTGAATCGCGACAGCTCCAAACCGCGGCACCTCCATATTAAGGACTCTAAATGCGCGCAGCTTGGTTTGCGTGGAATGCGGCGACACTATCGGTGCCATTTCTTCTAAAGTATTCTGGCATTTTTAGCAGACCCATATCGATAAGGTGCACCGGTGTTAGGGATGTATTTCTGGAAAACGCCCTCAAGACACCGGTCACCAACAAATGCATTATATGTGTGTAAACCTTGCCGGCGCAGTATCGCATAGGTTCAGCCAATTTTGTTAAGTTTGGTAGTGTTCTGGCTTTTGTATCAGAGTTAGCTTGCCGACATAGTTTCCGAACTTCCGCGCGCTGAACCATTGGGTAACCAGTTGTTCGGCATCTCGAAATCACCCTACCGGGCGCATTTCGGGGTAGCACAGAGCTCTTTGCAACCAAAGCATAATAGTCCGCCCGTACAGGCCACAGCATTCGAGCAGATAGTTCATCGTATTTGCTTGACAGCTCGGAAGCCTCCGCAGCTGGAGGTGACGCCGCACGAATTTTGTGAGCGTACAAGATCGCCAGCATCGGCTTGGGAAAGATATCATTTTCCCAGCTGTATCCGTGCGTATAAAGAACTCTGCGATCATTAATCTTTTCGCCGAGAAGCTCGTCAAAGTCGCTGTCCATCGCCACTAGGGCGTGACCAATATCCCCTACGATGATGTCTCTTGCCCTAGTCTCAAGTTCGGGCTTACCCCCTCGCGCAAGAAAATGTATTTTTAGATCAGGACGCAAGACCTCAAGAACCGTCCGCCAAAATACCACATCATCAGAGAAGTCACTAGATCCACCGCCGCCCTCGACGTAGCAGACGTAATCCACACCAAGAAAAGCAGCTCTATTTTGCTGGCCGCTTTTTGTTCTTTCAAAAATCATTCAACAAGTCTTTCCATACTGAAAATATGATCGCCATATTCGCCAACGATATCAGGCGAATGTGTGGCAAACAGGACTTGAGCGTTTGGATTTACTTTGAGCAGGTTCGATACAAGCTGTTCTTGCCACTCAACATGCAGTGACAACTCTGGCTCGTCCGCCAAGAAGATAAAAGGTTGCTTCTCTTGGAGAAGCGTTTCAGCCAAGAATATGATGAGCTGCTTTTCCCCGGAAGAAAGCTTTTCTACGGGAATTTTTAGCCTATCATCGGCATTGATTGCTATCTCGTTCGCTTGATTGAACGCAATTGATTTCTTGTAAAGCATTCCCGATGCAATATTGATGAAATCAATCTTTGGCTCCAATATTTCCTTTTGTCTTTCCTGCAGCTGCTGCCATTGCTCCACGAGGCGATGCAATCTTACGACGTCATAAAGGTTGAAGAACTTTGAAATCGGAAACCCTCCTCGCTTTCGGAACGTCTCAAGAGCAGTCACGCCCAACTCCACGTGGTTCTCAAGCTGTTCTTCATAAGCCTCCGCAGGAACCTCAAAACGCTCAAAGATCGCGATGATCGCGTTCTTTTCTTCTTCGAAGTCAATTTCTGTACTAATGATATCTGCGTCGGAAGCTTCCGTTGCCAAAAAAGACAGAAACCAATCCTTCTGAAATTGACTCGTTAAATCAGACACTTTTCGGTCCAATTCAAAAAAATACTGCCTCAAATTCTGTAAGACATCGGCAAGTTTTCTATCCACGCCTGGTAGAATTTCAGGTCTTTCGTACTCATACTCATACTCATATTCGGCAAACGGCGGGCCTTCAAAGAGTTCGTGCCCTCGATGAAGTGACAACCAAGTATGGCTGAAGGTGTCTTCAAGTTTTGCCTTAAGTGCTCTGATGTCATCTGAACGAGTAACAATCCGTCTCTGCCCATCTGGAGTTCTAACTGGCATACGACGACGGCCAAAGCTCAGCTCGAACACCTCAGGTTTAGCCGAAGCACTATCTTTGTAAGAGTAGCGAACGTAAGCTCCCGCTATCTTGTAATCCAGTTTTTCCACTTCGAGAATTGGAACCGTAGTCTTCCCTGCCATCTTGAAGCGTACAATCACAGACTGGAAGATAGTGTCGGTCAGGACTTCTTGATCAATAGTTAGGCATGCATTTATCAAGTTTATTAGTGAGGTTTTCCCGGTGCCATTGCGTCCGATTAGGAAATTTGCCTCTTCGTCAAGGTCCAACTTGATCGGCGTTTCCTGCCTGCGAAATCCAGTAATTGTAATAGATTTAATCTTGTGCATTTCTTCTCTCAAAGTGTCTTGCGCTGTCCTGCAGGGCCTTATGCCATGTTAGCGCTTTGATCTTTCAGTGTTCAATCCCAAGCCGACAAAACGCACGAATGCCAGCGCCAGTACTACGCCCCAAACTGCTGCTAGGTACCCATTGGAGGACAACGCTCGCTCCCAACGCAGCAGCCTTGCCGCTGTGCGTTGTCAGCTGCCAACGCCCGGTGTAAACGAATGTCCGCTCGAGAGATTTGCGCAGTGTCCTTTGAAACTGCAGCGAACTTCCGCTTCCCGCCCAATACTACGCAGAGCATTGATCAATGTGGCAATAGCGTTTCCAAAGAAATACGAGCGAGTACCCCCAAAAGATTCCATCAAAAAAATCTGAGAGCTAAAGATCATAAACGGCGCTGCGCTATTCCCCCCATGCCGGGGGCAACTCCCTCACGCTTAGACTTTTTGTCCACGTAAGGTGCAGCTTAAACTGAGCCCATACCTTCCAGCGAAGCGCCCCGCACTACACCTCATCACAACACGCCGACTTCCCATTAGCCCTTGCTCTAATGAGACGTCTCACATCACCCTATCAAGCTGTCTCACAGAGTGCCTATTGACAATTTGAGACACTCGACTTACATCCTCTTAGACTTCATTGAGACACTTGAGGAGTAATGACGATGATTGTGGGATATGCTCGGACTTCCACATTGGACCAAACCGCAGGGCTGGAAGCGCAGGAGCGTGACCTTGCCAAAGCAGGGTGTGAGAAGGTTTTTGTGGAGCAAGTCTCATCGGTGGATGTAAAGGCCCGTGAGAGGCTCGCTGAGGCCCTCGAATACATCCGCGAGGGTGATACCCTAGTGGTGACCAAGTTGGACCGTCTGGCGCGCTCTGTGGCCCACCTCGTGGAGTTATTGGAAGAGATAGAGGCCAAGGGCGCATCCCTTCGCATCCTCGATATGTCCATCGACACGGGAACCCCGAATGGCCGCCTGATGCTGAACATTCTCGGGAGTGTCGCTCAGTTCGAACGCGAGATCATGCTTGAGCGCCAGCGCGAGGGTATCGCCAAGGCCAAGGCGGCGGGAAAGTATAAGGGCCGCAAGCCCACCGCGAAGGCGAAAGCAAACGAGGTGCTAGAGCTTCATGAGGAGGGCGTCGGGGCCACAGAGATCGCCAAGCGTTTGGGTATCGGGCGGGCAAGTGTGTATCGCATCCTTGACGAAAGCAAAGCGGCGTAAGAATGCAGCGCTACCCCAATTAATTCATCTGCACGGATGCGTAGGGATGTGTGTATCAGTTTTTTCATCGCTCAGGGCTTCAGCACTTCGACAACAACATTCTTGCTTGCGTCGCGGGGCCACATGCACCAGCTGGCGCAAGTCGGCTTACGCAGGCCATTCAAGCGACTATCTGAGGCTTAGTTGATACAGCACTGAGACCAAATATAGCGCCGTGACCAGCTGCCTCCGACACTAGCCCACAGCTATTCGAGGCAGTTTACATATTTCGCGATACAGAGCTTCTGTCGAATACTCGCCATAGGATTCTGCAGCATTGGCGGTAACATGACCTTGGATTGCGCCTAGATATTCCGTGGATATGCCCGCGTTCCTCCCCTCAGTCTTGAACCTGTGACGCCATGCATGGTTCGGCTGAATTCGTTTGTCATCAATGCCCACGGAATTTCGAACCCATACCCCGACTTTGTCCCGAGCATTCGCGGCGCGTTTAACGGCCTCTTCTTTTGTCCTTGCGCCAGGATGAAAGAGATAATCGTCCTCAGCGGATTGGATGAATTCGAGGAGGCCGACCTCCTGCAAGTGCGGGTGCACCGGCACAAAACGATACCGCCCCGACTTAACAGTGCCTGCTTCAGGCGTGATCATCAGTCTTGGAATGTCATTTTCAAAGGTGAGGTCTTGTGCCCTCAGCTGGGTAATCTCCCCGACACGCGCACCAGTGTATGCGCATATCCAAGGCACCCATCGACGAGCCATTGTGTTATGATATGAAGCCTTTGAGGCACCCAGCGTGACCTGACTTGCACAGCGAAGTATACGCGCCGCTTCGTCATCCGTGTACCCTTTCGGGCGAGTCTGAACACGAGTGCTTATCTTGTACTTGACCCCTTCAGTTGGGTCCTCGGTTATCAAGAACTTTGACTTGGCATGTCGGCAAACAGTGCGCACAGCAGCAAGATACTTCCCGGCAACAGTCTTCGAGGTTAGCTCTTTTTCTAGACGAAGATGATCACACCATTGAGTAATGATTTTTGGTGTTAGCCTATCCAAATCTTCATGGCCCACATAAGCTTTGAGCGCGTCAATTTTGCGTCCAAAGTCAGTGACGGTATTGTGCGACTTTCCGTTTGCTAGATGGTCTTTCGCCCAGTGATCAAAAACGGCTGTTAAGGTTACACCTGAAGCAGAGGCATCAGGCACCGTCTCACCTAAGTCTTTGGGAAACCGGTCCGCATTAGGGTCGGGTGAGAAATCCCCTAGAGAACGCTTATGCTGCTGTTCGGCGGCTTGCTCGTGAGCCTTTTGCACCTCAACTATCAAACGTTCCCAGCTTCGTGCATCTACCGCAATACCTTCCTCTTCCAGCAATTTATCTACATATGGGCCATACCACTTGTCGCGGTGAGCATCGCTCAGCCTCGCCTTTGCATTCAAGCGCTTCACGCCTTCCCAGATTTCGGGCTCACCTGGTTCGTTTTCCAGAATCTCCATTAGTTCATGATACGCACGACCAGCCAAAATCATGATCTTCTTAAATGGCAAAACTTGCGGCTTTGCGCGCAAGGCTGAGCATCGTTTCTGAAACGACGCATATTCAGCTGCAAATCGTACCTTCGCTTCAGCGGGGTCACGTGTTCGCAGAGATTTTACATACTCAGAGCGCCCAAATGCAGTTACGAGATCCGCGGGGACACGTACGCGAATGGAGAAGATACCGCTCTTTTTGTTCTTTATGGGATTAGGCATTTTGAGGGTCACTGTGTAGGACTCCTGTGTAGGAGTCGCTGCATGCAAGACACTGATTTTATGTAACTATTTGTTAAAAATAGAGTTTTCATGGTGCTGCTGGAGAGAATTGAACTCTCGACCTCTCCCTTACCAAGGGAGTGCTCTACCTCTGAGCTACAGCAGCGCCGGTTGACGCAAACGCCGCGTCGTGGGCGGCTGATTAGACGCAATCGGGACGCGGCGCAAGGGGCTATCGGGCAAAAAACGACCGACCGCTTGCCACCTTTACCACACCTCGGGGTGAGACGCAGTCTGGACGCGCAGGACGGCTTTAGATACATCCATCTGCATGGAAAAAACCGGCAAGACTGGCAAAGACGCAAACAAAGCGCCAAACGCACGCGAAGAACGCCTCAAAGCGGCGCTCAAAGCGAATTTGTCACGACGTAAGGCACAGGCACGCGCGCGCAAACCCGAGACGCGCGGCCCAAAAGATAGCGAGTGAGGCAGGACAATGGATTCTATTTTGGTACGCGGGAACGGCCCCGTTTCAGGCGACATTGAGATCGCGGGCGCGAAAAATGCCTGTCTGACGCTCATGCCCGCCACGCTGCTCTCCGACGAGCCGCTCACATTGACCAACGCGCCGCGCCTCAGCGACATCAAAACCATGACCGAACTTCTCGCCTCGCTCGGCGCAGAGGTCACAGCCCTCCAAGAGGGCAAAGTGCAGGCCATGTCGTGCCACGGCGACATCAATCCCGTCGCCGATTATGAAATCGTGCGCAAAATGCGCGCCTCCAACCTCGTGCTCGGCCCGCTTCTGGCGCGTCTGGGCCATGCGGTTGTCTCTCTGCCCGGCGGCTGCGCGATCGGCGCGCGCCCGATGGACCTTCACACCACGGCTCTCGAGGCGCTCGGCGCGCAGATCGAATTGCGCGACGGTTACCTGCACGCCAAGGCCCCCGGTGGCCTCAAAGGTGCGGTGCATAAAATGCGCTTCCCCTCGGTGGGCGCGACCGAAAACTTCCTGATGGCCGCCAGCCTCGCGAAAGGCACCTCGGTTCTGGAAAATGCCGCGCGCGAACCCGAAATCGTCGATCTCGTCTCCTGCCTCAAAAAGATGGGCGCCCAGATCGAAGGCGAAGGTACAGAGCGCATCGAAATTCAGGGCGTCGACCGCCTGCACGGCGCGACCCATCCGGTTGTCACCGACCGGATCGAACTGGGCACCTTCATGCTCGCGCCCGCGATCTGTGGCGGCGAAGTCACCTGCCTTGGCGGTAAACTTTCCCTCGTCGAGGCCTTCGTGGAAAAACTCGAACGTGCCGGCGTCAGCGTCACTGAAAATGCCCGCGGCCTGACCGTGAGCCGTGGCGAAAACCGCGTGCAGGCCGTCGATGTGGTCACCGAACCCTTCCCGGGCTTCCCCACCGACCTGCAGGCGCAGATGATGGCGCTCCTGTGCACCGCCGAAGGCACCTCGGTTCTCGAAGAAACCATCTTTGAAAACCGCTTTATGCACGCCCCCGAACTCACCCGCATGGGCGCGGACATCGAGGTCCACGGTGGCCACGCAACCGTCCACGGTGTCGAACGCCTCAAAGGCGCGCGCGTCATGGCCACCGACCTGCGCGCCTCCGTCTCGCTCATCCTCGCAGGCCTCGCCGCAGAGGGTGAAACGGTCGTCTCGCGCGTCTACCACCTCGATCGCGGCTATGAATTCGTCGAAAAGAAACTGTCGGGCATCGGCGCGCATATCGAAAGGATCAAATCCTGATGGTCGAGGATGCACGTTTCGAAGACGGCGGTGAAAAGCCCCTGCGCCTCAAGGCGCTCGACAGCGATGATCTGACGGTGATCTCGGCGCTGGTGCAGGATGCGATTGTGCCGATGGGCGAAATCTCCTTTGATGCCACCGCGCGCCGCTTTGCCATGCTGCTCAACCGCTTCCGCTGGGAAGACCTCGTGGCGGCCGAAAAACGCGCCCGCCCTGTCGAACGCGTGCAGGCGGTTCTGGTGTTTGATGATGTGATCGCGGCGCAATCCGCAGGGCTGGAGGCGGGCGATAAAGACACCGTCATCTCGATCCTCGCGATCACCTTTACTCCCAAAACCGACGGCATGGGCCGCGTGGAGATCACGCTGGCCGGTGACGGGGCCATCGCGCTCGACCTCGAAGCGCTCGACGTGACACTCAAAGACGTCACACGTCCCTATCTCGCCCCCTCGCGCCTCACCCCCGACCACGACGCGTGATGTGGGCCCCGTTTCGGGGCGGCGGGGTTGAAATGATAGGCTCTGCGGGTAGGCTAGGGGCCACAAACTGCCATGTCATTTTACCCAAGGCCCATTTTATGAAATTGCGACTTTCCCTCCCGCTTCTGGCTGCAATCACCCTCTCTCTCACCGCCATCGCGCCCGCGCAGGCCCAGCAGAAGTCGGACCCGCGCCCGGTGAGCGACGGCTTCGCCGATGCCTACTTAAACTGGGAAAGAGGCGATTACGGTTTCTTCCGCTGGGCAGTTTTCAACAACAACGGCAAAATCGAACTCTGCGGCGCCTTTGCCACCAAAGGCACCTCGGTGGGGTTTAGATTCACCAAAGCGGCCATGGCCGAGGCCCGCCTGATGGCCGACGGGAAATCCGTCCTGCGCGGCATCTCCTTTTTCAAAAGCCGCCCGAACAAAGCCCTGGCCAATAAACTGTTCGGCGAGCCCGCGAATTGCCGGATCACGAAAACCGACTACCCCGCCGGAAAAGTGGCCTTTCAGCTGAAATTCCGCGACGGCGCCTATTCAGTGTCCAAATAATGCAGGCGCCGCAATGATCCGTGTTCTGGGCGAAGACGATTTGGACGCGTGGCTGTCGCTGCGACTGGATGCGTTGCTCCGTCACCCCGAAAACTTCCTCACCAGCCACGCCGAGGTATCCGCGCGCCCGCGAAGCGCACATGTCGCCCGCCTGCAAAGCGGGGCGATCTGGGGGGCTTTCGACGGTGACACCCTGACGGGTATGATCGCCTGTGACCGCCTGCGCACACCGGGAACCGAGCATCGCGCGCAAATCACCTCCTTTTACGTCGCCCCCGATCACCGCGGCGGCGGGCAGGGGCGTCGCCTGCTCGAGTTCGTCAGCACAGGGATGGAGGGGCAGGGCGTCGTGCAACTCGAACTGCAGGTGGCGGTGGAAAACACATCGGCAATCCGCTTTTACGAGGCGGCCGGTTTCCAACGCTTCGGCACCTTCCCGCGACAGGTTGTGCGCGATGGACGCTGCGAAAGCGATTATTTCATGGTGCGCTTTCTGGACGGGTGGCGCGCCGACGCTTGAGGCTGCGGCGCGCGCGCGATATGTCGGGCTAACAGGAGATCGCGATGCCGCAGTATATCGACACCCAAGACGCTGATTTCGAGACGAAACTCAGCGCCCTTCTCAGCGCGAAACGCGAAGACAGCCCCGATGTCGACGATATCGTCGCAGGGATCATCGCCGATGTGCGCGCGCGCGGCGATGCGGCGGTGCTCGACCTCACGGCAAAATTCGACCGGATGGATATCACCGCCGACCAGCTGCGCTTTTCCAGTGCCGAAATCGATGCCCTCATCGCGCAGGTTTCGTCCGAGGACCGCGCAGCGCTCGAACTCGCCGCCGAACGCATCCGCGCCTATCACGTCCGCCAGATGCCGCATGACGAACAATGGACCGACCCCGAAGGGGCGACATTGGGCTGGCGCTGGACGCCGGTGTCGGCGGCTGGCCTCTATGTGCCCGGCGGTCTGGCCACATATCCCTCCTCGGTCCTGATGAACGCGATCCCCGCCAAGGTCGCAGGCGTGCCGCGTCTGGCGATCACCGTGCCGACGCCTGACGGGGCGGCAAACCCGCTCGTCATGCTGGCCGCGCGCATTTCGGGCGTCGATGAAATCTACCGCATCGGTGGCGCACAGGCGATTGCGGCGCTGGCCTATGGCACGCAATCCATCGCGCCCGTCGATAAAATCACCGGACCGGGCAACGCCTTTGTCGCCGCCGCCAAACGGCGCGTGTTCGGCAAGGTCGGCATCGACATGATCGCAGGCCCCTCGGAAATCCTCGTGATCGCGGATGGCGACAATGACCCTGACTGGATCGCCATCGACCTGTTGTCACAGGCCGAACATGACGAAAGCACACAGTCGATCCTGCTCACCGACGACCCCGCATTTGCCCGCGCGGTCGCAGCCTCCGTCGACAAATTCCTGCAAACCCTCGAACGCCGCGACATCGCGCGCAAGGCGTGGGAGGACAACGGCGTCATCATCACCGTGCGCGATCTCGACGAGGCCGCCGTGGTCTCCGACCGCTTTGCCCCCGAACACCTCGAACTCTGCGTGGCCGACCCCGACGCGCTCAGCGCCAAAATCACCCACGCGGGCGCCATCTTCCTCGGCGCATGGACACCCGAGGCCATCGGCGACTACATCGGCGGCCCCAACCACGTCCTGCCCACCGCCCGCTCGGCGCGTTTTTCCTCCGGCCTGTCGGTTCTCGACTTCCTCAAACGCACAACCTTGGCCAAAATGACCCCACAGGCCCTCGCCGCCATCGGCCCCGCCGCCGAAACACTGGCGCGCGCCGAAAGCCTCGAGGCCCACGGCCTCTCCGTGCGCGCCCGCCTCGATCGACTGAACGGAGACCCCGATGAGTAAACTCGTAAGCATTACCATCGACGACGCCGGTCTCGCCGCGCCAACGCCGGAAATCGAACAGGAACGCAAGGTCGCGATCTTCGATTTGCTCGAAGACAACTCATTCACCCTGCCCGAACGCGAAGACCGCTCGATCCCGAAGGGGCCGTTCAAACTCCTGCTGTGCATCCGCGAACGCCGCCTTGTGTTCGATATCTCCGACACCGGCGACGATCAGGTCGCGGAATTCCACCTCTCGCTCGGACCCTTCCGCCAAGTGGTCAAAGACTACTTCCAGATCTGCGAAAGCTATTTCGACGCGGTCAAAAAGATGCCCCCCTCCCAAATCGAGGCCATCGACATGGCGCGCCGCGGTATCCACAACGAAGGCGCGCGCGTCCTGCAGGAACGCCTTGACGGCAAGGCCGACGTCGATATCGACACCGCGCGTCGCCTCTTTACCCTCATTTGCGTGCTGCATTGGGGCGGATGAACGCATGAGCGACACCCTTCCCCATTCGGTGCTCTTCTGCTGCGATCACAACGCGGTCAGATCACCAATGGCCGAAGGGCTGATGAAGCGATTCTACCCCGGCGAGCTCTATGTCCAATCCGCAGGGGTGCATAACGACCTCGAAGTGGACGGGTTTGCCGTCGCCGTCTGCGATGAACTCGGCGTCCACCTGCACCGCCACCGCGCCCGCTCTTTCGAGGATATGAAGGACTGGGGCGATGACATCTCCGCCTATGACCTGATCGTCGCCCTCTCGCCTGCGAGCCAACGACTGGCCCTTGAGATGACGCGCTTTTACCACCTCGACGTGGAATACTGGCCGATCATGGACCCGACCGGCATCGGCGAGACACGGGAGGCGAAACTGGCCGCCTACCGGCAGGCGCGCGACCAAATCGTGGCCCGCATGACCGCCCGCTTCGGTCCGCGCAGGGATACCTGAGGCGGCATAAAGCGCACATATGGCACGTTGAAACGCCGCGTGAGGCGATTTGGACCTTGAAAACCATCACATTAAGGCTCATTTACAACCGCGCCTCCCAAGGGGTGGCGAGAAACATATTATGGAGTGACCATGGCCAAGGAAGAAATGCTCGAATTTCCCGGTGTCGTTAAGGAACTCCTGCCGAATGCGACATTCCTGGTCGAGCTTGAAAATGGCCATACGATCATCGCACACACGGCAGGAAAGATGCGCAAAAACCGCATCCGCGTTCTGGCTGGCGACAAGGTGCAAGTCGAAATGACGCCCTACGATCTGACCAAGGGTCGGATCAACTACCGCTTCCGCTAAAATGAAGCTGATCCTCGGGTCGGGTAGCCCGCGCCGGAAGGAACTTCTGGCGCAGATCGGGCTCGTTGCCGATGACATTCGCACGCCCGATATCGACGAGGACCCTCAGGGCGCGGAACTCCCGCGCCCCTATGTGCAACGCATGGCCCGCGAAAAAGTGCTGGCCGTGCCCCGCGCAGACGGCGAGGTCGTGCTATGCGCCGATACCACCGTCGCGCTCGGGCGGCGCATCCTCGGCAAACCCGCCGATGAAAAAGAGGCCGCCCAGTTCCTGCTGTCCATGGCCGGACGCCGCCACCGTGTGATTACCGCCATCGCGGTCGCCGCAGGGGATCACATCTGGGAAGCAGACGTCACCACCACCGTGAAAATGAAACGCCTCTCGGACGTGGAGCTCAATTCCTACCTCGCGAGCGGCGATTGGCGCGGCAAAGCCGGCGGCTACGGCATCCAGGGCCCCGCAGGCGCCTTCATCCCGTGGATCCAAGGGTCCTACAGCGCCGTCATGGGGCTGCCCGTGGCCGAAACCGCGGCCCTGCTCGCCGCCGCCGGATACCCCGTCTATGGAGATCGCTCATGAAGGGCTCGACCATCGCACTCGGACAGGTGAGGGGGCTCAAAGCCGCCGCGCTGATCGTGGACGGCAAACTCACTGATTTCGTGATCGACGCGGGCGACGATGCCCCAGCCGCACCGGGATCGATCTTCCGCGCCAAAGGTGGCCGCCTTCTCAAAGGCATGGGGGGCGCAATGCTCGACCTGCCCGATGGCGAACAGGCCTATCTGCGCGGCTCCAAGGGCCTCAAACCCGGCGCCTCGATGCTGGTGCAGGTCAGCCATATCGCCGAGGACGGCAAAGCCATCCCCGTCACCACGCGCCTGTTGTTCAAGTCGCGCTACGCCATCCTCACCCCCGGCGCGCCGGGTCTCAACATCTCGCGCCAGATTCAGGACGACGACACGCTCATCGCCCTGCATGACATCGCAAAACTGGGCATGGAGGGCGCGGATGAAACCCTCGGGCTGATCCTGCGCTCGGCCTGCGAGAGTGCCGATTTCGACGCCGTCGCCGCCGACCTCGCCGACACCCGCGCGCTGGCCGAGGCGGTTCTCGGCGACGAAGCAGGCGCGCCCGAATTGCTCGTCGCAGGCCCCGATGCATGGGAAACCGCATGGCGCGACTGGCCCGATGCGGATGAGTATGACGAAAGCGAAGACGCCTTTGACACCCATGGCGTGCACGAGATGATCGAGGAAATCCTCGACCCCCGCGTGCGCCTCACCAGCTCCGCCTCCGCCTATATCGAACCAACCCGCGCGCTCGTCGCCGTAGACGTCAACACAGGCGGTGACTTCTCGCCCGCCGCAGGGCTAAAGGCCAATATCGCCCTGGCCCGCGACCTGCCGCGCCAGTTGCGCCTGCGCGGTCTGGCCGGCCAGATCACCCTCGATCTCGCCCCGATGCCGAAAAAAGACCGCCGCCAGTTCGAACAATCCCTCAAAGCTGCATTCAAATCAGAAGGCGGCGATATCGTCCTCGCCGGATGGACCCCTCTGGGCCATTTTGAAGTGCAAAAGAAACGGACACGGGTGCCAGTTGCGGAGGTTCTGAAATGAGCTGTCCGATCTGCGGAAAAGACAGGGTGGAGAAATACCGCCCCTTCTGCTCCAAACGCTGCGCAGACATCGATCTCGGCCGCTGGATGAACGGATCCTACGCGGTTCCCAGCGAACGCGAAGACGACCCCGAAGCGCTCGTGGAGGCTCTCGAAGAGATGACGCGCGCCGCCACGCACGACGGGTCTGAAAAACCACAGTAGCAGCGCCATTTCCCTCTGGACACCGCCGCGCCCCCCCACTAAAACCCCGCTACCCGAACGCAAGCGCGTTCCCGGTGCCCGGGTAGCTCAGGGGTAGAGCAGTGGATTGAAAATCCTCGTGTCGGTGGTTCGATTCCGCCCCTGGGCACCATTTAAATAAACCAAAATCAACCTGACCGATAATCTAACAGCCTCGCTGCTCCAGCGGTGTCTTGCCCGATGTCCGCCCTTTAAGAGAGCCATCGACATCAACCGCTCAAATCCCAACAGGGAAGGGGGCAGGCACATAAATGTCCTCCCCCCCGACCGTCCCCGTCGCCGCCCTCATCCCCGAGGTCTTCCATGTCCCGGACCGCGAAATTTCGCGCAATCTCGCACAATCTCACAGTCTGGGTGCGTAACCGGCCATTATCCCACGCAACTCTGCCAGACCCTGCATCCGACCAACGAGCGGATAACCCGGCATCATCGGCCGCGCGAGATCACTGACGAGCGAATGCCCATGATCGGGCCGCATCGGGATGACATGATCGGCACGCCCCGCCGCGCGACGCTTTGCTTCTTCTCGCAGGAGCGCATGAACCGCGCCAACGAGGTCACTGTCGCCATCCAGATGCTCGGACTCGTGAAAACTCGATCGCGCCCCGTCAGCGGGCGCATGCCGTTTGGTGTTGCGCAGGTGCACGAAGTGGATGCGATCGCCGAAGGTTTCGACAAACCGGACCGCATCGAAATCCGGTGCCACCCCCATCGACCCCGTGCACAATGTCACCCCGTTGGCGGGGCTATCGACGGCCTGCATCACATAGCGGTAATCATCCTCGCTCGACATCACCCGCGGCATCCCGAGGAGCGGGAAAGGCGGATCATCGGGATGACAGCACAGGCGGATGCCCAGCTCCTGAGCCGTCGGCACAACCTCGGAGAGGAAATCGACCAGGTTCGAGCGCAACCGGTCTCTGGAGGTCTGGCTGTAGATGTCGAGGTGTGCGGTCAACGCATCCAGCGTCCAGTTTTCGTTCGCACCCGGCAGCCCCGCAACGATGTTCTGCGTGAGCGCGCCCTTGGTGGCATCGCTCATCGTGTCAAACCGCGCGCGCACTTGGTCGATGAAGGCGGCGGAGTAATCCTCGCCCGCACCCGCGCGATTGAGGATGAATACATCGAAGGCGGCAAAATCTATCAAATCGAACCGCATCGCCGTGCCCCCGTTGTCCAGAGGCGAGGTCAGATCGGTGCGCGTCCAGTCGAGGACCGGCATGAAGTTATAACAAACCGTGGACAGCCCGCATTGCGCGAGATTGCGCAGGCTCTGGCGATAGGTCTCATAATGCTCGCGGTAATTGCCCGTCTGGGACTTGATCGCCTCGGACACCACCAGACTTTCCACCACATCCCACTGCAACGGCGCGCCCGCGCCCTGGGGCTGTCTGATCTCGGCCTGACGCTTCTGGATTTCCGCAACGCTCCACACATCGCCGGTGGCAATGTGATGGAGCGCGGTGACGATCCCCTCTGCCCCGGTCATGCGGATTTCAGGCATCGAAATCTCGTCAGCCGGGCCGAACCAGCGCCATGTTTGTTTCATTTGATACCCCTTTGGCGTCAGCTAATGCGCAGCGTATTGCCACTCTCTGTATCGAATAGATGCATCGACGCAGCCGCGGCCCCGACGTGGATTTTCTCGCCCGGCGTGACCTGCGTCTGCCCGGGGCTGTGAATGGTAATCGCGGTCCCGTCTTCCAATCCGCCATAGAGATAGGAGTCGGTCCCGAGCTGTTCGACACTGCGCACAACCATGGACAGGCTTGCCGACGGGGCAGGTTGCAGATCGTTGGGGCGAATGCCCAAGGTCACATTCTGCCCCGGTTTCTGGTCAAACCCGGTGGCGGGCAGCGCAACCTTTTCCCCCGTCGCCAGAACCAACATCGCCCGGTCCGCGTGATCGACATGCCCTTTGATAAAGTTCATCTTCGGCGACCCGATAAAGCCCGCCACAAAGGTGTTGGTCGGGTTGTTGAACAGCTCCAATGGCGTGCCGAATTGTTCAAGCTCGCCACTGCGCAGCACGGCGATCTTGTCGGCCATGGTCATGGCTTCGACCTGATCATGGGTCACGTAGATCATCGTATTGCCCAGACGTTTGTGCAGCGCGCCGATCTCGCCGCGCATATCGACCCGCAACTCCGCGTCGAGGTTCGAGAGCGGTTCGTCAAACAGGAACACACGCGGCTCTCGCACCACCGCCCGCCCGATCGCGACCCGTTGCCTTTGCCCGCCCGACAGGTCCTTGGGGCGGCGATCCAACAGCTCGTTGATCTGCAACATCTTTGACACCGCATCGACCTTCGCGGCGATGTCCCCTTTGGCCGTGCCCACGTTTTCCAACCCGAACGACAGGTTCTGGCGCACCGTCATATGGGGGTAGAGCGCGTAGGACTGGAACACCATGGCGAGGCCGCGATCGGCCGCCGCGATGTTGTTCACGATTTCGCCCTCGATCACGATATCGCCCCCCGTGATCGGTTCGAGCCCCGAAATCATGCGCAGCAATGTCGACTTGCCGCACCCCGAGGGCCCCACGAAAACGCAGAATTCCCCATGGGCGATCTCGAGATCGATCCCCTTTATCACCTCGACCGCGCCGTAGGATTTGCGAACGCCTCTCAGCCCTACTCCCGCCATGCTGGCATCTCCTTTTTCTTCATTTTATTTGCCCCCGGTGGACGCAATTCCAGTCGCGATGTATTTCTGCAGAAAGAAGAACACGCAGGCGATCGGCAGCAACGTCAGCACCGTCATCGCGAGCAGGTTGCTCCATTTCGTCGTCATCTCGCCCTGGAAAGAGTTCAGCGCGAGCTGCAGCGTAAAGTTTTCATTTTCCGACAAGACGATCAGCGGCCACAGGAAGTCGTTCCACCGCCAGATCACCGACAGGATCGCCAGAACCGCAATCGCAGGCACCGACAGGGGCAGGATGATGCGCCAGAAAATCTTCCACTCGGACGCCTTGTCCATGCGGGCCGCATCGAGGATCTCGTCAGGGATCGTGAGCATGTATTGACGCAGCAGGAAGACCCCCGTGGGCGTCGCCGCCGCCGGAATGATCACACCCCATAGCGAATTCAGCATGCCCAATTCCTTGGTCACAATGAACAGCGGCACGAGCACAACTGTCTGGGGCACCATCAACGACCCGACGACAATCATCAGCATCACATTGCGCCCGCGGAACTGGTATTTCGACAACCCGAAGGCCGCCATCGAATTGACCATCAACGTGATCGCCGTGGCGACAACAGTGATAAAGGTCGAGTTCCAGAAGAATTTCAGAAACGAGAACTTTTCGAACAATTCCGTATAATTCTCGGTGGCCAGCCCGACACTCTCGATCGCTTCACGATCCGCGATATCGACCTTTAAACGGACGTCCGGCTCGTTGGGGTCAACCATCTGCGCCACAAGTCCGACACGCCGGATCTGGGCCAACCGGCGCCCCTCGAATTCGCCCGCCACGATGTCGTAGAGCGCAAGGGGCGTATCATAGCCCTCCACCTCGATTGTCTCCTGCGTATAGGGCAGAAAACGCGGCGGAAACCGTTGGATTTCGGCCTCATCCTTGAACGAGGACATCAGCAGCCACAGCACCGGTCCGAAAATGACCAGAACCCCCATCAACAGATATCCGTAGGACACCCAATCGGTCCAATCCATCCGGCCGTTCTTACCGCGGGTGGCTGTGAGAAATGAGGCAATCTTACCCATCGATGTTCCTCCGGTTAGCCCAGAACTGGGCGGCAGTCAGGACAACCAGGACCACTGCAAGAATGATGGATGCGGCAGCGGCCAGACCAAAGAGCCTCGGCGAACCGGCAAAACCCGTCTCGTAGATGTATTGAATGATAAGCGTCGTCGCAGACCCCGGACCCCCGCCGGTAAAGGCATAGACCTCGTCAAAGGTTTGCACCCCCTTGATCAGCGCCAGCACCAGCACCACGAGCATCGTGGGCGCAAGAAGGGGCAGGGTGATGCGCCGGAACGTGCGCCACGCGGAGGCGCGATCCATCAAAGCCGCCTCATACACATCGCGCGGGATCGCCTGTAGCCCGGCGAGCAGGATCAGGGTGTAAAACCCCATATGCGCCCAGACCGACAGGAACACCGACCACGCAAAGGCCCAACTGGATTCCAGCATCCAGTTCACCCCTTCAAACCCCAACCCGATAAGCCATGCATTCAACAGCCCGTTGCGAAGAAGGATCCATTTCCAGATCAGCGCCACAACCACAGGCGACAGCATGACGGGAAAGAAAAACACGCTGCGAAAGAACCCTCGCGCGCGAATGTCGCGGTTCAAAACAATCGCCGTGAGCAGCGAAAACCCGACCATAAAGCCAACCTGTAGCGCCACAAACCACGTCGTATTGAACAGCGCGCGCCAGAAGATATCGCGCTCGCATGTATTGGGATCCAGATAGTCGCGACACCGCGACAGGCTCTCGAAATTGGCCGCCCCCGCATAGGGGCGATCCCCCAGCATGATCTGGTCACCCGAGGTGAAGGCGTAGAGAAAATTGAGGAAAATCGGCACAAAGGCGAATGTAAAAAAGAGCAGAACATTTGGCATCAAAAAGAGCCATACGACGCGCATCCCGAAATGCTTCTGTACGAAAGCAAATGGAATTTCCACGATCTGCATGAGGGGTGATATGATCCGAAGCATCTATGCTACCTGCGCGAAGTCGTTGATTTGGTCTGCATAGCCCACGCTCGGGCTATGCAGTTTGGTTTGAACGGGCGGGCCTAGTTGGATTCAGCCAACGCCGCCGCAAGGTCCTCGGACATCCGGTCCATTGCTTCATCAACGCTCAACTCACCGACAACGGCCTGCGTGACACGCTGCACCGTGATGTTGAACATCGCGCGGTTGTTGGGGTTGCCCTGATAGGCAAAGGCAATCGGTTCAAGCTTGCTCACCTGCGCCGCCCAGCCATTCAAAGCCGCCGCCGCGAGAGGTGTCGCACCCTCATAGTTCACACCCTTGGCCGCAACGGCCGCATGGGTGGGGATGGTGCGCGCACTCGCCGAATACTCGGCGTAGCTTTCCTCGGACGCGAGCAGGTCGATCAGCTCAGCCACGATTTCGGGGTGGTCGGTCTGTTCGAACCCGACGATCCCTGCGCCACCGGGCATGCCTGTGCACCCGCCAGCCCCACAAGGGGATCCGACAACTTCCCAGTCAAACAGATCGCCGATCTGCTGCTCAAAGTTGGCCACCTGCCAGCTTCCGGCAAAGTAGTAGACCAGATCGCCGTTGATGAACTCTTTGGAGCCATCCTGATAGGCCGTCCCGCCTTTGCCGCCCCAGACATCCTTGGCCATCGTGCCGTCGTTGTTCCATTCGACGAACTTCTCGACAAAACCCTTAAAGCCCTCGTCCACGAGGATCGGCTCGCCGTCCTCGTCAAAGATCTTGGCCCCATAGGCAATCGCGGGGCCCGCAATCCGGTGACCCGAACGGTCCATCGCCATAGGGAAGGGGGTTCCGGTCTTCTCGGCCACTTCACGTGACACCGCAGCCCATGTGTCCCAATCGGCATCCGGCGATGGCACCGCAACGCCGGCCTGATCAAACAGGGTGCGGTTGATATAGGCGCCCGTAATCGTCAGGCCGGTGTGAAGACCGTAAATACCGTCATCATCATCGCCCACACGATACCAGTCGAGCGTGCCGCCGTATGAATCTTCCCAATACTTGCGGTCCACATAGGGCGCGAGATCGAGGTAGTAGGGATTGAGCCCCCCGAGGTCCGTCACAAACGCCAGATCGGGCCCCGTGTCACCTGCCAACTGGATCGGCAGCGTATCGAGCAACCCCTGATACGGCACCTTGTCGAGAATGACATCAACGCCGGGATTGGCGGCCTCGTAGCGTTCGAAAATTCGCATGGCGACTTCGCATTCAACGCCATCACCACTACACATAAACCGGATTTCTTGCGCCGTCGCGGACCCTGCGGCCAGCGCAAGCGTCACTCCAGCAAGAGCTGTTGTTAGGTTAAGTTTCATTTGGGTCTCCTCCCCATTTCAGTTCAGGTCGGTCGCGTGATTATGCGGGCGACCACCCGCCGTAGAGTGCGTCCTCCTTCCCGATTGGAAGTTGCACAATCCTGCCCTCCCAAGCAGACGAATAGATGGCCGTGACCAACTCGATAGAGCGGCGACCATCCTCGAAGGTAACCTCGTTACCCCCGTTCCCGCCCAAGGCATCCGCGATGGCATCCAGAAACCCTGTAAACCACCCGTGCGGGGCCTCGACCTGTGACAAAACCCGATCAATGTCGGCCTGCTGTGTTGTTCCGCGCGCGGTAAAGGTCCACGTCCCGTCAGCGGGCGCATAGGGGTTGGACCCGCTCTCGGCGGTCAGCCCCTCGAAACAGAACTTCAACCGCGACGTATCGGGGGCCGCGCCCAGCGTGACCGAACTCGACGCCAAGGCCCCGTTCTCCATGCGCAATGACACCGTCGCACAGTCCTCGACCTCGATGTCGTTCACGCGCGTGTCGGTAAAGGCCGCCACTTGGGCCACCGGACCAAAAACATTGCACAGGATGTCATGGGAATGGATGGCATGGCCCAAAAGCGCCCCACCGGATTCCCCCGCCCATGTCCCGCGCCATGCGACGTCGTAATATTCCTTTTCGCGGTTCCAATGGGTCTCGGCACTCGCCACGAGCGCTTTTCCCGCCAGACCCGCATCCCGCAGCGCCTTCAATTGCGCAAATGCCAATCCGAACCGGTACTGGAAGACCGGAAAAATCTGCCCCCCCGTTCGCTCGACCGCGTCCTGCATCTGCGCCACCTCGGCGAGCGACCGCCCCAACGGCTTTTCACAAATGACGTTCTTGCCCGCCTCCAACACGCGGATGGACACAGGCGCATGCAGGTGCGGCGGCAAACAGACATCGACCAGATCGATGTCAGGATTGGACAAAACATCCTCGATGTCGCTGACAACTTGGATATCGTCATCGTCCTTTGTTGCCGCCGCCGCCCGGGAGGTATCCAGATCGCAAAGTAGACGCACCGAGTACCGGTCTGGGAGGGCCCGATACCCTGTGAGGTGCTGTATGCCGATACCTGCGCCGATGATTGCAACGTTGATCATAGCGACGCCCCTTCCGCGATAAGCTGCGCCTTGAGGGCGAGTTCACAGACCTTGAACGCATGGGCCTGGGTCATTGCGGTTTCGGTTCTGTTGCGAATGTCATGGGTGAGGCGCGCAAAATAGGGCATGCCCGCGTCAGAGGCGTCGATCTTCTCGCAGCGCGCGCCATTCACGAGGATCAGGTGATCGGTGCCCTCGGCGCCCCCCACATCCACATATTTGCGCAACTCGATGTAGCCTTCGGTGCCCAAAATCGTCAGACGACCATCACCCCAGGTGGGCAAGGCATCCGGCGTGAACCAATCGAGCCGGATATACCCGTGCCCATTGGCACTGCGCAGCGCCACCTCGCCAAAGTCATTGAGACCCGGATCGCTCTGGTTGGCGAAATTTCCCACATTCGCCATGGTGATTTCGGCATCATCAGAGCCCGTGAAATACAGGAACTGGTCAATCTGGTGACTGCCGATGTCGGTCAGGATACCGCCATAGGACTCGCGCTCGAAAAACCAGTCGGGACGCGACGGGCGGTTCAACCGGTGCGGGCCCAGACCGATGGTCTGAATAACCTTCCCGATCGCCCCTTCGGCGACGAGTTCGGCCGCCTTGGTCACCGCGGGCACCTCGAAACGCTCGGAAAAATCGATGCTCCAAATGCGGTTGGTGCGCGCCACACAGGCCTTGATATCGTCTAGCTGCGCCAACGTCGTGCAGCCGGGCTTGTCGCTCATCACATCCTTGCCCGCATCCATCGCCTTGATCGCCCATCCCGCACGCTCGCGCGGAATGCCCGACAACATGATCAAATCAATGCTGGGGTCGTTCAAAAGCGCCTCTGCGGTTTTCACGCGCGGCGCATCGGGGAAACGCTTGATAAACCCCTCCGTCGGCTCCGGCTCACCTTCGGTAAACCAGCCGACAAATTCGGCACCTTCGTCCATCATGTTCTGGGCCATGCCAAAGATGTGGCGATGGTCAATTCCGATGGCTGCGAATTTCAGCGGACGCGTCATGTGTGTAGTTCCTCGATTACGCCGTTCTTTGATGAACGTGTGATTGCTTCGATCAACTCGTGCGCGGCCATGGCGTCACGGCCGCTCGCGATAGGGGAGGCCGGGCCGGTGACGACCGCGGCGAAATTTTCAATGATGGTCTGGTGCCACTCATGGGTGAACGCCATCGGATCGGCGCCCCCGCCCGTGCCGGCCTCATTGCCATGAACGGTCTCGTCGCCCGCGCGGGTGATGACCTTCAACTGACCTGATTCCAGATGCAGCGTGGCTTTTTCAAAATGCAAAGTGATCGATTCCGCACTGCCGGGGAAACTCGCCGTGCTGGCCGTCAAAGACCCCACCGCACCATTGGCAAACTCCAACCCCGCCACCACAAAATCCTCGGATTCCATGTCGTGGAACTTCGTGGTCTTGGCCATCGCGCGCACGGATGTCACCGGACCCGTCAGGCTCAGCGCGAGATCAATCGTATGGATGGCCTGACTGATCAGCACCCCGCCGCCGTCGCGTTCATAGGTCCCGCGTCCCGGCTCGTCGTAATAGCTCTGATCGCGCCACCACGGCACGCTGATTTCAGCCAACCCCAACTGCCCGAGGTCTCCCCCGCCCACCATCTCCGCCGCCGCAATAGAGGCCGCGCGCGCACGGTGCTGAAACACGATCGCGAGCGTCACGCCCGCACCCTCGCATAGCTCCACAATATCGCGGGCCTCCTGCGCATTGCGCCCGATCGGCTTTTCGAGAAGGATATGTTTCCCCGCCGCAACGAGAGGCTCGATGATCTCCATGCGCGCATTCGGCGGGGTCACGATGATCACGAAATCCACCTCTGGGTCCGCGGCGACATCGGCAATGGAGTCGTAGACAATGACCTGCGTCCCCGACGCGGAAGTGGCCTCTTTTGCCAATTCGCCTGCCCGCGCGGATGTGCGTCCGGCGATGCCCTTTAGCCTTACTTTATCGCGCGCATCGACACATGCCGCCACATGCGTGCGCGCAACCATCCCCGCCCCGATCAGGGCCGCCACAGGCACTTTCTTCGCAGTCATATTCCCCCCGGTTTCGTTGTTGAATCAAGCGTTGCATGCCAGTATACAGGTTGTCAACAATTGCATGCCGGTATACAATTACTGCACATATTCAAACCTGTCGGGATAAGACATGGCCAAGAAATCAACCGTCATTAATCTGCCCGCAGAGTACGTCCTGCGCATCGATCCGCACCGGCCCGCCGCCGAACAGATCGCGTCGTGCCTCAAGGCGGCGATGCTCGAAATGAGCCTCAAACCCGGTCAGATCATCTCCGAATCAGAGGTCGCTAATCTCTACGGCGCCTCGCGCACGCCGGTGCGCGAAGCCTTCACATGGCTGCGCGATCAGGGCTTTGTCGTCACCTACCCGAACCGCGGCACCTATGTGTCCAAACTGTCGATCCCACAGATAAAAGGCGCGCAATTCGCCCGCGAATCTCTCGAAGTCGCCATCGCCGAACACCTGTGCGACCACGGTCTGCCCGTTGCCACCGTGGAAGAGGTCGAGGCCAATCTGGACCTGCAGGAAAAGCTGACCAAATCGGGCAATGGCGATGCGTTCCACAAACTCGACGACGACTTCCACCTCGCCCTCGCGAGCGCCGTGGGCCATCCGCGCATCTGTGACATTGTGCAGAAAGAAAAGGCGATCCTTGACCGGCTGCGCGTGCTCTCGCTCAACAGCATGGACCACATCTCCGTGCTCGTTCACGACCACCGCGCGATCTTCGAGGCGATCCAATCAGGCAGCAAAAGCAGTGCACGCAAACAGGTGCGCCTGCATCTGCGACGCGTCCTCGATACCCTGTCAGACCTGTTTGAGACCCACCGCGAATACTTCGACGACTGAGGGGGCGGCCCGCCTCACACGTCCGGCGTCACATCCGGCGAATAGCCCAGCGATTCCGACGCCTCACTCCCCAGCGCAATGATCGTCTCGACGATCTCCGGCTTCTTTTCCTCGCTGAACCGGAACAGGGGAAAGGCAATCGACATCGCCGCGATGGGGCGGCCCAGATGGTCGAAAATCGGCACCGCCATGCAGCGCACACCGGCCTCGCTCTCCTCGATCTCCTCGGCATAACCGCGCTCTCTGGTGGCGGCGAGATCGGCGAGGAACACATCCTTGTCGGTGATGGTGCGCGGCGCGGAGCGCTCGAACGTCATGCGCGACACCCGCTCGGCAATCTCGGCAGGGTCACGCCACGCCAGCAACGCCTTGCCCAGAGAGGTCGAATGCAACGGGTTGCGCCGCCCCAGAGTCGACTGCATCGAGAGGTTATAGTGGCTGTCGTATTTATGGGTGTAGACGACCTTTTCGTCGATATTGTCGATCACTCCGAGATTGATGGACTCCCCCGTCTGGCGCGACAGCTTGGCCATCACCCGATCCGCCGCCCAGAGCAAATCGGAACGGTCCTGAACCGAGCGCGCCCCGAGGCTGAACAGCTTGAGCGTCAGCCCGTATCGTTCCGTATCTTCCTCGCGCTCGACATAGCCAAGTTCGATCATCGTGTTGAGCAGTCGGTGGGCAGTCGCCTTGGATGTCATCGCACGCGCGGCCAGATCGGCCAGAGACGCACGCCGGTCTTCCACCAGCGATTCGAGTACCGCAAACACCTTTAATACCGCAGCCACATTCTCGGTTTTGTGTTGAGAATTAGCCATTTAGGGACCTCATTTTTCCAAAACGACGTTTCGGAAAAATTTGCACCGATCAGCCGATTTTTCCGACATTACAGGTAACCCTTTGAATTAACAACCTAAATAAACTAACATACTAGCGTAGAAATATGTTGCGCGACGCGCCGTTTTAGAGTCACACTATTTTGAAACGTGGTTCCGAAAATTTGGACGCGACGACAGACCCATTTGAGGCGCGAGGGGGGCGACTTACGACATGGACCAACTTCTGAGGCAAAGAGAGCACGTCGTGAGCCGTGCGCAGACCTGCGAATTGATCGACCGCCTCGCGGATAACCTGATCAACATCCATGACGAAACCGGCGAATTCATCCTCAAACTCGAAGACGGTCGCGAGATCGACACCAAAGGCTGGGCAGGGTGGGAATGGACCCACGGCATCGGCCTCTACGGGTTGCTGAAATACTACGAACAGACCCGCAACCAGACCGCCAAAACCATCATCGACGACTGGTTCACCGACCGCCTCGCCGAGGGCACGCCCACCAAAAACATCAACACCGTCGCGCCCTTCCTGACCCTTGCCTGCCTCTACGAACAACAGGGCAATATGGAATGGCGTCCCTACCTCGAAGAATGGGCCGATTGGGTGATGTACCGCATGCCGCGCGTCAAAGAGGGCGGCCTCCAACACATCGTCTACAACAGCGTGAACCCCGGCCAGATGTGGGACGACACCCTGATGATGAGCGTCCTGCCATTGGCCAAAATCGGTCAGGTGCTCGGGCGCCCCGAGTATATCGAAGAGGCGAAGTTCCAGTTCCTCACCCACATCCAGTACCTGATGGATACCAGAACCGGCCTGTGGTTCCACGGCTGGACCTTCGAGGGCAACCATAACTTCGCCGGAGCGCTCTGGGCGCGCGGCAATAGCTGGGTCACCATCGCCATCCCCGAATTCATCGACATGATCGGCCTGAAAGAGGGCGACCCGATCCGCACCCATCTGCTCTCCACCCTGCGCCGTCAGGCCGAGGCGCTCAAAGACATGCAGGACCCCGAAACCGGCCTGTGGCACACGCTGCTCGACGACCCGACCAGCTATGTGGAATCCTCGGCCGCCGCGGGCTTTGCCTATGGGCTGCTCAAATCGGTGCGCCTGCGCTATCTCGACGACAGCTACACCGAGGTCGCCGAACGCGCCGTGCGCGGGGTGATCAACAACATCAACCCCGACGGCGAATTGCTCAACGTGTCCTTCGGCACCGCCATGGGCCACGATTTCGATTTCTACAAACAGATACCACGCACCTCGATGCCCTACGGGCAGGCGATGGCGATGCTCTGTCTGTCGGAATACCTCAGAACCTACATCTGAGGCCTAGATAATGACCTTGCGAAAAACGCGGGGCGCGCGCACGTCCATAAAGGACGAGAACGAAAGGAAAAAGCCGGCATCTCGCCGGTGATTAGGGAGGAACTATTCATGTCTAAGATGTCTCGGCGCCAAGCGCTCGGAACAATCGGTGCAGCGGCTGCGGCAGCAGCCCTGCCAGCAATGCCCGCCCTCGCGGCAGACCGTTCGATCCGCCACTTCTGGTGGGGCAACCCGGAGCGCGACAAACGCACCTTTGCCGTCATCGACGTCTTCCAGAAAAACCACCCCGACATCGAGGTGTCCGGAGAAACCATCGGCTGGGGCGACTACTGGACCAAAATGGCCACCCAGACCGCGGGCAAAAACATGGCCGATCTGGTGCAGATGGACTACCGCTTCCTGTTTGAATACGTCCACCGCGGCGCGCTCAAATCGCTCGATGAATACATCGGCAACGGTCTCGACCTGTCCAACTTCGACAAAGGCCCGCTCTCGGGCGGCATGGTCGATGGCAAACTCTACGCCCTCAACATCGGCTCCAACTCGCAGGTCGTGCCCTATAACACCCGCCTGTTCGACGAAGCCGGCGTCAGCGCCGATGTCATCAACTGGTCGCGCGAAGATTTCGCCGCCGCCTGCGAACAGATCGCCACAAAAACCAACGCCAAGGGCTGTGACGACTTCTCGCTGATGATCGAATATATGGAGGCCTGGGCCCGTCAGGAAGGCAACGACTTCTACGACGCCGAAGGCAATGTCACCGCCACCGCCGACAACGTGGCCGGTTACTGGAACTACTGGAAGGAAATGCGCGACGCGGGCGTCATCCTCGACAAAAACCACACCGTGATCCTCGACAAACCGATGTCGGAAACAGGCATCGTGACAGGGGCCTCGGCAATGTCGCCGTTCTGGTCGAACCAACTCGTCGCCGTTCAGGCGCTGATGACCGATCAAATCGGCGCGGCCATGGTGCCCCACAAAGCGGGCAGCACAAACTGGGCGCAGTTCATCAAACCCTCGATGTTCATGTCCCTGACGCGCGACGCCAAAGACGTCGAGGCCGCAATCGCCTATATGAACGACTGGATCAACGCCCCCGAAGCCACCGCCATCCTCGGTCTGGAACGCGGCATCCCCGCCAACCCCGATGTGCGCGCAGCCCTCGCCCCGAGCTTTACGCCCGCCGAAAAGCTCTCGGTCGACTACTTCAACGCCATTCAGGAAAAGGTCGGCCCCCTGCCGCTGCCCGCTCCCAAAGGCGCCGGCGAAGTGCGCGACAGCTTCATGCGCACAGGCACCGATGTGGTGCTCGGCAATATGGAAGTCGCCGAGGCCGCCGAGCTCTTCATCGAAGACGCCCAAGCCATCGTCGATCGCGCGCGCTAATCCTCCCCGCGACCGTCGATACCTGCGTTGGTTGGCCCTGAATCCTCGGGGCCAACCAGCTTTTCCCAAAAACAAAGCACAGACACATAAAGCACAGACACATGAAGAGATTTTTCGCTCGAAATGCGCCCGGCTACCTGTTTCTGACCCCGTGGTTCATCGGGTTCTTCCTCCTTGCGCTCGGGCCCATTCTGGCCTCGCTCTACCTGTCGTTCACACGCTACGACATGGTGGGGGACCCGCGCTGGGTGGGGTTTGACAACTACGAATATATGTTCGAACGCGACCGCCGCTTCTGGAAAGCGCTCGAGGTGACATTCACCTACGTCGCCCTCGCGGTGCCCGCCCGCCTGATCATGGCGCTGGGCGTGGCGATGCTGCTCGACAAGGGGCTGCGCACCATCGGGCTCTACCGCGCGATCTTCTATCTCCCGTCCCTGCTCGGCGCCTCCATCGCCATCGCCATCCTGTGGCGCCAACTCTTCTCGGTGGACGGCGTCGTCAATCAGGTCCTCGCCGTCTTCGGCATTCAGGGCGCGGCATGGATCTCCAACCCCGACACCTCGCTCTACACGCTCGTGGTGCTCGCGATGTGGCAATTCGGCTCGCCGATGCTGATCTTTCTGGCCGGCCTGCGCGGCATCCCCCGCGACCTCTACGAGGCCGCCGAAATCGACGGCACCCCCAAAAGACGCCAGTTTTTTCGCATCACCCTGCCACTGCTCGCACCGGTGATCTTCTTCAACCTCGTGCTGCAAACGATCGAAGCGTTCAAAACCTTCTCGTCGGCCTTCATCATCTCCAACGGCACAGGCGCGCCCGCAGACAGCCTGCTGTTCTACACGGTCTACCTGTTCAACGAGGCGTTCAAATTCTTCCGCATGGGCTATGCCTCCGCACTCGCATGGGTGCTGCTCCTCATCATCGGTTTCTTCACCGCCGTATCGTTCTTCACATCGAAATATTGGGTGCACTATGAAAACGAACGCGATTGATCCCACCCTCCCGCCCGAAGTGCGCGCCGAAATAGAGCGCACCGCGCAGGTCGCCCATGACATCCGCATGGCGCAGAAAAGGCGCGCCCGCCGCGCGCGCATCTACAAACACCTGTTCCTCATCGGCATGTCGGTGGTGATGCTCTACCCGCTGTTCTGGCTGTTCGCCTCTTCGCTCAAACCGGAGAACGAAATCTTCAACACGCTCTCGCTCTGGCCATCCGAGTTCAACTGGGACAACTACACAAAGGGCTGGAACGCGCTTCCCAAATCCTTCACCGTTTTCTACACTAACTCGACCATCGTCACGGTCTTCTCGGTGATCGGGAACCTTCTGTCGTGCTCGTTTGCCGCCTATGCCTTTGCGCGGCTGGAATTCACCGGCAAAACGCTGTTCTTTGCCCTGATGATGATGACGCTGATGATCCCCTATCACGTCGTTCTGATCCCCCAATACGTGCTGTTTTTGAACCTCGGTTGGGTCGATACCTACCTGCCGCTGATCGTGCCGCGCTTTCTGGCCTCGGATGCCTTCTTCATCTTCCTGATGGTGCAGTTCTTCCGCCAGTTGCCGCGCGAACTTGACGAAGCGGCGATGATCGACGGATGCTCGCCCTATAAAATCTACTGGGCGATCATCCTGCCGCTGTCGCTGCCCGCCATGGGCACGGCGGCGATCTTTTCCCTGATTTGGGTGTGGGAGGATTTCCTCGCCCCGCTCATCTATCTCAACGACATCAAATCCTACACGGTGCCGCTCGCCTTGCGTCTCTTCCTCGATCAGGAAGGCCAATCCGCCTTCGGTCAGATGTTCGCAATGTCGGTGCTCTCGCTGGTGCCCGTCATCGTGTTTTTTGTCGCCTTCCAAAAACTGATCGTGCGCGGAATCGCGACGTCGGGAATGAAATGAGGAACCCTTTGTAATGGCTGGTTTGACACTTCGAAACGTCTCGAAAACCTATGGCGCGGTGAACGTCATGGAGGGGCTCGATCTCGACATTGTGGACGGCGAATTCCTCGTCCTCGTGGGGCCCTCGGGCTGTGGGAAATCCACGCTCCTGCGCATGATCGCGGGGCTGGAGGAGATCACCGACGGCACCATCGCCATCGAAAACACCATCGTCAACGATCTGCCCGCCTCCAAACGCGAGCTGGCGATGGTGTTCCAGTCCTACGCGCTCTACCCGCATATGTCGGTGCGCAAAAACCTCGCCTTTGGTCTGCAGAACATGAAACTGCCCAAGGCGGAAATCGACAAACGCGTGGCCGAAGTCGCCTCCGTCCTGCAAATCGAACCGCTGCTCGATCGCAAACCCCGCCAGCTTTCAGGCGGCCAGAAACAGCGCGTCGCCATCGGGCGATCCATCGTGCGCGAACCCAAACTCTTCCTCTTTGACGAACCGCTCTCCAACCTCGACGCCGAATTGCGCGTGCAGATGCGCGTCGAACTGGCCTCGCTCTACACCAAACTGGGCACGACGATGATCTACGTCACCCACGACCAGATCGAAGCCATGACCATGGCCTCGCGCATCGTGGTGCTGCGCAAAGGCAAAATCGAACAGGTCGGCACCCCGCAGGAACTCTACACCCGCCCCGAAAACCTCTTTGTCGCCGGCTTCATCGGCTCGCCCAAAATCAACATGTTCGACGCCAAGGCGACCAAGGGCGCGCGCGGCATCCACATCGCCATGCCCGATTTCAACGACTTCGAAATCGACGGGCTGGAGCGCACGGTCGATGACGTCACCGTCTGCATCCGCCCCGAATGCTTCATCATCAACGGCGGCTCGGTGCAGGTCGAGGCAACCGTGGAACTGGTCGAATACCTCGGCAGCGAGGTGCTCCTGCACACCCGTCTGGGATCGGGCGCAAAGGTGCTGTTGCAAACCAGCG
Source organism: Celeribacter arenosi (assembly GCF_039539485.1). Lineage (NCBI taxonomy): Bacteria > Pseudomonadati > Pseudomonadota > Alphaproteobacteria > Rhodobacterales > Roseobacteraceae > Celeribacter > Celeribacter arenosi. Next base: position 316,180 of record NZ_BAABDF010000006.1, read on the forward strand.
GACGCGACGGCTTTGCCAAGGGCCAGAAACTGTCCTTTGGTTTCGAGCCCGGCGATGTCCACGTCTTTGACCACAACGGCGACCGCGTCCCCTATAGCGGCGAGAAGGCTCTGGCATGAAAATTGCAATCGTCGGCTGCGGATCGCGCCACTCCATGTTCGCCCAAAGCATCGGCGAGGATTATCCCGACAAACACGAAGTCGTCGCCATGTGCGACAACAACCCCCACCGCCTCGGCATCGCCGCCGCCGCCGCATCGCGCGCGGGCACCAATGGCGTGGCCACCTATGACGCCAGCGCCTTTGACGACATGATCGCCGAACAGAAACCCGACACCGTCGTCATCACCACCCCCGACTTCCTGCACGCCGACTATATCGTGCGCGCCTTCGAGGCGGGGTGCGATGTGATCTGTGAAAAACCGATGACGATCGACCTTTCCTCCCTCAAACAGATCACCGAGGCCCAGCGGCGCACCGGTCGACAGGTCCGCGTCACCTTCAACTACCGCTATTCCCCCGCGCGCACCCAGATCAAGGATATGCTGGCATCGGGCACCATCGGCACCATCACCGCCGTCGATTTCCGCTGGCATCTGGACCGCGTGCATGGCGCCGACTACTTCCGCCGCTGGCACCGCCAAAAGGAAAACTCCGGCGGGCTTCTGGTCCATAAATCCACCCACCATTTCGACCTGTTGAACTGGTGGCTCGCCTCCACCCCGACCAAGGTCATGGCCACCGGCCAACGCGCTTTCTACCGCCCCGAAACGGCCGTCGAATTCGGGCTGGAGGGCAGGGGGGAACGCTGCGCCACCTGTCCGGTTGCCGCCAAATGCGACTTCGAACTCGACATGGACGCCGACGCCAACCTGCACGCCCTCTACCGGCAGGCCGAAGGCGAAGACGGCTATTTCCGCGACCTCTGCGTCTTTGACGAAGACATCGGCATCGAGGACACCATGCAGGCCCATATCACCTACGGATCGGGCGCGACCGCCAATTACACCCTCACCGCCTATTCGCCATGGGAGGGCCTCGAAATCCGGTTCCAGGGCACCAAGGGCGAGCTGATCCACAAACACATAGAGGTCCACGGCGTCTTTGGCGGTGAACGCGCGCACGCGGGCAAGGACTCGGTGTGGACCGAACTTCACCTCGCCGGTCAAAAACCCGAGCAGATCGAAGTGCCCGTCGCCGAGGGCCACCATGGCGGGGCTGATCCGGTGATGCTCGGCTACATCTTCGACCCCGACAACATGGAGCCCGACGCCTACGGGCGCGCCTCCGATCACGTCGCGGGCGGCTGGTCGATCCTCACAGGCATCGCCGCCAACCTGTCCATCGAAACCGGCAGCGCGGTCGATGTGCAAACAATGCTCGACACCCGCGCCATCACGCTCGCCTGAGCCGCCCGCGAAACACCCGAAAACCGGATCAAAAAGGACCCCGACATGACCCCCGGCACAGGATTGAAACTCGCCGCCATTGGTGTGGACCACGGCCATATCTTCGGCATGGTCAACAACATGCGCGCGGCTGGCTGCGATGTGGACACATGGTGGTCCGCCCACGACTGGGCGCTGACGGATAAATTCGTCGAAACATACCCCGACATGACCCGCGTGGCCGACTACCGCACCATCCTCGACGACCCGTCGGTGGACATGGTGCTGATCGCGGCTGTGCCACAGGACCGCGCCGACCTCGCCATCGCCGCCATGCGCGCAGGCAAAGACGTCATGGTCGACAAACCGGGCTGCACGACGCTCGACCAACTCGCCCAAATCCGCGCGGTGATTGCCGAAACGGGGCGCATCTGGACCGTCAATTTCTCCGAACGCTTTCAGGTGCCCTGCGTGGCAAAGGCCGAGGACCTCGTCGCACAGGGCGCCATCGGCACGGTGATTCAAACCCTCGGCACGGGCCCCCATAAACTCAACCTGCCAACCCGCCCCGACTGGTTCTTCCAACGGCCCCGCTACGGCGGCATCATCACCGATATCGCCTCCCACCAAATCGACCAGTTCCTGCATTTCACAGGCTCCAAAGAGGTCGAAATCAAACACGCCTTTGCGGCTAACAAAGCGCACGCCGACCATCCCGGCCTGCAGGATTTCGGCGAAGTCGTCCTGCAGGGCGACAAAGGCCACGGCTATGTGCGCGTCGATTGGTACACCCCCAAAGGCCTGCCGATGTGGGGCGACGGGCGGCTGACCATTCTGGGCGACAAAGGCTATATCGAACTGCGCAAATACATCGATCTGGCCAATGACAACCTTGGCGACCAGCTCATCCTCGCCAATGAAGACGGCGCAGAGGTGATCGACTGCCGCGATGTGGCGCTGCCCTATTTCCCGCGCATCTGCGCAGACATCCACAACCGCACCGAAACCGCCGTCACGCAGGCCCATACCCTGCGCACCATGGACATCGCGATCCGCGCCCAGAACCGAGCCGATGGAGCCTCCGCATGAAAAAAGTAAACGTCGCCATCATCGGCGCAGGCATCGGGGAAAAACACTACGCCGCCTACCGCGCTCTGCCCGACCTCTACAATATCCGCGCGCTGTGTGATGTGAACACCGCGCGCGCCGCCGCCTTCGTGCAGCCCGACACCAACACCACCATCACCGATGACTATGACGCCATCCTCGCCGACCCCGATATCGACCTGGTGGACATCTGCCTGCCCCCGCATCTGCATTTCGACTTCACCGCGCGTGCCCTGCGCGCCGGAAAAGACGCGATCTGTGAAAAACCGCTGTGCAATAGCGTCGCCGATGTCGACCGCCTGATCGAGATATCGCGCGAAACGGGGCGCACCGTCTATCCGGTGTTCCAATACCGCTTTGGCAATGGCATCGCGCGGCTGCGCGCCCTGATCGACGCCGGTCTGGCAGGGCGCGCCTATGTCGCCTCGCTCGAAACCCATTGGAACCGCGATGCGGAGTATTATGCGATCGACTGGCGCGGCACATGGGCGGGCGAACAGGGCGGGGCAATCCTCGGCCACGCGATCCACACCCACGACCTTCTGTCCTTCGTTCTGGGCCCCGTCGACAACGTATTCGCGCGCCTCGACACCCGCGTGAACGATATCGAGGTCGAAGATTGCGCCGCCCTCGCCATTCAAATGTCCTCGGGCGCGCTCGCCACCAGCTCGGTCACCTTGGGCGCGGCCAATGACACCAGCCGCCTGCGCTTTTGTTTCGAAGGCGTGACGGCCGAAAGCGGCGACCTCGCCTATACCCCCGCCGAGGGCAACTGGACCTTCACCGCCCGCGCCCCCGTGACCCAAGAGCAGGTGGACGCCGTCATCGCCAATACCCCCGACCAACCAAAGGGGCAGGTCGGCTTTTCCATTCAGGTCTATAACGCCATGCGCGGGCTGGAATCGGAGTTTGTGAACATCGACGAGGCCCGCAGCTCCATCGAATTCGTCAGCGCCGTCTACCAATCCAACCGCGCAGGCCGCCCCGTGTCACTGCCCCTTGACGACAGCGACGCCACCTATGAAGGCTGGATGCCGACCTAAACCGCGCGCCTTAGAATTCCCAAGGTTCCCCGCGCGCGCTATGATGGCGCGGCGCAGGGGGCTGCGCGTTTCACCACACTTGCGCGCAGAGACACCATGGATGCCATAACCGCCTTTTTCACAGACCTCGCAGGCTCCATCGCCGGCCCGAAAAGCCGTCTGTGGCCGGTCTATCTGCTGATCACGGTCGGGCTGTGCTACATCGTCTATCGCAGACGCCGCATCTCCACGCCCTTCCTTGCGTGGCTGTTCCCCAAATCGGTCTATTCGCACCCCTCCAACCGCGTCGATGTAAAGGTCTTCGCCTTCAACACCCTGCTCGGCGCGCTCGGCCTGTTCAATCTGGTGTTCCTGAGCGCCACTATCGCGGGCAGCATGGTCGGCAAAATCCCCTCACCTCTGGCCCTGTCGCCCTTCAACCCCGTGGTGATCGGGGCGCTTTTGCTGATCATCACCGATTTCTCGACCTATTGGGTGCACCGCCTCCACCATCAGATCCACCTGCTCTGGCCGTTCCACGCACTGCACCACTCCGCAGAGGTGATGACCCCGCTCACGGTCTACCGCAAACACCCGATCTATGATGTGATTTCCGACCTCGCCACCGGCCTGCTGGTCGGCGTGCTACAGGGCGTGTTCCTCGTCCTCTTCGACCAGATGCCGGGCTATCTGACATTGGTCGGCGTGAACCTCGGCTATGTGTTGTTCCATTTCGCAGGCTCCAACATCCGCCATTCCCATGTCTGGCTGAGCTTTGGTCCCCGCCTCGAACATATCTTCATCTCGCCTGCCCAACATCAAATCCACCACTCCCTCGACCCGCGCCACCACAACCAGAACTACGGCGAAGTGCTCGCGATCTGGGACTGGATGTTCGGCACGCTCTACGTGACGCATGAGGAGGAGGCGCTTGAATTCGGGCTCGCGGATGAAGAGGGAAATCGCCTGCGCCAACCCCATGACAGCCTGCGCGCGGCGCTGGTCGTGCCACTGCGCGATGCGCTGACCCAGTGGCGGCGATTACGCACCCGCCGCCGCGCGACCCCGCGCCAAACCGCGCCTCAGGTCACGCCTCAGACCACACCCGATACCCCCGACCCCTCAACGCCCCCCCGCACCAACTAGGGTGGGGAAGGGCGCAGGCCGTCAAGCGATGGAGGGATCACTTTCGGCGTTCTGGTCGCGCATCATTTCCGAGCGCGCAATAGAGATGGATACCAACAAGAGCAGCGTCAGCACCCCGACCAGCGGATAGAGCAGAGCAGCACTCCACCACGCCCACCCGCCAATCGTCACCGCCAATAGCGAACTCGACCCCGCGAGGAGCATGGAAAGGATCAATGGTCCAATCATAACGGTCTCCAATCGTCGCAAACAAACCGCCCCGCGGCGCAAAAACCGCCTCTCGGGACGCCTTCAACCTCGCGTCGAAATGTGTCCCGATCTGGGCAAAGGGGAGGTGGCACTCCGATGAAAACCTAAAGTTTTCAATCAATTAGACGACAATTTTACGAAATTGAATCACATCTCGCCCCTCCTCCATAGACCCCAATCCCCCCAACGCCCCCAAATCGCACAACAAAAAAGGGGCGCACCATTTCCGGCACGCCCCTCAAATCTCAAACCCGTTTGCGTCGGGTCAGTCGGCCCATTCCCATGGCGACGTAAAGGCCCCCAGAGTGGACATCACCACATCCTCATCGGCGCGCGCCGCCGGATCAATCCTCGCCACCAGCCCGCGCTTTTTATCATCCACAACCGACACAACCCGCGCCGCGGTGCCCGCATCCGCGAGAGCCGCGTTATAGACGCGCGTGATCGCCCGCTTGCGCAGGTCCGGCTTGAACACCTTGCCCACCGCGGTCTTGGGCAACTCATCGAGGATCTCGATATGCTTGGGGAAGGCCGCGCGCTCATGCACGTGGATTTGCGCGTAGTCCATCAACGCCTCGGGCGTCACGTCCGCGCCCGCCACCAGTTCGACATAGGCACAGGGCAATTCACCCGAATGCGCGTCGGGCTGCCCGATCGCACCGGCCATCGCCACCGCTTCGTGACCGGCCAAAGCCTCTTCGATCTCGGCGGGATCAATATTGTGCCCGCCGCGAATGATCAGATCCTTGGCGCGACCGGTGATCCAGATGTAGCCATCCGCATCGATGCGCCCCAAATCGCCGGTGCGCAGATAGACGTCGTGATGGAACAGATCGTGGTTCTTGTCGGCCTCTGTATAGGTCGATCCGGCAAAGACACCGGGGTTGTCGATGCAAATCTCGCCGACCTCGTCGACGCCGCATTCCACCGGCCCCTCGGGCGTCTGGCGCAAAATCTTCACGTCGCAATGGGGGAAAGGAATGCCCACAGAGCCGATCTTTTTCGTCCCGCCAATCGGGTTGATCGACACGAGGCACGTCGCCTCCGTCAACCCGTAGCCTTCGATGATCTCCACACCGGCCGCCGCTTCAAACCGTTTGTAGAGCTCGACGGGCAGGGGGGATGACCCCGAAAACACCGTCTTCACCTTGGAAATATCCGCATCCACCTTGCGCTGCATCAGCGCCGAAATCGCGGTCGGCACGGAGATCACAAAGGTGACGCCCCAGCGCTCGCAGAGCTTCCAGAAGTTGTCGAAAACGCCCTCGCCGCGATAGCCCGCAGGCGTCGGGAAAATCCCCTGCGCACCCGATGACAGCATCGCCATCATGATCACATGACAGGCAAAAACGTGGAACATCGGCAGCGGGCACATGATCACATCATGCTCGTCAAACAACAAACGCCCGCCGAGCCAGCCGTTGTAAATCATCCCCGAATAGGTGTGCTGGGCGACCTTGGGCATGCCCGTGGTGCCACCGGTGTGGAAATAGGCCGCCACGCGGTCCGTTTTCGCATCCTCAAAGGTCAATGTCGTAGGCTGCGCGGCCACCGCTTTGCTGAAATCCAGCATATCGGCGTGATGGGCGCGCGCATCGGCGTTCTTGGGCCGGATCAGCGGCACGATCCACGATTTCGGTGGCGTCAGATAGCGCAGCAAATCGACTTCCAGAACCGTCTTGACCGCCGGCGCATGGCGCACAGCCTCGGCCACCTTCTGGGCGACATCGGCCTTGGGGAAACTTCTCAGCGTCACCACAACCTTGGCATTGGTCTCGCGCAAAATCGCCGCGATCTGTTCGGGTTCGAGCATCGGGTTGATCGGGTTCACGATCCCCGCAACCATCCCCGCCACAAAGGTCACCGCCGTCTCATGCGCATTGGGCATGATATAGGCGATGGTGTCGGTCTCACCGATCCCGAGCGCGCGGAACAGGTTCGCCGCCTGCGTCACCTGCGTGTGGAACTGGCGCCAGCTCAGCGTCTCCGCCTTATCCTTGGGGCCCGATGTGATCTGGTAGGAAAACGCGGGCCGGTCTGGAAAACGGGACGCTGTGTTGGACAGCAATTCGTACACTGTTGTGGCTTTGGTGCGATCTTCCCATGCGCTTTCCGCTTCGATGGCGTTGCGCACGTCCATAGATTTGAACTCGGATTCCATTCCGTTATTTCCTCCCGATGGCCCTCGTTGAAACCGGGGCCGTTTTCCCTGGCGCCCATGATTGCGGGAAACCCCGCATCCGCGCAAGAGGCACCACCCGTCGCTCTACGTAGCGTAACGCCCCCCGCAGACGCAACGTCACCCCCCCGATACCGGCCCGCATTAACCATGGACGCGCGCCGGAGCCACCGATAGGTTTCCCCGAAAAGCCGAGGAGGGCATCATGCGCAGCGCTGTCATCAGTGGCCACGGGGTTTTCACCCCTCCCCATGTCATCACCAACGACGAACTGGTGGCGTCCTATAACGCCCATGTCGACCTGTTCAACGCCGACAATGCCGATGCGATCGAGGCAGGAACCGTCGTTGCCAAAGACCACTCCTCCGCCGGTTTCATCACCGCAGCCTCGGGCATCGAGGCGCGCTATGTGATGGACAAAGAGGGCGTCCTCGACCCCACCCGCATGTATCCCCGCTTTGCGCCGCGCCCCGATGATGCGCCCTCGATGATGGCCGAAATGGGCGTCGATGCGGCCAATAAAGCGCTCGCCATGGCCGGTGTTGATGCCGCCGATGTGGACCTGATCCTCTGTGCGGCCTCCAACCACGAACGCGCCTATCCCGCGATGTCGGTGGAAATTCAGGACCTGCTCGGGGCAGGGGGCTTTGCCTTTGACATGAACGTCGCCTGCTCCTCGGCCACCTTCGGCATCCAGACCGCCACCGACATGATCCGCACAGGCTCTGTCACCCGCGCGCTGGTGCTGTGCCCCGAATTGACCTCCGGCCACCTCGAATGGCGCGACCGCGATTGTCATTTCATTTTCGGTGACGTGGCGACCGCGGTGTTAATCGAAGCGGAAGAGGTCTCCAGAAACCCGATCTTCCGCATCCTCTCGACGCGCTGCGCCACCCAGTTCTCCAACAACATCCGCAACAACTTCGGCTTCCTGCGCCGCGCCCACGACCAGATGGGTGACCGGCGCGACATGCAGTTCATGCAAAACGGGCGCAAGGTGTTCAAAGAGGTGCTGCCTCTCGTCTCGCGCCATATCGGCGACCACATGGAGGCCGAAGGCATCGGAGCCGACGATCTCAAACGCCTCTGGCTGCATCAGGCCAATAAATCGATGAACGACTACATCGGCAAAAAGGTTCTGGGCCGCGACCCCGAACCGGGCGAACAACCCAACATTCTGCAGGACTACGCCAATACCTCGTCCGCCGGATCGATCATCGCCTTCTCGCAGCACTCGGACGGCATGGAGCGGGGCGACAAAGGGCTGATCTGCTCCTTTGGCGCGGGCTATTCGGTCGGCTCGGTGGTGGTCGAACACCTCTGATCGCGCGCGCCGTTGTTTTAAAACATGTAAAACACGTAAAACGGCGTTTTCGCGCGATGTAAAACCCTGCCAACACGTGCCACATTCTTTGTAAAACAATGCAAAAAGGGCGCCACAGGGGCGCCCTTTGTCATGTCGATGTAGCAGTGCGGCTTAGGCCACGATCTTAGGCCGCGATCCTAGGCTACGGTGCCCTTCGGTTTGTCCTGCGGAATGCGCAGCATCTGACCGGGGTAGATTTTGTCAGGATGGCTCAGCATCGGCTTGTTGGCCTCGAAGATCTCGTTGTAGCGCGATCCATTGCCCAGCGTTTTCGACGAAATCGCCCAGAGCGTATCGCCCTTCTGCACTTCGTGGAACACAGGCTCGTCGCCCTCAACATCGTCTTCAACAGAGGCGATACCGTTCACGTTGCCAACCGCAAGAATGACTTTTTCCTTCATTTCCTGCGACTTAGGCGTGCCCTTGACCTTGACCTTGTCACCGTCAACCTCGATGTCGAGACCCTCGGCCTCCAGACCAAGACCTTCGATTTCCGCCAGCAGATCGTCGACATTGGGCTCTTTGTCTTTCTTATTAAAGACAGATTTGCCCGCGCCCTTTACGAAACTCCAAAGACCCATGTTGATACTCCCTCACATGTGATTGTTCAGCTGTCTTTGTGCCCTGTCCACGCACGGCGGGGAAGGGGGAATATGCGCTCAGGCGAATCCATCAGTGAACTGGAGGCGCGCCAAACGGGCATAAAGACCCCCCTCCGCGACCAGATCATCATGCGTGCCCAAGGCCGCTATCTGTCCGTTTTCAAACACAAAAATCCGGTCCGCCTTTTTCACCGTGGCCAAACGGTGCGCCACGATCAGGGTCGTGCGGTGACGCGACATCGCATCCACGGCCTTTTGCACCGCCTGTTCGCTTTCACTGTCGAGAGCCGATGTCGCCTCGTCGAGCAACAGGATCGGCGCATCGCGCAAAACCGCCCGCGCAATCGCGATCCGCTGTTTCTGGCCACCCGACAACATGATCCCGCGCTCGCCCACATAGGTGTCATACCCCTCGGGCAGGGCCTCGATAAACTCATGCGCATTGGCCGCTTTCGCCGCCGCAATCACCGCCTCCATCGGGGCCTCCGGCGTGCCGAAGCGGATGTTGTCGGCCGCAGAAGCTGCAAAGATAACAGGGTCTTGCGGGACCAGAGCCATATGATGGCGGAAATCTTCGCGCGCCATATCGCCCAGATTTACCCCGTCAATCGCGATGCGACCCGACTGGGGATCATAGAACCGTTGCAGCAGCTGGATGATGGTCGATTTCCCCGCCCCCGACGGGCCAACCAAGGCCACGGTTTCCCCCGGTTCGATGTCGAACGACACCCCGTTCAGGGCCGGAATGCTCGGCCGCGAGGGGTAGGAAAACATAACGTTTTCAAAGGTGATAGACCCTTTCGCAGGGCTCGGCATCGGTGTGGCCGCCACCGGATCGGTGACCGGATCCTGCGCTCCGAGCAGCTCGACCAACCGCTCGGTCGCCCCCGCCGCGCGCTGCAATTCGCCCCAGATTTCCGACAATGCCCCCGCAGAACCCGCAACCATGATCGCGTAGATCACAAACTGCACCAGTTCCCCGATGCTCATCGTCCCCATGCGCACATCGCGCGCCCCGATCCACAGCACGCCCACGACCCCGAAAAAGATCAGCGTGATGATGATCACGGTCATAAAAGCCCTTGTTTTTATGCGGGTATTTGCGGAGTCAAAGCTCTTCTCGGTGACGTGGTCAAACCGGTCTGTCTGCTCTTTTTCCGCCGTAAAGGCCTGCACGGTCTGCGCCGAGAGCAGCGCCTCGGAGGCGGTCCCCGACGAGGATGCGATCCATTCCTGGTTCTCGCGCGACAGCTTGCGCAGGCGGCGTCCCAAAACCACAATCGGCACGATCACAACCGGCACGATCAGCAAAACCATCCCCGTCAATTTCGCCGAGGTCAGCATCAACAACGCCATTCCGCCGATTAAAATCAACAGGTTACGCAGGGCGACCGAAATCGAGGAGCCGATAACAGAGAGGATCAAAGTGGTATCCGTGGTGATCCGCGACAGGACTTCACCGGTCATGATCTTTTCGTAAAACGCCGGCGACATGCGGATCATGCGGTCAAAAACCGCCTTGCGAATGTCGGCCACCACCCGTTCGCCGAGCCGCGTCACGAGGTAGTAGCGAAGCCCCGTTCCCAGCGCGAGAAGGAAGGCAATCGCCAAAGCCGCGCCGAAATACTGGTCGAGCATCAGGCCATCGGTGCTCTCGAACCCGTCCACAACACGGCGCACGGCCAGCGGCAGGATGAGCGAAATACAGGCCGTCGCCACAAGCGCGATCAAGGCCCCCGCCATCAACCCCCGATAGGGCGCGATAAACGGCCAGAGTTCGGCCAAGGCCCCGACACGCTTGGATTTTTCGCGTTCGCTTGCCTCAAGGCGGGTGCGGTCGTCGGCCATATTCTATCTTCCGTCGCGGTTAGGGGTCGGGGTCTGGTCGAAGGACAGATATAGATGCGGCAGGGGCAGGGCAACCATACGGGGGGTGAGGCATCTTGCCCTGCGCGCACACATAGCGCGCAATCCATGCACACAACACAGCGTCACACGCTAACATCAGGGCTATCGGCTTGCATATCGCACCGCAATATGTTGGTTTGCGCTCAGGCTCCGCCGGCTCGTGCCTATTCTTACGGAACGGGCATCCTATGAAGGATAGCGAACGGCAAGCGCGGAGAAATCGCCCAGTTCGGGGTGGTGACGGTCCTGTCGCAGGGAGGCGCGGGACAGTATGACACGCACACGAATAAACTGGAGTTTCTTCTATGAAATTTACCAATCTACTTACTGCCGGTGGTTTTGCACTGGCTGCAACCACCGGTGCGGCATTCGCACAGGAATGCGGTGATGTTTCCATCGCAAACATGAACTGGGCCTCTGCCGAGTTGATGGCAAACGTGGATGCTATCATCCTCGAAGAAGGGTTCGACTGTAACGTCGAACTGGTGCCCGGCGCGACCGAAACGACCTTTGCGTCGATGAACGAAAAGGGTCAGCCCGATGTGGCGCCTGAACTCTGGATCAACGCTGTTCGCACCGCGCTTGAGGCTGCAAAAGCCGAAGGCACGCTGGCTGCTCTGAACGGTGGTCCGATCACGGGTCTTGGTGAAGGCTGGTGGGTGACACCGAAGTTCGCCGAAGAGCACCCTGAACTCGACACGGTCGAAAAGCTTCTCGCGCATCCTGAGATGTTCCCCTACGCCGAAGACGAAAGCAAAGGCGCCTTTTACGGCTGCCCCGCCGGTTGGGGTTGTCAGCTCGTAAACGCCAACCTTTTCCGTGCCTTCGACATGGAAGAAAAAGGCTGGGTTCTGGTTGATCCGGGTTCGGCTGCCGGTCTTGACGGCTCCTTGGCCAAAGCGGCCGAGCGCGGCGACAACTGGTTTGGCTACTACTGGAGCCCGACGTCCATCATCGGCAAATACGGCATGGTAATGCTGCCGTTCGAAGCCGAATATGCGGGCGACGACAACTGGAACAACTGTGTTGCTCTGGCCGAACAGGACTGTGACGATCCCCAGCCAACTGCATGGATCGCATCCGAAGTGAACACCGTTGTCACGGACGAATTCATGGCGAAATCCGGCCCTGCGTCTGATTACTTCAAAGCACGGGTATTCCCGGGTGAAGTCATGAACGGCATGCTCGTTTATATGTCCGACAATCAGGCAACCGGCGAAGACGCTGCTTATGAGTTCCTGATCCAGCACGAAGAGATCTGGACCCAGTGGGTTCCTGCCGAGGTTGCCGATAAAATTAAATCGGCACTCTAAAGCTACAATTGACACGCTTAGGGTCCGCACGCCAACTGGCGATTGCGGGCCCTATCGTTTTTCAAACAGGGGACAAACATGGACTGGCTCTTCGAATTTCCTTCTCTCGGTCGAAAAGATCTTTCGACCCTCCGGCAAAGCATCGACGAAACCTTCCGCACCTTTTCGCGCGCCTATGGCGACGATCTGGAAGCCTTCTTCAATCCTTTGCTCAAGTTTCTCGTCTGGTTCGAGAAAATCCTGATCGCCGCACCTTGGCCTTTGGTCATTTTCGTCGTCGCGGCACTGGCATGGGTCGGGTCGCGGTCGTGGAAAATCACGGTAGGCGCGATCTTGGCGTTCCTCGCGATCGGCTACCTTGGCATGTGGGAAGACACGATGGCGACTCTCGCGATCATATCCGTGTCGACCCTGGTCTGTGTGGTGGTGGGGATTCCCATCGGCATCTTCATGGCGCGCTACAATCGCGCGCAGGCGATCATTACGCCGGTGCTCGACGTGATGCAGACCATTCCGTCCTTCGTCTATCTCATTCCGGTCGTGATGCTGCTCGGTATCGGTAAGGTGCCGGGGCTTTTGGCGGTGTGTATCTATGCGCTGCCGCCGCTCGTGCGCCTGACGAACCTCGGTATCCGCCTTGTGGACCGTGAAGTGATGGAGGCCGCAGAGGCCTTTGGTGCCTCGGGGCGTGAAAAACTCTTTGGGGTGCAGATCCCTCTGGCGCTGCCCAACATCTTTGCGGGCATCAACCAGACGATCATGATGGCGCTGTCTATGGTGGTTATCGCCTCGATGATCGGGGTGAAGGGGCTTGGCGTGCCGGTGCTGCGCGCGATTTCCAACCAGTACCTTGCACTCGGCGTGATGAACGGGCTGGCCATCGTGGCGCTCGCAATCATTTTTGACCGCGTGAGCCAGACCTTCGGCAAACGTCTGCAGGCCTATCGGGAGACGGGACATGGGTAAGACTGAAATGCAAACCCCCGCCACCGCTCAGGCCGCAGCAGAAGAGCCAAAGGTCCGCATCCGCAGCCTCTATAAGGTGTTCGGCGAAAATCCGTCCGGCGCCATGAAGCATGTGCATGCGGGCATGTCGAAGTCGGAGTTGTTGGATCAGCACAACCATGTGCTCGGCCTCAAGGACATCAGCCTCGATATCCCGCCGCGCCAGATTCAGGTGATTATGGGCCTGTCGGGGTCGGGTAAGTCGACACTGATCCGTCACCTGAACCGGTTGATCGAACCCACCGAGGGCGAGATCTGGGTTGATGGCGAGAACGTGCTGGAAATGGACGCCAAGCAGCTGCGCGACCTGCGCCGCTTCAAGATGTCCATGGTGTTCCAGAAGTTCGGCCTGCTGCCGCACCGCACTGTGCTTCAGAACACCCTATATGGTTTGGAGATTCAGGGCGTGTCGGAAGACGAGGCGGACGCGCGGGCGCGCAAATGGCTCGACCGAGTTGGCCTCGCCGGATTTGAGGACCAGTACCCCTCGCAACTCTCGGGTGGACAGCAGCAGCGTGTGGGCCTTGCCCGCGCGCTCGCGACAGATGCAGACATCCTCCTTATGGATGAAGCCTTCTCGGCGCTCGACCCGCTGATCCGCACGGATATGCAGTCGATCCTTCTGGAATTGCAGGAGGAGCTCCATAAGACAGTGATTTTCATTACCCACGATCTCGACGAGGCGCTACGCATCGGCGACCGCATCGCGATTTTGCGGGATGGCGAGATTATTCAATCGGGCGATCCGCAAGCGATCCTGATGAAACCGGCCGATGACTATATCACCGACTTCATCAAGGACGTGAACCGCGCTAAGGTTGTTCGCATCCGTTCGATCATGGGGGCGACCAAGCCGTCGTCTAAGGGCGAGCCTGTGCCGATGTCGGCCTCGGTGGAGCAGGTGCTGCCCAAGCTGCATGATTCTGCCTCCGATTGCTGTCCGGTTGTGGCTCCGGATGGGTCTGTGGTCGGAAACATAACGATTCATGCCGCGATCAAGGCGCTGGAAGCGCCCACAACCGATGGTGAAGGCGTTCGATACAGCTAAAAGCGACCAACGAGTCGGATTAAAGAGGCGGCTGTCGCGAACAGCCGCCTTTTTTGTTGCCTGCGAATCCGGAGGCGAGTCACCCTTGGGGGCCCCTTTTGCGCCCCTATTGTGGATAAGTTGGTGGAAAACCCGGTGTAAAAGCGGGACTCGAAGCCGCTTTTTGGTAAATGAGAAGGCAGCTGCGAAAAAAACTGACCATCCAGCAAAGTTTTTTGAAAAAAGCGCTTGCGCCCCCCCGCCACTAACCTTAGAACCCCCTTCACCGGCAGCGACGAACGACGCGGTTGGGGCGGAACGGAAGGTTAGACGGTGAGTTTAGCGGGAAGTTCTGGAAGAAATTTTTGAGGTTTTGATCGGGCGGGCGCGCCGAAGAGATTTGGCGC
>NZ_BAABDF010000007.1:0-32810 GCF_039539485.1 Celeribacter arenosi
GGCCTGCGTTTCGCTATCCGCGAAGGCGGCCGCACCGTGGGTTCCGGCGTCGTTTCCAAGATTATCGAGTAATTCCCGAAAGGGACTTGCACGACGTTCGGGGCGGGTGTATCCGCCCCGAATTCCTTTTCAGGTTCGACGTGGGATCGGCAATGGTGCCGTTTCGACCTCTCAACCGGTGAAGCCCGCGAAAGGCTACAATATGCAGTCGCAAAATATTCGCATTCGGCTGAAGGCATTTGATTTCCGCGTCCTGGATGCGTCCACGCAGGAAATCGTCAACACGGCAAAGCGCACTGGCGCTCAGGTCCGTGGCCCGATCCCGCTGCCCAACAAGATTGAAAAGTTCACGGTTCTCCGTGGCCCGCACATCGACAAAAAGTCCCGCGACCAGTTCGAGATCCGTACGCACAAGCGTCTGCTCGACATCGTGGACCCGACGCCCCAGACCGTGGACGCGCTGATGAAGCTCGACCTCGCCGCTGGCGTTGACGTCGAAATCAAAGTTTAAGGAGGGCACCTGGTAATGTTGCGCTCTGGTGTAATTGCGAAGAAGGTCGGCATGACCCGCCTCTTCATGGAAGACGGAAAACAGATTCCTGTAACCGTTCTTCAACTCGAAAACCTTCAGGTTGTCGCTCAGCGGACCTCCGAAAAAGACGGCTACTCTGCTGTTCAGCTCGGTGCCGGTTCCGCAAAAGCGAAACGGACCTCCAAAGCCATGCGCGGTCACTTTGCCGCGGCGAATGTTGCGCCGAAACGCAAAATCGCCGAATTCCGCGTGGATGCAGAGAACCTGATCAATGTTGGCGAAGAAATCATCGCCGACCATTACTTCGAAGGTCAGTTTGTAGACGTGTCCGGTACGTCGATCGGTAAAGGATTTGCCGGTTCGATGAAACGTCACAACTTTGGGGGCCTGCGCGCTACTCACGGTGTGTCCGTTTCCCACCGTTCGCACGGCTCCACAGGTCAGTGTCAGGATCCGGGTAAAGTCTTCAAAGGTAAGAAGATGGCCGGTCACATGGGTGCCGTTCGCGTCACCACACAGAACCTGCAGGTTGTCAAAACCGATACCGACCGTGGCCTGATCATGGTCAAAGGCGCCGTTCCCGGCTCCAAAGGTGGTTGGGTGACTGTTAAGGACGCGGTTAAAAAACCGTTCCCTGACAACGCAATTCTGCCCGCCGCTCTGCGTTCCGCTGCTGCTGAAGCTGCGAAAGTTGCCGAAGCTGCCGCTGCTGAAGCTGCCGCCGCCGAAGCCGCCGCTGCAGAAGCCGCTGCCGCAGAAGCCGCCGCTGCCGAAGAAGCGTCCCTGAACGCTACTGAGAAGAAGGAAGGCGACGAATGAAACTCGACGTGATCAAACTCGACGGCGGCAAAGCCGGGACGCTCGATCTCGACGAAGCCCTCTTCGGTCTGGAACCGCGCACCGACATCCTGCACCGTGTGGTGCGTTGGCAGCGTAACAACGCGCAGGCCGGCACCCACAAGGTGAAGACCCGTTCGGAAGTGTCCTATTCCACCAAAAAGATCTATCGCCAAAAAGGCACCGGTGGCGCACGTCACGGTTCCCGCAAGGCGCCGATCTTCCGTAAAGGTGGTATCTACAAGGGCCCGACCCCGCGTTCCCACGGCCACGAGCTGACGAAGAAATTCCGCAAGCTCGGTCTGAAACATGCGCTCTCCGCGAAAGCCGCAACTGGCAATCTCGTGGTTCTGGAAGATGCGAAACTCGCAGAAGCCAAAACCGCATTGCTGGCACGTGCTGTGAAGGAGCAGGGCTGGAAACGCGTTCTGGTTATCGACGGAACCGACGTTGATGCGAATTTCAAAGCTGCGGCTGCGAATATCGCTGGTGTCGACATCCTGCCGACCATGGGCGCCAACGTGTATGATATCCTCAAGCGTGACACTCTCGTGATCACCAAAGCGGGTATCGAAGCTCTGGAGGCTCGTTTGAAATGACCAACAAAGCAGAACTCTACGACGTGATCCGCAAGCCGATCATCACCGAGAAAGCCACTATGGCTTCTGAGCACGGTGCTGTGGTTTTTGAAGTCGCCATCGACTCCAACAAGCCGCAGATCAAAAAAGCTGTTGAAGAGCTTTTTGGTGTGAAGGTCAAAGCGGTCAACACGGTTGTCACCAAAGGTAAGACCAAGCGTTTCCGCGGTCAGCCTGGCAAACGTAAAGACGTCAAGAAAGCCTATGTCACGCTCGAAGAGGGTAATTCCATCGACGTGTCGACCGGTCTCTAAGGTCCGACCCGGACTTGAAGCTGATCCTCAATGATCAGTGGACCTGTAAAGTTTAAAGGCCCCCCGAGAAATTGGGGGGCTTTTTGTATTCAATTTGCTCGGATATTGTTTGTGAAGAAATTACATCGACCGAAGATGATCTTTAAAAAGGAAATTTGATTTGCGGATATTCACCTTAATATTTAGATTGTTCGTTTGCAGTGTGTTGGTTGCTTGTTCTAGTGGGCAGGTGGAAGGACGCTACAAAGTTGCTTATGGTGAGTTAGATTTGTTTTGGAATGATTTCCTGAAGATAAGCAAGTTGCATAAGGCTTCATTTCCACAGGAGGCGGGTGAAAGTATCTATATGTTTGGAGCAACGGCTTCAAATGTCAGGATTACCATGCCTGACGGGCAGCAGATGTCGTCTGACAAGGAGTGCAAAATGGCGTCATCTCATAGTGTAAATGGTCGCCCGGTATTTGACGGTAAATATTATACTGAATGTGATCGCCGCCTTCGTGCAGCAATGGGTGCGGTGAGGAAGCCTGCAGCGGGCGATTTGATCGCGCTGGCCAAAACAGCAGTGGAAGCAGATGGTCGCTGTCAGTGGATTGGGTATGACCGTGCGCTTGATTTACGCGTAAGGGCCACTGGACGCCTTGCTAGCTTTTCTGATGATCGGTTCTTCTTCGCAAAGTTAAAATGTGTTCAGTAGACTTGTAGCGAGCATCATCCCTAGACAGCCACACAGACTCCCACTATACCCCGCGCATCACGTGGCCCCGGATTCGTTCTGGGGCCTCGTGATGTTTGAATTCGGGGACCTTCGGGGCCCTATATCTCGGTCACCTCTCGAGGGGGCTAACACATAGGCGGGACACCTCAAAAGGGACCGCCGTAGCTAAACGGAAGACAGAAAGCATGGCACTCAAGTCGTATAAGCCGACGACGCCTGGCCAACGTGGGTTGGTTCTGATCGACCGTTCGGAGCTCTGGAAAGGACGCCCGGTCAAATCTCTCACTGAGGGTTTGTCCAAGAACGGCGGCCGGAACAACACCGGACGGATCACGATGCGCCGCAAAGGCGGCGGGGCAAAGCGTCTCTATCGTATCGTCGATTTCAAACGTAACAAGTTTGATGTCGCAGCGACTGTGGAACGGATCGAATATGACCCGAACCGCACCGCGTTTATCGCACTGATCAAATATGAAGATGGCGAGCAGGCCTACATCCTTGCGCCACAGCGTCTCGCTGTTGGTGACAAAGTGATCGCCGCTGCCAAAGCCGACGTGAAGCCGGGCAACGCGATGCCTTTCTCCGGTCTGCCCATCGGTACGATCGTCCACAACGTCGAGCTTAAGCCCGGCAAAGGTGGTCAGATCGCACGTGCCGCAGGCACCTACGCCCAGTTCGTTGGTCGTGATGGTGGCTACGCACAGATCCGCCTCTCTTCGGGCGAATTGCGCATGGTCCGTCAGGAATGCATGGCCACCGTTGGTGCCGTGTCCAACCCTGACAACTCCAACCAGAACATCGGTAAAGCCGGTCGTAACCGCCACAAGGGCATCCGCCCCTCTGTTCGTGGTGTTGTTATGAACCCGATCGATCACCCGCACGGTGGTGGTGAAGGCCGGACATCTGGTGGTCGTCACCCAGTGACGCCATGGGGTAAGCCGACGAAAGGCGCAAAAACGCGCAAGAACAAGGGTTCGGATAAACTTATCATCCGCTCCCGTCACGCTCGGAAAAAGGGTCGCTAAGATATGGCACGTTCTGTCTGGAAAGGCCCGTTTGTGGACGCATATGTCCTCAAGAAGGCCGAAAAATCCCGCGAGTCGGGCCGCAACGAGGTCATCAAGATCTGGTCGCGCCGCTCCACCATCCTGCCTCAGTTCGTTGGTCTCACCTTTGGTGTGTACAACGGCCAGAAGCACATTCCCGTCAACGTCAGCGAAGACATGATTGGTCAGAAGTTCGGTGAGTACGCACCGACACGGACCTACTACGGTCACGCAGCTGATAAAAAAGCGAAGCGGAAATAAGTCATGGGTAAGGTATCAAATTCCCGTCGCGTGGCTGACAACGAAGCAATGGCCAAAACCAAAATGCTTCGCGTTTCGCCGCAGAAACTGAACCTCGTGGCTCAGATGATCCGTGGTAAAAAAGTTGACCGTGCTCTCACGGACCTGACTTTCTCCAACAAACGGATTGCCGCAGACGTGAAGAAATGTCTTCAGTCCGCGATTGCCAACGCCGAGAACAACCACAACCTCGACGTCGATGAACTCATCGTCGCCGAAGCGTGGGTCGGCAAGAACCTCACCATGAAGCGCGGTCGTCCCCGTGCCCGTGGCCGGTTCGGCAAGATCATGAAGCCGTTTGCTGAAATCACCATCAAGGTGCGTCAAGTTGAGGAGCAAAGCTAATGGGTCATAAGGTAAACCCGATCGGTATGCGTCTCCAGGTCAACCGCACCTGGGATAGCCGCTGGTACGCCGACACCAAGGACTACGGTGATCTTCTTCTCGAAGACCTTCGTATCCGTGCGTTCATCAAAGAAGAATGCAAGCAGGCCGGCATCAGCCGTGTGATCATCGAGCGTCCGCACAAAAAGTGCCGCGTCACGATCCACACCGCACGTCCGGGCGTCATCATCGGCAAGAAAGGTGCAGACATCGAAGGTCTGCGCAAGAAAATCGCCGCGATGACCGACAGCGAGCTGCACCTCAACATCGTTGAAGTGCGCAAGCCTGAGTTGGATGCAGCCCTCGTGGCCGAGTCCATCGCTCAGCAGCTCGAGCGTCGTGTTTCTTTCCGTCGTGCGATGAAGCGCGCCGTTCAGAACGCAATGCGCATGGGCGCTCTCGGCATCAAAGTGAACGTTGCAGGCCGTCTTGGCGGCGCTGAAATCGCGCGTACCGAATGGTATCGCGAAGGTCGCGTGCCGTTGCACACTCTGCGTGCGGACATCGACTACGCTCACGCCGAAGCAATGACTGCCTATGGCATCATCGGCATCAAAACCTGGATCTTCAAAGGCGAGATTATGGAACACGACCCGCAGGCTCGTGACCGTCGCGCTGAAGAACTCCAGCAAGGTCCGGCGCCTCGCGGCGACCGCGGCCGTCGCTAAGGAGACCTGAAAAATGCTTCAGCCAAAGCGCACAAAATTCCGCAAGATGTTCAAGGGCCGGATCAAAGGCCAGGCAAAAGGCGGTTCCGATCTCACTTTCGGTAACTTCGGTCTTAAAGCTGTCGAGCCTGAGCGTGTAACTGCACGCCAGATCGAAGCTGCACGTCGTGCCATGACGCGTCACATGAAACGTCAGGGCCGTGTTTGGATCCGTATTTTCCCAGACGTACCGGTCACTTCGAAACCGACCGAAGTCCGTATGGGTAAAGGTAAGGGTTCCGTGGATTATTGGGCATGTAAGGTCAAACCCGGCCGCGTCATGTTCGAAATCGACGGCGTTCCAGAAGACATTGCACGCGAAGCACTCCGCCTCGCAGCAATGAAACTTCCGATCAAAACACGCACTGTGATGCGCGAAGACTGGTAAAGGCCGAAAACGCTTTCGCGTTTTTGACCCGCGCGGTTTCAGCAAAGTCACCGATTTTGTCCGGCCCGCACCCCGGTTGAGAAATAAGAACCCCCGCCGAGAAATCGGCGGGGGTTTTTCGTTCAGTGGCCCCGCGTTAGCACGCTTGCGATAGCGGGTGTTTGGGCTAACGTCTTCGTATGATCGCAATACATCGGAGCCGTCAGTCACATGCCGAAATTCACGCCCGAAACAGTTCGCAAAGACAGCCATGATGGCGTTGGTCACCCCTGCGGTGCCTTCGAAGCCCTGTTGTTTAGCGATAGTGGCGGTTTGACCCAGTTCGGGGCATTCGTTGAAACCCTGCCTCCCGGATCATCCTCATCCATCAAGCACTGGCATTCGAGCGAAGATGAAATGCTCTACATGCTTTCCGGTGAGGTTCTGGTGCATGAAGGGGGCCACACATTCACGCTTCAGCGCGGCGAGGCCGCCACGTTTAAGGCCGGAGCGCCATTAGGTCATTTTGTTGAGAATGTTTCAGAAACGTCGGCGAGCTATTTGATGATCGGCACGCGGTCATCGAGTGATGTGGTGACTTACCCTGAAAACGATCGTGTATTGTCGTTCGAACGTGGACCGGATGGCGAAATCAAAAATCGGCGCTACACGACGCTGTCGGGAGAGCCGGCGGATTCACCCTATTTGCACGAGCGTTGATCTGAGCCAGCAGTGAACACCTGCCGGTTAAAAGGTCGGCTCAAGTTTCGAGATAACTCTCTTGATGATACTTTCGAACTGCCACGAATCCGGCATTCTGTTCATCCAAAGGCGCTCCCCGTTGCTGCCGAACAGCATCAGTGACCAACGCGTGCCGCGCATCCGTTGGATCGCCGAGATATCGATCGACTGCGCCACACCGGCCGGCTCCACCACCATGACCCTTCTCGTCGTTATGACATAAGCGATTGGGCGAAAGGCGCGGTGGATAAAAATTGGTAGGAGTACGGGAGATAACATGGCCGTCACGAGGTGGAAAAGCGGATCGCGGATGTTTGGAAAGACTAATCCGTCGACCGAAAATACGATCTGCTCACCTGCGATCAATTCGATGGGCTTGAACTTGTAATTTAAAAGCATAACACCCCGAATTTCTCACCCGATTAATGGGCGACAGGGCAGGTCGGTCAACCCCATTTGTAGTTAAAAGACACGCTGATCCGGTCGTCTTCACTTGTGTTCATCGGAACCTCGTGGCGCAGCCAGCTTTCCCACAGCAACACATCACCTACCTCGGGCTGCACATAGATAAAGCTCTTTAACTCCCGACGGGCGCCTTTGATGCGCGGGGGCGCGGCCATCATCATTGCGTGGCGCGGATCCTCGAGTTTGAGGGCCGATGCGCCTTCGGGCATGGAAATGTATGTTGTCCCTGAAATCACCGAGTGAGGGTGAATGTGGGAACCATGTGTGCCGCCTTCGGGAAGGATGTTGATCCAGAGATCTTCGAGCACCAGTTTGCGCCCGTCGAGGTCGAATTGGAGGTCCTGTGCGAACTCCGCAACGTGTTTATCCAGCGCATCGACCATGTCTTTGAAAATCGGAAACCGCCATGGCAGGTCGGTGAGGGAGGCATAAGAGGTATAGCCCGGATAGGCGTTATCTTCGCACCATTGCTGACCGGCCTCGTCATCTTCGGCGATAGCGTAGCAGGAGGCTTCCAACTCCGCGGGATCGACCTTTGGGCCGCGCTCCGAAAGGGAGGCGCGGTAGAGGCGGGTAGCAAAGAGGGATTCAATTGTGGACATGGTTTGGCTCCGTATGTGGACCATTTCCAGTCGTGCCTACGCCAGCCTGCCGAAAAAGCCAAACAATCCTTGCGGCGATGCCACGACTCCCTTATAGAGCGGCATCTCAGAGATTCCCCCATCCGGGGGTCTTTGTCGTTTTTGCATAACCCACCGGACCAGAGGTCACCCCACAAGGGCGCCCACCGGTGCTGTTAGGAACTAAGGAGAGGCGATATGAACGCCCAAGAACTACGTGCCAAGACTCCGGACCAGCTCCGCGAAGATCTGGCAAACCTGAAAAAAGAATCCTTCAACCTGCGCTTTCAGCAGGCCACGGGTCAGCTCGAAAACACCGCTCAGATTCGCAAAGCGCGCCGTTCGGCCGCACTTGTGAAGACTATTCTGAACGAAAAAGCTGCCGCAGCGGCTGAATAAGGAGCGACCCAGATGCCTAAACGTATTCTTTCCGGGGTTGTAACCTCGAACCAGAACGAACAGACCGTGACCGTGTCCGTGGAGCGCCGCTTCAAACACCCCGTTCTGCAAAAGACGATCCGTAAGTCCAAAAAGTACCGGGCTCACGATGAGAAGAACCAGTTCAGCGTTGGTGACACCGTCCGTATTCAGGAATGTGCGCCAAAGTCGAAAACCAAGCGTTGGGAAGTTATCGCCTAATTAGGGCGGCTTACCAATTTAATCGAAACCCTGGGGGAATAGGGCGCTGCAGCCCTCCCCAAAGGTCGGGAGAAACCAAATGATCCAGATGCAGACCAATCTGGATGTAGCTGACAACTCAGGCGCTCGCCGAGTTCAGTGCATCAAGGTCCTCGGCGGTTCGCACCGTCGTTACGCGTCCGTGGGTGACATCATCGTTGTATCGGTGAAAGAAGCCATTCCGCGTGGTCGTGTGAAAAAGGGTGACGTCCGTAAGGCCGTCGTCGTTCGCACCGCCAAAGAAGTCCGTCGTGAAGATGGCACAGCGATCCGTTTTGATCGCAACGCTGCCGTCATCCTGAACAACAACAACGAGCCTGTAGGTACACGTATCTTTGGCCCGGTTGTTCGTGAGCTTCGCGCGAAAAACTTTATGAAGATCATCTCGCTCGCTCCGGAGGTGCTCTAATGGCTGCTAAGTTGAAAAAAGGCGACAAGGTCGTCGTTCTTGCAGGCAAGGACAAAGGCAAGCAGGGCGAAATCGCCACTGTGATGCCCGCTAAAGGCAAAGCAATCGTGGAAGGCGTCAACGTCGCTCTTCGTCACGCCAAGCCAACGCAGGGTGAGCAGGGTGGTCGTAAACCGGTCGCTATGCCTATCGATCTGTCCAACCTCGCAATCGTAGACAAAAATGGCAAAGCAACACGCGTTGGCTTCCGTATGGATGGCGACAAGAAAGTGCGCTTCGCCAAGACCACGGGGGACGTAATCTAATGCTCGATCAAGCAAACTACACCCCGCGTCTCAAGGCCGCGTTCAAGGACAGCATTCGTGCCGCTCTCAAAGAAGAGTTCGGCTACAAAAACGACATGCAGATCCCGCGCCTCGACAAAATCGTACTGAACATCGGCTGTGGCGCCGAAGCGGTGAAAGATACCAAAAAAGCCAAATCGGCTCAGGCAGATCTCTCCGCTATTGCCGGCCAAATGGCCGTCATCACCAAAGCAAAGAAGTCCATCGCTGGCTTCCGCGTTCGTGAGGAAATGCCGCTCGGTGCAAAAGTCACACTCCGTGGTGACCGTATGTACGAATTCCTTGATCGTCTGATCACGATCGCTATGCCACGTATCCGCGACTTCCGCGGCGTATCCGGCACTTCTTTCGATGGCCGCGGCAACTACGCCATGGGCATGAAAGAGCACATCGTGTTCCCCGAGATCAACTTCGACCAAGTCGATGAAGTCTGGGGTCTGGACATCGTAATCGCAACCACCGCGAAGACTGACGCGGAAGCGAAGAGCCTGTTGAAAGCTTTCAACATGCCCTTCAACAGCTAAGCGCGAGGAATTTGACACATGGCTAAGAAATCCATGATCGCCCGCGAGGAAAAGCGTCAGAAGCTGGTGAAGAAATTCGCCGCCAAACGCGCTGCCCTCAAAGAAATCATCTACGACCAAGACAAACCGATGGAAGAGCGTTTTCGCGCTTCCATGAAGCTGGCCGATCTGCCGCGGAACTCCTCGGCAACTCGTCTCCACAACCGTTGTCAGCTGACCGGACGTCCACACGCTTACTACCGTAAGCTGAAGGTGTCCCGGATCATGCTGCGGGAACTCGGCTCTTTCGGCCAGATCCCCGGTCTCGTGAAATCCAGCTGGTAAGGAGGGCACAGATATGAACGATCCTATCGGCGATATGCTGACCCGCATCCGCAACTC
Source organism: Celeribacter arenosi (assembly GCF_039539485.1). Lineage (NCBI taxonomy): Bacteria > Pseudomonadati > Pseudomonadota > Alphaproteobacteria > Rhodobacterales > Roseobacteraceae > Celeribacter > Celeribacter arenosi. The sequence continues at coordinate 9,946 of NZ_BAABDF010000007.1, forward strand.
CCAGATGCGTGGCAAGTCCACCGTCTCCACGCCAGCGTCCAAGCTGCGTGCATGGGTGCTCGATGTGCTCCTCGACGAGGGCTACATCCGCGGCTACGAAAGCGGTACTGATGTTAACGGTCACCCGACCCTTGAGATCAGCCTCAAATACTACGAAGGCATCCCTGTTATTCGTGAGCTGAAGCGTGTTTCCACGCCCGGCCGTCGCGTCTACCTCGGTGTCAAGGACATCCCGACGGTCCGTCAGGGCCTCGGTGTGTCGATTGTCTCCACCCCTAAAGGTGTGATGTCGGATGCAAATGCTCGTGCCAACAATGTTGGTGGCGAAGTTCTTTGCACCGTCTTCTAAGGAGGTCCATCGATGTCTCGTATTGGTAAAAAACCGGTCGATCTGCCCAGCGGCGTTACCGCCTCTGTGTCCGGCCAGACCATTGAAGTGAAGGGCCCGAAAGGCGTCCATTCCTTCACCGCAACTGATGATGTGACCCTCACACTCGAGGACAACACCATCTCCGTAACGCCACGTGGCAAATCCAAGCGCGCACGTCAGCAGTGGGGCATGTCCCGCACTGTTGTCGCCAATCTCGTGCAGGGCGTGTCCGAAGGCTTTAAAAAAGAGCTCGAAATCAACGGCGTTGGTTACCGTGCCCAGATGCAGGGAAATACCCTGAAGCTGTCGCTCGGTTACTCGCACGAGGTCAACTTTGAGGTTCCCGAAGGCGTTACCGTCACGGCCCCCAAACAGACCGAGATCGTTGTTGAAGGTTCCGATTCGCAACTCGTCGGCCAGGTCGCGGCAAACATCCGTGAATGGCGTAAGCCCGAGCCCTACAAAGGCAAAGGCATCAAATACAAAGACGAGTACATCTTCCGCAAGGAAGGCAAGAAGAAGTAAGGACGCAGAAAATGGCAAACAGCAAACGAGACCTGTTCGTGAAGCGCCGCCTGCGCGTTCGCAACAAACTTCGCAAGAGCAACTCCGGCAAGCTCCGTCTTTCCGTTCACCGCTCGAACAAAAACATCAGCGCCCAGCTGATCGACGACGTTCTGGGGAAAACCCTCGTTGCCGCATCCTCGCTCGAGAAAGATCTCGGCGTGGAAGGCAAGAACAATGTCGAAGCCGCCGCCAAAATCGGTGCGGCTATTGCAGAACGGGCGAAGAAAGCCGGTATCGAAGAGTGTTACTTCGATCGCGGTGGTTTCCTCTTCCACGGAAAAGTGAAGGCACTTGCCGACGCTGCCCGTGAAGGTGGTTTGAAGTTCTAAGCTTCTGAGGAGGGCGTTCGCGCCCTCCCGATGATCCGGGCCCAGTGCATTCAGCACTTTCAGCACCAGGATCGAGTACAACGGCGCCGCAACAGCGCGCCACCATTTGAAGGACTGTCCATATGGCAGAACGTGATAACCGTCGGGGTCGCGACCGCGACGAAACCCCAGAATTCGCTGATCGTCTCGTAGCGATCAACCGTGTGTCCAAAACCGTTAAGGGTGGTAAGCGCTTTGGCTTCGCCGCTCTCGTGGTTGTTGGCGATCAAAAAGGCCGCGTCGGCTTCGGCAAAGGTAAAGCGAAAGAGGTCCCTGAGGCCATTCGTAAAGCCACCGAGCAGGCGAAACGCCAGATGATCCGCGTCGCTCTCAAAGAGGGCCGCACCCTGCACCACGACATGGAAGGTCGCCACGGCGCCGGTAAAGTCGTCATGCGCACCGCACCACACGGTACCGGCATCATCGCCGGTGGTCCAATGCGTGCCGTTTTTGAAATGCTTGGCATTCAGGACGTGGTCGCCAAATCGACCGGTTCGCAGAACCCCTACAACATGATCCGCGCTACGCTGGACGGTCTTCGTAAAGAAGCCTCCCCGCGTTCCGTGGCCCAGCGTCGCGGCAAAAAAGTCGCCGACATCCTCCGCAAGGACGATGCACCGGTTGCTGAAGTCGCCGAAGCTGCAGAAGCGTAAGGAACCCGAACCATGGCAAAAACCATCGTCGTAAAACAGATCGGCTCTCCGATCCGTCGCCCCGCCAAACAGCGTGAAACGCTGATCGGCCTGGGTCTCAACAAAATGCACAAAACCCGTGAACTCGAAGATACGCCTTCGGTTCGTGGTATGGTTAGCAAGATCCCCCACCTCGTGGAGATCATCGAAGAGCGCGGCTAAGCCTCATCGATCGACATCATCGCAACGCCCCGCCCTTACCGGTGGGGCGTTTTGCGTTTGTGCGGGTCTCAACAGGGCAGTCAATGCTCTGCGCGCTTGCCTTTTACGATCGTCTGCCGCGGCCCAAGAGATGCCGGCAATAGCGACTCCAACGTGCGCGTTTCCCGTCGGGTATGGTCACGGTTGCGTGATGTTTCCCCCTAACGACAAGAGGGGTCGATCTGTAACTGTCTGAGGTGACATCTACCCAGACAGTCAGGAAACCCAAATGAATAAACCACTTGCAGAATTTATCGGGACTTTCACCCTCGTTCTCTTCGGCTGCGGCTCTGCCGTGATTGCCGGGGGAGACATTGGTCTCTACGGCATCTCTTTTGCCTTCGGTCTCGCCCTCATCGGTATGGCCTATGGCATCGGCCACATCTCAGGCTGCCACATTAACCCCGCGGTTTCGTTGGGCGCTGTCGCTGCGGGTCGTATGACGATCTCTGAGGCCATTGTGTACATCGTTTCCCAGATTGCGGGCGCGATTGCCGCCGCTGCGGTTCTCCTCATGATCGCTTCGGGCAAGGCAGATTACACTGTCGCAGCCAACGGTTTGGGCCAGAACGGATGGGGCGCAGGCTATCTTGGTGAGTATTCCATGGGCGCGGCGTTTGTATTCGAACTTGTGGCAACCTTTCTCTTTGTGACTGTCATTCTCGGCTCAACCGGCGCAGGCGCACCTGTCGGCTTTGCCGGTTTGGCCATTGGCCTGACGCTTGTCGTGATCCACTTGGTTGGTATCAACGTGACTGGCGTTTCGGTGAACCCAGCCCGCTCAATCGGGCCGGCACTCTTTGCGGGAGGCGCGGCGATCGGCCAACTCTGGCTGTTCATCCTCGCGCCAATCCTCGGCGCATTGATATCGGGCTTTTTGTTCCGCACGGGCATGCTCGACATCAAAAACTAAGATCCGTGGAAGAAGGATCCAACTGCCCCCCGCTCGTCGGGGGGCTTTTTTGTTTGCGCAGTCCATTGCCAACAACCGCAGTCGGCCTATCTCCTCACCACTTGATAGGAGGATTCAACATGACGCACAGTAGACGTACTTTCCTGGCAGGTGTCGCAACCACGGGCGCGATCACCATCCTTCCCTTCGCTGCCCGCGCAGACAATCATGAATCGGACGTTTTCATGGACGGCAAGATTTCGGTTCACCCCGTCGCACATGCAAGCTTTGTGATGGAGACTCCCTCGGGTGTCATTTATGTCGACCCGGTTGGTGCCGCCGCCGATTATGCAGAGTTCCCTGCGCCGGACCTCATCCTCGTGACCCACGAGCACGGGGACCACTTTTCCCTCGACGTCCTCAACGCAATCGCAGGTGATACGCCGATGATCACCAATCCGGCGGTTTACGACAAACTTCCAGAGGCACTCCAAGGCCAGACGACGGCTATAGCCAATGGTGAGAGCATGGAGGCGATGGGGCTCACCATTGACGCTATTCCGGCCTACAATACGACCGAGGAGCGCAAGAATTTCCATCCGCTCGGTCGCGACAACGGCTACGTGCTAAGCATGGAAGGTTTCCGCACCTATATTTCGGGCGATACCGAACCCACCCCCGAAATGTTGGCTCTGGAAAATATCGACCTCGCATTTCTGTGCATGAACTTGCCGTTCACGATGGATGCAGATCAGGCAGCAAAAGCCGTCAATACGTTCAAACCCACCTACGTGTATCCCTATCACTACCGCGGGCGCGATGGGGGGACACAGGACCCTGAATACTTCGCGTCGCTTGTTGATGAAGGCACCAAAGTGGAATTCGGCGATTGGTACGCGCCGGGTGAACTGGGGTAGTAGCAAAAATCTTCTTGGGCGGGGCGTTCCGAAAAACGCGTCACGTGTTCGTTTCGCCCAATTCGTCACCCATCCTCCCCATAAGGGTGTGGGACAATCAGTTCATTTCAACCCGAAGCTGTCCTGCGCGTAGAATAATTCCCTAACCCGCGAAGAATCGTCGACGCAACACGTCATCGTTGAGACCCTAAACTAAATTATTAGGGGTACCTCCAATGCGCTTTTTGATTTTTCGACTTTTTCTAACATTTTTGCTTTTGACCCAAACGAGTCTCGCACATGCAGCGACAGTTCGTGTCGAGGTTGGAACGTACGTGAACTACGAAAGTTCGGGTATAAACGGCGAGACCTATTTTGACCTTGATGGCAATGGCTCAACGGACATCTATTTTTCAGCCGGGATCGACGGGTATCAAGATGATATCAACTACGCTCAGGATGGCGGCGTGTGGGTCATGGGGCGCGACGGGTTGATGCTGGCTAAAGGGGGGCCGTTGTCGATGGGCGCAGTGATCTCGCATGATAACATCGCCCCATATTTCTTTAGTTCTACACTGAGGCACTACGGCTACAGGAAATCCGATGATCCATTGTCGCCTTATTATGAAGGTGTGGCGGTACATTCCGGCGACTGGGGCACAGGATCGCCCGGCGTCGTGGCGGGTTTCCTGCCCTTTATGTTCGGCGATGGGCGACTGGGATGGATGGAATTGGAAACAGACACCTACGGACATACGCTGGTCATCGCCTACGGATACGCAACATCGCCCACAGAAAACATCCGCGCGGGTGCGCCGAGCATGAATTATGCAACTGTGCCGCTACCTGCATCGGGCCTTATGTTGCTGAGCGCACTGGCTGGGCTGAGGCGACTTGCGCGTCGACGCAGGCGGCACTTGAACCGTGCGGGCATTGCGTCTATACGCCCTCAGTCGGCATAGCGCCGATCAGAATCAACATTTGTAAGCCGTGTTTGCCCACTCCGTCGCTGGAGGGCAGTTCCGGCAAGGAGAAGCGACATGAAACTGCACGAACTTAGCGATAACGAAGGCGCAACCAAAAAACGCATGCGCGTCGGCCGTGGCCCAGGCTCCGGTAAAGGTAAAATGGGTGGCCGTGGTATCAAAGGTCAGAAATCCCGTTCCGGTGTAGCTATCAAAGGCTACGAAGGCGGCCAGATGCCCCTATACCAGCGTCTTCCAAAGCGTGGTTTTAACAAACCCAACCGTGCGAAATTCGCCGTTGTGAACCTCGGCCTGATCGAGAAGTTCGTAGAAGCCGGCAAACTGGATGCGAAATCCGAGATCAACGAGGACGCGCTGGTGGCTTCCGGCCTCGTGCGTCGTAAGCTCGACGGCATCCGCGTTCTCGCCAAAGGCGACGTCAAATCCAAGCTGACTTTGAACGTCACCGGCGCTTCCAAATCCGCAATTGACGCGGTTGCGAAGGCTGGCGGTTCGCTCACAGTTGCTTCAAAGGCCGAAGCGGCGGCTGAATAAGGGTTGTGGGGAGGGGCCACGCCCCTTACATCACCCCATGAGTTTTCCAAACGCCGCCGACCGGAAGACCGGTTCGGCGGCGTTGTTCGTGAAGAGAGAGACCTAAATGGCATCCGCAGCAGAACAGATGGCGGCGAACCTCAACTGGGGCACCTTCGGCAAGGCCAAGGAACTCCGCCAGCGCATCGTATTTACCCTCGGCCTTTTGATCGTTTACCGTCTTGGCACCTACATTCCGGTGCCGGGTATCGATGCAATCGCCCTCAAGCAGTTCATGGAACAGGCCAGCGCCGGTATCGGCGGCATTCTGACCATGTTCACGGGCGGCGCCTTGGGGCGTATGGGCATTTTTGCACTCGGCATTATGCCGTACATCTCTGCCTCGATTATCGTTCAGCTGCTTACAGCGCTCGTGCCGTCGCTCGAACAACTCAAAAAAGAGGGCGATGCAGGTCGCAAAAAGATCAACCAGTACACGCGCTACGGCACCGTATTTCTGGCGCTGTTTCAGGCCTACGGCCTCGCCGCGTCGCTTGAGGCCGGTGATCTCGCCCATGATCCGGGTTGGTATTTCCGTGCAGGCGTGATCATCACACTGGTTGGCGGTACGATGTTCCTGATGTGGCTCGGTGAACAGATCACCCAGCGTGGCGTCGGCAACGGAATCTCGCTCATCATCTTTGTCGGTATCGTTGCGGAAATTCCCGGCGCTCTGGCTCAGTTCTTTGCTTCTGGCCGGTCCGGTGCGATCTCTCCGCTGGTAATTATCGGCGTGATCGTGATGGTCATTGCGGTCATTGCTTTCGTCGTATTCATGGAACGTGCCCTGCGTAAGGTTCACATCCAGTATCCGCGCCGTCAGCAAGGCATGAAAGTATACGACGCCCAGTCCTCGCACCTTCCGATCAAGGTTAACCCGGCTGGCGTTATTCCTGCGATCTTCGCATCTTCTTTGCTGCTCCTTCCGACAACCATCGCGACCTTCTCCGGCCAGTCCGATCTGGGTCCGGTTATGTCGACGCTGCTCGCCTATTTCGGGCCGGGTCAGCCGCTCTATCTGCTGTTCTTCGCGGCGATGATTGTCTTCTTTGCCTACTTCTACACCGCGAATGTGGCGTTCAAGACCGAAGACGTTGCCCAGAACCTGAAGAACCAGAACGGCTTTATTCCCGGTATCCGTCCGGGCAAGAAAACCGAAGAGCATCTCGACTACATTGTGAGCCGCGTGCTGGTGCTTGGTTCGGGCTACCTTGCGGCAGTTTGTCTCCTTCCGGAGATTCTTCGTAGCCAGTTGGCCATTCCATTCTATTTTGGCGGCACTTCCGTGTTGATTGTGGTCTCCGTCACGATGGACACGATCCAGCAAATCCAGTCTCACCTGCTGGCACATCAGTATGAGGGGCTGATCGAAAAATCTCAGCTGCGCGGGAGGAAGCGCAGTAAAAGAGGGACATCAAAACGATGAACATCATTCTCCTTGGCCCGCCCGGCGCGGGCAAAGGCACACAAGCACGACGTCTCGTTGAGGAGCGGGGCATGGTGCAACTTTCAACCGGTGACATGCTACGCGAGGCTCGCACATCGGGCACCGAAATGGGCAAACGCGTTGCTGCTGTTATGGACGCGGGCGAATTGGTCACCGACGAGATCGTGATCGGTCTCATCGACGAAAAGATCCACGCAGGCTCCGAGGGTGGTTTCATCTTTGATGGCTTCCCGCGCACCTTGGCCCAGGCTGACGCGCTCGCAGAGCTGTTGACGAAGAACTACACCACCCTTGATGCGGTTGTTGAGATGCGTGTCGACGATCAGGCTCTCGTGAAGCGTATCACCGGCCGCTACACCTGTGGCGATTGTGGTGAAGTTTACCACGATGACACCAAGCCGACGAAGGTAGAGGGCACCTGCGACACCTGCGGGTCCACCAATCTCAAACGCCGTGCAGACGACAATGAGGAGAGCCTCAAAACGCGTCTGATGGAATACTATAAAAAGACGTCGCCGCTGATTGGTTACTACTACGCCAAGGGTGATTTGAAGCCGGTAAACGGCCTTCAGGAAGTCGATGCCGTGGCGCGCGAAATCGCGCAGGCACTGGGCTAATGGCGGAACTCGCCGGAGTCTCTTGACCCTCCGGCGATTCCCCCGTATGGCAACCCATCCCCATTGGGATCAGATTCGTTAACGGGTCGCTCCCGCAACGAAGATCATAGAATTCAGCTGACACCCGCAGGTCACAAACCCGCGGGTTTCCGTTGTGAAAAAAGGTTCCGGTCTTACGGAACCGCAACGAAAGGAAATGAAACGTGGCACGTATCGCTGGCGTGAACATCCCGACTGCAAAGCGGGTTCCCATCGCCCTCACCTACATCACCGGCATTGGCACAGCCTCTGCAAAAGATATCTGCGCCGCCGTTGGCATCGACGAAACCCGTCGCGTCAATGAGCTCTCGGACGCTGAAGTGCTCTCCATCCGTGAGCACATCGACGCGAACTACACCGTCGAAGGCGACCTGCGTCGTGATACCCAGATGAACATCAAGCGTCTTATGGACCTTGGCTGCTACCGCGGTCTGCGTCATCGCCGCAATCTTCCCGTACGCGGTCAGCGTACCCACACCAACGCTCGCACCCGCAAAGGCCCCGCAAAGGCCATCGCAGGCAAGAAGAAGTAAGGGGAGATCTGAAACATGGCACGTGATACTCGTCGCACGAAGAAAAAGGTTTCCAAGAACATCGCCGCTGGCGTTGCTCACGTAAACTCGACCTTCAACAACACCAAGATCCTCATCTCCGACGTTCAGGGCAATGCGATTGCGTGGTCCTCCGCTGGTACGATGGGTTTCAAAGGTTCCCGTAAATCCACACCCTATGCTGCCCAGATGGCTGCAGAGGATGCGGGCCGCAAGGCACAGGAACATGGTCTTAAAACCCTTGAAGTCGAAGTGCAGGGTCCCGGTTCCGGTCGTGAATCCGCGCTGCGCGCTCTGGCTGCAATCGGCCTCAACATCACGTCGATCCGCGACGTGAGCCCGATCGCACACAACGGCTGCCGCCCACCAAAGCGCCGCCGCGTCTGATCGCACTATAAATTTTCGGATCGCGAGCGTTATCGCCCGCGGTCCGCTTTTGCGTTTTCGAGACCCCTCGGGCGTCCCCCGCTTTACGGAACATGGGCGTAGGGACAAGAATGGAGGCACTAGCATGATCCACAAGAATTGGGCCGAGCTCATTAAACCACAACAGCTTGAAGTGAAGCCGGGCAACGAGCCCGCGCGTCAGGCAACCGTTGTGGCGGAGCCGCTCGAGCGCGGCTTCGGTCTGACGCTGGGCAACGCGCTGCGTCGCGTATTGATGTCCTCGCTGCAAGGCGCGGCTATCACGTCGGTGCAGATTGACAACGTCCTGCACGAGTTTTCCTCGGTTGCAGGCGTACGCGAAGATGTCACCGACATCATCCTCAACCTCAAAGGCGTCGCTCTGCGCATGGAAGTGGAAGGACCCAAGCGTCTCTCCATCGCCACCAAAGGCCCGATGGTTGTCACCGCTGGTGACATCTCCGAGTCCGCTGGCATTGAGGTCCTGAACAAAGACCACGTGATCTGTCACCTTGATGACGGCGCCGATCTGTTCATGGAACTGACCGTCAACACCGGTCAGGGTTACGTTTCTGCCGACAAGAACAAGCCGGAAGACGCACCCATCGGTCTCATCCCCGTCGATGCGATCTACTCGCCGGTCAAAAAAGTGTCCTATGACGTGCAGCCGACCCGTGAAGGTCAGGTTCTCGACTATGACAAACTGACGATGAAAATCGAAACAGACGGTTCGATCACACCAGAAGACGCCGTGGCCTATGCTGCGCGCATTCTGCAGGACCAGCTGGGCATTTTCGTCAACTTCGACGAACCCGAAGCGGCATCGCGTCAGGAAGAAGACGACGGTCTGGAATTCAACCCGCTTCTGCTCAAGAAAGTGGACGAGTTGGAACTGTCCGTGCGTTCGGCAAACTGTCTCAAGAACGACAACATCGTCTACATCGGGGATCTCATCCAGAAAACCGAAGCAGAGATGCTGCGCACGCCGAACTTCGGCCGCAAGTCGCTCAACGAGATCAAGGAAGTGCTTTCGGGCATGGGTCTGCACCTCGGCATGGATGTCGAAGAGTGGCCACCTGAAAACATCGAAGATCTGGCCAAGAAATTCGAAGACCAGTTCTAAGCTTTTTGCGGGGCCTTACGGGGCCCCGCGCAATGCCTGCTTTGTGCAGGGAACAATCGGGCACATGCCCCAAGGAGAGTCGGTGACACGCATCGCCGGCCAGACAAAGCAAAACACGCTAAGGAGATAGACAATGCGTCACGCTAAAGGCTACCGCCGCCTGAACCGCACACATGAGCACCGCAAGGCGCTCTTTTCGAACATGTCCGGTTCGCTCATTGAGCACGAACAAATCAAAACCACGTTGCCAAAAGCCAAAGAGCTTAAGCGGATCATGGACAAGCTGATCACGCTCGGCAAACGCGGCGATCTGCACGCACGTCGTCAGGCCGCTGCACAATTGAAGCAGGACAAAGATGTTGCGAAACTCTTTGAAGTTCTGGGCCCACGTTATGCAGAGCGTCAGGGTGGTTACACACGCGTTCTGAAAGCTGGCTTCCGCTATGGCGACATGGCACCGATGGCAATCATCGAGCTCGTCGACCGCGATCCCGCAGCAAAAGGTGCAGCTGACAAAGCACGCCTTGCCGCTGAAGAGGCATTCGAAGCCGAAGAGTGATTCCAGACCGAATCAAAGCGATTTGAGAGCCCCGCAGATGCGGGGCTTTTTGCTTTTTCGGGTTAGGGTCGACGTGAGCGACCTGCCAGGTTTGTGCAAGTTGCAATGAAAGGTTAACAGAACTGACCCGATCGTTCATACATTTGCATGTTTGCGCGCCGATTCCGCAACGGTCATGCCAAAATGACCTATTCACTCCCAAACTGACTTCCCATTACGGTCCCAAGGGTTTAGTCAGGTATTGAGTGGTCGCCTTTAGGTTGTTGCCGCCCCCCCCATTCGGAGTCGATTTGTATCAGTATGACTAGCACAACGGAATTACTTCGCCTCTTTGCACAACTTCGTGCCGCGTCTCCAGCGGGTTACTATGCGGGTCTCCATATTCGTTTTGCATCACCTCTGGTGAGTGACACGACCTATGACCCAAAGTGGCTCTCTCACTACGCGGCAGAAGCATATGCATTGCGCGATCCGTTGATTGCATGGGGGTTGAGCTGCGAAGGGCAAACAAGGTGGAGCGAAATAGAACTCCCCGATCCATTCAATATTTGGAGGCAGGCCGCCGAATTCGGTCTGAATTTTGGCATGGCGGTCGCGTGCGGTCCCGTCCAATCGCGGTCAATCGTGGGATGCGCGCGCGCAGACCGCGAGTTTACGGATCAGGAGATGTCGAGCATCGCCAAAGTCGTGCGCACGTTGCATGAAGTGGCTGAGCCGCAACTCGAACTGACTCCCGCCCAAATTCAGGCCCTCCGGTGCATCGCGGGCGGTGATCGTCACGCAGCAGCCGCGGCCAAGCTCGGGATTTCGGAGAGCGCGTTGAAAGCGCGACTTGTCTCCGCGCGCGAGCGATTAATGGCGCGGACGACCTCAGAGGCCATCCAAAAAGCCAAGGAGATCAAGCTGTTGTGATGGTATTCCGCCGGCGGTGCGTTGAAAAACTCAACCACATCCGGAGAATACCGATGCAAACCACCACGCTTTCTTTTGCCAACCTGCACAACCATGGCGATCTTTTTGCGAATATGCTTCGTGCTAGACACGAAACGTTCATCCAACATGCAAAATGGGATCTGCCACAGGCCGACGGCATGGAATACGATCAATACGATACACCCGCATCCCGTTGGATCGCGGTTCACGAGTTTGGCGAAGTCCTGGCCGGTATCCGTTTGACCCCTACAAACACGAAATGCGGCATTTACTCCTACATGATCCGCGACGCCCAACGTGGCCTTCTCGAATCTATCCCGGACACTCTTCTTTATGAAGAAGCGCCCGTGGCCGAGCACGTTTGGGAATCCAGCCGGATTTTTGTATCCCCACGTGTCCCCGCAAAGGACCGTTTCCGTGTTCAGTTGAACCTGATCGACCAGATGACCACATCCGCGCGTGAATTCGGCGCGACATCCGTGATCTGTCTCATTCCGGAAAACGGCAACCGGTGGGGTCGTCGCGTCGGTCTCGACATTGATGTCGTCGGTCCGGTGATGGACATCGCTGGTGCGCGCAATGCTTGCATGCGCATCAATCTGAGCAACAAGCTCCACTAAGGACTGTGCGCATCTAACGGGGCCGAGAAGCGCCATTTCGGCCCCGACATCTTCGCTTCACGTCTGCGCGGGCACGCCGTATCATGCCCAAATGACGGACCTCTTCTCCTCAAATGAAATCGTGAACCTGCCGGACGCCAAAACGCGCCCGCTCGCGGATCGTCTGAGGCCACAATCGCTGGGCGAGGTTATCGGGCAGGAACAGGTTTTGGGACCGGAGTCGCCGCTCGGGGTCATGTTGGCCTCCGGTGGTCTGTCCTCTCTGGTTTTCTGGGGTCCGCCGGGTGTCGGGAAAACGACCATTGCGCGTCTCCTCGCGCACGAAACCGATCTCGCCTTCGTCCAACTCTCTGCGATTTTCTCTGGCGTTCCGGAGCTTAGAAAAGTCTTTGAGGCGGCAAAACTGCGCGCGGCAAACGGGCAGGGGACCCTTCTATTCGTTGACGAAATCCACCGATTTAACAAAGCGCAGCAGGATGCCTTTCTCCCCCATATGGAGGATGGCACCATTCTCCTTGTCGGGGCCACGACGGAAAATCCGTCTTTTGAACTCAACGCCGCGCTTTTGTCGCGCGCGCAGGTCATGGTGCTCACACGCCTGTCGGTCGAAGACCTCGCGCGGCTTGGTGCGCGCGCTGAACGTGAAATGGGGCGTGAATTGCCCCTCAATGATGCGGCCAAAACATCGTTGTGGGAAATGGCGGACGGTGATGGGCGCATGCTGCTTAATCTGATCGAGCAGATTATGGCGTGGAAACTCTCCGCACCTCTCGACCCGGACCAACTCGCCAAGCGTCTTATGCGCCGTGCCGCCAAGTACGACAAATCGGGGGACGAGCATTACAATCTCATATCTGCGCTGCATAAATCCGTGCGCGGCTCTGATCCGGATGCGGCGCTCTACTGGTTCGCGCGGATGCTTGAGGGGGGCGAAGATCCCCGTTATCTCGCGCGACGCCTCCTGCGTATGTCGGTTGAAGACATCGCGCTGGCCGATCCGCAGGCGCAGACTGTGTGCCAACACGCGTGGGAAACCTACGAACGTCTCGGATCGCCCGAAGGTGAACTCGCGCTCGCACAGGCGGTGATCTACCTCGCGCTGGCGCCAAAATCGAACGCCGGCTACGTCGCCTATAAAGCGGCGCGCGAGGCCGCTCGCAAAACCGGCTCCGAGCCGCCCCCCAAACACATCCTGAACGCACCGACCAAGTTGATGGCCGAACAGGGATATGGCGAAGGGTACGCCTACGACCATGAGGCAGAGGACGCATTTTCGGGGCAGGATTACTTCCCCGAAACTCTCCAACGCACCCAGTTCTACAAGCCCGTAGAGCGCGGCTTTGAGCGAGACCTCGCCAAACGGGTCGCCTATTTCGAGAAACTGCGTGAAAAGCGGGGCGGTTGACATCGCTCGCGGCGCACAGCAGAGACAGGTTATGACACCCTTGATTCAGGTTGCACTCGGCGGCGCATTCGGCGCGACGGCGCGGTATCTTACCGGCCACTTCATGTCCCGTCTTATGGGCAAGGGGTTTCCTTGGGGCACGCTCACGGTGAACTTTGTCGGGTCGTTTCTGATGGGGGTGCTGGTCGTGCTGCTCGCCCACAAATTCGGCAACCGCTACGCACCTCTTTTGATGACCGGCGTCTTGGGTGGGTTCACGACCTATTCCGCCTTCTCACTCGACACGATTACCATTTTCGAACGTGGCCAAACCGGCCTCGCCGCCATTTACGTCGTCGCAACGCTAGTCCTGGCGCTCGGCGGCATCGCAGCGGGCCTTTGGGTCGCGCGGGAGTTATTCACATGAGCGCTGTCCAGAAAATCACCATTTCCGATGATCAGCCCGAGCAGCGTCTCGATCGTTGGTTCCGCAAAACCTTCCCGCAAGTCACCCAAGGGGCCATCGAAAAGATGTGCCGCAAAGGTGACATCCGCGTCGATGGCGCGCGGGTGAAATCGAACACACGTGTGGCCCCGGGCATGGAAGTGCGCATTCCCCCGCTCCCCGATTCTGCCGCGCCCCTGCATGTCAAAACCCGCATATCGGACGCGGATGCCCGCATGATGCGCGACGCTGTGCTCTATCAGGATGACCAGATTATCGTTCTGAACAAACCCCCGGGCCTCCCCACGCAGGGCGGATCGAAACAGACACGTCATGTGGACGGGCTCTCGGTCGCACTACAGGGTGACAAACCGGACAAGCCCCGCCTCGTGCACCGTCTCGACAAAGACACTTCGGGTGTCTTGATCCTTGCGCGGACTGCGGCGGCGGCGACCAAGCTCACCGAAAGCTTCCGCCATAAATCGACGCGCAAAATCTATTGGGCCCTCGTCGCCGGCGTGCCGACCCCTTATTTGGGCGAAATCCGCTACGGCCTCGTCAAGGCAGGTGGGCGCGGGAGCGGCGGAGAAGGCGAGAAAATGATCGCCGTGCATCCGCGCGATATTGATTCGACCGATGGCGCGAAACGTGCGCACACCCTCTACGCCACGCTTTACCGCGTTGCATCGCGGGCTGCTTGGGTGGCCATGGAGCCCATCACAGGGCGTACCCATCAGCTGCGCGCACATATGGCGGAAATCGGTCACCCGATCGTTGGAGACGGGAAATACGGCGGTTCGGGCCAGGAAAACCAAGGCGATGGCTGGGGCGCGCAATTGGGCGGCGTCATTTCGAAAAAGCTGCATCTCCATGCGCGCAGCCTCACGATTGAACATCCGGTGACCAAGAAGTCGATGGAGTTTGTCGCCCCGCTTCCGAGCCATATGGCCGATACATGGGAGACGCTCGGGTGGACCGAGAGCCTTGTAAAGCATGACCCCTTCGAGGAACTGCGCGCATGAAGCTCGTGATTTTTGACGTCGACGGTACGCTCGTCGATAGTCAGGCTCATATCATGGCGTCCATGGAAGCGGGATTTGCAGCCGCCAATTTGCCCGTTCCTGCGCGGCAGGAGGTCTTGGCCATTGTCGGACTTTCGTTGCCACTTGCGATGCGTGAACTGGCGCGGGATGTGGATGACGAAACGATTGCGATTATGGTTGCTGCCTACAAAGACGCATTTCAGGCGCATAGGCTGAAAGTCGGGGCGCAGGCGTCGCCACTCTACCCCGGTGCAGAGGCCGCCATCCGCCGCCTTGGCGCGCGTGATGATGTGCTCCTTGCAATCGCGACCGGAAAAAGCCGCCGTGGTCTAAAGGCTCTTATGGAGGGGTGGGATTTCGCGCCTCTATTTACCTCGGTCCAATGTGCGGATGACCATCCGTCCAAACCGCATCCATCCATGGTGATGGCGTGCCTCGCAGAGGCCGGTGTCGAAGCGAAAGATGCGGTCGTGGTGGGGGACACCACATACGACATGGAAATGGCGCGGGCGGCCATGGTCGCTCCTCTTGGCGTAAACTGGGGCTATCATGGTGTGGACGCGCTCCACGCGACCGGTGCCCGCATGGTAATCGATACATTCGACGCGCTCGACGGGGCGCTCGCGCAAATCTGGCAGGGATGATCAGTGTCCGAGTGGAAAGCAAAACGTTTCTGGAAATCAACTGAAGTCGTCGAAACGGAAGGCGGCTATTCAATCCTGCTGGACACGCGTCCGGTGCGCACGCCGGCAAAGGCCCCACTCGTCGTTCCGGCGCGTGAATTGGCCGAGGCCATTGCCGCGGAGTGGGACGCGCAGAGCGAAGCGATTGATCCACGCACAATGCCGGCCACGCGTGGCGCGAATGCGGCGATCGACAAGGTCCGCATCCAACATGCCGAAGTGGCGGATATGCTCGCGGAATATGGCGACTGTGACCTGCTATGCTATCGCGCCGCTCACCCCCAAGAACTCGTCACGCGCCAGAGTGCGAACTGGGATCCGATTCTGGAGTGGGCTGGTCTAGCTTTGCGCGCTCGTCTGGCGCCGCGTGAAGGTGTTGTGCACGCGCCTCAGGATGCCGTCGCACTTGCCCAACTGCGCGAGCGGGTCCATTCCTTTGATGAATTCGAACTGGCGGCATTCCATGATCTCGTGACCATTTCGGGGTCCCTGATTTTGGCCTTTGCCGTCACCGAGGGATTCCTGAGCGAAACGGAAGCCTGGCAGCTATCGCGCCTCGACGAGGACTATCAGTCCCAACAGTGGGGTGTGGATGAAGAGGCAGAAGAGTTGGCGCAAACCAAGCGAGAAAGCTTTTGCCATGCCGCCCAATTCTTCCGATCGGTCAAAAATCAAGCGTGAGTGCTCTAAGCCCGCTGAAACGGAATGCAATTGGTTGGTAGCTGATAGGTAACGTTCAGTTAAGATGACTATACGTGATCGTGCTCTTGACCTTCCGGAATGAATCTAACCAAAATGAGCCCATTGAAATGGCATATGCCCATTTTGGTATCGTCCCCGGCCTGGGAGGGTCGGATCTAAGCGTCGAAATAGGGCGCGAAATCAGGAAGAGGTAAAAATGAAAAAATCGGTATTTTTTGGCGCGCTGGCCATGACTGGTCTGGTTGCTGGAGCTGCGATGGCGCAGGATTCCACGACGCTCGCCGCCGTGAAAGAACGCGGCGCGCTGAAGTGCGGCGTCAACACCGGCACGCCAGGCTTTGCTGTTCCGGATGCGAACGGCACCTGGAAAGGCTTTGACATTGACGTTTGCCGCGCAGTGTCCGCAGCTATTTTTGGTGACTCCGAGAAGGTCGAATATGTCCCTCTCACATCCGCGACACGCTTCACAGCCTTGGCTTCCGGCGAAATCGACATGCTGGCGCGTAACACGACGTGGACTTTCACCCGTGACGTCGACCTTAAAAACGTCTTCGTTGGCGTGAACTACTACGATGGTCAGGGCTTCATGGTCCCCAAAGACCTCGGCGTTTCCTCCGCGAAAGAGCTCGCTGGTGCAACTGTTTGTATCGAAACAGGTACCACAACCGAGCTTAACCTCGCTGACTACTTCCGCGTAAACAACATGGAATACGAACCCGTTCCTGTTGAAAGCTTCACCGAAGCTCAGACGCAGTTCCTCGCTGGCGCATGTGACGTGTACACCACGGACGCTTCCGCACTGGCCGCTTCGCGCGCTTCTTTCGAGAACCCCGAAGGCTACGTCGTTCTGCCGGAAATCATCTCCAAAGAGCCACTCGGACCGCTCGTTCGTCACGGTGACGATGCTTGGGCAGACGTTGTAATGTGGACCCTGAACACGATGATTGCTGGCGAAGAGTACGGCATCACATCTGCAAACGCAGCTGAACTTGCCGCAGGCACCGAAAACCCCGAGATCAACCGTATTCTCGGCGCTGAAGGTGAACTGGGTGCCATGCTTGGTCTCGAAAAAGACTGGGCACTCAACGTGCTTACTCAGGTTGGCAACTACGGCGAAAGCTTTGAGCGCAACATCGGTGAAAACACACCGATCGGTCTCGCTCGTGGTCTGAACGCATTGTGGACAAATGGTGGCCTGATCTACACGCCGCCGTTCCGCTAAGACCATCTAAAAGGGAAGGGCGCGGAGAAATCCGCGCCCTTCACCTATTCACGATCCCAAAGAAAATTTTTCCCGCAGAGCACAGATCAACCGTGCCATTCGTCGGGACGCAACGGGGAAACAGGGGGCGTCATATATGACGACTATAACAGATCCGCAGCAGGACGGGGGTTTCCGCCTCAGCCAGCTGATCTACGATACACGTTATCGTTCCACGACAATTCAGGTGATTGCGCTTATCGCGTTCTTAATGATCATCGCCTTTTTGATCCGCAACACGGTCATCAACTTGGGCATTCTGGGTAAGGACATCAACTTTTCCTTCCTTGGTACCGCCTCAAACTACGACATCAACCAACGGCTAATCCCCTATGATTCCGCGGATTCGCATTTCCGTGCGGCTATGGTTGGTCTTCTCAATACGCTCCTGGTCGCTGTGCTGGGGTGCATCCTCGCCACGATTATCGGCATTATCGCCGGTGTTCTTCGCCTGTCGAAGAACTGGCTGACAGCCAAGATTATGGCCGTCTATGTGGAAAGTTTCCGCAACATCCCCGTTCTTTTGTGGATTCTGGCCTTTATGGCGATTTTCACAGAGATGGATCGCCAGCCGAAATCATTTCGCGGCGAAAATGCTCAGAACTCCATGTGGCTTTGGGATAGCGTAGCGGTCACAAACCGCGGCACCTATATCCCTGCGCCTGTCTGGGAAGCGAATTCGTCTCTCGTGGTCATCACCTTCCTCCTGTCGCTACTCGGGATCTGGGCGTTCGGGAAATATTCGATGCGCCGCTTTCAAGCGACCGGAGAACTATTACCGAATTTCTGGATCAAACTCGGCATCTTCGTGGTGCCGACACTTGTGGTCTATTTCTTGTTGGGTCGCCCTGTGGGTATGGAATTGCCGGAGTTGAAAGGATTCAACTTCGCCGGCGGTACATTCATGCGGAACTCGATGCTGGCTCTGTGGTTGGCGCTGTCTTTCTACACGGGCGCCTTCATCGCCGAAATTGTCCGCTCAGGTATTCTTGCGATCTCCAGCGGCCAATCGGAAGCGTCAGCCGCGCTCGGTATGCGTCCTTCGCGTACGATGAACCTCGTGATCCTGCCGCAGGCACTTCGCGTCATCATCCCGCCGCTGATTTCGCAGTATTTGAACCTGACCAAAAACTCCTCGCTCGCGCTCGCCGTCGGCTATACGGACCTTCGATCCACGCTGGGCGGAACGACCCTCAACACCACGGGTCGCGAGTTGGAGTGCATGCTTTTGATGATGTTGCTCTATCTTCTTGTGAGCCTCACCATCTCTTCGGGCATGAACTTCTACAACAAATCCGTGAAATTGAAGGAGCGTTGAGATGAGTGATATTCGCACACAAGACATCGCCTTCGTTCGCGAAGAAATCCTAGACCAACAGCCTCCGCCCCGCTCCCAACTTGGGGTGGCGAAATGGCTGCGCGAGAACCTGTTCTCGAACTGGTTCAATGGCCTGTTGACCATCGTTTCAATTGTCGTGTTGTTCATGGTGCTCTCGTCGGTGCTCCCATGGGTGTTCGGCGGTGTCTGGGATGCCGGAAGTCTCGCCGAATGCCGTGACATACTGAACGAACGGTTCGGCAACACACACTATGCCTGCTGGGCCGTCATCACCGAGCGCTGGCAACAGCTGATTTTTGGTTTCTATCCAGAAACCGAATACTGGCGCGCCATCGTTGCATTCGTTTTGATGCTCGTCGCCATCATGCCTGTCCTCTTTGACAATCTGCCCCGCAAACTTCTTTGGGTCACGATTGCCTTTCCGTTCTTGATGGTTTGGCTGGTCTGGGGCGGTACGATTTGGGGTCCGCTTTCTGTTGCGGTTGGCTTTGTCATCGGCGGAATTGCCTTTTCGATCATTGATCGCCGGTATTCGTCGATCATCGCCCTCATCGCGGCCGTTCTGATCACCATCGTATGGTGGCTGTTCATTGGCCCATCAGTCGTCGAGGGTCTAAACGCCCTGATACCTCTGGGCGAACTCAAGCGCGTCGAAAGCCGCGAATTGGGTGGCTTTATGATCTGTCTGATCATCGGCATCTCCGGTATCGCACTCTCTCTCCCGATCGGGATTGTGCTCGCGCTGGGCCGTCAGTCGGACCTGTTCATTGTCAAAATGATCTGCGTGGGCTTCATCGAGTTCATCCGTGGCGTGCCGCTCATCACACTGTTGTTCACGGCCTCTTTGATCCTGAACTACTTCCTTCCGCCAAATACGACCTTTGACCTCACGCTGCGCGTGATCATCATGGTGACGCTCTTTGCCTCTGCCTATATGGCCGAGGTGATCCGCGGTGGTCTGGCGGCCCTGCCAAAGGGTCAGTACGAAGCAGCCGACGCGCTCGGTCTGGACTACTGGAAGGCTCAGCGGCTCGTGATCATGCCGCAAGCATTGAAAATCTCCATCCCCGGTATCGTGAACACCTTCATCGGCCTGTTCAAAGATACGACTCTGGTGATGTTCATCGGCATCTTCGACATGCTCGCCCTATCCAATGCAATCCGCGCCAACTCGGAGTGGAACGGCATCTACTGGGAGCTATTCGTTTTCATCGGCCTCATCTTCTGGGTCTGCTGTTTTGCCATGTCTCAATATTCGCAGTGGCTGGAGCGCAAGCTCCGCACCGATCATCGCTAAGAAAGGGGACCTGCAATGTCTCTAGCTGAACAACGTTCAATCGACCGCACTCAGATGAAGGTCTCTGACGAGATCGCCATCCAAATCACCAACATGAACAAATGGTATGGTGAGTTTCACGTCCTGCGGGACATCAACCTGACCGTTCATCGTGGCGAGCGGATCGTTATTGCGGGGCCTTCGGGTTCTGGCAAATCGACAATGATCCGCTGCATTAACCGCCTTGAGGAGCACCAGCAGGGCAAGATCATTGTGGACGGGACGGAGCTCTCTTCCGATCTCAAAAACGTCGACAAGATCCGCTCCGAAGTTGGTATGTGCTTTCAGCACTTCAACCTCTTCCCGCACCTGACGATTCTCGAAAACTGCACGCTCGCGCCGATGTGGGTTCGCAAGACCCCCAAAAAAGAGGCCGAAGAAATCGCGATGCATTTCCTCGAAAAGGTCAAAATCCCGGAGCAGGCCGGTAAGTACCCCGGTCAGCTGTCGGGCGGCCAACAACAACGTGTGGCGATTGCGCGCTCTCTGTGCATGAAGCCACGCATCATGTTGTTCGATGAACCGACATCTGCTCTCGATCCGGAAATGATCAAGGAAGTGCTCGACACCATGATCGAGCTCGCGGAAGAGGGCATGACCATGCTCTGCGTCACCCACGAGATGGGTTTTGCCCGTCAGGTGGCGAACCGCGTAATCTTCATGGATCAGGGTCAGATCGTGGAGCAAAACGAACCGGAAGAGTTCTTCAACAATCCGAAATCGGAGCGCACGAAACTCTTCCTGAGCCAGATTTTGGGACACTGACGATTGATCGTCACAAACCTAAAAGGGGCGCCCATGGCGCCCTTTTTCATGTCTGGAGGCTAGCTGGAATCGTGAAATCGATGATTGTGCTTTTGCCAAAACCGACGGCTTCCCACCGATCTCCCACCACATCAAAAACGGTTGTCGCAGCCGTCGGATAGCGCGCGAAATCCGGAGAGGTAGATAGTGCAACCGCGAACCGCGCGGCGAAGTCAGCAATGCCTGGGTTGTGGCCAATGACCATGACCGCGTCACCTGTGGCGCGCCGAACATGCTCTAAAATGGTTTCGGCGCTGGCATGGTAGAGGCGTCTTGATCGCGTGCGCTCCGCCTGAAAACCGCCGGCCTCACAGACCAGATCACAGGTTTCGGTCGTCCGAGCGGCCGCTGAAAAGAGAACCTGATCGGGCGCATAGCCCGCATCACGCAACCACATTCCCACCGCTTGCGCATTTCGTCTGCCGCGCGCGTTTAGCACGCGATCATAATCGTCGAGCAAGGGATCATCCCAACTCGACTTGGCGTGCCGCATCACGATGAGGCGCAGTGGCATCTCTATGAGTCCGCGGTCACTCGTGGCGCTGAATCACGTATGAGGGACCCCGCGCCATGTTCGGTATAAAGTTCGAGCAAGCACGCATTCGGCGCACGACCGTCGAGAATAACAACAGCGCGCACACCGGCAGCCAACGCGTCCAACGCGGTCTCTGTCTTCGGGATCATGCCGCCCGCAATCACGCCTTCATCGGTGAGTTTGCGGATTTGTTGGGAGTTTAGCGACGTGAGAACCTCTCCGTCGGCGCCTTTGACGCCCGAAACGTCGGTCAACAGCAAAAGACGGTCCGCCTTCAATGCGCCAGCAATGGCACCCGCTGCCGTGTCCCCGTTGACGTTGTATGTTTCGCCACCGCGACCTGCACCCACAGGCGCAATCACCGGTATAAGGTTTTCCTCACCCAGTTCCTGAACGATTGATGGGTCCATCTCGACGGGGGTGCCTACAAAGCCAAGGTCCGGATTGGTCTGTTCGCAGATCATCAGATTGGCATCTTTGCCCGAGATACCTACAGCGCGGCCGCCTTGGCCATTGATCGCCTGCACAATCCGTTTGTTGACGAGGCCCGAAAGGACCATTTCAACCACTTCGACTGTCGCTTTGTCGGTCACGCGTTTGCCGTTCACGAACTCCGACTGGATGCCAAGATCCGCAAGCAGTTTATTGATCATCGGGCCACCGCCGTGGACGATCACCGGCTTTACGCCGACCTGCTGCATGAGAACGACGTCGCGTGCAAAGCTCTCCATCGCTTCGTCGGATCCCATGGCGTGTCCGCCGAGTTTAATCACCACGGTGGCACCCTCATAGCGCTGCAGGTAGGGCAGGGCCTGTGAGAGAGTGCGGGCGGTCGCGATCCAATCTCTGTTCATGTCTTGCTTCTTCATGGCCGGGGGTTCCGTAACAGGGTTTGCCCTGATTACCGCGAAGCCGCCCCCACGTGCAAGCGTGGCTCAGACGAGCGTCGCGATCACCGCGCGCAGAACATCGATGCCCCATCCCTTTTCGGACGAGGTCACGATCAGTTCCGGATAAGCCGCAGGGTGTTTCGCAATCGCGCCTCGCACTTGGGCGATGACCGCTTCGCGCTCCGCGTCTTTTACCTTGTCGGCCTTCGTAAGCACCGTTTGAAACGTCACCGCCGAAGAATCGAGGAGCGACATGATTTCTTCATCAACTGCTTTGACGCCATGACGGCTGTCGATCAGCACAAAAGCTCGGCGCAGGTTGGCGCGACCCGAAAGGTAGGCTTTCAATAGCCGCTGCCATTTCTCGACAGTTTTCACGGGTGCTTTGGCGAAACCGTAGCCGGGAAGGTCGACCAGATAGTGTTCATCAGCGCAGGTGAAAAAGTTGATTTCCTGCGTGCGCCCGGGCGTGTTGGACGCACGAGCCAAAGCTTTGCGTCCGGTCAGCGCATTGATCAGGCTTGATTTTCCGACGTTTGATCGTCCTGCAAAGCAAACCTCCAGACGGTCTGCGGGTGGCATGCCGTCCATGGCAACCACACCT
>NZ_BAABDF010000007.1:32874-280852 GCF_039539485.1 Celeribacter arenosi
AGATGGGAAATGCGAGTTCCATTAGGCCGCATCTTCCTTTCGTCTTAGTCGCAGCGATCGCAGGATATTGCCCAACACGTCCGGTTTGTGGCCGTGGCTGCGCATGATCAGATACTGCTGCGTGAATGTAATCACGTTGTTGGTGATCCAGTATAGCACGAGGCCCGATGCAAAGCTGCCCAGCATGAACATGAACACCCATGGCATCCAGGCAAAGATCATTTGCTGTGCAGGATCAGTCGGTGCCGGGTTCAGTTTCTGTTGCAGCCACATCGAGATACCCAGAAGTATGGGCAGGATGCCGAGCGAGATGAAGGCAAGCATCGAACCGGCTTCGGGGGCCGCGAACGGAAGCAGTCCGAAGAGGTTCAAAATCGATGACGGATCGGGCGCGGAAAGGTCGCGGATCCAGCCAAGCCACGGTGCGTGACGCAATTCGATGGTCACAAAAATCACCTTGTAGAGCGAGAAGAACACAGGGATCTGCAGAAGCAACGGCAGACAGCCAGAGGCCGGGTTCACCTTGTTCGTCTTGTATAGCTCCATCATGCCGCGCTGGAGTTTCTCTTTATCGTCACCCGCCGCTTCTTTCAGTTTTTCCATTTCCGGCTGGAGTTCTTTCATCCGTGCCATGGAAACATAGGAACGATAGGCGAGCGGGAACATGATCGCTTTGAGCAGCACGGTGAGCGCCACAATCGACCAACCCATGTTGCCGATCAGATTGTTCAGGCTGTGA
The DNA here is from genome assembly GCF_039539485.1 of Celeribacter arenosi. Classification (NCBI taxonomy): domain Bacteria; kingdom Pseudomonadati; phylum Pseudomonadota; class Alphaproteobacteria; order Rhodobacterales; family Roseobacteraceae; genus Celeribacter; species Celeribacter arenosi. The sequence continues at coordinate 33,614 of NZ_BAABDF010000007.1, forward strand.
AGCAGCCAGAAAATCGGTTTGGTGAAAAAGAAGAACCAACCCCAGTCGATGGAATCCACGAAACGGAAAAAGCCGGTCTCGTCCTGATAACGTTTGATGGTTTCCCACTCTTTTGCGCCGGCAAAGAGGTATGTTGTGTTGGAAATCGTCTGCCCCGCACCCACGGTCTGAGTGGGGAGGCGCGCTTCCACTTGGTAGATGTTCGATGTCGGAACGTGCTTTGCGACAGATGTGAATGGCTGACCGGGCGCAGGCGCTAGTGTGGTCATCCAGTTCTTGCCTGTGAACCCGATCCACCCGTTTTCGGTAATCTCGATCACTTCGGCATTTCCGGCTTCGCGAGCGACATACGCAAAGTCGGCCATGTCTTTGTAGTCGGCTTCTTCGAGCGATTTGTCGCTTTGGCGCACGAGCCCTTCGTGAAGTACGAAATAACGGCTCACTTCAGGAGTGCCGTGACGGGCAACGATTCCATAAGCCGCCATGCGCGCGGCCTCTGTGGAAGTGTTTTCAACGGACTGCTCAATAGTGAAAAGGTAGTCGCGATCAATCGAGATCGTGCGGTGGAAAATCAGGCCTTTGCCGTTTTCCCAACGGAGCGTGACCGGCTTCTCTAGGGAGAGGACATCACCGCTTTCGATCTGCCACTGCGTCGTCGGGCCGGGCACGTCGGCGAGTTCCAATGTGCCGCCCGGCGCCCAGCCGTAAACGGCGTAATAGGGCGCATCACTTCCGACGGGCGTGAGCAGGGTAACGATTTCATCGCTATCGAGCTCGGTTTTGTAATCTTTCAACGAAAGGTCGTCGATGCGGCCGCCAACAAGTGAAACGGAGCCAACAACTCTGTCAGTATCGATTTCTATGCGCGGTGCGTCTGAAACCATTTCGGCGGTCTGGCTATCCAAACCTGTGGTTTCTGTTCCCGCGTCCGCAGCCGGCGGCACCAGCGCGATGTCCTCTGAAAGGGTTCCATCTGGACCCGTGGTCTGCGCGACGCCGGGAGCGTTCGGGTCCACTATCACTTCAGGTGCAGGAAATAGGAATTGCCAAGCTAGCAGGACAATTCCGCTAAGCACTACAGCAAGGATCAAGTTCCGGTTCTGTTCGTCCATGAAGGCCGCCCGATTGTTGTCTGAAAGTCTGGGCAGGTTCAACCTGTCGGCGGGCAGAACGTCAAGCTGTTTTGGCTAATTCCCGCGTAAAATGCGGCAATGTGATCATCCCGTACGGCGGCCAACGTGAGGCGCCTGGGCCAGTCTTTCTTCGTGGGCGGCTATCCATTCGACGAGTTTATCGAAGGGGAGTGGATGCGAAATCGTGTAACCTTGAACGTGGCGGCATCCCAGTTGGGCAAGCATTGAGTGCTCGCCGAGTGTTTCCACACCCTCAGCAAGCGTATCGAGGTCGATACGTTCGGCCATCGACAGAATTGCCGACAGCATGGACTGCTGGTCACGGTCTTTATCGCACCGTGTGACATAGGATCGGTCGATCTTGATGCGGTTCACGGCAAAGCGGCGAATATTCGCGATTGAAGCATGTCCGGTGCCATAGTCGTCCAGATCAATCCTACAACCCATTTCTTTCAACGTCAGTATGTTACGCGTGATCGCGTCGTTGTCGTAGACGGAAATGACGCTTTCGAGGACCTCAATGGTCAGTCGTGAGGCGGGAAGGTCGAAACGATCGAGCTCCCAGCGGATACGATCAACAAGTTTTGGATCGGCAAGTTCAGTTGCGGAAAAGTTGACCGAGACACTTGGGACGTCAATTCCGGCGGCATCCCAGGTGCTGAGCGACAAAAGCGCGTGGTAGAGAATGACTTGCCCAAGACGATCGATCAGTCCGAGATCTTCAATAGCAGGCAGGAACTCGGCAGGCGCAATCACACCCATTTCGGGGTGCTCCCATCGCGCAAGTGCCTCAACTCCGCTGATGCGGCCCGTATCTGTAGAGATCTGCGGTTGAAACCACGGGACGATTTGCCCGTTTTCCAGAGCAGCGCCAACGGTAGCTTCGACGTCTTCTAGCTGTGGACTGCGGGCCAGGGTCGTCGGCGAGAACGCGCGGATAGATCCAGCGCCGTTGCGGCGTGCTTCTTCGAGCGCGCGCTCGGCGGCCTCCACGAAGGCGGCTCCATCAGGTGCTGGAGCCCGCGACGGCAGGCAAAATCCGATCGAACATCCTGCGAAAACCTTCATACCGTCGACCGAAAAAGGTTCGACCATAACGGACTGAATCCGTGAGGAGAGTTGGATCAACGTTTCCAGGTCTGCATGCCTGACCGGGGCGAGTGCGAGAGTGAAGCGCGCGACGTCACTGCGCGCGACCAAATCGTGATCGCGAAGGACGTCTACAATCCGCGCTGCGGCCATTTGGACAATTTGCTCACCCGCGCGTTGCCCGTATCCGGCGCAAATCGCACGGTACTCTTCAACCTCCACCGAAAGGCATGCGGTCGTGCGACCCGTGATGTCCTGTGTGCAGATGATCTGGTCCAACATTTCGACCAAGTCAGCTTTGAGAGGGAGGCCGGTGAGACCATCCTTGGCGACAGGTGCGCTGGTCGGGCGTTCGGGAATGCCGATAAATCCAATGATCACAGGTAAGAGAAGCGCAACAGCCACGAGAGCACTTTCGCCACCGAACCAAAACGTGCCGAGGCAAACCGCCGGAAGAAAGGCGAGAAGTTGAGGGCCGGACAGCGCCTCCCTGATACGTTCAACCTGATTTGATGTCTTCTGGCCCATGTGCCCCACACGCGTCAATTTCCACTCACAGGACAAAATAATGGGAGTAAAATGGAGGGCAGGTTAACGCAGGATAGGAATTTCCGGAGAATCTTCGCTATTTGTTCCCGTGGACTCGCCGGTTTGGGTGGCAAGGCCCAAAAAGTCGAACAGCTTTGGGTCCAGCATGTGCGACGGACGTACATTGGTAAGCGCCTTGAACATGACCTGACGTCGACCGGGGGCATTCTTTTCCCAACTGTCGAGGATTTTCTTTACCTGTTGGCGCTGCAACCCGTCCTGAGAGCCGCAGAGATCACAGGGGATAATCGGATAGTTCATGGCATTGGCAAATTTTTCGCAATCTTCCTCTGCCACATGCGCCATCGGACGGTAGAGGAAAAGATCCCCTTCCTCATTCACAAGCTTGGGCGGCATTGTCGCCAACCGCCCACCGTGAAACAGGTTCATGAAAAAGGTTTCGAGGATGTCATCACGGTGATGGCCCAGAACCACGGCCGTGCAGCCTTCCTCGCGCGCGATCCGATACAAATTTCCACGCCGAAGCCGCGAACACAGCGCGCAATATGTGCGACCGGCGGGGACCTTATCTTTCACGATGGAATAGGTGTCTTGGTACTCGATCCGGTGCGGGACCTGCATGCGCTCCAAAAACTCCGGCAAAACCGTCGCGGGAAAACCCGGCTGTCCTTGATCCAGATTGCAGGCAAGCAGGTCGACGGGCAACAGGCCACGCCATTTGAGTTCGTAGAGAGCGGCGAGCAGGGTGTAGCTGTCTTTGCCGCCCGACAGACACACCAGCCACTTCGCACCACGTTCCACCATGCCATACTGTTCAACGGCTTCGCGGACATTGCGAATGATGCGTTTACGCAGTTTCTTGAACTCCGTGGTCGAAGGAGCGCCGTGGAACAGCGGATGGATATCATCGAGTTCGTCTAACATCAGGATTCCTCGCGTGGCGGGACCGGGTCGTAACCTGTGCCACCCATCGGATGGCATCGCCCGATACGCTTGGCCGCCAGAATAGATCCCTTGAAGGCACCGTGTTTTTCAAGCGCCTCCATAGCATAGGCACTGCACGTAGGCTGATAGCGACAGTTGTGGCCGACCCATGGGCTGAATGTCAGGCGATAGGCCCGCACGGGAAGAGAAACGATATAGGCCAGCGGAGTCACGATCGGGCTCCGTGAATTCGCGCGAGGGCTTGTTTCAGATCGCCGAGAAGAAGGTCGAATTTTCGCGTGCTTGTATCGCCGCGCTTGCCGATGAGCACGTAGTCCCAACCATCGTGACCCGCCTCTGGCAGGATGAGACGCGCCGCTTCGCGCAGTCTGCGTTTAGCGTGGTTGCGAGCGACTGCGTTGCCGACTTTTTTCGAACAGGTATAGCCGACGCGAATGCCGGTCGCGGCCTCGCCATCGATACGCTTGCGTGCCTGAAGGAGGAAGGAGGGCGTGGACTGTCGACGGGCGCGTGCCGCCTTTAGGAAATCCGCCCGTTTGGAAAGGACGGTCAACCCGGAGGGCAAACATGACAAAACCGCCGATCGCGGGTCCTCAGCTGCGGCGTTTGCCATAACCTCGGGTGCGTCCGGCGGTGTCATGTCGCTCTCGCCTGTAACAGGCGGTCCCTTATGCAGAAAGGGACTTGCGGCCGCGTGCACGGCGCGCGTTCAGGATTTTGCGTCCAGCTTTGGTTGCCATACGGGCACGGAAACCGTGACGGCGTTTGCGGACGAGGTTGCTCGGTTGAAAGGTGCGTTTCATCGCGCCATCTCCATCGGGTTTAGAAGGCCCAAATCCGCCCAGAATGGGGGATTCGAAGGCAATAAGTTATTCGAAGCCCTGCCTTTAGGGGCCTGCGGGTTGCTTGTCAATCAAAGCTGGGCGGAATGTTGCAACATTTCCGCTCCAACCTCACAAAGATGGCCCTTTATATGCCGCCACCATCAATCGCGCGTGAGAACTGATGTAACAACCTAGCAGCCCTGATCCGCAAGCGCCATGTTGGCGCGAAATAGAATGGTATAGGTGACGCATGGATCAGAGAACCGCCGGAGTGCCCTTGTCGCGGCTACTACCTCTACTCGGGCTCGTGAGTGCGGGGATCGTTCTTGGCATCATATTTCGCGACAAACTCAGCTTTGATACCCTCGCGGAAAATCATGCGGCACTCGTTCAGTATAGAGATGCCCATTTCGCGCAGGTGGCGGTTGTGTTTGTGGCTCTCTACGCAGGAATTGTGACATTCTCGCTTCCCGGCGCCACGGTGGCGACGTTGACCGGCGGGTTTCTCTTTGGCCTGTTTCCCGGCGTGATCTTTAATGTGGTGGCGGCGACCGTCGGTGCTTCCCTGCTATTTCTCGCGGCACGTTGGGGTCTCGGTGATTGGCTGTCGGCCCGCATCGATACGAGCGAGGGACGTATCCATCAGCTCAAAAAGGGCATCGACGAGAACCAGTGGTCGATGCTGTTTTTCATCCGGTTCGTGCCGATTGTGCCATTCTTTGTAGCGAATTTGATCCCCGCCCTGTTGGGCGTCCCGTTTCATCGGTTCGTCGTGTCGACTTTTCTGGGAATCATGCCTGGTGCATTGGTTTACACCTCCCTCGGCTCCGGTTTGGGATCGATTCTAGAATCAGGCGGTCGACCGGATCTCGGAATCATCTTCGAGCCGTACATTCTATTCCCCTTGCTGGCACTTTCCGTGCTGGCCCTCATTCCGGCGTTGATGCGCAAACGCAAAAAGGAAGCCTGAGACATGGAAAAAATCAAAACAGACATCTGTGTGATTGGTGCCGGGTCCGGTGGACTATCCGTGGCCGCCGGCGCTGTTCAAATGGGCGCGCGTGTCGTTCTCATTGAAAAAGGCGAAATGGGCGGCGATTGCCTCAACTATGGGTGCGTCCCGTCAAAAGCGTTGCTTCATGCTGCAAAGAAGGGCCTCGCTTATGTTTCCGCGATGGAACATGTTCAGGCCTCAATCGCCAAAATCGCCCCACATGATAGTCAGGAAAGATTTGAAAACCTCGGCTGCCGCGTCATTCGCGAGGCGGCGGTTTTCACCTCCCCGCGCACCGTGGAGACTGATTCCTTTGTCGTGACCGCACGCCGATTTGTCATTGCCACCGGGTCGCGTCCGTTCATTCCGCCGATCGATGGCCTGTCGGAAGTGCCGTTTTTGACGAATGAGACCCTGTGGGAGGGGCGCGAAAAGCCCGACCACCTGCTGGTCCTCGGTGGCGGGCCTATCGGGTTGGAAATGGCGCAGGCGCATCGCCGGCTAGGCTGCGACGTCACCGTGATTGAGGGGGTTCATGCGCTGGGCAACGAAGACCCCGAAGCAGTGGCGGTTGTTACCGATGCCCTTCGCGCGGAGGGTGTGACGGTGCGCGAGGGATCGAAAGTGGCGCGTGTTTCGGGCGGGGCAGGGAACATCACCCTTCATCTTGAGGACGGGGGCACCATTACCGGCAGCCATCTGTTTGTCGCGACGGGCCGCGTGGCCAACACGGACTCGCTCGGCCTTGAAAAAGCGGAGGTCGATCGCGACCGTAAAGGCGTAAAGGTCGACGCAAAGCTTCGCAGTTCCAACAAACGCGTCTACGCAATCGGCGACGCGGCAGGCGGGCTGCAATTCACCCATGTCGCAGGCTACCATGGCGGCGTTGTAATTCGCTCGCTGCTCTTTGGCCTGCCTGCCAAAGCCGCAACGCACCATATCCCCCGCGCCACATATACCGATCCGGAATTGGCCCAAATCGGACTGACCGAAGAGGAGGCGCGCGAGGAACACGGGCCCAAGGTCGAAATCGCCCGCGCGGAAATCGCCGGCAATGATCGCGCAATCACCTCCAACCGCGACGGTCAAGGATTTGTGAAGGTCATGGTCGTCAAAGGGCGTCCGGTGGGCGTCACGATTGTCGGCCCTGATGCGGGTGAACTGATCTCCTTTTGGGCCCTCGCGATCGCGGGTAAGATGAAGTTGAGCCAGATCGCAGGCATGGTTGCGCCCTATCCGACATTGATGGAGGTTAACAAACGTGCTGCGGGTGCTTATTTTACCCCAAGGCTGTTCGAAAGCCGTAAGGTAAAGATCGCCGTCAAATTGATCCAAAGGCTATTGCCCTAATCCGAAACATGACGCTCCCGCGCTTTCTCAACACACTCACAGGACGATTCCTGATGTTAACGGTCATCTTCGTGATGGCCGCCGAAATCATGATCTTTGTCCCCTCCGTGGCGCGGTTTCGCGAAGACTTCCTATTGTCCCGACTTGAACGTGCCCAGATCGCGTCGCTGGCCCTGCTGGCCAACGAAACGCTCGACATGGACCTCGAAGACGAACTTTTGGCCAATGCGGGTGTCTATAACGTCGTGCTCAGGCGCAACGAAATCCGCCAACTGGTCCTGTCCTCTCCGATTCCCCAGCAGATATACGCCACGTATGATCTGCGCGACGCGAGTGGGTTCCAATTGATGCGCGATGCGATGAGCACGCTTTTTGATCCCGAAGATCGTGTGATCCGCGTTATCGGTGACCCCGTCAAAGAGGCGGGACTTTTGATCGAGGTGACACTGAACACAGAGCCGTTGCGCATGGCGATGATCGACTACGGGTATCGCATCCTCTTGCTCTCGGCCGTCATTTCGCTGTTCACGGCAGCGCTTTTGTTCCTTGCCGTTCGCGAATTGCTCGTCCGTCCGATAAAACGGGTGGTGGGGGCCATGACATCCTATCAGGAGGCGCCAGAAGACGCGCGCCGCATCATTCAGCCCACAGCAAAGGTCGCCGAGCTGAGCGAAGCGGAATATGCGCTGCGATCGATGCAGACCGAACTCACCGCCGCCCTGCGACAGAAAGAACGTCTCGCCCAGCTTGGCGAAGCTGTCGCCAAGATATCGCATGACCTGCGCAATATACTGACCACGGCACAGCTGTTTTCGGACCGGCTCGAAATGTCGGAGGATCCCGCTGTCATGCGCTCGGCGCCCAAGCTGATGAATTCAATCCAGCGCGCTGTGAACCTGTGCGAAAGCACGCTGGCCTTTGGCAAGGCCGAAGAACCCGCGCCGCGTTTGACGGGGGTTCGTGTCAGCGAACTGGTCGAAGAGGTCATTGCCGCCGAACGCATCGGTGTTGGCGACTTTGATCTGTCGTTTTCTGTCGAAGTGCCAGCGACGATGGTTGTGCGGGCCGACCCCGAACAAATGCACCGCGTTCTGTCGAACCTCGTGCGCAATGCGTGTCAGGCCATTATCGCGACCGGAAAGCCCGGCGAAATATCGGTGAGCGGCCGTGAAGACGAGGCGGAATGGGTTTTCCACGTCTCGGACACCGGACCCGGTCTGCCGCTAAAGGCCCGCGAACACCTGTTCCAACCGTTTCAGGGCGGCACCCGAAAGGGCGGATTCGGTTTGGGCCTCGCGATTGCCGCCGAACTGGTGCGCGGGCATGGCGGGCGTTTGATGTTGGATCAAAGCGACGAGGGCGGAACGGACTTTTCGATCCATTTGCCAAAGGGCTTTTCCACCATTTCCCCAGATGTCGGGCGTGGCCAAGACGCGGCTGCCGCGTAGTCACCGGTCTTCGCGGATCATTATTTGAAAGAATTCTCCGATGGCCCTTGCATTGCCCGTCGCCTGTAGGTAAATCGCGCCTACCCCGCGCGCTGGTAGCTCAGTTGGATAGAGTACTTGACTACGAATCAAGGGGTCGGGGGTTCGAATCCTCCCCAGCGCGCCACTTTCCAACCTCATAAGACATTCACATGACCGGCCAATACGCCGGATGTGATGCTGTGTGGTTCGGAAATTTCGGTGCATGGCACATCGCGCCTTGTTGCCCCTTAAACTGCAACCTGACAAAACGGTCGCGCAGTAGTGGGAGACACGCCATGATCGAAACGCCGTTTTGCAATCGCCCCTATCACCGTGACTGGCTCCTTGAGCAGGCAGGTGATTTGTTCTCCTTCTTCGCCCGACACTCCTCGAATCCCGCAGGCGGGTTCAATTTTCTGTCCGGCGATGGCACGCCTTTGGATCAAACGTCGCGCGGAACTGGACCGGAACGGGAGCTGTTCGCCACCTGCCGTATGATCCATTGCTATGCAGCCGCCGATCTCTTGGGTCATCCCGGCGCAGCGGAGATCGTGGATCATGGGATACGCTATCTGAGCGAGGGCCATGCGGACCCTGAAAACGGCGGCTGGTTCTGGGGGCGCGACGACGCAGGTGTGACACGGGATGAAAAGCTCGCCTATGGGCACGCCTTCGTCCTCTTGGCTGCTGCTTCTGCAGGCGAAGCTGGTCATCCACACGCACGTGCCCTGCATGATAAGGCGTTCGACGTGATCCTGACGCGATTCTGGGATGATGATGCCGGCGCAATGAAGGAAGAGTTCACGGCTGACTGGTCTCCGCTGTCCGATTACCGCGGCCAGAACTCAAATATGCATACTACCGAGGCCCTCATGGCCGCCTATGAGGCGTGGGACGAACCCCGTGCGCTCGAAATGGCTGAACGAATTTCGGATATGATCATCAATCGTCACGCGCGTGACGCCGGATGGGTCGTGCCGGAGCACTTTGACGAAGCTTGGGTCGCGGATCGCGAGTATGACGGGGATCCGATGTTCCGGCCCGCCGGGACGACGCCCGGTCATGCGCTCGAATGGGCGCGTTTGCTGATCCAGCTGTGGCACCTCGGCGGCAAACGCCACGATTGGATGCCAGAGGCCGCACAGGCACTGTTTCGCAACGCGGTAGCCATGTCGTGGGACGAAGACCGCGGTGGGTTCCATTATACCCTCGATTGGCAGGGTGCACCCGCGATGAAGAACCGGTTCTGGTGGCCGCTCTGCGAGGCGGCGGGTGCAGCGGCGGTCTTGCGCGCCGCGACGGGCGATCCATTTTACGAGACCTGGTATCGTCGGATCTGGACCGTTCTGGAGCGGGACTTTATCGACCACGACAGCGGCGGCTGGTGGGCCGAGGCGGGCGCTGACGGTAAACCGGTTGAAACCGTGTTCCGTGGCAAACCCGATATCTACCACGCGCTTCAGGCCTGTCTGATTCCGCTTCTGCCCGCCGACAGGGGGCTCCTGTCCGGTATCAAAGCGGTCAAGGGTGACCTGCGAAACCCGACCTAACAGCCTCAAGTTGAATTTTGACCGACCAAAGATCGCTCCTCAATTGACCAGAGGCGTGAAAAAGCGCTGTGCATTTCACCAAAACGGCCCGTTGTTTCCGTAAGGGAACCAATGGAGGCGCTGCGCGTGGATGAGTCGGACTACGCTAAACAGACACCGTCGCGGAGGAGTGAGGCGCGGTGCCACATGTTGGCGAGGACATCATGATACCGATTATAGATTGGCAGGACTTTTCATCGGGAAAGTCGCCTGAAGACATCACCGCGTGCATCGGAGGGGCCGCACGCACATCCGGGGCCTTTGTTTTGACAAACCACGGCATTCCGCGCGGGGTGTTGCGCGATGTTCTCGAACTGACGCAGGTCTTTTTCGACCTTGGCGAGGATAGTAAGGGCCCGGCCGTGATCGACAGCGGCTTCCTGACGCGCGGATGGTGTGCGGGCTCCAAAACGGCGGGGGGTGACTCCGGCGAGTCATTCACCATTGGGAGGGCGCTGGGCGGCAGCGACACTGCCCCCGCTTCCCCTGGCGCGGGCGACACAGGATGGCCGGAAATTGACGGGTTTCATGAAGCCGTCCTCGATATGTACAAAGAAATGTCCGCGCTTTCTCGGGTGGTCATGCGGGCCTTTGAACCTGATCTCGCACTCCCCAACAGCTTTTTCGCATCTCATTTCACCCGCCCGATGTCGATCCTGTCGCTGCTCAGATACCCCGTGGGTCAAAGAGGTGGCGAACAGGGCGCAAAGGTCCATCGTCAAAATGGCGCACTTTCATTGATTGTGAGCGAGGGCGACACCGGCGTTGAGGTTCAGACGCTTTCCGGTGACTGGGTTCCCGCACCGCATGTTCCCTCGGGCATATTGGTCAAAGCCGGTGATTGCCTCGCACGGTGGTCAAACGATGCCTATGTTTCGTCCCCGATGCGTGTTCCGCAGCAAAACATGCGCCATCACGCGGTGGTTTTCGCATTGGCTCCGAACACTGACAGTATTGTCGCGCCCCTTCCAAGGACCGGTTCACCCAAATATGCCCCCATCACAGCGGCCGACTATTTGCTGCAAACGGCAGGAGAATTTGCAGCCGGGGCCTCTGCAGCCGAGTGAGTGACTGGACAGGTGTGATTTGCGCCACTAACCCTCTGATCACGATGGAATGGGACCGAGAATATGACGCAGTTGGGCTAATTTGCCCTATGCCGGTGCTCAAGGCGCGCAAATGCCTTTTGGGCATGGCCCCGGGTGCGATCCTCCGCCTGACGGCGAGCGATCCCGCGGCGCTTATTGATGTTCGCCATTTTTGCGCAGAGGCAGGCCACGAATACCTTGGTGCAAATGACCTCGAAGGTGGGGTCACGGCCTACTTCATCCGCCGCGGCTGATGATCTCCTCCGCCATGGCGAGGTCGTCGGGTGTGTTGATATTGAAAAACGGATCGCGCCCCTGATCCATGGCAAATGCCGCAATGGCGGCGTCCTTGCTTTCTGCAAATTGCATCATTCGCCGTTGATGGCGCACCAAGGCTGCGCGAAGGTCGTCGCGAAACCGAACAGGCCAAAGGCCAAACGTGGGGTGCAAATTAGGTCCATCCCCATCTGTTTCTGTTGCCGCAATGGCGAAACCGTTCTGAGCGGCCTGCCTCGAAAGATGTTCGACGAGCGTATCGGGAAAGAACGGCGTATCCGCAGCCGCCGTGATCACGGCGTCAAATCCCTTCCTTCCCGCCCAATCGAGTCCCGCCAGCACGCCCGCAAGCGGTCCGAGCGCATCAACCTGTCCATCCGGCACGACAGGGAGGCCATAGTGCGAAAATCGTTTCGGATCGCCATTGGCGTTGATCGCAATGGTGATGCAGTGCGGTTCGAGACGGTCGATCACGTATTCGATCAACGGTTTGCCTGCGAGAGTCACGAGCGCCTTGTCGGCCCCGCCCAGACGTTCTCCGGACCCGCCTGCGAGTATGATTGCAGGTAGTTTCGCCATGGCCGTGCCTTTCGCTTTCGTCCGTTGCATTCATTTTGTATGCCCAAGGAAACGGGATCAAGGAATTAGGCTCCCACATGTTGGCATATGTTAAGTCCGATGCACGTGGTGCTCTCGATGCCTTACTTTCCGGCGTTGCATCGCAACTAAGCGCGTCTGGCGTTGCTGTTTGTGGCGCGGTCCAGATCAATGAACAACGTTCAGGCGGCGTCAAAAGCCACATGGATTTGCACCTATACCCGACAGGAGAGCATGTGCGGATATCACAGGACCTCGGCTCGCAGGCCACAGGGTGCCGACTGGACCCCGACGGGCTTGAGCACGCAGTTGCTCGTGTCGAGGCCCTGTTGGCCGAAGGCGCAGACATCCTGATCGTCAATAAATTCGGCAAACAGGAAGCATCGGGACATGGGTTTCGCAGCATAATTGGCGAAGCGATTGCCGCAGGCATTCCTGTTCTGTGTGGCATAGGTGGCGATGCTCTGGCGGCGTTCGAAGACTTCGCAAGCGGTCTGGCAGATCCTGTGCCTGCCAACGCTGCGGCGGTTTTGGAATGGGCACAAAGCGCCACTCACAAATAAAGCAGCCGCACAAGAAAGCCTAACTTGGGCGTGCATTCACCCAAAGCTTTCCCGATTTTCGCCCCTTTTCGCGCTCAGGCTGAGTGAAACGCAAAACAGGGAATGGTCGGATGAATACGATCTCGCAACTCTTCGAAACATTTAACGCGTGGCTCATGAGCCTCGGGTTTGAAGTGCATATGTCGATGTTGGCCGTCGGTCTGGCGTTGATCATCTTCTCCGTTGTCGCCCTGTTGGTGCAGCGTATTTTCGGGGCGGAGAAGTCCGTCGATCACGCGGCCCTGCCCAAAAAATCACGACCCTCGCGGATTTCCGCGGTTCGTCGCGCCGATCCATTCCTCAGTCGCCTCGACAAAATGACCTGAACCAAGTGTCGGGAGGGCGCAGTATGCTCAAAACAGCCGTTTCCGCCGTGTTTCTGTCGGGCCTTGCGATCTTCTTTATCGTGACCAAGTCAGACGGGCTTCGCCATGCCGCACAGACTGGCGATGCGTCCCACCTCCAACAAACCGAAAGCTTCGGCTCTGCCTTGGCCAATGCGACGGGCACAGGCGATTACGCGATCCCGGATCGGGGATGGGACCCCTATGCTCCCGAACCATGGTATCGCAAACTTGACCCGCGTAAACTTTGGCGCGGTGGCAGCAAAACGATCAAGGTCACACCAACGACCATGTCTGTATCGCAAGAGGACAGGGACCTGTCGCAGCACGACATCGAGGCTCAACTCCTTGCAAAGGGTTTGAGCGCCAGTGGCGTGGTGGTTCGGAAACTGGAGTAGGTGACGACTAGATGTCGACCTCGACACCGGGAAGGCGCAGTTCCTTCATCAGGTCGCGAAGTTCCTGACGGGCCGCAACGTTAGAGATGTTCAAAGCAGATTTTACGCCGACATCTTTCAAATCCAGTAGCGTGAGGCCACGCGGAAACAGTTCGCGGAAAATCACGCGTTCCGAGAAGCCCGGTGCGACGCGGAAACCGATGCGTTTGGACAATTCCGCCGTCGCATCGCCGATCTTCTTTTTGTTGTGCATGTTTTGCGCGCCCAAACGGTTGCGCAAGACGACCCAGTCGATCGGACGCAGTCCGGCCTGTGCCCGAAGTTGGCGCGCGTTCCACACCATTTCCGAATAAACCGATGGTCCGAGGATTTTGTTGGTGTCCGGATCCACACGGGCGAGCAGATCAAAGTCGATGAAGCTGTCGTTCATCGGTGTGATCAGCGTATCGGCGAGCGTATGCGCAATCTGGCTCAGGCGGGTGTGCGAACCGGGGCAATCGATGAGGATGAAATCACATTCTTCTTCTAGTCCGGTCACAGCCATCGACAGGCGGCGATCGTAGATGTTTTCGCCTTCGGCGAGGTCTTCTGTCTCAACCGTTGGCAGGTCGCGGTAGTCCGGCGTCGGGAGTTCGATCCCTTCGCGTACACAGAATGAAAGACGGTTTTCGAGGTAGCGGGCAAAAGTTTTTTGCCGCAGGTCCAAATCCAGCGCGCCGACCCGATACCCCATGCGTGAAAGGGCGGTTGCAACATGCATGGACATGGTGGACTTACCTGCGCCACCCTTCTCATTGCCAACGATAATGATATGCGCCACGTGCTCTGGTCCCGTTGTTATCTTTGATCTTCTTGCCACGTGTATGCCGCCGAAATCCGCCTGCGCGCAAGTGTGGATTGTCCTCACGCATCAGTTCGCAAAGCGCCTGTTGCGGTTGTGCGTACACAAACAATTGTAGCGCCCACTATGCAACCTTTGCCGATGGAAGGTGTTAATACTCCAATGCCCGAACGTCTGACGAGGGCGCGAAATAAGGAATTAAAGAATGAATCGTGGTTTTCGTGGTCTTTCCGTATCCGTATCTGCAACTGCTTTGACGCTGGGTCTGGTGACATTCTCCGGACCGCTTTTGTCACAAGAGGCCGCCGCGCCGGAGTTTGAGTCCTGTGCGCTCGTCGCTCCGCCATGCCTGACCGAAGATAATCTGGTGCGCCTTGACGAGGGCGATCCGGTGTCTGTGCAGGAGGCGCTCACCATCCTAGGTGTGCCTGAGGCTGCGGACACCGTTGCTGATGACGCCGTCGTTGAGCCTGAAGTCGCGCCAGTGGTTGCGGCTCCCCAAGAAGCCCCTCTTGAAGCCGAGCCTGCAACCGTTGAAGACATGCCTGCGGATACAGCCGAGCAGCCCGTGGATGAACCGGCCCCAGCAGAGGGTGCCGCGGACGCCGTTGCGGTTGAGGAGATGCCCGCGGAGGTCGTCGAAGAGGTGCCCGTTGAGGAGGTGCCAGCCGCGGAAGTGCCCGCAGAGGAAGTGCCTGCAGAGGAAATGCCGGCCGAGGAAATGCCAACAGAGGCAGAGCCGGTCGAACAGGTTCCTGCCGGAAACGCCGAAGTGATGGAAGGCGAGGCAAGCGACGAAGTCGCCGAAGAGCCAGCCGTGGATGAGGCGATGACTGAGGCTGTGAGTGAACCTGCGCCAACGCAGGCCGATCTGGTCGAAGAGCTCCCCGAACTGGACCCCGAGGCAGAAGCAACTGCAGAGGCCGAAGCCGCCGCGTCAGACGAGTTGACGGGTGACAACGCGCCATTGTCGATTGCCGAGGAAACCGAAGCCGTGAACGTCGTAGAAGAGCAAATCACCGAAGAAACCGCACGGTCCTCGGGTGAAGAGTTTGAGACCACGGCCAGTGGAAAAGCCACTCCCGAAGCGCAGGCCGCCAAAAAATCCGGTGGATTGTCCAATTTCGAAAAGTTCCTCCTCGGGGCGGCTGGTGCCGTCGCATTGAACGAAATCCTCGGGCAGGATGAAGAGATCGTGGCCAACACGGGCGACCGTGTGGTGATCGAACGTGACGGGCAACTGCGCGTGTTGAAGGACGACGACGAATTGCTCCGGCGTCCGGGAACGGCTGTGTCGACCGCTACCTTTGACGACGGCTCGACGCGAACGACGTTGACGCGGGAGGATGGGTCTCAGGTGATTACGTATCGCGCCCCTGATGGTCGCGCCTTGCGCCGTGACCGGATTCTGGTCGATGGCACGCGGGTTGTCCTGTTTGACGACACGCAAGCCATCGAAGCAGTCGATGTAACGACACTTGACGCGCGACCAACGGCGGCGAAAACGCAACGGGTCGATGACCTCAACGACGAAGACGCCCTTCGCGCAGCTCTTGCGGCGAATGCCGCGCAGGATGTCGAGCGGCGCTATTCGCTCAATCAGGTTCGCAACATCCGCGCGGTGCGTGAACTTGCTCCTGAAATCGAACTGACGTCTGTTAATTTCGCCACCGGATCCTCCGCCATTACGGCTCTGGAGGCAGAAGAGCTCGCCGCGCTTGGCCGTGCGATGCGCAACGCGATTGAGGAAAACCCGCGCGAAATGTTCTTGGTCGAAGGTCACACAGATGCGGTCGGGAATGCGGGCTACAACCTCGCGCTGTCTGATCGACGCGCAGAAAGTCTCGCCCTCGCGCTGACCGAATATTTCGATGTGCCGCCCGAAAACATGATCGTGCAGGGCTATGGCGAACGGTATCTGAAAGTGCGCACACTGGATGCCGAACGCGCAAACCGTCGCGCCGCTGTACGCATCATCACACCATTGCTGACAATGGCTGCCGCGAACTAAACGCAGACGCGACGACACAACGAAAAAGGCCCGCCGATTGGCGGGCCTTTGTCATCTCTGCGCGAACTTGGCTTAGAAGCCGAGGCCGGAGTATTTGTTTTTGAACTTCGAAACGCGACCACCCTGGTCGAGCAGGCGGGACGAACCGCCGGTCCATGCAGGGTGCACGGTTGGATCGATGTCGAGGGACAGAGTTTCGCCCTCGCCGCCCCAAGTGGAGCGCATTTTCAAGATCGTACCGTCGGTCATCTTGACGTCGATGAAGTGGTAGTCGGGATGGATATCGGCTTTCATCGGTCGTCTCCTTACGCTTTGGCGCCGTCGAGCGGCTTGTAGTTGGACACTTCCGCAATACGCGCGGATTTACCACGGCGTGCACGGAGGTAGTACAGTTTGGCGCGGCGGACGCGACCACGACGAACAACTTCGATGCTGTCGATGTTGGTCGAGTAGAGCGGGAACACACGTTCAACGCCTTCACCGAACGAAATTTTGCGGACCGTGAAAGAACCGGCGATACCTTTGCCGTTCTTGCGGGAAATGCACACGCCTTCGTAGTTCTGAACGCGGGTACGGGTGCCTTCGGTCACTTTGTAGCCGACACGGATGGTGTCGCCTGCTTTGAAGTCCGGAATGGACTTGTCGAGCTGAGCAATCTGCTCGGCTTCCAGTTGCGCGATAAGATTCATCGCAATCTCCTAATGTGCTCACGGTTTATTCCGTAAAGGTGTATCTACGTCCCAGAGCTCCGTGCCTTCATCGGGTCCGCGATATGCGCCCGCCGGAGAATTCGGTCGAATTATCTTTTTTGCATCCGGCCCTGCCCACGGTGACGCCGAAGAAGACGCCGGACAAATAGCCAAATAGTCCGCAAACCGATTCCGGCCCCAGACGCGTGCTGTATAGTCGCGCGCCTCCCCCAAAGCAAGCATTGTGAATGACCTAGGTTTTACGGCGTTTCAGGGCCTGTGATGCGTGTGAAATTCTGGCGTCCGGTGTCTGGGACAGGGCGCCCAGCGCACGGTCCAAAGCCGTGGTCACTTCGCCAATGCCGCTCCCGTCACGCGCAATCGGATCAAAGGCAATTTCGACTAGCCGAGCAGGGTCTCGGAGCGGCACGAAGATGTTGGTATGCTGTGGCTCTTCCTCATCGGGCGCAACGCCGGCGGCCTGCCAAACCAGTTCGGCCAGACGGTCGATCACCTGAATCGCAGTTCCCGGATCATTCACGCCGGGTGACAGCGCACGGGAGGCGATTTCCGTAAGAACCTGAAGACCGAATTCGGGGTCCTGTTCGAAACTGCGCTCGGAGCCCATGGTAAATGTGTCAACGATCTTGAGGCTCAGCGCCTCGGTGGGGCGCATGGACAGGGAGGCAATCGGCTGCCCCTCCAGAATGTGTTCTCCGGGTATGTGGTGGACATAGAGAACCGCACCTTCGGGTAATTCGCGCGACATGGATTCCACATTCAAAAGCTGTATGTAGCCCGACTTGGGCGACGCGATCGGGTAGGTCGCTTCGGGCAAAACGACGCGATCATCCAGAGCCACGGCCCCGAAATTCGGGTCCCGCCGCGCGTCGATCAAACTGTCACGCGCGCGTTGTGAAACGGTTTTGAGGATATAATCCATGCTCCCCAAGTGGCTCAGATGGTCGATCCATCGCAACATGGCGCCAACCACGATAATCGCGACAAAAATCGTCACACCCATAACGATAAGGCCGGCGCGATCCGGATAAAATCCGAGTTGATAGAGGATGATCGAGGACAGGGAATAGACAAAGGCCCCGATGAAAACCGAGAGCACGGAATGGGTGGTCGTGTTCTCCAACAGAACCCTGTGGGAGCGGGGCGTCGCATTTTCCGCGGCAGCACGATGCGCGGAAACCATCACATTCAGGGAAAACGTAGAAACCGCGAGCATTGAGGTCGCGAGGATGTTGAGCACCGGCAAAACGGCCTCACGCCCAACCTTGACCGAAACCTCCGAACCCAGGAGCGTCGCGGCAAAAGGGGCCAATCCGGCCACAAAAACGGCCAGCACCGCAAAGAACACAACCCGCACCCAGAGTTTGCGGTAGTAGCGCAAGGCAATCAGATACGGGATGCGGAAATACTCAAAGACAGCCAAAGGGCGCTCCACCGGGTTGGATCATCGTTGCGCTCAACCTAGCACGACTGCGGCGACGTTCGAGCCAAGGCGTCGATTTCCACCATCATTTACTGCCAATCGCGACCCGGGAACGGGTCCATCAGTCATCGTTCAAAAGGTCGGGACGACGTTCTGCGGTGATCTTTTCGGCCATCTCGCGCCGCCACTCGGCAATCTTGCCATGGTGACCCGACATCAAAACGTCCGGAATGCTGTGCCCGCGCCATTCGGCAGGGCGGGTGTATTGTGGGTGTTCGAGCAGGCCGTGAGAATGGCTTTCCTCGTCAAGGCTCTCGGCATTGCCAACCAGACCGGGCAGGAGCCGCACGGTCGCATCGATCATGGCCTGCGCGGCGATTTCTCCGCCGGTCATCACGAAGTCGCCGAGAGAGACTTCTTCGATCCCGTAGTGTTCGATCACGCGCTCGTCGAGGCCTTCGAAGCGTCCGCAAATCATGGTCATGCCGCGCGCTTTCGACCATTTGCGTGCCATAGCCTGATCGAACCGCTTTCCACGTGGGCTCAGATAGACCAGCGGCCATTCATCGCGGTCCACAGGCGCACCGTTCAACGCAAAGTCCACCGCTTTGCCCATGACATCGGGACGCAGAACCATACCCGCGCCGCCGCCCGCGGGGGTGTCGTCTACATTGCGGTGTTTCCCGTCCCCAAAGATGCGCAAATCAATCGGCTCGATCTGCCACAACCCGTCCTGTAACCCTTTGCCGGTCAGGCTTTCGCCCAAAACGCCCGGAAAGGCGGTGGGGAAGAGCGTGATGATCTTCGCTTTCCACGCGCTCACAAGGTCGGGCGTATCGGTCATCAACTCGCGCGGGCGTACCGTCGGGCGCGCCGCGAGGCGGCCGTGGGATTTCGGTGCGGGTGAAGTTGGCTTGGCGGTGTCATCGGTCATGACCGCCTCTTAGTGGAATTTGTCGACCATGAAAATGGCGTCTGTTACGTCCGCTCGTCGCCATCAGGGCCATGAACAATCGCACGGCGGGCCTCCCAATAGGCTTTGCCCCGCAAATCCGACCGGTTCAGCGCCCATAGCCGCGCGCGCGCATCTCCGCCGGGATAGGTGTTGCGGTCCTCGGGAATGGTCATGTCGCGGCGCAGGTCGCCAAGTCCCAGCAGATCGAGCACTGGCGTGATGGGATGGTCAAAATCCTCTTTGTCGCAATTGCTCACGGGGACATCCGTCAGCCGTGCGCGCGTCGCCGCAACAATCGCTGCATGGTCGGCCGCGTCGGCGTAGCGCGAACAGAAAACATCATAGGGCATACGGAAACGGTCGCCTTTCAACCGCTGCCAATAGCACGAGGCGAGCCACCCTTCACGTCGGGTGGAAAAGTAGACCTCCAGCCCGTCGCGCGCTCCTGTGACTGCCTCCCACGCGTCCACCATCAGACCCAATGCAATTGGCGCGGCGGCATAGCGGAAAACGGTTTTATGCCCGATGAAATGGCCCGATAGATTTTCATGTGAAATTAGCACCGGTCGGGGATCGTCATTGGCCAGTGTCGCAAACAGTAGCTCGGCCTCCTCGCGCACCGCGTCTTTGGTGTCGCGGCTGCGCGCTTCGGAAAATGCCTTGGTCGCGGCTGACAGCTGAACCAGGTCCATGTCGCCAGCGACGAGGACCTCGACATGCGGCTCCAGCAGGGGCCGGTTGACCCGCAGTGTTTCCTGCAGCGTGGTTGTGCCCGTCTTATGAAAACCGGGATGGATAAGGAGGCGCCTGTTGGGCATCCCGCTCACTCCAGCGAGCCCTCCGGCGGATCCGCAATAATGCGTCCGGCGGCGAGATCGACGGTAGGGACGGCCGCGCGTGTAAACGGCAAGAGAAGCGGGCCCTTCAAGGTCGATCCGATGATTTCCAATAGATCACCCGCACCGTGGTTTACCACGTTACGAACAGCCCCGAGTTCCACGCCGCCGCTGTCAAACACAGTGAGACCAATGAGATCGGTGTGGTAAAATTCGTCATCGGGAAGCGACGGCAGCATGTCGCGATCTGCATAGAGCGCGAGCCCTTTGAGAGCATCCGCCTCTTCTTTGGTGTTGATGCCATCGATCCGCGCGCTGTAGCCGTTCTTGATCGGGCGGGACATGCCCAGAACAAACTCCCGCGTACCCGCCTCGTCAGTCAGGGGGGAGTATTCAAACAACGCTTCGGCCTGCGCACAAAAGCTTTTGACCCGCACTTCGCCATGCACGCCATAGGAGCCTGCAATCGCTCCGACAATAATCCGTTTATCACTCATGGAACCGTCTTACTTTGCACGCATCGCGCCTGCAATGACGTTGAATTCCTGTCGACCCATTTCAAGGGAAGGGTGGGCACAATGCATCCGTCGATCTTCGACGTAATTATAGATTTGCGCCTGGCAAAAAAGAAAACACCCGGACGCGCGCGCCCGGGTGCAATCTAGTTTCAATGTGCCAAAAGCGGCAGAGGATTACTCCTCTGCAGCAGCCTCAGCGGGTGCTTCTTCGGCAGGTGCCTCTTCAGCAGGTGCGGCAGCTGCTTCAGCAGCGGCGGCAGCTTTGCTGGCTTTTTCTTCGGCGCGCTCAACGGCCTTTTTACCAGGCTTGGCTTTGTTGGGGTTGCTGCGCGTGGCTTTTTCAATAACGCCAGCTGCTTCGAGCATACGAGCAACGCGGTCGGTCGGCTGGGCGCCTTTTTCGAGCCACGCTTTGATCGCGTCGACATCCATTTTTACGCGCTCTTCGCTGTCTTTGGGCAGGAGCGGGTTGTAGGTGCCGAGTTTCTCGATGAAACGGCCGTCACGCGGCATGCGCGAGTCGGTTGCGACGATGCGGTAGAACGGGCGCTTTTTGGAACCGCCGCGGGCGAGACGAATTTTCATAGCCATGGGTGTAATCTCCTATTTGATAGCTATTGAGCTGGGTCTTTCTTGGAAAAGCCTCAGCAATCCTGGTGTTTTTCGTGGTGGTGGATGACTTCCTGAATGATGAATTTCAGAAAAGCCTTTGCGAATTCCGGATCTAGGTCGGCGCGTTGCGCCAAATCTTCGAGCCGGGCAATCTGGTGTGCTTCCCGTGAGGGGTCGGACGGCGGGAGGTCGTGTTCTGCCTTGAGGCGGCCCACGGCCTGCGTGTGTTTGAACCGCTCGCCCAGCGTGTAGACAAGGATCGCGTCGAGGCGGTCAATGCTTTCGCGGTGCTCTCTGAGCACCTCTGCAGCGCGGCTTGCAGCGTCGGTCATCGGGGCAATTCTCCCTGTCGGATTCGGGTTTGAGTCCTGTCGGTCTCTTGCAGGGGGCACAGGCAAATAGGGTTCATGCGTAGGCCTCCATCCCGCCACCGGCGATTTCTTGGGGGCCGGGGTGACGGAACACGGTGGTGTCGTCGCTGGTTTCGCCCTCGGGGCGCTGCGCGCCCGCGTCGACCGTCGCACCGAGGCGCGTCGCCAGCGAAATGGAGGCTGCGTTTTTTGGGTCCACATTGGACACCAGCGTGGTCAGATCCGTATTGGTATAGACCCAATCGCGCAGTGCGAATGCGGCCTCATACGCAAAACCGTGACCCTCATAGCCGTCAAACAGCATCCAGCCCAATTCGGGTTCCGGAAACTGTATACCCGATGTCACTGCAACCTGACCGGCCAGATCACCGTCCACCTCGATCATCAGCGCACCATAGCCGAACAGCGCCCAATGCGCGGTATCATTGCAGAACCATGCCCACGCCTGTGTGCGGTTCAAAGGGCCGCTCATGAAGGTCGCGCGCGGACCGGCGAGGAAAGAGGCATAGGCCTCAAAATCCTCGAACCGAGGGCCGCGCAGCGTCAGCCGGGGCGTGTTTATGATGGGCGCTTGCGTCATCACTACATCAGACCCAGATCGGCAGGGCTTTCGCCTTCCAAGACGGGACGCGTGAAGTGGCGATCCCAGCGGCGAATGCACTTGGTGCGCGCCGAATGTTGGTAGGTGGCGATACAGGCGGGATCGGTTTCCATCTCGACGCGGTAGGACTCATACGCGGCCAGTGACGGAAAGCTGAAGGCACACCATGCGAGATCGGACGGCCCCTCGGAGGGCAGCCAATAGCCGTGATGCGTGCCGCCCATGCGATTGATGTTGTGAATCCATGCCTTCGCATAGATTTCAAAATCAGCCACCTTTGCGGGATCGATTTCGTATTTCAGGAAACAGGTAATCATTTCTTTTTCCCGAAACCGGACAGGCCGGGGGGCAGGCCCGCGCCGCCGCCCAGACCGGGCAGGCCGCCGGGCAATCCGCCCTTGCCGCCGAGCGCCTTTGCGGCCTCTTCCATCGCTTTGGGATCGTTCATATCGGGCATCTCCGGGCCGCCTTTGCCGAACATGCCTTTGACAGCCTGTTTGAGCATCCCGCCTTTACCCATTTTGCCCATCTTCTTCATCATGTCGGCCATCTGGCGGTGCATTTTGAGAAGCTGGTTCAGTTCAGGCACTTCGAGGCCTGCACCTTTGGCGATGCGCTTTTTACGGCTCGCCTGCAGGATTTGCGGGTTGGCGCGTTCGATTTTGGTCATCGAATTGATCAGCGCGACCTGACGTTTGAAAACCGAGTCATCAAAACCGGACTCTTTGATCTGGGAGGCGGCTTTTTTCATGCCGGGCATCATGCCCATTATCGATTCCATGCCGCCCATTTTCTGCATCTGCTCGAGCTGCATGCGCATGTCGTTCATGTTGAAGCGGCCCTTTTGGAACCGCTTCATCATCTTTTCGGCCTGCTCGGCCTCGATGGTTTCCTGTGCCTTCTCGACCAGCGACACGATATCGCCCATGCCGAGGATACGGCCCGCGATCCGCTCTGGGTGGAATTCCTCCAGCGCGTCCATTTTCTCGCCAAGGCCGACGAATTTGATCGGCTTGCCGGTGACGGCGCGCATCGAAAGGGCTGCACCACCGCGGCCATCGCCATCCATACGTGTGAGCACGACACCGGAAATGCCGATACGACCGTCAAAGTTTTCAGCGGTCGTCACCGCGTCCTGACCGGTCAGGCCGTCAACGACCAACAATGTCTCGCGCGGTTTGGTGATGTCGCGCACCGCTTCGACCTCGGTCATCAGGGTGTCATCGATCGACAGACGGCCAGCGGTGTCAAGCATGTAGACGTCATAGCCGCCCATGGTCGCCTGCTGTTTGGCGCGTTTGGCAATGTCAGCGGGCGATTGACCTGCCACGATGGGCAGCGTGTCGACGCCGATCTGTTCGCCGAGCACCTTGAGCTGTTCCATAGCGGCAGGACGGTAGACGTCGAGCGATGCCATGAGCACGCGCTTGCCCTGCTTTTCCTTCAGGCGCTTGGCGAGTTTTGCGGTCGTGGTCGTTTTACCGCCACCCTGCAGGCCGACCATCAGGATCGGCGCGGGCGCGTTGTCGACTTTGAGCACGCCGATGTCGGCTTCGTCACCCGCGAGGACATGAACGAGTTCGTCATGGACGATCTTGACGACCTGCTGGCCGGGTGTGACGGATTTGGTGACCGATTGGCCGGTGGCTTTGTCCTGAATCGCCTTAACAAAGTCGCGCGCGACAGAGAGCGACACGTCGGCCTCAAGAAGCGCCACGCGGACTTCGCGCAACGCGGTTTTGACATCGTCTTCGGACAGGGCACCCTGTTTGGTGAGCCGGTCGAACACGCCGGATAGGCGATCTGACAGATTTTCAAACATTGGCGGTCTCCCTGCCTGTTAACGGTCTGCTCCATCTGGGGATGGGGCGGCGGAATTACAAAGCCCAAATGCACAGTAGCCCCCGTGGGCGCAACGCGCTGACGGGGGGCGATCCTGGCACTCTGGCCTGAGGACCGGAAAGCAGATGCATTCCGGAGATTTGAGGGCGAAATACGCGCGCCTACGTTTGGAGTCAAGTGGTGCAGGCATGCGGCGCGATCTACAATGGGGCTGCGCCGTAACGCCGCCAGATGCGCGAATGGGCAAATTTGCGCGACTAGGCACTTGCACCAATCCGCAGACGTGGAGTTAGATGCGCAAAATTGTTCGCAGGTGCACATATGTCAGTCGAAAACTGGGACGAAATCCGTACCGCCTATCAAGTCGCCCGACTGGGCACTGTGTCGGGCGCTGCGCAGGTGTTGGGCGTACATCATGCCACGGTAATCCGGCACATCGACGCGCTGGAATCCAATCTGGGTGTTAAATTGTTTCAGCGTCACGCACGCGGCTATACGCCGACAGAAGCGGGATCCGATTTGCTCCTGGTTGCGCAAACCACGGACGAACAGTTTTCCCAACTCGTCTCACGTATCAAAGGACGCGGGACGGCGATCAGTGGTGAGCTGGTGATTACCGCCTTGTCGGGTATCGCCGAAGCCTTTGCGCCGGTAATCGCAGAGTTTCAGGCCGAACATCCCGACGTTCTCGTGCGCTACTTGGCCGATGAGCGGGTGTTCCGTCTCGAATACGGCGAGGCGCATGTCGCGCTCCGGGCCGGTAAGCCACCCCAAGAACCCGACAATGTCGTCCAGCCGTTTCACACCCATCAGATCGGCCTCTATGCATCCGACAAATATGTCGAACGCCATGGGCTGCCGGCGCCGGATCGGGTCTGGGAGGAGGCGCGCTTTATCGCCCATGACGATGTTCAAAGCCGCGCGCCCTTTATGCTGTGGCTGCGCGAGAATGTGACGCCAAATCGGATTGTGTTCCAGACCACGGATGCCAACGCACTCAAAGAGGCGGTGCTCGCCGGAATCGGCATGGGGTTCATGCCCACATGGCAGGCGGCAAAGTGCAGCGGCCTCGTCCAGGTTGTTGCGCCACGACCCGAATGGGAAAGCCAAAACTGGCTGGTGACACATGTGGACCTCCACCGAACTCCGAAAGTGCAGGCCTTTCTGACCTATCTAAAAGCCGCGACGAAAGATCTGTTCAGTGAAGACTGACGTGGCACGCGAACAGCGTCGCAGGGGCCATATCGCGATGTTTGCTTTCTCCGGTCTCGTCGCGGGATCATTTTCGCTCGGTTCCATGGCCGCGGGGCATATTTCACCGCTGGCCATTAATGCGGTCAGGTTTGTCATGGCGTCGGCCCTCGTTGGCGCGCTCGCGATGGCGACGGGGGGAATCCCGCGTGAGGCGTGGCGCGCACCGTGGCGCTATGTGGTGCTGGGCGGTCTCTTCGCGCTCTATTTCGTGATGATGTTCGAGGGGCTGAAAACCGCGACGCCGGTGTCCACCGCTGCGGTTTTCACGCTCACCCCGCTGCTCGCTGCGGGATTCGGGTATCTTATCATGCGTCAGATCACGACGCGCCGGATTGCGGTGGCGCTGGCGATCGGGGCGGTGGGGGCACTCTGGGTGATTTTTCGCGCCGACCTGTCCGCATTGCTTGCTTTTGAGATCGGGCGTGGTGAGCGGATCTACTTTATTGGGGTGATTGCCCACGCGATTTACACGCCACTGGTGCCGCGCCTCAGTCGGGGTGAGCGTACCTTTGTATTCACCTTTTTCGTGCTGTCCTCAGCAACAGTGGTCATTGGCCTCTTTGGCTGGCGCGATGTGATCGCGACGGATTGGGCCGCTTTGCCTCCGATTGTATGGATCACGCTGGGCTATCTGGCGTTTGTGGCAACCACTATCACTGCGTCGCTTTTGGCCTTTGCGTCTGTTCGATTGGCCTCGGCAAAGGTCATGGCCTACACCTATTTAACGCCGTCCTGGGTTATCGTTTGGGAGATCGCGCTGGGCCACGGGGTGCCACCGGCAATGATATTCGGTGGAATCGCTCTCACCATTCTCGCCCTCTACATGTTGCTCAAACACGAAGGCTAGGGAACAAAACCGCAGGTGTGTGCGTTGATACAGCAACCAACAGACAGGAGGTTGTCATGCACAACATCATTTATCTCGTCGGCCTAGTGGTCGTTGTAGGCGCTATTATCGCCTTTGTTTTCTGAACCCGCACAGGGTTGGCGAATAGGCGCGCGATCACCCGTGATTGCGCGCCATTTTTATGCCGTGTCGCCAAGTTCCTGCGCCAGAAATCGTTCCAGCCCGTCGAGATCGAGCGCCTCGAATTGGCCAAAGCCCTGCATCCACACCGACGCCGCGCGCATCGCGTCGGGGTCCAGTTTGCACCATTTCAGCCGCCCGCGCTTTTCCTGATGGATCAAACCTGCACGGGTCAAGATCGCGAGATGTTTGGAAACGGCGGCCAGCGACATCTCGAACGGCTCGGCCACATCGGTCACGGCCATATCGTCCTCGAGGAGCATTTCGAGGATCGCGCGGCGCGTGGGATCGGCGAGCGCTGAAAAGACATGATCGAGATCGTGGGCCATCCACGGAGCGTTAGGATGGTTCCCTGCGTTGGTCAACCATTTGGTTGAATATAGCGCAGGGCACTTTTCGGGCCTGCGGCGAAGATCGCGCGCCAACGGGTTTTGCGCTAAACACAATTAAATCAGCTAGTTAAGTATTCGTCAGGTCAGTTGACTCGGATCGGGCCCGCGCATAGTTTGCGCCGGAACGATCCGAGGGGGTTTTCGCCCATGACAGAACCGCATGATCCGGCGCGCTTGCGTGAATTGGAAGAGCGACTGTCAAAGGCGAAAAAGGCGCAGGAGCCGAAAACCACGCGGGGCGAAGAACACTTTTCTCAGGCGAATATGGCCTGGCGGATGGTGATTGAATTAGTGGCCGGTCTCGGGATCGGTTTTGGCGTCGGGTTCGGGTTGGATGGCCTGTTGGGCACAACCCCGTTCCTGATGATCATATTTGTGGGCTTGGGGTTTACAGCTGGCATCAAAACGATGATGCGCACAGCGAACGAAGTCCAAAAGCAGCACGCGGCCGAGGTCGCAGCAGAGAAAAACGCGGGAACGCCCGCAAACGAAATGAGGGACGAAAATGGCTGAAGAAGCGCACGGCTCGGAAGGCGGTCTTGTATTCCACCCGATGGACCAGTTTCAGGTCAAACCGCTCTTTGGTGATGGCGCGGTTCATTGGTACACGCCCACCAACGTGACGCTGTGGATGGCAATTTCCGTTCTTTGCGTCATCGCTCTTCTGGTCATCGGCACCCGCGGTCGCGCAATCGTGCCAAGCCGCATCCAGTCCGTTGCAGAGCTGATGTACGGTTTCGTCTATAAGATGGTTGAAGATGTGGCTGGTAAAGACGCCATCCGCTACTTCCCCTACATCATGACGCTGTTCTCTTTCATCGTCTTCGCCAACACGCTCGGCCTTCTGCCGATGTCCTTTACCACCACGACACACATCGCCGTAACGGCCGTTCTCGCCATGCTGGTGTTCGTATTCGTGACGGTTCTGGGTTTCGTGAAAAACGGCACCAAGTTTCTCGAGCTTTTCTGGGTCAAATCCGCGCCACTGGCGCTGCGTCCCGTGCTCGCGATTATCGAACTGATTTCCTATTTCGTGCGGCCTGTGAGCCACTCGATCCGACTTGCCGGCAACATGATGGCCGGCCACGCCGTGATCAAAGTGTTCGCTGGCTTCGCTGCAATTGCCGTGATCTCGCCTGTTTCTGTGGTCGCGATCACTGCCATGTATGGTCTCGAACTGCTTGTGTCGTTCATCCAGGCCTACGTGTTCACCATTCTGACCTGTGTTTACCTCAAGGATGCACTGCATCCGTCTCATTGAGGCGCAGGAACCGAATACCAAATCTACTGCCAAATCCAACGTAAGGAGAAAATACAATGGAAGGCGATATCGCAAACATGGGTCAATTCATCGGTGCCGGTCTGGCTGGCATCGGTTCTGGTGCAGCCGCTATCGGCGTGGGCACCGTTGCCGGTAACTACCTCTCCGGCGCCCTTCGCAACCCGTCTGCTGCTTCCGGCCAGACCGCGACCCTCTTCATCGGCATGGCCTTCGCAGAAGCTCTAGGGATCTTTTCGTTCCTCGTTGCACTTCTGCTGATGTTCGCCGTCTGATCCGAACACTCCATCCTTACGGCTGGGTGGAACGCACATCGCGTTCCACCCACGCGTAATCAGGAGTTCTTCCGGTTCATCCGGAAGACACGAGTCAGATCCAGGAGGACAAGATGGCCACAGAAACCCACGGGGCCGACACCCAAGTTGCAGACGTTGCCCACGGCGCCGCCGAGTCGGTTGGCATGCCGCAGCTGGACATCGCCACCTTCCCGAACCAGATTTTCTGGCTTTTGGTCACGCTCGTCGTGATCTACTTCTTGCTGTCGAAAATCGCCCTGCCGCGCATCTCTTCGGTGCTTGCAGAGCGTTCCGGCACAATCATGAATGATATTGCTGCCGCTGAAGAGCTCAAGCTCAAGGCCGCCGATGCCGAAAAGGCATATGACGCTGCCCTGGCCGAAGCCAAAGCGGAAGCTCACCGTATTTCGCTCGAAACCCGCGCGGGTATTCAGGCCGAACTGGACGTCGCAACGGCGAAAGCCGATGCACAGATCGCCGCCAAAGCCGCCGAGTCCGAGAAAGCGATCGCAGAGATCCGCGACGGTGCCATCGAAAGCGTCAAAGAAGTCGCCAACGATACTGCGAAGGAAATCATTGCGGCTCTCGGCAGCTCTGCCGATGCACGCACGATCACCGCAGCTATCAATGCGCGCCTGAAAGGATAAGGACATGAAAAAACTCGTAGCCCTTATCGCCCTCACCGCTGCAACGCCTGCGTTGGCCGCGTCCACGAACCCGCTTTCCGGCGCGTTCTGGTCGCTGCACAACACAAACCTCGTCGTGCTGTTGGGTTTCCTGCTGTTCATCGCCGTGCTGATCTATTTCGGCATTCCCGGCATGCTCGCCGGCATGCTCGACAAGCGCGCTGAAGGTATCCGTAGCGAACTCGACGAAGCCCGTGCATTGCGCGAAGAAGCCCAGTCGATCCTCGCATCCTACGAACGCAAGAGCCTCGAAGTGCAGGATCAAGCAGACGCCATCGTGCGTCAGGCCAAGATTGACGCCGAAGCTGCCGCCGAAAAGGCCAAGGCTGACATTGAAGTGTCCATCACACGCCGCCTCGCCTCCGCGCAGGATCAGATTGAATCTGCTCAGGCCAGCGCGATCAAGGAAGTCCGTGACACAGCCGTTTCGGTTGCCGTTGCCGCCGCTGCCGACGTCATCTCGAAAAAGATGACTGCTGCAAATGGCAACGATCTGATCGATGCTTCCATCGCCGAAGTCGGGGCCAAACTCCACTAAGCGCGATCATTGATGCGAACGAAATCACAAAACCTGCCGCGGGAAACCTCGGCAGGTTTTTTTGTGCGCCAGTCTACCGGAGTGATCTTAGTTCTTTGGATCAGGGCCATTTGAAGTGCTGTGCGTCAGTCGCGTTCGGCCTCATGCGCGAGACGGAGCTTGGCGATTTCTTCGTGTTCGTCGGAGGCAAACTGCGCGCGCAGGGCATCCTCGACATAGGTTAGATGGTCGATGACCGCAGAGCGGGCTGCAGCGGCGTCACGAGCCTGCAGGGCGTCGTTAATGGCGCGGTGCTGCCCGAGAAGGTCTGCGCGGTTGGTGCGCTGTTTGAACATCACCGAGCGGTTGTAAAAAACACCCTCCCGCAGCAAGTCGAACATCGAACGCATCATGTGGAGCATGACGACGTTATGGCTCGCCTCGATGATGGATAGGTGGAATTCGGCATCCAGCCGCGCCTCGTCGGAGGGGTCACGTTTGGGATGGACGGCCTCCATTTTCTGGAAAATCTGCGCAATGACTTTCAGGTCGGTATCGGACGCGGCGCGCGCGGCACGTTCGGCGGCCAATCCCTCCATGTCTCGACGAAAGTCGATGTAGTCGAAAACGGCCTCATTGTGGCTACCAAAGAGACGGGTGAGGGCAGGTGAAAAGGCAGAGCCCAACACATCTGCCACAAATATTCCGGCATTGGCGCGGGTGTCCAGAAGACCGGATTGGGTCAGCTGCGCGATGGCGTCCCGCAGTGAGGGTCGCGACACGCCGAGACGTTCCGCCAAGTCCCGTTCGGCTGGGAGACGTTCACCGGGTCGCAGGATGCCGCGCAGGATCAAAAGCTCGATCTGGCGCACAACGGCAGCACTTAGTTTTTCGGAATGCACTTTTTGAAACGGCATGGGCCCTCGCGCGAATTGGTAAAATCATATTACCGCAGATTGCGACATGCCATGAAAAAAGGGCCGGTCGCCCGGCCCGTTTCCATTATTCAGCGTTTGGTAAAATCAGGTGATCGGCGTGATCACGATTTCAACGCGACGGTTTTGGGCACGACCGTCGACGGTAAGATTGGTCGCAACCGGCGCATCTTCGCCACGGCCAAATGCCCGAACGCGGTTTGGCGCAACGCCGTTTGCGGTCAGCACGGTCGCCACAGCCGACGCACGGCGGGTCGAAAGCTCTTGGTTATACGTCGCGGAACCGGTGTTGTCGGTATGCCCAACAACCTCAACCGTGGTGTTGGGGTAGTCGCGCAGGTTATAGGCAAGCGCGCGCAGATCCTGCTGCAGCGAGGCGACAACAACGGCACTGTCGGTCGCAAACAGGATGTCTTGGGGCATGGTGACAATGAGTTCGGAGCCGGTGTTCACGATTTTCACGTTATCATTGCCGAGGTCCTGACGCAGATCGGCGGCCTGACGGTCGAGCGATTGTCCAATCGCGCCGCCCACGGCCGCGCCGATGCCGGCCAGCACGACTGTTTTGCCGGTGCTGCGGTCATTGGATGCGAGGCCAGCGATAGCACCGGTCACGCCGCCGATGACAGCGCCCTGAGTGGCTTTGCTATCGGGGTCATAGGTCGTGCAGCCCGCAAGTGCGACGGTGGCTGCCAGCGAAAGGGATAGGAAGGTGCGCGACATTAGTCAGGCCTCATATTTGATAAATTCTGCTCTCTATTAACGCTTTTACGCCCGATTAGTTGCATGCGCACGGGAGATTCATTTCGATCACGTGAATGTGGCAGCTTCCTGCCTAACGCGAACCGGCATGGCCTGTATCGTGGCGCGCGCTTTCATAGGCCAAAATGGCGCGTTTGACAGGTAGGCCCCAGTGATATCCGCCAAGCGCGCCGGATTTGCGCAAAACGCGATGGCAGGGAATGAGCAAACCGATCGGATTGCGCCCTACGGCCGTTCCCACCGCACGCACGGCACCCGGTGATCCGATGGCGGCGGCGACATCGCCGTAGGTCGTCACAGTGCCATCCGGTATGGAGAGGAGAGCTTCCCATACCTTGATCTGAAACGGAGCGCCGATGACATGGAGCGGCGTGCGGCCCCCACCCAGAGCGCTTTCGACAAGAGCGCGGCATCGAACGGCGTCTTCGACAAACTGCGCCTGCGGCCAGCGATCCGTAAGTTCGGCGTAGGTCGCATCGCGCGTTGTCTCGGAAGTAAAGGCGAGCGCGCATAACCCCACCTGCGTCGCCATCGCCAAAGCGTCGCCAAATGGTGTGTCCACATAGCCGTAGGCAATTGTCACGCCCGCGCCCCGACGAGCGAACTCACCGGGTGTCATCGCCTCCCATCGCACGAACAGGTCGTGGAGCCGGCCGGTTCCCGAAAGTCCCGTCGCGCCAGCCACGTCGAGCATCGTGTGGCTCTGGGCCAAAAGGGTCTTGGCATGGCCGAGCGTGAGATATTGCTGATACCGTTTGGGTGAGACGCCCGCCCATTGAGAAAAGGTTTTCTGGAAATGGTACGGACTCATCCCGAGCGCGGATGAGAGTTCGTCCAACGACAGGGGAGCTTCCGCGTCATCGATTAGATCGATCGCGCGGCGAATGACATTGTAGTGGTATCGATCCTCTACGGAGAGCGCAGGTGCGGACATTGGATATCTCCTTTGCCCGTAATCTATCGCGCACAGTGATCCAAGCCGACCCGAAACTTGGTGCTTTGCAGTTTATGCAATGCGTTGGCTTTTGGTGGTGGTTTCCATTGGTTTGAAAAGGCGCGCCTCGTCACGTGTCAGGCACAGCCGCGCCGCCTCCATTGCACCGATGCGATCACCGAGGAGTACCTCTAACGCGCCGCGCGTTTCCTCGTCATGGTCTGCAAAGTTGGCGTCGTCGATGCGGAAGCTTTCGATCCACACGCCCTCGGCGAGGATGATTTCATGATCGTCGAGCAAGAGTTGGTAAAGAGACGTATTCGGGGCGGGCCAAACCGAGCGGCGATCGTTTTCCCGCGTGTCAGGGGTGCCGAGGCAGGCAGCAGGGGCGAGCGCCTCTTCTTCGCCGAAGTGGATTTCGATTTCTGCGCCCGACATGAGTAGGCCATGATCGGGTCCGACAGCCAAATTCATGCTCGGCATGTCATGGCTGAGAGAACCGGCGTGAATGATCTGCAATCGCTGATCGTCCGGTATCTCCGTCTTCCAAACCCGTCGCAACGGTTGGTAGCCGTGATCGCGGGTCATCAAAAGGTCGCCCGCACGCAGCCATTCGACCGGCTGAGGCCCGTCCGTCGTCGCGACCATGACACCGGAGCCGATGCCGACACAATTGCCTTTGGCGCGCGAAGGGTTTGGGTCTTCGTCCTGTTCGGGTTGGGCTAGGCCCATGTTCGGAAAGGGGGTCATTTGGGTCACTCCACATCGGCTTTCTCACGAATGTGGACGAGGCTGCTAAAGGGGGAGTTAATCGCGCCGCCCTAGGTGTTTCGACTTTTATGAAAATCGCTGCCTTGCCGCGCGGGCGGTGAGAAGGCATAGAGACGCCATGGCCGCACAGCTCGATTATCATACGATTCACCAGATTTTCACGCGATTTCGCGCGGCCGAAGCCGAGCCGAAGGGCGAGTTGGATCATGTGAACGCCTACACTTTGGTGGTGGCCGTCGCGCTGTCGGCACAGGCGACAGATGTCGGCGTGAACAAGGCGACCAAAGAGTTGTTCACCATCGCAGACACCCCCCAGAAGATGCTCGACCTGGGCGAAGAGGGCCTGATCGATCACATCAAGACCATCGGCCTGTACCGCAACAAGGCGAAGAACGTCATCAAGATGTCGAAAATCCTCGTTGAGGATTACGGCGGTGAAGTGCCGTCTTCGCGCGCCGCTCTTGAAAGCCTGCCGGGTGTGGGCCGCAAGACGGCGAACGTGGTTCTCAACATGTGGTTTCACCTCCCCGCGCAGGCGGTGGACACCCATATTTTCCGGTTCGGCAATCGCTCCGGCGTAGCGGTCGGCAAGGATGTCGTCGCCGTCGAACGCGCGATTGAAGACCACATTCCCGCCGAGTTCCAAAAACACGCGCACCATTGGATGATTTTGCACGGGCGCTATGTGTGCAAGGCGCGAAAGCCGCTTTGCGCCACCTGCCTGATCCGCGACTTATGTGCCTTCGAGGAGAAGAATTTTGACTAAGAGTTTTCAGGTTGTCGGTATTGGCAACGCCATTGTGGACGTAATTTCACAAGCCGACGACAGCTTCCTCGACCTCATGGGGATCGAGAAAGGCATCATGCAACTGGTCGAACGCAACCGTGGTGAAATGCTCTACGGGGCGATGACGAACCGCGTGCAGGCGCCCGGTGGCTCGGTGGCCAACACGCTCGCGGGGCTTGGAATGTTGGGTCTGACGACGGGCTTTATTGGTCGCGTGCATGACGACGCTCTGGGCCGGTTCTACGCGGCCGAGATGGAGCGTGACGGCACCGATTTCGTCAATGCACCCATCGAAGGGGGCGATCTGCCGACATCCAGGTCGATGATTTTCGTCTCAACCGATGGCGAACGTTCAATGAATACCTATCTGGGAATCTCATCGGAAATTTCTTCGCAGGATGTGAACGCATCGGTGGCAGAAGGCACGGAGATCATGTTTCTAGAGGGCTACCTCTACGACAAGGACAAAGGAAAACGCGCCTTTGACGAGGCCGCGCGCCTTACAAAGGGGTCTGGAGGAAAGGTCGGGATTTCGCTCTCGGACCCGTTTTGTGTCGACCGCCATCGCAATGACTTCCGCAAGTTCGTAAAGGAAATGGATTTCGTCATCGGCAACCAACACGAATGGGAAAGCCTGTATCAGGCCGATCTCTCTACGGCCTTGGAAACTGCGGCGGGCGAATGCGGGCTTGTGGTTTGCACGCGGTCTGGATCGGATGTTGTGTTGGTGCGCGGCGACGAAGAAGTTGTGGTGCCCGTCGAACGCGTGGTCCCTGTCGACACCACCGGCGCAGGTGATCAGTTCGCGACCGGTTTCATATACGGCTACGCGACGGGGCAGGACCTTGCGACCTGCGGACGCATGGGGATCACGGCAGCGGCAGAGGTAATCTCGCACATCGGCCCGCGTCCGGAGACGGATTTAAAGGTGCTATTCCGTGAAAAAGGTTTGATCTAGGAGCTCAGAATGGATGGCGGACTCGCAGCGGCTTTTCTCGTCGCTGGCCTATTGGATATGGGTGTTAATTACTGTGGCGAGCCTGAGGGTTGCTTTGCACAAGGCGACGCTCCCGCACGCTTTGGCGTGGCCTTCGGCAATGTGATTTTCGACGGGAACGGAATCGGCTCCGAAATTTACCTTCGTTACGATGCTCCGGGCACCTTCGGGCCGTTTCAGCCGGTTTTTGGCGTATCTTTGACCGATGATGCGTCTGCATGGGTCGGCGCGGGCGCGGCATGGGACGAGCAATTCGGGAACGGCTATGTCGAATTGCACCTCATGGCGGGGCTCTACGCCAATGGCAATGGTGTCAATTTGGGATCGCCGTTGGAATTCCGCTCGGGCGTCGAAGTCGGTTATGAGTTCGATAATGGGTGGCGCGTTGGCGCATATTTTGATCACCGCTCCAACGCCGATATCGAGCCTGTGAACCCCGGATTGGAAACGCTGCAACTGCGGGTTTCGGTGCCAATCAATTAGGCCGAGATACGTAAAGGTCTAAGCACTGGTTCCATCAATGCGCCTCGGCCCAATTGTCGCCGATCCCCGCATCCACCTCGATTGGCACATCCAAGTGGACCGCGGGTGCGGCTGCGCCCTCCATCACTTCCTTGACGCGCGCGATGACACGATCGGTGGCGTCCTCATCAACTTCAAAAATCAATTCGTCGTGGACCTGCAAAAGCATTTTCGCGGGCATTCCAGCGATCGCATCGGGCATGCGGATCATGGCGCGGCGGATAATATCGGCGGCACTTCCCTGGATCGGTGCGTTGATGGCGGCGCGCTTGGCAAATCCGGCATGCGGGCCCTTTGCGTTGATTTCAGGTGTACGGATGCGGCGACCGAACAGGGTTTCGACCCGTAGGTGTTCCTTCGCGAAGGCGACCGTTTCATCCATGTATTCCTTGATCCCCGGGAAACGTTCGAAATATCGGTCGATAAACCCCTGCGCCTCGGCGCGCGGGATGCGCAGATTGCGCGCAAGGCCGAAACCGGAAATGCCGTAGATGACGCCAAAGTTGATCGCCTTGGCTTGGCGGCGCACCATGGGGTCCATACCCTCGATGGGGACGTTGAACATCTCGGAGGCGGTCATGGCGTGAATGTCGAGGCCGTCGCGGAACGCCTGTTTCAAACTGTCGATACCTGCAACATGGGCCAGAATACGCAATTCGATCTGACTATAGTCGAGCGAGACAAGTTTTTTTCCCGGTTCAGCGATGAAGGCTTCGCGGATGCGGCGGCCTTCGTCGGAACGCACGGGGATGTTTTGCAGGTTCGGATCGGAGGAGGCGAGGCGTCCCGTGACCGCACCGGTCTGCAGGTAAGACGTGTGCACGCGCCCTGTTTCGGCGTTGATAAAGGTCTGCAACGCGTCCGTGTAGGTTGATTTCAGCTTTGCGAGTTGCCGCCAATCAAGCACGCGGGCGGGGAGGTCGTGACCTTCACTGGCGAGGTCTTCGAGGATATCCGCACCGGTCGCATAGGCGCCGGTTTTTCCCTTTTTGCCGCCGGGAAGGGACATTCTGTCAAACAGGATTTCGCCAAGTTGTTTGGGGCTGGCAACGTTGAAATTCTCGCCCGCGAGTTCGTGGATTTCGGCCTCAAGCCCGCCCATTTTCTGCGCGAAGGTGTTGGACATCCGCGAGAGAACATCGCGGTCCACTTTGATGCCGTTCATTTCCATCTGCGCGAGCACCGGCGAAAGCGGGCGCTCCAGCGTTTCATAGACCGTCGTCACTTTTTCAACGTGCAACTGAGGCTTGAACGCTTGCCAGAGCCGCAGGGTGATATCGGCGTCTTCGGCGGCGTATTCGACGGCCTTTTGGAGGTCGACCTTGTCAAAGGTAATCATCGACTTTCCAGAGCCCAACAGATCCTTTGTCGGGATCGGCACGTGGTTCAGATAGCGCTCCGAAAGCGCGTCCATGCCGTGGCCGTGTAGACCGCCATGCAGAACGTAGGAGAGCAACATAGTGTCATCTGTGGGGGCGACGTTCACGCCGTGACGCGCGAAAATCTTGGCGTCGTATTTCATGTTCTGGCCGATTTTGAGGATGCTTTCGTCCTCAAGCATCGGGCGCAGGGCGTCGAGCACCATTTGTTTGTCGAGTTGGCCGTCAACCAATGCCGATCCGCCAAACAGATCGTCGTCACCCAGCGTATGACCGACGGGGATGTAACAGGCCTGACCTGCCTCTACGCAAAGCGAAATCCCGACCAGATCAGCCGTCATCGTATCGAGACCGGTGGTCTCCGTGTCGACAGCGACATAGCCGCGCTCATAGGCGGCGGCGATCCACCGCTCCAACGCGCCCATGGTCGAGACCTTTTCATAAGCACTCACGTCGAACGGTTTTTCTTCGGGCGCGGCGGGCGTGTCCGCGCCCGCCTGCGGCGTATCGTCGATGGCTGGCGCTTCGACGCCGAACCGTTCAGAGACGCGTTTGACGACGGTGCGGAATTCCATCTCGGCAAGGAACGCCAACAACGTGTCGAGATCGGGTTCGCGAACCTCAAGGCTATCGAGCGTGAAGTCGAGATCCATGTCGCAGTCGAGTTTGACCAAATCGCGTGAAATCCGGATCAACTCGGCGTTGTTGATCAGTGCTTCGCGTCGTTTGGGTTGTTTGATCTCTTCAGCGCGCGACAACAGGGTTTCCAGATCACCGTATTCGTTGATCAGAAGCGCCGCGGTTTTGATCCCGATTCCGGGCGCGCCGGGCACGTTGTCGACAGAATCACCTGCCAGCGCCTGCACATCGACCACCCGTTCGGGACCGACGCCGAATTTCTCCTCGACGCCTTCACGATCGATGCGTTTGTTCTTCATCGGGTCCAGCATCTCGACGCCGTCTCCGACGAGTTGCATCAGGTCTTTGTCCGACGAGATGATCGTGACGCTGCCACCGGCATCGCGGGCCTGACACGACAAGGTGGCGATGATGTCGTCCGCCTCGAAACCTTCCACCTCAATGCAGGACACGTTGAACGCGCGCGTTGCATCACGGGTCAGCGGAAATTGCGGGACGAGGTCCTCTGGCGCGGGGGGGCGGTTGGCCTTGTAAGCGGGGAAAATGTCGTTTCGGAACGATTTGCCAGAGTAATCGAAAATCACCGCGGCATGGGTTGGCGCGTCACTGCCTGTGTTGGCCTCGATATAGCGGTAAAGCATGTTCACAAAGCCCGAGACCGCCCCAACAGGCAGACCATCGGATTTGCGCGTCAAAGGGGGCAGAGCGTGATAGGCGCGAAAAATAAACGCCGATCCGTCGATCAGGTGGAGATGATGCCCCTTGCCGAATGTCATGTCCGCCCCTTCACAATCGCTAAGTTCGCGCGATCATAAAGGGGGCTGTCGGGGCTTCAAGCGTTCATACATCTTTTGCGCGGCTTTCGGGTTACGCAATCAGCGGCGCGGCCTCGTCACTATGATCGCCATGGGCGCCCTCGATCATCGTGTTGGTCACAAAGGCGAGGACTTTTCCCCATGCCTGAGACACTTCGGGGGTCCAGATCGGGCCTGCCTGGGCGGCAAGCGTGTCCATGAGGACCTCGCACATTGTGTGATACATCCCGTCCCGCACGCCGACACCTGCATGATACCGGCCAAGGTCGCGAAGAGGGCCAATGAGAGCATCAGGTGCGCTGAGCGATAGAATCGCCAATTGCAACGTAGCCTCGGTTTTCATCGCCTGTCCGGTGATGTCCTGTGGAAACATGGGTTTCAGGCTCGGCTGGGTCACGAATAGCCGCGTGTAGAAATCTTCGACCAGTTCGGGGCGCGTGGCCATGACGGCTTTGTAGCTGTCGCGAACGAGGGCGATCTGTTCAGGTGTCGGCATGGAGGGTCCTTTCGCGCGTTGTCCTCAATCTGGGCTCAACGCGTTAAGAATCTCCCAAGGCGACCGGGATTATTCGCCCACTTGGTCTTTCATGGATTCGTGGATGAACTTTTTGTCACAGTACCCGCATTCGACAAAGCCGGTGTCATGGGGAATGACGAGCCAGACACGCGGGTGGCCAAGCGCGCCTTCGCTGCCATCGCAGGCAACTTTCCAGCTGGACACAACTTCGGATTCGGGGGCTTTGATCGTCATGGATTGCTCGCTCGCTTGTAGTCAGATGCAAAGGTGCAAAAGGGTTACACTGTTGCCGAACCCGTCCGCTCGGCCTAAGTCAGGGACGCATGATAACGGCGCGGGCGGCGCGGGCAAGGGGCGATGCGCGTCAAAACCCGTTTGGTTCAAGAACGCGCAGTCAGGTGAGGGGGCCGGAACATGACATCGAGTGCTATCGAGATCGAAGGGCTGCGCAAAATCTACGCCGCTCAGGGCAACAGTGGACCAAAAGAGGCGCTCAAAGGCGTCGATCTGACCATTCCCCAAGGGTCAATTTTTGGCCTTCTCGGCCCGAACGGGGCGGGCAAATCGACCCTCATCAACATTCTGGCCGGACTGGCGATCAAGACCTCCGGCAAGGTGAAAATTTGGGGCTTTGATCAGGATGTAAATCCGCGCCAGAGCCGCGCCGCGATTGGCGTCATGCCACAGGAATTGAACCTAGATCCGTTCTTCACACCCCGCGGCGCCCTCGAAGTGCAGGCCGGCCTCTACGGTGTCCCGAAAGCGCAACGGCGCACCGCCGAAATTCTCGAAATGATCGGGTTGAGCGACCAGGCCGAAGCCTATGCGCGCACACTTTCGGGCGGGATGCGGCGCAGGCTCCTTTTGGGCAAGGCATTGGTCCACAATCCGCAGATCCTCGTGCTCGACGAACCAACTGCGGGTGTGGATATCGGTTTGCGCCAGATGCTTTGGCAGAACGTGCGCCGCCTGAATGAAGAGCGCGGGATGACGATCATTCTGACCACGCACTACCTCGAAGAGGCGCAGGAAATGTGCGACGAGATCGCGATCATCAACCATGGCGAGGTGATCGCGCGCGACACCACCGCGAACCTGATATCGCGCATGGATGCAAAAACGCTGGTGATCGAACCCGAAGGCGATGCCCCGGACGCATTCAACCTGCCAAAGGGCGTGGTCTTCGAGCGGCGCAAAGACGGCCGATTGGCATTTTCCTATTCCAAAGGCCAAACCTCGGCGAACGAGGTTCTCGATGCCGTAAAGGATCAAGGTGTCATCATCGGCGATGTGCAGACGGTAGAACCAGACCTCGAAGACGTGTTCGTGGACCTGACCTCAGGAAAATAGGCCGCGCGTAAAACCCGTGCGGCCATTTGTATCAGGATGCGGTGAGCGGACCCACGGGTTCGCCGCCGAGGATGTGCACGTGGAAATGGGGCACTTCCTGTAGGCTGTCGGGTCCGGAATTGGTGATCAATCGATACCCGTTGCCGCCCGCGCTTTCGGCGATGCCCGCCTGAGCGGCGACCTTTGCCACAGCCGCGAAAAAGTCGAGTTGTTCTGACGCGGAGGCCGCCTGCACGAAGTGATCGTAGCAGCGGTAGGGCCCTTTGGGGATCACCAGAAGATGCGATTTGCGTTGCGGGCGGATATCCTCAAAGGCGATGGCGTGCTCGCTCTCGAAGAGCGGCGTCGACGGGATTTCACCGCGCAGGATTTTGGCGAAAATGTTCTGGTCGTCGTATTCATAGGGCATGTCCGGAAATCCTCAGTCAGAAAACAGATCGGGGGTTTGGACGATCTCTAACGCGGTCGCTTCATCAACGCCAAGGAAACGCGCGACGGCGGCGGCATTTTCGGCCGGCGTGGCCGTTTCAGAGATGCGTTCGTGGTTCTCGAAACCTGCGTCATGGATGCGGTCGGTTTCATGTTCGATGTCAGAGCGGATTGTGGGCAGCAGCCGCTCCAACGCTTCCGGCGGGGTTTGGTCGCCTGCCAGACCGGTGCGCTTGGCGTGTCCCATGAGGTAGTCGTCCGTGAAGCTGCAATCGATTTCGAGAATGCGGGTCGCGGCACGGTCATTGGTAAAATCCTCGATAAGGTCGAACCCTGAATTATCGAGGCAGATCACCATCCGTTTCGCGCCATGGTATTCGAACAGCATGCGCACCCATGCACGCCGGTGACGGGATCGTTTTTCGAGGCTCTTCTCGATCCCCCCGAGATCGGGCAGGGGCGTATCCTGTTCGTTGAAGAGATACTGGAAACAGGGAATATCAGTGCGTTCTTCGATAAGGGATACGATCCGTTTGGCGATGTGCCACTTTTTACACACGACCATGAGGAGTTCACGATCCCGGCCGAGCGAATTCTCGGTCTCCCAGAACCGTTGCGCGAAACGACGCCCGATGCGGCCACGTTCGGTAAGAAACGAAAACAGCGAACGCCCTTCGTTTGACAGCTGGAACTCCACGCCGGTCTGCGCGTAGAGGTCGCCCAAACGTGCTTTCAACTCATGCGCATCCGGCGAAATCTTGCGTGCGAACAGATAGTCCTGTGAAAGCAAGAGATCGTAGTGATCGTTGTAGAAAACCACCGGCATTCCGTAGTCGGTGAACATCAGAAACGTGAGGGTGCGGTTGTGGATTTGCGCCTCGGGGACGAGATGGCGCACGAGGGTTTGGAAAAATGTTTCGTCGGGAATCCATGTGGTTGAGAAAAAGCGCATAACGTCGCGCCGCTCGCGGGTGAACCTGAGGATTGCTTCGATGGTTTCGCGCCGCAGACACCACCACTGCGACCCAATCATCACCCTGATATCGGACGGGATTTCGCGCTCTAATCCGAGTTTTCGCTGCAGATCCATCGAGGCGTAGAACAGCTTTTTATGTGTGCGCTCGTTGAAGTAATGGCGATAGACCAGCCGTTCACTTTTGATGCCGGTCTTGATCCAGTCACTGTCGAAAAAGTCGAAACTCTCGATGTAATCCGCTTCTTGCCGGTCCAGAAAGTCATGCATGTACTCGGCGGTTTTTGTCGACATGCAATCGCCGGAAACCATGTAGAAATGGGTCGCCTGCGGGAACGCGTCTTCTGCGGCCTCAATCGCATTCAACGTGGCCTGCACGAGGCTCCATTCACCCCACCCGCATTTGAGCCGCTTTGTCGCGAAGGTGACGTTGGGGTTTTCTCGCAGGGCCGCGCGGATGGTCTGATAGGGCGCATCGCCGCTGCGCGCGTCGAAATGGATCGAAATATAGTCCCCGGCAGCGGTCAGGCGATTGGCCTGAGCGATAATGGATTGGGGGTCCTTATGGCACAGAAGGATGAAGGCAATTCTCGCCATGGATGAACGCTCCGCCTCTCTCTTTGCCCTTGACTGAGTGCATATAAACGTAACCAGTGATTGAATAAACAAGGAAAATTTGCAATTTGGGCGTGTCGGTGCGCTCATGTTGCGCCATTACGTGTATTGAAAGGGGCGGCTGATGGGCTTTCCGGGAACATGGATGACCGAAAGTGAAAGCGTCGTTTATCGCGTCGTTCCCAAATGCGCGTGCTCCACGATTGGTCAGATCATGTACTTCTC
Organism: Celeribacter arenosi; assembly: GCF_039539485.1. NCBI lineage: Bacteria > Pseudomonadati > Pseudomonadota > Alphaproteobacteria > Rhodobacterales > Roseobacteraceae > Celeribacter > Celeribacter arenosi. The sequence continues at coordinate 75,682 of NZ_BAABDF010000007.1, forward strand.
TGACCACGGCGAGTTCTATGATGGCGACATACACGACAGCAAAGAGCGCCTCCATAAATGGGCACAGGAAGACAGCCAGCCAATCATCGAGGCAAATGTGCTGTCCCATAAATCCTACGCATTCACCTGCGTGAGAAACCCATACTCCCGCGTGCTATCGTCGTTCTTTGACAAGATTTGCGGCATTCAACGTAACGGGAACCGCTACAGAGGCAATCTCGTCCCCAAGCTTGTTCAACAGTACGGAATTGAAGTGGGTGGGGATGATGGAAAGCAGGAGTTCGACCAGATCGCCAGCTTCCGGCGCTTCCTGCTCTTCGTGCGCGACACCATCCGTTTCCGCCGCCCGATGGACCCCGATATCCACTGGTCGGCGATGTCGGGTCATGTGTCCACCTTCATTACCAATGGCGGGAAGTACGATAACATCTTCTTCACCGAGAAATTCAACGAAGGCATGCAGTCGGTCCTCGACAACATAGAGACGCCTCACGCCGTCGACCTCACACAGATTCCGCGGTTCAACGAGAGCGAGGGCCACGGTCCCAAACGGGCACATCCGATCGAAGATTACTTCGACGATCTGTCGATGCATCTGATGTGGGAAATCTTCTCGCGCGATTTCAAGCTGTTCAAATACGACTTCGAAAACCCCGCGAACAAACTGCCGCTCGGCGACGTGGACCTCGATGAGGTTCACGCCAAGCTAGGCGACTGAGCCGGAAGTGTTGAGGCCCAGATAGCCGAGTGCCGCGCGTTCGATCCGCAGGGCGAGCGCTTCGTAGTCGGTTTCACCCACGTGCAGCGCAGGGTGGGCCATTCCCACCACAAGGTTGATCATATCAAAGGCGGCGTGGCGGGGCTGTTCGATGCCATGGCTGTCCAATAGGGCGGCAACGAGGTCGATGATCTGCGTCTTGATCGCTTCGGTCTCGGTATCGAAGGGCAGGTGGTGTTCCAATTGTTCGAGGACCTCTGCGCGGCCCTGCGTGTGTACGTGGTGGTGGATGGAGGCGCGGATCATGCGCGCCACTGCAAACCGCAACGGCTGACCTTCGACAAATGCGGCCATCCCTCTGATATCGTCGAGCATCTGTCGGCGCAGGTCGCGGATTAATTCGGCAACGATGGCCTCTTTGGACGGAAAGTATTGGTAGAGCGAACCGATCGAGACCCCCGCATGCTCTGCCACGAGATTTGTGGTCAGAGCCGTGGGTCCACCTTCCGTCAAAATGTGAGCCGCGGCCTGAAGGATCGCGTCATAGGTCGCCTGCGCGCGCGCTTGACGCGGTGATTTCTTGGGCAGTGGGGCGTGGTCGAGACGGGTCATCGGAATGCGAGTTTCATCAATGTGAGAATTTGCTCATATTTTGCCTAAACGAATGAAAAGGCAAGCATGATGAAGCTCGACGGCAAAAAGATCCTCGTGACCGGCGGAACACGCGGAATTGGCGCGGCACTCGTTGACGGTCTCTTGGAAAAGGGGTGCGAGGTCTTGGTTGTCGCGCGCGATGAGGCGGCATTGGCAAAGCTGGCCGAACGGGAAGGTGTGTCGACCTTGGCTGCCGACCTCGCAGAGCCGGATACGCCACGCATCATTGCCCGCTGGGTCGCCGACGAACATTCCGACTGTGCGGGCCTTATCAACAACGCGGCTATCATGGATCATACGTTTCTGACCCGTAGCCCACTTACGAAACTGGATCGTATCGAGCGTGAAGTGACGATCAATCTAATCGCGCCCATACAGTTGACAGCAGCGCTCTTGCCCGTCCTGTCAGCCCAGCCCGAGGCGGTCATCGTCAACATCACCTCGGGACTGGCACTCAGCCCGATCCCGAACGCCGCGACCTATTGCGCGACGAAGGCTGGCCTCTCCATTTTCACAAAGGCGCTGCGCTATCAGGTGGTCGCCGAAGGGTGGAACATTCAATTGAGCGAAGCGATGATGACCCTGGTTGACACCTCCCTGTCCGAGGGTGACCCTTTGCGCAAATACGCGCCTGCTGCGGCGGCAAGAGATGTTTTGCGCGGCGTCGAAAAGGGGAAGAAAGTGATCTATATCGAAAAGGTGAAGTTGCTGCACCGCATCTGGCGCATCTCACCTGCGATTGCGGACAGGATTATGGGTTCACACAGCGGTGCGACGGCCTAGCGACGTGGTTACGAGAATCGAGTATTGGGCTCAATATGGCAAACGAACATAAACACGACCACGTGCATGGCCACAGCCAGGTCCAAAGTCAGGGCCACAATCACGGACATCACCATGTTGATCCGAACGCGGGTGACGCACGCATAGCGGCGGCGATCGGGGTGAACCTGTTGCTGACGCTCGCGCAGATCGTTGGCGGGGTGATTTCGGGGTCCATGGCTCTGATCGCGGACGCGATCCACAACCTGTCGGATGCAATTTCTCTGGTGATCGCATTCGGTGCCCGCAAACTCGCGCGTCGTCCCCGTGATGGTGAGATGACATTCGGCTACGGGCGTGCCGAAATCGTGGCCGCAATGGTGAACTACATCACTCTCATCGTGATTTCGCTCTACCTGTTGTCCGAAGGGGTTTCGCGGTTCTTCGCGCCGCCCGATGTGCAGGGGTGGATCGTTGTTTGGGTGGCCGGCGTCGCCTTGGTCATCGATCTCGTGACTGCCGCGCTGACCTATGCGCTCTCAAAGGAGAGCCTCAACATCCGCGCAGCCTTCCTGCACAACCTCGCTGATGCCTTCACATCTGTCGCCGTGATCGTCGCTGGTGCGTTGATATTGCTCTACGATTGGCGCTTGGCCGATCCGATCATCACCATCGCGATTTCACTCTACATCCTGTGGCATGCGCTGGTGGAAATACGCCCTGTGATCCGTATTCTGATGCTCGGCGCCCCTGTCGGCGTCGATGCAGAGACCGTCACCGAGGCAATCGAAGGCCTCGACGGCATTGAAGGCGTACATCACCTGCACCTGTGGCAAATCGACGAACATCGCACCTCGGTGGAGGCCCATGTCGTCACGGCCATTGCGCCCGCCGCAGCGCTGGGCGGGATCAAGGCGATGCTGAAGGAACGGTTCGCAATCAACCATTCCACCTTTGAAGTCGAGGTGCCAGGTCAGGATTGTGCGGGTGAATAGGGTCTAGCCGCGCGCCGCGTAGAACCAATCCAGACCGTCCGTGGTGCGCCCTGACGGATGGTATTCCGCCGAAATCCAACCCGTGTAGCCGCGCGCGTCGACGGCCTCAAAAAAAGTCGGATAATCAATCTCGCCCTTCGCCGGTTCGTGCCGGTCGGGGGCGGATGCGATCTGGATATGGCGAACGAGGGCGTGATGGGCGTCCCAAACACGCATTGCGTCGCCGGTGATGCGTTGGGCGTGATAGGCATCAAATTGCAGCCCGAGATTTGGCGCACCCACCTCTGCGATGATCTGCGCGGCTAGATCAAAATCGTTGAGAAAGTATCCCGGCATGTCATGGCCATTGATCGGCTCGATCGTCAGGCTCATTTCGGGCTCCTGCGCAGTCGCCCATGCGAGATTGCGCACGAAGGTATCGTGTGCCTCCGGTCCTTCCGCAGTGCCTGCCATCAAATGCAAATGCTGTGCGCCCAGATGCTGAGCGTAGCGGACCGCACGTTTGAAATCCTTTTCGAACCGCGCCTCCCCGCCGGGCACTGCGGCAAACCCGCGCGCGCCGCCGGTGTAATTGGGCGGCGGTGCATTGATCAGCACAAGATCCAGTCCCGCGCCAGCCAGACGATCGGCAATCTGTGAGGCGGGATCATCGTAGGGGAACAGGATTTCGACGGCCTCAAACCCTGCTGCGCGCGCCTCGCCAAACCGCTCCAGAAACGGCACCTCGGTAAAGAGGAAAGAGATATTTGCGGCAAACTTTGGCATCACTCGATGTCGCCCTTTGGGGCTATCGGGTAGAATTCACCGCTCGACCAGATCCCGAAATGATCCACGCCGCCGATGTTTTCACTCACGCCCAGATCCACGAGCCGGAAAAAGCTTTTGCGATCGATGAGCGCCTCCAGCCCGCGGCGGATGTCGACATAGGGCGCCGGTTCGCCATTGTTGTCGGCGAAACGCAATGGATGGTCCGGGCCGGCGATTGCTTCGTCACCGACCGAGGTGACAAATGTCAGCACCTGATTGCGCCCCGCGCCCTGAACCGAAAAATCAACGGCGAGAAAAGGGGCGTCATCCACGGTAATCCCGACTTTCTCGACCGGTGTGACCAGAAAATAGGCATCCCCTTCGCGTTTCAGGACCGTCGAGAAGAGCCGCACGAGGCTGTGTCGCCCAATTGGCGTGCCGAGGTAGAACCACGTGCCATCGCGCGCAATTCGCATGTCGAGATCGCCGCAGAATGGCGGATTCCATTTTTCCACCGGCGGTAGCCCCCGTGTCTGCGCGGCACGGATTGCGGCGGCAATGCTGTCAGCGGATGCGCTCACACGAAATACTCCCGATTTGAACTCATTGTCATTTGTGCTTTGCTCGATAGTTGTCCCTAATAGTGGCATGGAACGAGACAAGAGGTGAAGCCATGGCGCAATCGCACGCGGACGCAGAGTCGGACGCACAACTGGTGGAAGCAATCGAAGAGTTGGGCGCGAAACTCTCGGCGGCCAAATCGTCCATCACCCGCCGCTTCATCGGTCAGGAAACTGTGGTCGATCTGGTGATGTCGTCGATGCTATGTGGTGGGCACGCATTGCTGTTGGGATTGCCGGGCTTGGGTAAAACGCGGCTGGTCGATACGCTGTCGACGGTGATGGGGCTCAAAGGTGCGCGCGTCCAATTCACGCCTGACCTGATGCCTGCCGATATTCTGGGCTCGGAAGTGTTGGAAACCGCGACCGACGGCACGCGGGCCTTCCGGTTCATCGAAGGTCCGGTTTTCTGTCAGCTCTTGCTCGCAGACGAAATCAACCGTGCTTCGCCGCGCACACAGTCAGCTCTGTTGCAGGCGATGCAGGAGAAATCCGTGACTATCGCAGGTCAACCGCATGAATTGGAGGCACCGTTTCACGTCCTCGCCACGCAAAATCCGCTGGAACAGGAGGGCACCTATCCTCTCCCCGAGGCGCAGCTCGACCGCTTCCTTGTCCAGATCGACGTCGACTACCCCGATCGCGACACGGAGCGCGACATCCTGCTGGCGACAACGGGCGCACATGAAGATGAAGCCCATGGGGTATTCACGGCCGGCGAACTCATCGCCGCGCAGAACCTCGTGCGACAGATGCCGGTGGGAGAAAAGGTGGTCGACATGATCCTCGACCTCGTGCGCGCCTGTCGTCCGAACGAACCCGAAGCCCGGGAGTCGATCAATGCCTCTGTCGCCTGGGGCCCCGGTCCGCGTGCCGCGCAGGCGCTGATGCTGACCACGCGGGCACGCGCGCTCCTTGACGGGCGGCTTGCCCCATCCACGGATGATGTGATCGCACTGGCAAAGCCGGTTCTGATCCATCGTATGGCGCTGACCTTTGCGGCGCGCGCACGTGGCGACGATTTGGCGACCATTATTGACGGGGTTGCGCAGGCAATGCTCGCGGAGAGGTCCGCGGCGTGAACCAAACCCCCGCCTCTCGATCCGGTTCGCGATCTGGCCTGCGCGCGCGGGCAGAGGCTCTATCGGCGCCACTACCGCCGCTTCTGGCGCAGGCGGATCAGCTGGCTCGCACCCTCCTTATGGGTGGGCACGGGCGGCGGCAGGCGGGGATGGGTGACGAATTCTGGCAATATCGGCCAGCCCAAGCGGGTGACTCAGGGCGCAGCATTGACTGGCGGCGTTCGGCACGCTCGGACGGGCATTTTGTGCGGGAAAAGGAATGGCAGGCGGCGCAGTCGGTTCACCTTTGGGTCGATCGCGCGGCGTCCATGACATTCTCGTCGGACAAATCCGTTCCCGCGAAATCCGATCGCGCGAGTCTTTTGGCGATGGCGCTTTCGCTTCTCTTGATGAAGGGCGGCGAAAGGGTCGCTCTGGCCTCGCTGGGAACACCGCCGCGGATCGGCGCATTGCAGGTCACACGCATTGCAGAGGGGCTGACGCGGGAACCGGCCGAAGCGGATTTCGGCATGCCGGACACATCGCAATTCCTGCCGCGCGCACGGGCGGTTTTCCTGTCCGACTTTCTGGGCCCTGTCGAACCGGTAGAGGCAGCCGTGACCATGGCCGCCGAACGTGGGATCAAAGGCACGCTCTACCAAATTCTGGACCCTGCAGAAGAAGCATTCCCCTATCAGGGTCGCACCGTGTTCACCTCTATGAGCGGGGCGATACAACACGAAACCCAACGCGCAGGCGACCTGCGGGACCGATACCTTGACCGCCTCGCCGAGCGCAAAAACCGACTGGATATGCTCGCACGTCAAACCGGTTGGCGTTTCGCCACGCATCACACCGACAAAGCGGCGCAATCCGCGCTGATGTGGCTGTTTCAGGCGGTGGAGGGCCCGCGCTGATGTTTGTGCTTGGGCCCGTTGGCTTTACCGCCCCTTATATTCTGCTCGCGCTACTCGCGCTGCCGATCTTGTGGTTTGTGCTGCGCGCCGTGCCACCTGCACCGATCCGGCGCCGTTTCCCCGGTGTTGCGCTGCTTTTGGGCCTGACGGATGAAGAGGTTGAAACGGACCGCACGCCTTGGTGGCTTTTGGTCCTGCGAATGTTGGCCGTCGCGGCGATGATTTTTGCGCTGGCTGGTCCTGTGTTGAACCCGCGCCTCGAAGAGCGCGGCAGTGGCCCTCTGTTGGTGTTACTGGACGCCTCATGGGCCTCGGCGCAGGATTGGTCCCTGCGCATGGGGCGCGTCGAACAGGCACTGGACGAAGCTCAGAGCGATGATCGCGTCGTGGCCATAGCATTGGCCACCGATCTGCCCGACGGCGGGGCCGAATTCCTGTCGCCCGCTGATTGGCGTGCCAGATTGGCGGGCCTCAAACCCGCGCCCTATGAGGCCGATGAAAGGGCGTTACAAAACTTCGCTGAATCGCTGTCGGGCGGTGTCGCGACGCTGTGGCTCTCCGATGGCGTGGCGCGTGACGGCCGCGACGCGGTCCTGTCGACGTTACAGGGTAAGGGGCCGGTTTCGGTGTTCGAAAACCCGCGCGCGCTCTATGCGCTCGGGCCCACCGCCCTGACCGAAGATGGCGTTTCCGTGGATGTCATGCGCCGCGATGCAACGGGGGAGGCGGAGGTTACAACAACCGCGCATGGCCCCGATCCGGCGGGTATCGAGCGCGTGTTGGCCAGTGTTCCAGTCACCTTTCAAAGCGGTGAAAAGCGCAGTGTTGTCCATTTCGACCTGCCGCCGGAACTGCGCAATCGCGTCACCCGATTTGAAGTCGAAGCGCGCCGGAACGCAGCCAGCGTTCGATTGGCCGACGACAGCATAAAGCGCCGCGAGGTCGGTCTGGTGACCGCCCGCGAGAGCCGCGAAGGATTGGAGCTATTGTCCCAGCTACATTACATTCGCGCGGCTCTGGCCGGAAATGCGGATGTGGTAGAGGGCAATCTGACGGATATCATTCAGGCCAATCCCGACGTCATCGTTCTTGCCGATATTGCCCAGCTTTCCGAGGGCGAAACGGGGCCGTTGATTGATTGGCTGAGCGATGGCGGCCTCCTGTTGCGGTTTTCCGGCCCACGATTGGCCGCGTCAGATGTGGCACGCGACGGGGATGATCCGTTGTTGCCGGTTCGTCTGCGCGCCGGCGGGCGCACGATCGGGGGGGCCATGTCGTGGGGCGAACCCAAAACGCTGCGCCCGTTTTCGGAAACCTCGCCGTTTTACGGATTGGCAATTCCTGACGATGTGACCGTTGGCGCACAGGTTCTCGCCCAGCCCGACCCCGATCTCGCAGAGCGCGTCATTGCGACGCTGGCCGATGGCACGCCGCTGGTCACGCGCAAGGCGGCGGGAACGGGCCAGATTGTATTGTTCCACATCACCGCAAACGCCGAATGGTCGACATTGCCACTCTCTGGCCTGTTTGTGGAAATGCTCGACCGCCTTGCGGTGACCTCACGGGCGGCGGTGCCGGATTTGGGCGATCTCGCAGGTCAGATGTTGCAACCGGTGCGCCAACTCGACGGGTTTGGAAGGCTTAGTGATGCAACGTCGCAGGCGCCAATCGCGGGCGAAGATTTTGCAATGGCCATTGCCTCCGCTCAGACGCCACCAGGATTGTACCGTGGCGTTGATGCCGCAATCGCGCTCAACGTGATTGCGCCGGATCGTGAGCTGATTGCGACTGATTGGCCGGCAGATGTCGTGGTCCAAGGTGTCCAATCGCGGGCTGAGAGACCCCTTTTGCCCCATCTTTTGATTATTGCCTTGGGATTGCTTGCACTCGACCTTGTCGCATCGTTGTTTCTGTCGGGCCGTTTAAGCGGTCCGCGTTTGGCAATTCTGGTCACCGGCTTTGCGCTCATGGCGATGCCACCTCCGGCGCAGGCGCAGAGTGGCGATGACCTCGCCGTAGTTGCGGCGGCCGACGTTGTTTTGGCCCATGTCTTGACGGGGGACGCGGATGTCGACCGGATCGCTCAGGCGGGTTTGGTCGGACTTAGTCAAACGCTCGCGGCGCGCACCTCGGTCGAACCTTCGCCGCCGATGGGCATCAATCTCGACGCCGATCCGTTGGGTTTTTTCCCGCTTCTCTACTGGCCGGTGACGGCGGATCAACGCATCCCGTCGGCGCAGGCCTATGCCAAGCTCAACGCCTATCTGCGCACCGGTGGCATGATCATCTTTGACACACGCGACGCTGATATCGCGGGCTTTGGTGCGACGACAACGCCAACCGCGACGCGCCTCGAACAACTCGCCCGTCCACTGGATGTCCCGCAACTGGAGCCGATCCCGCAGGATCACGTGCTGACCCGTGCCTTTTATCTGCTTCAAGAGTTTCCGGGGCGCCACACCGGCGGCACGATATGGGTCGAAGCGGCGCCTGCCGATGCCGAGCAGGTCGACGGTATGCCGTTTCGAAACCTCAACGATAACGTCACGCCCGTGATCGTTGGCGGGAACGATTGGGCCGCCGCATGGGCCGTGGATGACAGCGGCTGGCCGCTCCTGCCGGTCGGGCGCGGTTTCAATGGCGAACGGCAGCGCGAAATCGCGGCGCGGTTCGGCGTCAACCTCGTGATGTATGTACTGACCGGCAATTATAAGTCCGATCAGGTCCATGTGCCTGCCCTCCTAGATAGGCTCAGCCAATGATCCGCGATATTGCATTTTCGCCGTATTTGCCGTGGCAGGTATTGGCTGTTATTGCCGCGATTGCTGTGGCCCTGATCGCCTTTGCCGCATGGCGCGGGTTGTCGGGTTGGGGTTTACGCGCGCTTGCCGCGACCGCAATTCTCGCCGCCCTCGCTGGTCCGGCCCTGCGCGAGGAACAGCGCGATCCCCTAACCGACATCGTGATTTTGGTTGTCGATACCTCTGCATCCCAAAGTCTGTCCCAACGCGCCGCGCAGGTGGAACAGGCGAAGGCGGGTATCGAGGCGCGCCTTGGTGCTTTGGCAAACACAGAAGTGCGGGTGATCACCCTGCGCGATGCGACCGATAATCGCGGGACACTCCTCATGACCGCTTTGGCAGAAGCGATGGCCGAGGAGCCGCGTGGGCGTCTCGCGGGGGCGGTCCTGCTCTCTGACGGGCAGGTGCATGACATCGACATCGCGCCGGGTTTTCCCGCGCCTGTGCACCTGCTTCTCACCGGTGAGCCCACCGATTGGGACCGCCGTCTGGTCATCGAAAACGCGCCGACCTTTGCCATTCTGGGTGAGGAAGTGACACTGGGCCTGATGGTCGAAGATCAAGGTCGCGTGCCAAGCACCCAAGCGGCGTCCACCGAAATCGTTGTCGCCATTGATGGTGGCGAACCGATGACCTTTACCATCCCCGTTGGCCGCATGATTGATGTGCCGGTGACGCTCCCCCATGGCGGGATCAACGTCATCCAGTTCACCGTTCCCGAGGCCGAAGGCGAGTTGACGACACGTAACAACGCCGCCGTGGTGCAGATCAACGGTGTGCGTGACCGCCTGCGGGTTTTGTTGGTGTCGGGCGAACCCCACAACGGGGAGCGGACGTGGCGCAACCTGTTGAAATCTGATGCCTCCGTCGATCTCGTCCACTTTACCATTCTGCGCCCGCCGCAAAAACAGGACGGCGTGCCGGTGACCGAGCTGTCGCTGATCGCCTTTCCGACACGCGAACTCTTTATGGAGAAGGTCGACGACTTCGATCTGATCATTTTTGATCGCTATAAACTGCGGGGGATTTTGCCCGCCGATTACCTCGAAAACATCGCACGTTATGTGGAGGACGGTGGAGCGGTCCTGTTCGCCGCCGGACCCGATTTCGCGACGGCTGATTCCATTTTTCGCTCGCCCCTCGCGCGGGTCATTCCCGCAGCGCCCACCGGTCGTGTGATCGAAGAAGGGTATCGTGCGCGCCTCACAGATGCGGGTGCGCGCCATCCCGTGACCGAAGGATTGGGTGGCCTCGTATCGGCCGAGGATGAGCCGACATGGGGGCGGTGGTTCCGCCAGATCGAACTGGCGCCCGAACGCGGCGATGTTGTGATGTCGGGGGTGGAAGATCGCCCGCTCATGGTGCTCGATCGCGTCGGGGAGGGCCGGGTCGCGGTGCTCGGATCAGACCACGCGTGGCTCTGGTCACGCGGCGTGGAGGGCGGGGGGCCGCAACTCGAACTGCTGCGCCGTCTGGCCCATTGGATGATGAAAGAGCCAGACCTGGAAGAAGAGGCGCTGACTGCCAGTGCAGAAGGGTCGCGCATGACGGTGACACGTCGCACCCTCGGCGAAGGTGCCCGTCAGGTAACGATAACCGCGCCGGACGGGACCGAGGTCACGGTGCCGATGGAAGAGATCAGCCCCGGTCGCTTTCTGGCAGAGTATGACGGGGCGCAGATGGGCCTCTATCGCCTCGCAGAGGGCGATAAGGAGGCGGTCGCGGTTCTGGGCCCCGCTGCCCCGCGCGAGTTCGAGGAAACCATCGCCACGGGCGAAAAGCTCGCCGGTTTGGTGTCGGGGACGGGCGGCGGCGTATTGCGCCTGTCAGACGGTATCCCCGATGTGCGCCGTGTGCGCGAAGGGCGCCCCGCAGCGGGGAACAGTTGGATCGCGATCACGCCGCGCGAAGCCTACCTGACGCAGTCCACGTCGCTCACGCCGCTTTTGCCAGCATGGGCATGGCTGCTGATCCTTACGGGGCTGTCGGTCATGGCATGGCTGCGCGAAGGACGCAGAGCCGTCTGAACAAAACAGACCCGCAAATAGAACAGGCCCGCCCTTCGACGAAGGACGGGCCTGATCGATTTTCTAGAGGTCGTTACACCGAACGGCGACGACGCTCCCAAGCAAGCAGAACAACGGCAGCAAGAGCTGCGAGTGCTGCGGTACCTTCGAGCGCGGAGATTTCCGGCACGGAGGTTGTGCCTTTACCCGAAAGCGCGGCAAATGCAGGCGAAGCGGAGAGTGCCAGCATCGTTCCAACAACAAGTTTCTTCATTTGTTACTCCAGCAGAGTTTGAGCAAATCGGACCAATGTCCGAACGGCGGATTTCCCGCCTATCGACAGCGGCCGGTGATGCCCGGCCACTGACAATTCCTTAAGCCTTTTAGCACAGGCAATCGTAATCTTCGAACTCGATCGTCACGATGAACGGTTGGCGGTTGCTTGCGGTAGCACTGCCTGGATCGATGACCAATGCGACTTCGTCACCAACACCGGCGACAAAACCTTCGCCATTTGCAGTCGCATCCGCAAGGATCGATTGAACGTTTGCATCAAGGCCGAAGCCCGGATCGATTCCGTCAAGGTAGCCAAGGTCTTCGCTATCGGTGAGCTCCCAGATCGCGCGCTGAACTTCCCAACCGGTGAAACCGTTTTCCTCAAAGTCCTGGTTGACGATCCAGGTGATGAGGTCGACGTTCTCGGTGGCTGCCAGACCGTTGTAGGCGGATACTTGGTTGGCGTTGAAGCCGAGGCCTGTCGTTCCGAGCCAGTCGTCAAGGCAAAGAAGCGTACCTTCAAGAGTGGGCGACGTCGCGAGGTCTTCAGTAGAGGCAACATTCTCGCGGTATGCGAGACAATAAGCTTCTTCGAACACGTATCCGTCGAAGAGCTCGCCAGCAGCGTCCACGATTTGAACGTCGAAGGTGAAGTTTTCAACCGGCGCGACGAGATCGCTTTCTGCAACCTTATACGTGACAGAGCCTGTGGGCAGGGTGTCGCAAAGGCTCTCAACCGAGTTGGCATCGCCACAGAAGGTCATTGTCAGCTCTGTCGCAGCTTCGAGTTCGCCATCGGAGACAGTGTAGGAAATGACCTCCACAGCTTCTTCGCCAATGTCGAGAGCGGCGTAGGCTGCTTCGCCATCGATGACCAATTCGCCTGCGACCAACGTGACAATCGTGCCCGCGCTTGTCGTGACCGAGTTGCCTTCGGTGATCGCTTGACCGTCGACCATCGTGATGGTCAGCGGTGTGCCTTCCGGGTCGCTGTCATTGGCCAGCACATCGACGGTCTTAGCTTCGTCCGCGCAGGTCATGGCTGCGTCCGGCTCTGGAGTAGGCGCATCGTTTTCGTCGATGAGGCCCGCATCCACGGTGAGGTTCGCTTCACCAATGGCCAGAGTGTAGGTGCCTGTAAGGCCCGTTGTGGTGTCGGCATCGCTGTCGGAGGCGTCGTCACCGACGTCCTGCGAAGTGAAATCGAAACCGTCAATTTCCGAGAACCCAACGGAGTAGTTGCCCGCATCGAGGTTCTCGAAGAGGTACTTACCATCGGCGTCCGTTGTTGTATCCGTCACGAATACACCGTCTTCGTAGAGCGAAACTGTCACGCCCTCGACGCCGTCTTCGTCAGCGTCCTGCTGGCCGTCACCGTCGGCGTCAAACCAAACGGTATCACCCAGAGACGCTGTACCCGGATCAACGAGACCCGCGTCGATGTCGCGTTCCGCTTCACCGATATCCAACGTGAACACGTCGGTCATGCCGCCCACGCCCGCGTCGGAGTCGTTGTTGGTCGCGTCATCCGCATCCGCACCGGCGGTGGTAAAGTCGAGGCCGGTTGCCGAAGCATCGAAGGTGATTTTGTAGTCGTCTGCATCCAGACCGGTGAAGAGGTACTGGCCGTTTGCATCTGTTGCTACGGTACCGATGACGGTGCCGCCTGCGGTTGCCAGCGTCACGAGGACACCTTCAACGCCTTCTTCACCATCGTCCAACACGCCGTTTTTGTTGGCGTCGAACCAGACGGTGTCACCGACAGATGCCGTGCCCGGATCGACCAGACCTGCATCCACGGTGAGGTTCTCTTCGCCAATGGCGAGCGTATAGGTGCCGGTCATGCCGGTCGTTGCATCCGCATCGCTGTCGGCTGCATCGTCACCGCCCACGTCCTGCGAGGTGAAATCATACCCTGTGGAAGATGCATCGAAGGTGACTTTGTAATCGCCCGCATCGAGACCTTCGAAGAGGTATTTACCGTCCGCATCAGTGGTGGTGTCAGCAACGTAGGTGCCGTCCGCCGTCGAAAGCGTGACTGCAACACCTTTAACACCGGCCTCATCCGCGTCCTGAATGCCATCTTTGTCGGCATCGAACCAAACGGTATCGCCGAGCGATGCCGTGCCCGGATCTTCTACGCCTGCGTCATTGTCAGGGGTGTCTGCACCCGCAATCACAACGATGCCGGTGATTTGGGACATGTTGCCGCCCAGATCGATCGCGTCGCTGTCGATCGCATCGTCAGCGCCCACGTTTGGATCAACCAAAGTGAGGCCGGAAACGTCATCGGTGAATTTCACGCCGTATGTGCCAGCCTCGAGATCACCAAAGCTGTAGTCGCCGTTGGAGTCTGTGTAGGTGGTGACGCCGGTGGCATTGCCATCCTGGTCGAGGAGCTCAACGAGAACGCCCGCAACGCCGGTTTCACCGTCGTCCACGTCGTTGTTGTTTTCATCCACGAAGTAACGACCGGACAAAGAACCCAGAGCAGGCGCGTCGCCTTCTTTCCAGCAAAGATCGTCCACCGCGCCGGAACCGGCGAGATTGACCTTCATGACCGAAACGCCTTCGGCCTGCAGCATGACAGTCTGGATCGAATTGTTACCTGCCGCAGGGATTGCGACGGATTTGATCAGATTGCCGTCAACGTCGAACAGCTCGATCGTGCCGCCATTTTCTTCGATGTCGACGAGCTTGATGTCGTTCACGCCTGCCGGATTGTCGAATTCAAACGTGATTGTACCGCCGCCCGCGTTGTCGTCGGGGTCGGATGAATCGCCGTCTTCGGAGATGATGATCAGCTTGCCGAGGTTGGATGTCGCCAGATCATAGTCGCCGCCGGTCGGGTTCGCGCTGTCAAAGATCATCGCATCATTTGCGCTATCGGGCGCATCGCCCGCACGCTGAGCGGAAATCGTGATGCCGTCGAATTGTTCGGCAACGGTTGCGCCGCCTTCGACTGCATTGAAGTCCTGCAGCTGGTACCCCTCGGGGCAGGCCTCGCCGTCTTGGCAAAGCTCGATTTTGTCGATCCGGACAAATTCGCCGCAGTTGCTATAGGCCACCAGTTTAACGGTGTCGCCTGTGTTCAACTGGATGTCGTCGAGCGTGAACTGGGTGAAGGAGCCGTTGTCATTGCCGGAACCGTCGCCGTTCTGGTTGAGAACGATCTCGCCCTGAAACGCGCCGTTTACATACACCTTGATCACGGAAACGCCGTCGTTTTCGTCCTGAGCAAAGAGGTTCAGGTCGTAGGTGCCGCTTGGGCCATCGAAGGTGGTCCAAAGTTTGCCGGAGCCACCGAGGCAGTCAATCTTTGCAAGCGAGCCACCGGAGGCCTGCGAGCCGGAAACAGTGTGGAAGCCATAGTCGGACATGTCTTCGGCTTCGATGACGATGCAAGTACCGCCGTTCGGCGTGCCCTCATCGACATCCTCAACGCAGACTTTGAGCAACTGGTAGGTTTCGCCACCATTGCCGTCTTCAACCTTGACCTTGACCTCATAGACGTTGTTGCCGCCCGCATCGGTCGGGGCTTCGTAGTCGGGCGCGGCTTTGAAAGTCAGCTCGCCAGTATCGGCGTCGATTTCAAATGCGGAAGCGTCAGCGCCGCCGGCAATAGAGAATGTAAGCGTGTCGCCGTCCGCGTCGGTCGCATTAACATCGATGACAAATGTGGTGTTCTCATCAATGCAAATGATGCCGCAATCGGGTTTGTCGGTGAAAACGGGCGGCGTGTTGGCGGGGACGTTGTCACCGGCGCCAAGGCAACGGTAGTCGACCCAGGAACCGCTCACGTTGCAGGACCCACCGACCGTGAGCGTGACGCCCGCGGGAGGAACAGCGCCGTAGAATGTGAAGTAGTCGTCACCGGTGCCGGGCGCGTTATACCCTTCGACCTCGATTTCGATGAGGTAGTAGGTTTTGCCATCGGAACCGTAGAGGACACGATAGTTTTCCGCATACATTTTCGCGCCGACACGGCCGCCATCGACAGATGCGTCCTGACCGTACTGGTCGCTGGACCTGTCGTCATGGTAACGGCTGTCGCCGGAGAGCGTGCCATCGTTGTCCCAGGTGGACATTGTTACGGTCGATGCCGCAGGCATTACAAATGTATCGTACTTGCCGATCGAGGTGTCGCTTCCGCTCAGCAGGTCTGCTTCGCGGAACGCGGTCCACTCGTACTTCTTATAAGTGTAGGTCATGTCCATTCCCTCAAAAAACCACAACAGGGCTTACGCCCAGAACACGCGTGGTCGGCATGAGATTCGGAAAACCGCAGCTCAAGCTCGCAAGGAAATGAAGTGGAATAATGGATCGCGCCCAGCAAAACGCGACAAATGTGTAGCAACCAAAATGACCCGAACATCGGGCCACACCCCATCCACAAACAGCCCCCTCAGGCCTTTGAACTGCGCCGCCTCAGCAAACGGACACGCATGCGTGAGGGTAACCCATTATTAAGGGATAGGTGTAGCCATTTTTTCTAAAATTAGGCGAAAATGGTCTTCTTTCAAGGCGACGCAGCGTCCGATACACGCGGGGGTTGTGCGCGCGCGGAAACAATCGGGTGAAATTCCAGAGGCTGTACACCGCGCGTGGCGTCAATCCAGCACAGTGAGTCGGGAATTAGCTACGTGCGTAGACATCTTCGTAGCGAATAATGTCATCCTCACCGAGATAGGTCCCGGTCTGCACTTCGATCAGGACCATTGGCACTTTGCCGGGGTTCTCCATTCTGTGTACCGCACCCAGAGGAATGTAGACGGACTGGTTTTCCGAAACGAGCTTCACGTCCTCGTCCACAGTCACTTTTGCAGTGCCTTCAACGACGATCCAATGTTCGGAACGGTGATGGTGGCTCTGTAGGCTGAGCGCCGCGCCGGGGTGGACGTGGATCCGTTTCACTTGGAACCGGTTGCCAATCACGAGGCTTTCAAACCAGCCCCAAGGACGGTGGTCTTTTGGAAAGGACTCCGCCTGCACCGCGGATTTGGCTTTGAGCGCTGCGACGGCCTTTTTGACATCTTGAGCGCGCGATTTATCGGCAATGAGAACCGCGTCGGGCATTGCCACAGCGATGATGTTGTCGAGGCCGATCCCGACAACTTCCAACTGATCGGATTCAGAACGCAAAAGCGTGTCGTGGCATTCGATCGCGGTGGCATGTCCGGACGTTGCCACGCCGTCTCCATCTGGACCGGATTCCCGCCAAACAGCGTCCCAGCCACCCAAATCGGACCACCCGGCGGCAAAGGGCACGACGCTCAGGTTCGCGGCCTTTTCCATGACGGCATAGTCGATGGAGATATCGTCAGCCTTCGACCATGCGGCGGGCACGAGCCGCAAAAAGCCGAGGTCGGCCTGCGCATTTTCATAGGCCTCGCGCACAGGCTCCAACAGGGCAGGCGCGTGGGCTTCAAAAGCTGCAATGATGTCTTTGGCACGGAACAGGAAAATCCCCGCGTTCCAGAGATGGCGACCATCCGCGACCAATTCCGCCGCTTTTTCTGCGTCCGGCTTTTCCACGAAACTTTTCAGCGCTGCGACTTCGATCCCTTTGGGCTTTCCTTCGAGTTCCAGATAGCCATAGCCCGTTTCGGGATGTGTAGGTGTGATACCGAACGTGACGAGTTGCCCCGATTTCGCGGCCTCTGTTCCGGAGTCCACGGCGGCGCGGAAGGCGTCGGCATCGGGAACCACATGATCGGATGGCGCAACCAGCATCAGCGCATCAGGTCCCTCGGTGGCGGCAACATGGAATGCAGCGGCGAGAACGGCAGGCGCCGTATTGCGTCCCTCCGGTTCGATCAAGATTGCGCCGGGGTCAATTGCAGCTCCAAGGAGTTGCTCCGTAACGATGAAGCGGAAATCGGAATTCGTCACAACGACTGGCGCACCATACCCTGCGCCCGAAAGCCGCTCTGCGGATGCCTGAAAGAGCGTTTTGTCACCAATGAGCGGCGCAAACTGTTTTGGATAGGATTTGCGCGACAGCGGCCAGAGCCGCGTTCCGGAACCACCACATAGCAACACAGGCGTAATCATCGTACTCAATCCTTTTACATTCCTCATCGGCATAGGTTTTCCGTATTTAGCCTTGATTTCAAGTGCGCGAAACGCGCGGCGGCATCGATTCAGCATAGCGGACTATGCTTTTGGATCCTTTGCCTATTTTCTTGGTTACATGCGAAAAACATGTCGAAAGCATGACGATTGGACTGCACCATCGCGGTGCAAGTGGGTGTTTACTCGGACGTATCATCTTTTGGCGTGATTTTTGGCGCCGGTTTGACGACCTGTCCGACCAGCCACCCCGCAATGAAGCCGCCCAGATGTGTTTCCCATGCAAGATGATTGCGCATCACCCACCATAGCAGAATGTTGAAAAGCACCAGCGCCAGAACAGTTTGAGCCACAGGAAGCCAGCCAAGCCGCGACCTCTCGCGTCCCGAAAACTCCCACGCGAGCAGCGCGCCGATCAACCCGAAGAGCGCGCCCGATGCCCCCACCATTGGTCGCAATGAAGGAGCCAGAAGACCAAACCCGATCGCCCCCCCCAGTATCGAGAGGCCATAGATGATGGCAAAGGGGCGTTCGCCGACGCGCTCGATGACCACACGACCCAGAGACCAGAGTGTCAGCATGTTGACGATGAGGTGCCCGGGACCGCCGTGCAAAAAGCCGTAGGTGAAAAACATCAAGATGGGTTGAAGGCCATAGTTCGGTGCCCAACTCCCCAGGAGCCCGGGCCAGAAGCCCGCGAACTCATAGGCCAGAAGTCGCATACGGGAGATCGGAATGAACCCCCAATCCGCAGCCAAAAGCACGCCTTCAATTAGACAACAAAGCGCAATGAGCCCTATGAGAAGAGCAGGGCTCCGGTTTATTTGATCTTGACCGGATGTTTCCAAAGGCTTGGCAATATCATCGCGCATCACTTTGTCAGTTCTCTGCTCCGGCCTCTGCTCCGGCCTCCGCACTGGCTCGCAGCGCCTGAAGCTGGGCTCGCGCGGTTTCGATCTGTTCGCGTTGATCGGCAGGGCCTGCCACGTCCAAAGTCAGCTCGAACTGGGCAATCGCTTCTTCCTTTCGCCCGAGCGCATTGTAGATCTCGGCGAGATGATACTGAACCAACGCGTCATCGGGAATGGAGCGCGCAGCGGCTTCGAGATAGGGAAGCGCGTCTGCGGACTGACCGCGTTTGTGGATGATCCAACCGTAGGTGTCCTGCATTTGAGCGACCGGAGATTCACTGAAGCGGCGTGCAACCACCCAAGCCTTTTCAAGGCTGTCGGGATCGTCGCGATAGGTTGAGAGCATGCTCGCGTAGTTGTTGGCGATCACAATCGAGTTCGGGTTCTCGGCATACAGGGTTTCATAGATGTCGATGGCTTCATCGATTTGCCCGGCACGCTCAAGGAAGGATGCGTTTGCCCAAAGGAGGTTGGGGTCTTCGGGCAAAATCGCCAGCCCTTCTTCGACGACCGCGCGTGCGCCTTCGGGGTCTGCCTTGCGACCCATAATGCGAGACAGCTCCAACCAGATATCCGACCGTTCCGGCGCTGTTTTCAGGATATCGCGGTAGATGCCTTCGGCGGTGTCAACATTGCCTGCGACGGCTTCCGTGGATGCCAGAATCGTGCGCAACAGCGTGTCATCAGGTGCATCAGCCGAGAGATCGCGGGCCAATTGCAACGCCTGCTCGGTGTCGCCCGTCGCCAACCGCGCGCGAACCAGTGCGATTTTCGCGGAGACGTCTGCATCCGCAGATGAGGCCAAGCCTTCAATGAAGGCAACAGCCTCCGCCGGACCGCTTTGTTCTGTGATCCGCGCGGCATCGAGCGAGTTTGCCACACGCACCGCTTCAGGTGATCCAATACGGCGCAGAGTTTCTGCCACCGACTGTACGCGCCCGAAGTCTTCCATGGTGACATAGAGCGACCCGAGCGTGGACAGCAAATCGAGGTTCTGCGGGGCAAGTTTCAGCGCGGGGAGAAGAATGTCCTCAGCGCCGATGTGATTGCCTTTGCCGATCAGCACCTGGGCGTAGCGGATCGTTTCGATCGGTGCATTGCCCGAGGTTTCCACGGCCAGCGCGAGGAAGTCATTGGCGAGTTCTTGACGGCCGGCGCGGGCATATGCCTCTGCCATGAGGGACATCGCATCGGGGTCGTCCGGCTTTTGTTCCATTGCCGTGCGAAGCGCCGCGATAGCCCCATCGGTATCATCCGACTGGGTGAGCCATGCCGCCTTCATCTTCAAGGCTTCCGGATTTGTGGGGGCTTCGGCGAGGATTTCTTCGACGCGCGCGCGCGCACCCACTTCATTCCCCATTTGCGCGAGCATCTGTGCCAGAGCCACTTTGATCTGGCGTGTGTCATTAGATGGCTCACGACCTTCGAGAACTCCTTCGAGTGCGGCAATCGCCTCCTCTTGTCGACCAGCGGCAAAATCAAAACCCGCGTCGAGCGTCACATAGGGGAGCGGATCCGCGCGGTCTTCGATCAGACGTTTCAGCTCGGCGCGCGCCGCTTCTTCGCCGCGCAGTTCAGAGATGAACCGCACGAGGTCCATGGAGGCGGCTGAGTTTTCGGGGTCAGCTTCTGCGAGATCGCGCAGAAAGCTTTCGGCTTTGTCGTTCTGCTGGCGGGACAGATAGAACCGTACGAGCGTCGCTTTATTGGCTGTGTCGTCGGGGAACTGTTCAACCATCTCGATAAGGTGGGCTTCAACCCCGTCGAAATCGTTCATTTCATTGAGAATGCCGAGACGCTGGCGCCAGAAACGAATGTCTGTGCGGTCCCGTTCGAGCATCCAGTCCACGCCAGCCAGCGCGGTGGTCAGGTTCCCGCTGCGGATGTCGTCGTCGATAATGAGGTTTCGCAGCAGAAAGCTGTCGGGCAGTGACGACAAGAGGGATCGAGCCTTCGCCGCCTGATCTGAACGGCCCTCGGAATCTTGCGCAAGGATCGCGTTGCGATAGGCCTGAACGATGTTGAGCGCTTGGACGCGTTTGTTGTTCGGGTCCAGTTTGTAGGCCATTTCGGTATGGCGTTCGACCTCTTCCATATCACCGGCATCGAAGGCGATTTCTGCCAGGAACAAACGTGCTTCCAGGTCTTCGGGGAATTGCTCTGCCAAACGGAGGTATTGACCGTAAGCGCCTCGTTTGTCGTTGCGCTGTTCGAGAAGGATCTTTGCCAGTGCATGACGGGCTTCACGGTGGCTGGCGTCCACTTTGAAAACATTTCGGAATTCAATGACGGCGCGGTCGTAGTCTCCGGACTCCATTAGGTTCAGACCGTTCTGGTAGAACTCAGCTGCCTTTTCTTCGGATGACTGGCACCCGGAGAGGGCAAGAAACGCACAAACAGCAAGACCCGCGGCCTTTGCAGACAGGTTGAAACTCACGGAACCACTCCTCCGAATTATCAATGATGCGACCGATGTCGCGAAGCTTAGGCAATTTGCGCGCACACAGCCAGCCCTTGGCGGCATTGTTATGGCAATTCACAATAAAGTTCAGTCATTTCCGTGCTACAGGCCAAAAAAGAAAAAGACGGCCTAGGCCGCCCTTATCCGAATGATAATCCGTGTTCGAACGATCGCGAAGTGCGCGATCAGTAGCCAGTGCCGCGCAACACGACCGACACGGTGCGGAATAGAACGCCAACATCAGTTTTCAGCGAAATAACGCGGTCATAAATATCATCGTAACGGACACGGCCCACGAACTCACATTCGTTGCGGTCGGAAATTTGCCAAAGGCCGGTAATGCCGGGCTTGAGGTTGTAATAGGCCTGACCCGGATAGCTGTCGCGTTGGTTCAGCATCATCGGACGCGGGCCGACGAGGGACATGGTGCCATTCACAACGTTGAAGAGCTGCGGAAGCTCATCGAGGGAGGTTTTGCGCAGGGCGCGACCGATCAGAGTGATCCGCGGATCTTTCTTGAGCTTCTGCGTCGCATCCCATTCAGCACGGGCATCAGGGTTCTCGTCGAGATAGGCCTCAAGCTGCTCATCGGCATTCTTGACCATCGTACGCAGCTTCCACATGCGGAAGGTGCGGCCATGTTTGCCGACGCGGAGTTGGGAATAGAATGGGTTGGAGCCATCAAGCGCGATCAGAACAGCCATCACAGCAACGAAAGGCAGCACGACAGGCGCCGCAGCTAGTGTAAAGAGAAGGTCCATTACACGTTTCACTGTGTTGCGATAGAAACCGCGCGATCGTTTTTTGGGTTGTGTGGCACGAGCGGGCAGGCTCAGAAAGCCGGCGCTCATAGCGGTGCTCTTCATTGCAGGCGATACCTGCAAAGCAGACCGGGCAATCTTGACCTCGGCCTCATAAGGCGAAAAATGTAACGTCATCGGCAGCAACCCGAACCCAAATAATATACCCCCCAAGTGCCTCCGATCACATTGCCTGATGCAGCCCCTCCTGCGCATCAAACCGACCTTCGACCACTTATGTTTAACATTCTGGTAACCAAATCGCTAGGTTCTGCTTCGCGGCAAAGGGGAAAAAGATAAAAAATTGTGCACAAATGCACCTTTTGGGCGAATGCGGGGTGTTTGAGAGCCGCTTTTCATCGGTTTGAGAATTCTGGGTCGCGCCAATACCCACGCGATCGGGGGTATTGCTGCGCCATTCGCAACAATAAAGCCGCTGATGCCACGAATCGGCCTCAAAGCGTGGCCGCAGGGTGCCGATCGCCTCACAGTTTGGTCACCAGAGCCTGCATCGCCTTGAATTCCACACGATTTGGCAATAGCGAAAGGATAAGGTGGGTTTATAAGGTACGGGGGGATATCCTCTTGCCCTCTTCTGCTTGTTTCGTAAACGTGGATTCCGCCAGATCATGACCACCAACCTGTACACAGCACATTTCGGATTTCGCGAGCGGCCATTTTCGCTCTCGCCCGATCCCGATTTCCTGTTCTGGTCGAAGGCTCACGGCCGCGCTATGGCCGTCCTCGAATATGGTATGGTCACACGTGCGCCGTTGACGGTGGTCACCGGAGAGGTCGGCACTGGCAAGACCACCCTCGTTCAGGCGCTTTTGCGCAAAGTCGATCCTGACGTCACACTCGGTCTGATCTCTAACGCACAGGGCGATAGAGGTGACCTGCTTCGCTGGGTTCTCAATGCGCTGGATGTGCAGATGCCTGCGAATAGCGATTATGTATCGCTGTTCCAGCATTTCCAGAATTTCGTGATCTCCGAATATGCCGCCAATCGGCATGTCGTCCTGATTATTGACGAGGCTCAAAACCTCGGTGCCGAAATGCTCGAAGAGCTGCGAATGCTCACGAACATCAACTCGGGCAAAGATGAACTTTTACAGATCATTCTCGTCGGGCAGCCTGAACTGCGTCAGCTGATTACGCGCCCCGAACTGCGGCAATTCGCCCAGCGTGTGTCGACGACATACCATATTGATCCCTTCGATCTGCGCGAAACCCGCGACTACGTTCAGCACAGGCTGCTCGTCGCAGGCGGGCAGGGGCATGAGATTTCGCCCGCTGCCGTACGTATGATTCATGAGGAGGCCGGTGGCATTCCGCGCATGATCAACAAATTGTGCGACCTCGCGCTTGTCTATGCCGCTACAAGTGAATCCGCGCAGGCGGGCCTGCCGACCATCCGTGAATTGTTCAAAGATGGTCTTGTGCTCAAACCCGCCGACGAGCCGCTATTCCTAACCAACAGGATCGACACGCATAAGAAGGCCGCCGAATGAACCTCGATCTGCGATTTTACTGGAAACTCTTTCTGCGTCGCCTGCCGGTGATGATGGCGTTCATCATCATCTGTTCAGGCCTTAGCGCCGTGACAGCGATCAAGACGCCTGAGACATGGCGCACGCAGGCCCGTCTTTTGGTGGAGGAGCCACAAATCCCTAGCAGCATGGTGCGATCCACCGTCCAGACCAGCGATATCGAACAACTCGACATCGTGCAGCAGAAGCTTCTTACACGGGCGAACCTGATTGATATCGCCAACCGACTGAACGTCTTCCAGGACATTCGGTCCATGGCGCCCGATACGGTTTTCGACCAGATGCGCGCCGCGACTTCTATCCGACGGATCGCAGGCAAGAATAGTGCGACCATGATGACGATCGCTTTCACGGCCCGTTCGGGTCAGGTGGCGGCGAATGTCGTCAACGAATATGTCACCCTGATTTTGGAAGAAAACACCAAGAGCCGTCAGGGACGCGTGGCGAACACGCTCGAATTCTTCCAACAGGAAGTACAGCGCCTTGCCTCGGATCTGGACCAGCAGAGCATCGCGATATCCGTTTTCAAATCCGAAAATGCAAACGCCCTGCCTGAAAATCAGAGTTACCGGTTGAATCGTCAGTCCCTTCTCCAAGAAAGGCTGTCGCAGTTAAACCGTGATCTCGCGGCTTCGCGCAAGCAACGCGAAGACATGATTGCCATCTTTGAGGCGACCGGACAGGTACGCCAAAGTCAGGGAGTGCGCCGGACCGCGCAAGAAGAAGAGCTTATTGTCGTTCAGGCAGAGCTCGACCATCTGAAATCATTGTATCCTGATACAGACCGGCGTGTGATCCGGATTCAGGCGCAACTCGACAAACTACAGGCGATCGTCGCTGCGCAGGCTGCGGCTAACTCCAACAGCACAGGGCCGCAATCGGAAGTGAGCGCAGAACGTGCAATTCTGGATTCGTCGCTCGCCGAAATCGACTCTCGCACTGAGGCAATTCAAACCGATATTGACACGCTGACAAAAGAACTCGCGGATCTTGAGACAGCGATCATCGAAAGTTCGGCAAACGGGATTGAACTCGCGACTCTGGAGCGTGAATTCAACATCGTGCAAGCGCGGTATAATGCGGCCGTGTCCAATCTGGATCAGGCGCGCATGAACGAGCGGATCGAAGCCTCGGCGCAGGGCCAACGTATCTCGGTCATTGAAAATGCCTCAGTCCCACGCGTTCCGGCCGGGCCCAACCGAGTAAAAATTGCGGCCATGGGCACTGCGATCGGGCTGGGGTTGGCGGCAGGATACTTTTTGCTGCTCGAGTTCATCAATCGGACCATTCGACGTCCGCAGGAATTGACCGGCAAATTCGATGTGACGCCAATCGCGATCATTCCCTACATGGAAAGTCGCCGCGAAAAGACCATGCGCCGGACAGGTATGGTCGCGGCCACGCTCGTCGTTTTGATCGGTACGCCTCTTGCGCTCTGGTATATCGACACAAACTACATCCCCCTTGACCAGTTGGTACGGCGCGGGCTTTCGCGTTTCGGTATCGGCTAGGGTTGCGGCAAACGAGAGTTCAGACCATGGAAAAACTGCAAGCCGCATTGGACAAAGCGCGCGAGTCGCGCACCGGGACCGCGCCACGTGCCAAGACCCCCAAAGTGCGCGCCGGCAAACCCGGCCAGTCGGAGCGCGACGCCCTCTGGGCCGCGCTCAAGCCGCTCGATCTCGATGCGCCAAATCTAGAGATGCATCGGTTGGTGACACGTGAGGCGGGTTTGGCGGCCACGCCTTTCGACATTCTGCGCACCAAGGTCTTTCTGCAAATGCGTCAGAACGGGTGGAAGCGTCTGGCGATTACCTCGCCCATGCCGAACTCTGGAAAGTCCACGACTGCGTGCAACCTCGCGTTGGGTCTGGGACGCCAAAAGGATCTTCGCTCAATCATCCTCGATCTCGACCTGCGCAGCCCTTCTGTCCACGAGCTGTTTGGCACCAAGCCGGAACGTAGCATTGGTGACGTTTTGTCGGGTGAAGTGGATTTCGCCGATCAGGCTCTGCGCATTGGCGACAATGTTGCCGTTTCCATGGCGCGCGACCCTGACAAGGATCCGACCCGCACGCTGCTTTCCGAGGGCACGGCGGAGGTGATCGAGAGCATCGAGGCCACTTACAAACCCGACATCATGATTTTCGATTTGCCGTCTGTTCTGGTGAACGATGACACGCGGGCGTTTCTCAAGAACGTCGATTGCGCGCTGATCGTGGTGCGTGCAAACGCCACGCGATATAATCAGTTCGACACTTGCGAACGCGAGATTGCAGAGCACACGAACGTTCTTGGCGTGGTTTTGAATGCTGTCGTGGATAGCGCGCGGTCAAAGTCGGAGTAGCGCGGCTCAGTTTTTCAGGGGCACGCGCGTTTCATGCGCACTCCAACCATCCACTGAACATTGCGCGCGAATGATAACCTCGTCCAACCCTGCGGGGATTTTAAGTGCACCGAGCGATCGCGTGAACGGTTGTTCGTTGACATGTGGATGCGCGAGGGTCCGTGTCCCGATCAGTGTGCCGTCCGGTGTTCGGACCTCCCATGCATCAGCGTAATGATCCCAACCGCTATCCGGGTGCAGGAGCGTGACATCAAACCGCCACGTGCCCTCAGACATCGTTGCATCAACCGCGCGGATTTCCGGCGGGTCCGCCATAGCAGCAGCGCCAATCACAGAAATCAGGATCGCAAGCCATCTCATTCTTCTGATCTTAGCAGAACTTCACGTGAAGCGGAGGTGAATTCGCGGCGAAACAGGATTGTGACCGTCACGACCGTCGCACCAATGAGCGCGGCACCCCCAAGCAGCCAGCCAAGTGCGCCGAGCGCAAAATAGACGGCGCGCAGTCCGCGGTTGAATGCGCGCGCGGCGGCAATGTTCAACTCGGCCGCCTTGTCCGCGCGGGCGCGGGTCACCGGATTTTCAATGTCATTTGGCACTGACGCCATGACGACGCCGCAATATCCGAAGAGCCGGTTTGACCAGATGAATTTCAAAAAGGCGTTTGTGATGAGAACGAGCGCCAGCAGGATTTTCATTTCCCAAATCACGGCAGGCGCGGAGAGGGTCAGATCGTCGGCAATTCCTTTCAGGCGCTCGGCGTTGGACATGGCGGCGAGCCCGCCCCCAATCGCGATGAGGCAGGCCGATCCGAAAAAGGCTGTGCCTTGTCTGAGGCTGTCGAGAATGGTTGCGTCGAAAATTCGCGGCTGCCGTGTAATCATCTCAACCATCCATTTGCGCCGGTATTCAGCGACGAGAACAGAGGTCGATGGCCGTGACTTTGGCGGGTTCTCGATGAGAAACCCCGCCACGATCCATGTGAATAGCAAGAGCCCGACTGCAACGCCGTCGAGCACCGTGAAGTAGTGGAGTTGATCGAGGAACTGCATGCAGAAAGACTTACGCGGCGGGGAATGGCTTGTCAGCGGGAAAAATTGGTTATAAAAACTTACCAATGTTGAGTAGAGGACAGTTCCCTTGGAGATGCCACGCCCGAACGCGCAGGTACTCGCGCGCAAACAGGAACTCGTCGCCCGCTTGCGTGAGGTGCTTCCACATGACGCCGTTATTGATGCGCCCGAAGAGGTCAAAGCCTACGAATGTGACGCGCTGACGGTCTATCGGTGCGCGCCTCTTGCCGCCGTTTTGCCCAGCACGACGGAGGAGGTGTCCCGCATCCTCGCAATCTGCCACGAAATGGGCGTCCCGGTTGTTCCGCGTGGTTCCGGCACGTCGCTCGCGGGCGGCGCATTACCTACGGCGGACTCCGTCATCTTGGGCGTGGCGCGTCTGCGCGATGTTTTGGAAATCAACACCGACGATCGGTTTATCCGCGTGCAGACCGGCATGACCAACCTCTCCGTATCCGGTGCCGTTGAACATCTCGGGTTCTTCTATGCACCCGATCCTTCCAGCCAATTGGCATGTGCAATCGCGGGCAATATCGCAATGAATTCCGGCGGGGCGCATTGCCTGAAATATGGCGTCACGACCAACAATCTCCTCGGTGTCAAAATGGTCCTCGCTGATGGTGAGGTGGTTGAGATTGGCGGCGCGCATATGGACGCCGGTGGACTCGATCTTTTGGGCGTCATATGCGGGTCGGAAGGTCAGTTGGGCGTCGTGACCGAAGCCACGCTGCGCATTTTGCCAAAACCGGAAGGGGCGCGACCTGTTCTTTTCGGGTTCGACAGCAACGATGTTGCGGGCGCCTGTGTGGCGGACATCATCCGTGCGGGTCTGAACCCCGTTGCCATCGAATTCATGGATCGACCAATCCTTCAGGCGGCGGAGAATTTCGTCCAGGCGGGCTATCCCGATTGCGAAGCTCTCCTCATCGTCGAAGTCGAAGGATCGGAGCAGGAACAGGCCGACCAACTCGCGCGCATTATCGAAATTGCGCGGCGTCACAATCCGGTCGCTATCCGCGAAAGTGCGAGTGCTGAGGAAAGTGCGCGTATCTGGCTCGGCCGTAAATCCGCCTTTGGCGCCATGGGGCAAATGGGCGATTACATTTGCCTCGACGGCACCATTCCGGTCGGGAAACTGCCCGAAGTTCTCAACAGGATCGGAGAGCTCGGTAAGGAGTACGGGCATATGGTGGGCAATGTTTTCCATGCGGGCGACGGCAATATGCACCCCCTCATTGTGTTCGATGCCAATGTGCCTGAACAACTGGCTAGCGCCGAGGCGCTGGGCGCAGAAATCCTCAAACTCTGTGTAGATGTGGGCGGTTGCCTGACGGGCGAACACGGCGTGGGCATCGAAAAGCGAGACCTGATGTATCACCAATTTTCGACCGCCGATCTGGAGGCGCAGATGCGCGTTAAAGACGCGTTTGACCCCATGTGGATGCTCAACCCTGCAAAGGTCTTTCCTCTTACGGCGAGCGCCGAGCGCAGGAGGGAAGCGTGAGCGAAGCACTCCACCCACAAAGTGAAAGCGAGCTGGCCGATATGATCCGCGCAGGCGGACCGTTTTCCATCCGCGGAGGTGGCACTCGCGGAGTGCTTAGTCAGGGGACCCCGCTCGAAACCGGCGGATTGTCGGGGATAACCATGTATGAACCCGGCACCCTGACGATGGTGGTCCGCGCGGGCACTCCGATGGCGGATATCGAGGCGGCACTGGCCGATGAAAACCAGATACTTCCATTCGAGCCCTTGGATATGCGGCCAATGGTTGGATCAGCAGGCGTGCCGACCATCGGCGGTGTTGTGGCCACGAACGCCTCGGGGAGCCGGCGGGTAAAGGCAGGGGCATGCCGCGATTTCGTGCTCGGCGCTCGTTTCGTGGACGGAACCGGAATGGTCGTCAAAAACGGCGGTCGGGTGATGAAGAATGTCACGGGCTACGACCTCGCGAAACTTGTTTCCGGCAGTCACGGCACGCTCGGTGTCATCACCGAAGTCAGCCTGAAAGTTGCGCCAAAATCGGAGGCCGTGGTGCTCTTGGCGGCTGATGGACTATCGGATTCAGATGCCGTGGCGGCAATGTCGGCGGCCTTGACGGCACCGCTCGATGTGTCCGGTGCGATGCATCGCGGCGGTGGGCAGACTGTGATCCGTCTCGAAGGTATCCGCACATCCGTGGTTGAACGGTTGGCGGCCCTGCGCCAGCGGCTCGGCTCGATGGGGAGTTGGACTGTTCTTGATGTGGAGTGGGCGGCCTGCGCGGATCCATCGACACTTGCGCGCCAAGAGGGCGATATCTGGTGCCTCTCGGTCCGGCCGAGCGCTGCGCCTGATCTTGTCGAGCGTGCGGGCGCGCAAGAGGTGCTCTACGACTGGGGCGGCGGGCGAATTTGGATGCGTGTTCCCGAGGGCACGAAATTGCGTGAACAATTGGGGGATTTTGACGGCCATGCCACCCTGATCTGCGCGTCACCACAAATTCGTGCCACAGTCGGGACCTTTCATCCCGAAAGAGCGGGTGTTGCAAAGCTGTCCTCCGCGCTCCGTCGCAAATTCGACCCCTCACAAAAACTCAATCCGGGACTCATGGGCTAATGCAGACGCAGTTTTCACAAGAACAGTTGCGCGATCCGGCAATTGCGCGGGCCAATGAGATACTGCGCTCTTGTGTGCATTGCGGATTTTGCACGGCGACCTGTCCGACCTATGCAGTTCTGGGGGATGAACTCGACAGCCCGCGCGGGCGCATTTACCTCATCAAGGATATGCTGGAAAATGACCGTCCGGCGGATGCGCGCACGGTCAAACATCTTGATCGCTGCCTGTCCTGCCTCGCCTGTATGACGACCTGCCCATCGGGCGTTCACTATATGCACCTGATCGACCATGCGCGTGTGCACGTGGAAAAGACCTACAAACGGCCGCTGATGGATCGATTTCTGCGCTGGACGCTCGCGCGGATTATTCCCCATCCTTCCCGGTTTCGCCTCGCCCTTTTCGGGGCCAAGCTGGCGCGACCCTTTAGACATTTGCTCCCTGATCCACGCCTCCAAGCCATGTTGGAGATGGCTCCCAAACAAATTCCACCGGTGTCCCGCAACGACGATGCACAGGTTTTCAAGGCCAAGGGGGAGCGCGTCAAACGTGTCGCCCTCCTGACGGGATGCGCGCAAAAGGCACTCGACACCGACATCAATGACGCCACCATCCGTCTGCTCACGCGGTTGGGATGTGAGGTCGTCGTCGCAAAGGGCGCGGGCTGCTGTGGTGCCATTACCCATCATATGGGCAAAGAGCGCGACAGCCACGCATCGGCGGCGCGCAATATTCGAGCGTGGACTGGTGAAATGGCGGATGAGGGCCTCGACGCGATTGTCATCAACACATCCGGCTGCGGCACCACCGTGAAAGACTATGGCCACATGTTCCGCATGGATCCATTGGCTGATGACGCGGCGAAAATCGCGGGAATCGCCATGGACGTGTCGGAACTGCTGATGCAGCTCGAGCTTCCACAAGGGACCCAGAACCTGCGGGTGGCGTATCACGCGGCGTGTTCATTGCAGCACGGTCAGCAGATCAAGACCTATCCGAAAGACCTGCTAAAACGCGTTGGATTCGAGGTGGTTGAACCGCGCGATAGTCACCTGTGCTGCGGGTCCGCCGGCACCTATAACCTCCTCCAGCCAGAGATATCAAAAGAGCTCAAGTCGCGGAAAATAAAAAATATTTCGGAGCGTTCACCAGACGTCGTTGCGGCAGGAAATATCGGATGCATCATGCAGATCGGATCAGGCATGACGGTGCCGGTGGTGCATACGGTGGAATTGCTGGACTGGGCAACGGGAGGGCCTATGCCGCCCAAATTGTCCATATAGACGCCACATTCGCGCCCTGATGGCGAATTAACCATGATCCCTGAACCTATGGGGATCGCATGAAACACCTAATCGCCCTCGTATTTGCTCTCGTGACCGCAATGCCCGCTGCGGCAGACACGCTTTTGCGTCCGTTCATGATGACGGATGCGGGGAAAGGTTGGTCTGCGGTCGGGCGCCTTGATTTCGCGGGTCAGAGTTTTTGCACCGGCACGTTGATTTCAGAGCGTTACGTGGTGACGGCGGCCCATTGCGTCTACGATCAGATGACAGGTGCGCCTCATCGTCCCGGCAGCGTGCGTTTTTCACTCGCCCAAGGCGGTGGAAACCATCAAGCCGCCGCTCTCTACACCGATCCCAAATACTCGGCATCCACCGGACCCCGTGATCGCCTCGTCCATGATATCGCGTTGGTCGTTCTGTCCGAGCCAATTGAACTCGGCGCCGTCGTCCCGTCATCAGGTGTCCCAATTCGCGGCACGGACGTGAGCATCGTGTCCTATGCGATGGACCGCGTTGACCGCCCGTCTCTGCAGGAAAGCTGCCGTGTTCTGGCCCGTCAGGGTGGTGTTGTGGTGACGACTTGCGAAGTCGGGTTCGGGTCGTCGGGCGCGCCGATTTTTGAAGGGCAGGGCGCGGATCGCCGTCTGGTTTCGATTGTTTCGTCCAAGGCGCGCTATCTGGGTAAACACGTGGCTCTCGGGGCGGCGCTCGACGGCGGTTTCCTGGATCTTCTCACGCAGGTTGAGAATGACCAGATTGCCTCGCGGCAAAACGCACCTCTCGCGCGCACCGCTCTTGTCACAGACATCCGACTCGTCGGTGATCTTGTCCGCTAGCGACCTCTTGAAATAGATCAAATCCTTCCCAAATCTTGGGTATCGGACGCCACTATTCGGGTCCGGTATATCGCCTGTCCCTCAAAGGGAAGGCATCAACCAAGGATCGCTCATAGGAGGATACCATGCGTCATTTTGATATGACCCCATTGCACCGTGCAACTGTCGGTTTCGACCAAATTGCAGAACTGATGGATCGGGTTTTGACCCAAGACATCGCACAGCCAAGCTACCCCCCCTACAACATCGAGAAAACCGATGAAGATGCATGGCGCATCTCGCTCGCCGTGGCAGGTTTCTCAACCGAAGACATTACAATCGAGCAACGCGAAAATGCGCTGGTCGTTTCGGCACGCAAAGCCGAAAGCGAAGAGCAGGTTGGGAAAACCTACCTGCATCGCGGCATCGCCAACCGTGCATTCGAACGTCGTTTCCATCTCGCCGACCACGTTAAGGTGACCGGCGCGGCCCATGAAAACGGCATGCTCCATATCGACCTCACCCGCGAGGTGCCAGAAGCCCTGAAACCGCGGCGCATCCAGATCGCAAATGGCGATACGGTGGACACAAAAGCCATCGAGACCGTCGAAGTCTGATGTCGCCATGAGGGCCGATTGGTCCCTAAGATAGAAAACGCCCGCCGAATTTGGCGGGCGTTCGCATGTTGGTGATTTGGGTGAGTTACATCTTACCGATGGACCAAAAGAAGGTTTCGCCAGAGCTGTCATCGACACCGTCATTGTCTGTGGAGACAAACATCTCTCCATCCGAAGTGATCGCGAGGCCTTCGACTTTATCCACGACATAGCCGCCGAAAGAGGCCAGATCAGGTATCAGGTCGCGGACCTCTTCCTTTGACACAACGGGCAGGTCGCCCCCCAGTGGGGCAGGCACCATTTCCCCAGCAGGGATGCGATAGATTTTTTTGGTCACGGCCGCCGACCCGATCTGATTGTCACGTTCGACGACGTAAACGTAATCACCATGGGCGACGATTTCGGATAGGCCAACCCAACCGGTTTCCGGTTCTGCCTTGGCATAGCGGACTGCGCCCCATTCACCGCTTTCGATGTTATAGGCGACGAGTTTCACCGTGTTTTCCGGATCTTCGCCCCATTCACGCTGCACCGCCATCCATAGGGTGTCGCCAATCTTGGTGATGCCCTCAAAGCCAAACCGTTTTTCGACCGCCATCAGTTCGGCAGGCAGACCGATTTCTTCCTTGATCTCGCCCTTGGCGTTCACGTGGTAGAGCGCATGGGGAATGACGCGGTCGGTGCGGCCCTCGGATGCGACCCAGAATCCGCCCTCGCCATCGAGCGTGATGCCCTCCATGTCGAGCTTTTGCGCCGGCATGCCAGAGCGGACAACCGGCAGCGCATTTGTGATACGTGCTGGTTTCATGCTGGCGTCGATGGTGAAGATCGTCGGCTGATAGCCATAAAAGCTGTCGTTCACTGCATAGATGGTATGGCCTTCGCCAGCCACCATGCCAGAAATCGCGCCCCACCCGATGAGCGTGTCCGCGCCCTGCGAGGTCAACGTCGGATAGGCCGCCGCGCCTTCGCTGCGCTCGTAGATCATGACATGTGCACGCACGCCTCCGTCTTCGATCAGGTCGGTTTCATTGGCGGAGATAAGAAGATTGCGCGACGGGATGGTCACATAGCCCTCTGGTCCGATGCCTGAAGGCAGGATTTGTTTCAACACGGGTGCTGCGAGGTCGGAAACATCGTAAACGCCAACCGCTGAGCCACGCTCGGAGCCGACAAACACCATGGGTGTGCCGTCGAAGGTGTTGAACTCGATGGATTCGGGCTCAACCCCTTTGGCATCAGAGCGCTTGTCAGGGTAGTGCCCGATCTGGACAAGGGCATGTTCGAACGAAACGCCTGCTTCATAGACCAGAGTCCCGTCTTTTTTGAAAATGGTCCAGCCGCGTGATCCCCCGTCCATGTCACCTTCGTTGGCAATGCCAAAGTGGTCGGAGTCGATCCATTTGACTGCATCGGGTTCCCGTTTGCGACCTATCTGGCTCTCTGTGAACACCAATGCGGCGCGTTCGTCCGTCGCGTCGATCCCTTCGAGGTCGACAGTGCCGGCAGAAAAGTGGTTCACGATACTCCCATCGGCGGCGACGATGACGAGGTGGTTATTCTCCTGCATCGTGATGATCGTTTCGCCCTCGGCGTTGATGTCGACGAATTCCGGTTCGGGGTCTTCCGGCGATACCTCGGCGAGGCCGGTTAGATCGACCACCTTCACATCGCCACAGCCTGCGTCAGTGAGGGTCACCATGGCGAGAAAACCGGCGGGCATCTGGCCGGTGCGACCGTCTCCAAGGTCTTCGTCACGTTCATTTTCGATTGCGACCGAGACAAAGCTGCCATCTTTCGAGATTGCCACGGAATCAGGCTGACCACCGAGCGCACAGGAACCGGTGATTTCCTTTGTGACGAGGTCGATCACCACAACTTCGCCGGAGGTTTCGATGTAATCCTTGGACGTGTTCACGCCCACGAAAGCCATGTTGTCTTTGACCGCAACGGACGTCGGTTCACCCGGCAGTGCGATGTTGCCGAGGGGGGCAGGATTGCCTGGATCGGAAATGTCGATCAATCCGATCACGCCGAGAGGGCTGTCGGTATAGATCAATGTCATGCCGTCGCCGGAAGTCGCGATAATTTCGGCAGAGGTTTCGCGCTGTTTGTCTTCGCCGCTGGCCATGTTGAGCGTGGTTTCAAAAGACGCGATACGGTTAAAATTCATCTCGGCCTGCGCTGCGCCAGAACAGAGCGCGAGAACCGATACTGCAAGATGCAGGTGGTGTTTCATTGAGTCCCCCGGGGTTTGATTATCCGCGAAAGGGTGTCGCGTTTGGCTGTATCGCTTTGGTGACGGATTTATTGCAATTTCATGACGTGTGATTGCATCACGATTTATGTCAGCAATATTGACTTACCGCACGGTTCCACCGAACTCTGCTCGCGGAGGAATTTACATGACCCTGTCCGATATCTTTGCGGATCGCACCGAACGCATGACCGCATCAGAAATCCGCGAGTTGCTGAAACTTCTCGACCAGCCCGATATCATTTCTTTTGCAGGGGGCATCCCCGACCCCGCGCTTTTCCCCAGAGAAGCCTTCGCGGACGCCTTTGCACATGCCATGGAAGACGGCGCGGCGGGCATATCGTTGCAATACGCGACATCCGAGGGTTACACGCCGCTGCGCGACTGGATTGCCGATCACATGGCCTCACTCGGCGTGACCTGTTCGCGCGACAACATTCTGGTCACGGCGGGTTCCCAACAGGCACTGGATTACCTCGGCAAGATATTCCTCAACAAAAATGACACGGCCTTGGTCGGATGGCCGACCTATCTCGGCGCATTGGGCGCGTTCAACGCCTATGAGCCGCGCTTTGATCGCCTAGATCCCGCTGATAACCGCGCGTCTGAAGACATCGCATCGGTGGCCAAAGAGGCGGGCGGGCGCGTGAAGTTCGCCTATGTTTCACCGGATTTCGCCAACCCGACCGGCGTCACGATGAGGTTGGAGGAAAGGCGCGCTGTGTTGGAGAGGGCCAGATCGCTCGACTGCGCGGTCATCGAAGACGCGGCCTATCAGGCCCTGCGGTATGACGGAAAACCCATACCGCCGATCCTCGCACTCGAAATGGCCGAGACCGGCGATATCAATGCGTGTCGCACCATCTACCTCGGCTCATTCTCCAAAACGCTGGCACCGGGTTTGCGCGTTGGCTGGGTCGTTGCGGCCAAACCCGTCATCGACCGTCTGGTGCTGACCAAGCAAGCAGCCGACCTACAAACGGCGACGCTGAACCAGATCGTTGTGAACGAGGTGGCGCGCAAGGTTTTCGACAGTCACGTTGGAATTCTGCGCGAAAACTATGGCGCCCGCATGCATGCCATGCTCGACGCACTCGCGCGCGAGATGCCGGATGGCGTGACATGGGTGGAGCCTGAGGGCGGGATGTTTGTCTGGCTCACCCTGCCACGCGGAATAGATGGAAAAAGCTTACTCAAAGACGCCCTGAAGGCGAACGTCGCCTTTGTTCCCGGGCAGGCATTTTATGCCGACGGCTCGAACACAAACACGCTGCGTCTGAATTTTTCGATGTCGGGACCCTCAGTAATCAACGAAGGGATCGCGCGGCTCGCCAAAGTAATTCGCGCCGCGCTCTGAGCACCTAAACGGACATGCAGATGTACTTCATCTCCAGATAGTCATCGATCCCGTGGCGTGACCCTTCGCGGCCCATGCCCGATTGTTTGACCCCGCCAAAGGGAGCGACTTCGGTCGAGATGATGCCGGTGTTCACCCCGACGATCCCGTATTCCAACGCTTCGGCGACCTTGTAGACGCGGCTAAGATCGCGCGCGAAGAAATAGGATGCGAGGCCAAAGATCGTGTCGTTGGCCATCGCGATCACTTCGTCCTCGTCGGAAAAACGGAAAAGCGGGGCGAGGGGCGCAAAGGTCTCTTCCTTGGCGACTTTCATATCCTGCGTGATGCCGGTCATGATGGTCGGCGCCACGAAAGTGCCCCCCAGACCGGTTGTGCACGACAGTTTCACCTGCGCGCCCTTTGATTTGGCATCGGCGATATGGTCGTTGAATTTTTCGACCGCCGCTGTGTTGATGAGCGGGCCGATGTCAGTGCCTGCCTCCGCGCCGTCGCCGATTTTCAGGGCCCGTACCGCATCGGCGAGCTTTTCGGCGAAAGCATCATAGACGCCGTCCTGCACGTAAATCCGGTTGGCACAGACGCAGGTCTGGCCGTTATTGCGGAATTTGCATTGCATCGCGCCCTCGACGGCAGCGTCGAGGTCTGCGTCATCAAATACGATAAACGGGGCATTGCCACCCAGTTCCATGGATACTTTTTTGACCTGAGGGGCCGCCTGTTCGAGAAGGATACGCCCCACGCGGGTCGATCCGGTGAAGGTGATTTTTCGCACGTCCTCATTCTCGCAAAACTCTTTGCCTATTGCGGAGGAATCAGATGAGGGAACCACGTTAAAGACACCTGCGGGGACGCCGGCGCGTTGGGCGAGAACTCCCATGGCGATCGCCGATAAAGGCGTAAGTTCGGCGGGACGTGCGACGAATGTGCAACCGGCGGCGAGGGCGGGCGCGACCTTTCGCGCGATCATAGCGTTGGGGAAATTCCACGGCGTGATAGAGGCCGCGACGCCGACGGGTTGGCGAATAACCATGATCCGTTTGTCAGGTTGGTGCCCGGGAATGGTCTCGCCGTAAACGCGCTTTGCCTCTTCGCCGAACCATTCCACGTAGGATGCCCCGTAGAGGATTTCGCCCGCCGCCTCGCTCAAAGGTTTCCCCTGTTCGGAGGTCAAAATGAGGGCGAGGTCGTCTTTCGCCGCGACCATGAGATCATGCCATTTGCGCAAAATGCCCGCGCGATCCTTGCCCGTGCGCGCAGCCCATTCTTTCTGCGCCGTCTTTGCGGCAGAAATGGCTTTGGCCACATCCGCGCGGTCCAGATCGGCCACATTGGCGATGACCTCGCCCGTGGCAGGGTTCGTCACCTCAAAGGTCGCTCCGGAGGCACCGCCAACCAGCGCCCCGTCAACCAATGCGTAGCCGCAGAGTAGTTCGGGGTCGGCGAGGCGGGCGGATAGGCTATCGGAAACGGATACGGACATGGGTTGCTCCTGCAGTCAGATTGGGAAGTAACCACCCCGAAGGTCGGCTGTCCATATCAACTAGATGCGTACAATAAGGTTCCGATCATTCGCCAAATGAGCCGAGCGCCTTATAGTCGATTTGCCCGAGCGCATTTTTCATGGTTTCGATGTCCGCGCCCGAGGCCTGAACCAGAATGCGGTTGCCGATCAATCCTGACAGTTCGCCGTCTTGGTTCACAAATTTTTCACGCCCGACCCGTTCCATTTTGAGGCCCATCATCGCCGCATTGGTGATCATGCCGCTCATCATGGTGATCATCGGACTGTCGGCAAGGATGGTCAGTGTGTATTCCTCACCTGCGTCGTTGAAGTAGCGCGCACTTGCCCCCGTGCCGCCTCCGAACATGGCCATGCCTGCACCCAGTTCGCTATCATCTTCACGGCTCCAACCGTCAGGTGCCTCAGGCAGGAAATCGGCGAGCGCGCCGGTCTGCATGCTCTGCAAAAGCTGTTTGGCATAATCGAGTTCTTCGATCGCGTAGGAAATGTCGCCGTCGGCATAGGCCGCCATCGCGCTATCCAAAGTATCGGTGACATCGTCGCCCAGTGCTGGGGATGCTGCGAAGATCATTGCGAAGGCGGCAGTGCGCAAATGAGACATGGGAATGCTCCATTCATTTTAGTGTCTGACAATTGTACAATCTCTTACCCTAAAAGTGAAACGAACAGCCGTGACAGGCACCGGTAGATGCAGGGAGGAAAAACAGTGAATGGCAATTTCTGGATCACGGTCGTTCTGCCCGTCGCTTTGCTCGCTGTGCTCGGTTGGGTGTTGCCCCATGTCTTGGCGCCACGCGGCACGCGATCTCACCGACAACTGGCGCGCGCGGTTTTGATCTCCGCAGTCGTGTTGGTCATTGTGGGGGCCGCGCTCTTTGCAGCACTCAGAATTTTGGGCGGCGGAGCGAGCCTGACCTTAATTGAGGTCCGTCCGTTTGCCGTGATGTGGTATTTCCTGATACGATCTGCCTACGCAGTCCTGATCTGGGGTCCCATTCTGGCGTTGTCATGGTATAGCCTCGCCAGACAGATCGAAGATGCCCGCGCCCGCGATATCGTGCGGCAAGGCCGCGGTTGAAACGAAAAAGGGGATCGGTGTTGGTCGGGTTCTTTCGCTTTCTCATCATTGGGTTCATTGCGCTGAGCGTTCTCTATGGGCTCCTTGTCCTCTATGTGCGCTCGCTCACACGCGAACGGCTCGAAGATGAATGGGCCGAAGAGGGTTCAATCGGCGATCTGGATACCTATGTAAAAGAGGGGATGGACGCCTATGAGAAATCTTTCCTTCCTAAGCTTCTCCTACTCGTTTACGTCCTGCCATTGATCGCATTCTGCGTGATATTTTACATTATGAACTTCTCCTGAAGGCACCCGCCGATGCGCTATTTCAAATATTCAGTAATCGCTTTCCTGATCCTCTTTGTATTCGGGTTTCTGCATTACTCCATGCCGCAACATGACATTGTGCGCATCGTAAACACCTATGAGGAACGTCAGGAGCTCACCGGTTGGACCTCCATGTTCTGGCAGGGGTCAAACAATGGCACGGCCACGACCCAGAACCGCGATGTGCAGTTCATTCAGGCGGTGCGCCCGAACGGCAAATCCATTGTCTATCGTAACGAAGACACCGGTTGGGGATGGCCGCCGTATTTCAAATTCGACACGGCGAACCTCTATACCGAGGCCAACGATGCCATTTCGACAAAGGACGATCCAGAATGGGTCTCTGTGACCCACTACGGCTGGCGTTCCGAAGTCCTGTCGATTTTCCCAAATGCGATGGGGATCAAAACCGTTGCCGGACCGGATGTGCGCATCATTCCGTGGGTCAACATCATCCTTCTGACCTTTTTGCTGATCATTGTCGTGCTGCTGCGTCGTATGTGGCTGCAGTTCCGCGAACGCACGATTGATCCACTGGTCGAAGATGTCGATGAAGCGTGGGACAATACCACGACCCGCGCACGCGGGTGGTTCCGCCGCAAACGCTAGCGTTTGTGGTAGGTTAGCGCGCTCGCGATCAGGTGGCGTATGGGGCCCTCTGCGGCCTCTAGGTCAGTGACTTTCACATGCACCGCCCGATTTCCTTCGACACTGAATGCGCCCGAGAAATGCGCGGCGAAATCGGAAATGATGGACGTCTGACAATGCGCAAATATGGCGATGCTACCGGGATTCGGCGCGCCGAGGCGGATGGTGCTCCCTGATTTTGTTTCAGGTGTGAGATAGGATGGTTGCCCCCATTTCAGGGTTTCCTCCAGCCGCCCGACGCCCTGTGTTGAGCGTGCGACATCGAAGATCATGGCGCGCACCCGCAACAACGCAGTCCGCGCATCTTCGTCGAAATCAGCAAATGCTGCTTCGGTGGCTGGATCACGGAAGGCTGGTTCAGCCTTCTCCATAGGGGACCCAGACCGTTTTGACCTCGGTCGCCTGCGCGAGCCGATCGCGTGCGGACCACGCCCGTTGCGTGCCGTTGTTGACCCATGTGCGTTTCAGGTTCCCCGCACTCTCGCGTTCGATCACGGTCGAGATATCTGCAGATGAGAAGGACCAGACAGCATCAATGTCGAGGTGCCCCGCCATCGGTTTTGCCAGCTCCGTGTGGCTCCCCGTCAGGATGTTCACCACGCCGCCGGGCACATCGGATGTGTCCAGAACCTGATAGAAATCGGTCGCCGCCAATGGGTAGGCCTCAGATGCGACGGCGATCACACGGTTGCCCATCGCAATGGCGGGCGCAATCGCGTCTACGAGGCCGCCGAGAGGCCGATCATCGCAGAACGCACCGATGACACCCACGGCTTCGTTCATCGCCAATGCAACACCACGCATCGGGACGGGCTTCGCCGCGCTGTCGTATTTGTCACACCACGCCGCGTAGGTGAAAAGCGTCGACACCGCATCGTCAACTTCTGAGGTGGCTTTTGCCGCGGACACTCCGGTGAGATCATGAATGCGGCCCGCAAACTCATCTGTGCGCGCGGACAGGTTTTCGCCAATGTAATAGAGGATCTGTGCACGCAAATGCGCAGTGGCCTTGGTCCATCCTTTTGCGCCATGTGCCGCTTCGACAGCATTGCGCAGGTCTTTGCGGTTCGCGAGCGACGCGTGGCCGAGCAACTTGCCCTTTGGGCCATAGACCGCGCGGGAATAACCGCTATCAGGGCGTGCCTGTTTGCCGCCGACATAGAGTTTCGATGTCCGGTCGAGGCCTTCGACAATGGCCGCGTCGGGTGCTTTTACGGCAGGGGCCGGTTTCACGGGCGTGGCTTTGCCTTTGGGTTTGGAATAGGCCATCAGCCCCTCCCAACCGCCTTCGCGCCCGAACCCGCTTTCGCGCACACCGCCAAAACCTGCGGCGGCATCGAACATATTCGTGCCGTTGACCCAGACCACACCGGCCACGAGTTTCGGCGCCACGTCGAGCGCAAGGTTGAGGTTCTCGGACCACACGGTCGCGGCCAGACCATAGCGTGTGTTGTTGGCGACCTCGACGGCCTCCGCGGGCGTGCGGAAGGTCGTGGAAACCAGAACCGGACCAAAGATTTCTTCCTGCATCAACATTGCGGCGGGATGCAGTCCGGTGATCAGCGTCGGCGGGTAATAGCACCCTTCCGGCACCGCGCAGGGTTGATGCACAACGCCCTCTGGGCCGCCTTTGGCCACGAGATCCTCGATCCGGCTCAGTTGGACAGGGTCCACGATCGCGCCCACATCGATGCATTTGTCGAGCGGGTCACCCGTGCGCAGTTTCGCCATCCGTTCAATCAGGCGGGCGTGGAAATCATCCGCGATCCCTTCCTGCACCAACAGGCGCGATCCCGCGCAGCAAACCTGCCCCTGATTAAAGAAGATGGCATCCACCAACCCCTCAACGGCACTGTCGATATCGGCATCCTCAAACACGATGTAGGGCGATTTCCCGCCCAACTCCAAGGTCAGGGATTTTCCAGAGCCCGCGGTCGCTTCGCGGATGCGACGCCCGACCGCGGTGGAGCCGGTGAAGGCGATTTTGTCGACATCGGAATCGACCAGCGCGGCACCGGTTTCACCGTCCCCGGTGATGATATTCACAACGCCCTTGGGCAATCCGGCCTCGACGCAGATCTCGGCAAAGACCATTGCAGAAAGTGACGTGTATTCCGCCGGTTTCAAGACAACGGTGTTTCCCATGGCAATTGCGGGTGCGATTTTCCACGCGAGCATCAGAAGCGGAAAGTTCCACGGAATAATCTGGCCACAAACGCCGAGCGCCTCACGGTCAGGCAATTCACTATCCATGAGTTGCGCCATACCGGCGTGGTAATAGAAATGCCGCGCGACCAGTGGGATGTCCAAATCACGGGTTTCGCGGATCGGTTTCCCGTTATCCAGCGTTTCGATGACGGACAGGAGACGGCTGTGTTTTTGAACCAACCGCGCGATCGCATAGAGGTATTTCGCACGCTGGTGACCCGGTAGCTTTGCCCATTTGGGCTGCGCCTTGCGGGCGGCAGCAACGGCTGTGGCCACGTCGTCTGCCGTGGATTTTGTCAGCCCGGCCAGTCGTTTGCCGGTAGCGGGATTGAGGACGTCCATATCATCACGAACCGGCCCCCATTTCCCATCCACGAAGTTTCCTGCGATGCCTCCACGGGCCTCGATCCACGCGAGCGCCTCCGACGCACTTTCCGGAGCCGGGCCGTAGTCCATGGTCTCGAATATCTCTTTCACGTTCATTTCTCGCCGCCCTTCATGGTCTTTTTCCTAGCCAGAACATCCATGCGTTAGGCCATCGCATGGCGCCAGGATGCCGAATAATTTCCGGTCACGTAATGCTCCAACTGACGCTCGATATCGTTCAGAAGGCTGGATGCGCCAAACCGGAACAAATGGGGCGACAGCCAATGGTCGCCGAGCTCTTCTTTGATAAGTGCCAGATAGGTGAGTGAATCCTTGGCCTTCGAAATCCCGCCTGCGGGTTTGTATCCCACACGGAATCCGGTGCGCGCCTGATAGTCGCGGATCGCGCGGATCATGGTCAGCGACACGGGCAAGGTAGCATTCACGCTCTCTTTGCCGGTCGATGTTTTGATGAAATCCGCACCCGCCATCATACAAACGTAGGAGGCACGCGCGACATTGCGCAATGAGCCAAGCTCACCCGTCGCCAGAATTGCCTTAACATGTGCCTCGCCGCATGCAGCGCGAAACGCGCACATTTCGTCGTAGAGCGCCTGCCAGTTTCCAGTGAGGACATGGCGACGCGAGATCACGATGTCGATTTCTTTGGCACCAGCCTTCACACTCTCTTCGATCTCTTTGATACGCAGGTGAAAGGGCGAGAGGCCGGCGGGAAAACCAGTGGACACCGCCGCAACCGGTATGCCTGTCCCGTCTAGCGCGGCGACCGCCGTCTCGACCATATCATGGTAAACGCAGACCGCGCCGGTGGTGATGGGCCCCATGCCGAGGGCGTCGAGGATGTCTGCGCGCACGGGCTGTGCCGCCTTGGCACACAACCGACGCACGCGACCTGCGGTGTCATCGCCCGACAATGTGGTGAGATCGATCATCGTAATCGCCTTCAAAAGCCACGCTGCCTGATACTCTTTTTTGACACTGCGCCGCCCGGGCAGGGTCGCGCATCGCCGCTCGATGGCGGACGTATTGGCCTGCACCGCCAAGACGAGATCCATGTCCAGAGCCATGCCCGCATTACGCGGTTCATGGACCTGTGGCAGATGCGTTGCCAGTGTCGATTTTGTGAGGGTGTCGCTCGTCATCGCGTTTCTCCGTGGCCGTCCTGCAAAGGCTCGCACGGAAAGAGGACATTGGCAATGTTTGACCATATGGTCAAACTGGCTGAATGACGCCTTTTTGGTGTTTGACGCGATATTGCCGCGGCGTCATTCCAAAACGTGCTCGAAAGAGGCGGTGAAAATGGCTCATGTTCTGGATCCCGATCTCATCCGCAATCTCTGAAAGCGGGTCGGGTGTTCCCGCCAATTGGCGCGCGGCATAGTCCATGCGCAGCGCATTCACGAAATCCGATGGGGTCTGATCGAAATGGGCCCGCATCGTGCGCGCCACATGGGCGTGCGCTTTGCCGCATTGCGCGACCAGTCCGGCCGCACCTTCACGAAAGACATTGGGGTCCTGCGCCGCGGCCATCGCCGTCACGAGCCATGTCGGAGCCGCAGCTGGTGCCTCGCGCAATTCCCCGCACAATTCCGCCATGAGCGGCAGGAGAAAAGCATCGAGATAGAGTTGCGACCGAGGCGCGCCTTCCAGCGCAATCGCTGAGGAGGAAAGGCGGGCGAGATGGCGGCTATCGCGGTGCACGCGCACCGGTGCAGTGCCCGCCTCACGAAAGAACCGCGTGGTTTGAGGGTATCGCTCCCACATATCTTTGATGCGGCGGCGGCGAATGATGATGTTTACGAGGTGGCTTTCCTCACCGAC
The DNA here is from genome assembly GCF_039539485.1 of Celeribacter arenosi. NCBI lineage: Bacteria > Pseudomonadati > Pseudomonadota > Alphaproteobacteria > Rhodobacterales > Roseobacteraceae > Celeribacter > Celeribacter arenosi. Next base: position 119,358 of record NZ_BAABDF010000007.1, read on the forward strand.
GCCCTGCAGCCCGTGCGCCACGCCAGGGGAGACAAAGACGATGTCGCCTTCGTTCAGGGTCTCGCGTCCTTCCTCGGTCACAAAGCGCGCACGCCCGTTGTGGAGCCAGAAGAGTTCAAAGTAGTCCTGACTATGCAACGCCTTTGGGCGCCGGTTTGACAGAACCGATCGTGAGAAGTGAAAGTCTTCTCCGGACGCAAGTATGTCTTTTTGATTGAGCTTCGAGGCCAGCATGGCTTCACCCTATCACAGCCTCACCGGTTGCGGCGTCAAAATCCCATGCAATTCTGATTTTTAAAGGCGGCTTTCGTCGCTGTGCACCTTTGGCGAGCAGATTGTCGCGTTCAGGTTGTCGAGGGTGACACGGTCCCACAAAAAAGCTAAGCCCCGAACACGAAAACCCAAGGAGAATCGCCCATGTCATCTGCACGCCCCATCAAGATCGCTCCGTCGATTCTCGCCGCTGATTTCGCGGATTTCGGACGTGAGATCGAAGCCGTCGAGGCGCAGGGAGCCGATTGGATCCATGTCGACGTGATGGACGGACACTTCGTGCCGAACCTGACCTTTGGCCCCGCGATGTGCAAAGCGATCCGTCCCCACATCAAAACCGTGATGGACGTTCACTTGATGATCGCGCCGGTGGACCCCTACATCGATGCATTCGCCGAGGCGGGGGCAGATATCATCACGGCACATGTCGAGGCTGGCCCCCATATCCATCGCACGCTGCAGGCGATCCGTGCGAGCGGAGCCAAGGCGGGTGTCGCACTCAACCCTGCAACACCGGCAGAGGCGGTGGAGCACCTTCTCGATCTGGCGGACCTCGTCTGTGTGATGACGGTAAACCCCGGTTTCGGGGGACAATCGTTTATCGATATGACCGGAAAGATCCGCAAATTGAGATCGATGATCGGGGATCGCGATATTTCGATCGAGATCGACGGTGGTGTTGATCCCAAAACGGCTCCCCTCGTTGCGGCAGCCGGGGCAGATGTGTTGGTGGCGGGATCCGCGGTTTTCCGTGGTGGCTCGTCGGCGCAGCCGGCGGCCTACGGCACCAATATCACTGCAATTCGCGCGGCAGCCGAGGCTGCACGTTAAGCGCCCTCTGAATCTTCACCTTCTGAGAGCGGCGCGATGAAGGTCACGCCCTCTTCTTTCCCGAATGCGGCGGTTTGCGCCCAATACCGCTGGGTGATGCCGTGATACGCTTCTTGTGACCAGCCCGGAATGTTCACGCTTCCGACGGGCCTGTCGGGCAAATTGTCAGGGACTGCGAATTCGGCCAGGAATCGTCGAACGAGGTTTTCGAAGGCAATGTCATCAACCGGTGGGGTCGATGCAACCTCACCAAATAGCTGACGCATCCCTTTCGCACTCAAAATTTGCCGCAGCGGCGCATAGGACCGCGCGACGGGTGCGTCGCGTGGCAGGCGCCCCAATTCGCGCAGCACACGTGGCCAAATCAGGGGCGCATCTTCTTCGCGCCAAGCGACAATGGAAGACGTCGGTAGGGCGGCTCGCAATTCTTGCAGCCCCTGTTCCCATCCGAGCGTGGCAGTGTCGCAGTTGCGCAGGAACGGCGTCATTTTCCCGGCAAGTTCGGGTGTCGAAAGTGCATCGCTCACAAAGCCCACGGGATCGCGCAGTGAAATCGCAATCCTGACGTCGGAAGTGTCGAAAAGCTCTGCCACGCGGGCAACATTTACCCCGAGGTCGGCGTACAATCGACCTTCGCTGAAGGCCGCATCGAGCGCGCCTGCCCAGAGCACGTCGGACATCAACAAATGCGACGTTTTCCGGTTCTTGAGGATCTGCGACAGGAGCTCGATTTGCTCCGCTTCGATGGGTGGCAGACCGTCGAGTTTCTGCAGGATGTCGGCGACCGGTGCGCGGTATTCTTTCTGGCGCGGCACGAAAGTACCACCCGCCTCAAAGGCGGGATTATTGGCGCGCAGACCAGCGATGAGGCGGGGTGCGCCTGCGAAATGCAGTCCGACGTGCAGTGTAACTCGCATCCTTGGCTCCTCCGTGGGACCTAATGCGCGGTTTCACCCTTTTCGACCGTGAAGAAGAACTCGTCTTCTGGATCGCGCGACACGATCTCATCGGGAATCGACTCCGGGCCGGAGAGAAAGACATTAGCCCCGAAATGATGATGCATCCGCGACAGTTTCTCCAGCCGTTCAGAGGTCAATTCGTCGTAAAAGGCCGCATAATTTCCCGCCGCTTTCAATTCGGCAATCTTTGCGCGATGCGCTGCAACGCATCCTTCATGCGCCGCACGGATATCAGAATCTTCCATCAGGCGGTCAAACTCGGCGCGTGCTTTCGGCATCATCCGCTGGATTGAAAGGTCTTCGGTGCCATTGTTGTTCATGCGGAACCAGTAGGCCATGCCCTGATCGCGATCGACGTGGTTCACACGCCCTCGGTCCCGTTTGACCAGAAAACTCTCGGCGGAGCGCACAGCATAATGGTTCAGCTGCACGATATCGTATCCATAGGTGCGCGCTGTAGAGCGCCAGGCATTGCGATACTCCGTGCGCGGCATCGCCACGCCGGAGCCATTGTACCAGCGGATTTTATCCCAGATTTGCGGTTTAAGCCCCTTGGGGCGGTGCACGCCAAGTTTTTTAAACAGGCCGATGTTTTTGAACAGGGTTTTGAACCCCCACGCCTGATGCGGTTTGTTGGCGAATTCTGGCGCGCATCGGGTGAACTGTTCGATCAGGAACCGGTCCTCGTAGCCATGGATATCCGCGTTTCCAAACAGGCGCCACGTGCAGGAAATGAGGTTCGCATCCGGCACGGCTGCAAAGAGAGCCGTAATCGTCCCGTCGCCGGTTTTCACATTGACGAACTCATCGACATCCATGGAAATTGCCCAATCCGCGCTGGTCACCACGTCTTCGGTTTCCGCCTTTTGCAGCGCATAATGCTGGGGTTTCAGGCCGCTGCCGTGGAAGTCATTGTTGCGATGCTGGACATAGCCTTTGTCCTGAAGGAGCTGCAAAAAGCTGTTCGTCCCATCCGTGCAGTCATTGGTGTAGACCAGAAATCCCTCGATACCGATCGCGCGATGGTAGGCCAGCCATTCGAGGATAAAGGGGCCTTCGTTCTTCATGCATGTGACGATGGTCACGGAGTTGTCGCCGCGCGGAGGTTTGGACAGCTTTTCTTCGGGCATCCGCACAGCGTCGTGACCCCACTCGGATTTCGCCAGATCGATCAGTTTGGCATGTTCGATCAAGGACGCCTTTGGCACAATTTTCGAGACCGTCGGCGCACGATGCCTCAGGGCCATACAGCGATAGAATTCTGCCGAGCTGCGCGGTGTCACGCCACCAATGCGCACCAGCCGGAACACGGCGGACTCGGGCAGGTTGGCGGGCGCGACACACCACCGGCCACGTCGCCCGGGTTCATCGAATTGAACGCAGATGTGGTCTGCAAATCGCACGTCTTCGCCATTGCGCACGCGCCACGGATAACAGGCGCGGCCAACGAGTTGGATCATCCCTTCGGGAGCGGCCGCCGCTTGGTCGAAAATCGTCCCGCGATCGGTGGATGGCACTAAATCATGGACGTCGAAATTTGCCGCCGCACGGACAGTTCCGAGAAACCGTTTGCGCAACAATTCATATATCTGCACCGCACCGAGAGGCGCGTGCCAAGGGTCGTCTTTGGGAACCTTCATGCGGTCTTTTCCGGGAGCGCCCGGAGTTGCGTAGGGCGAATGCTCCGCTGCGGTGTCTGGCTGCCCGAGGGGCACGTCTGCATGCACAACGATGACGCGTAAATCGCCATCATACGCTGTGACCCAATCGCGAAGGTTCTGAACAAACGCCCTGTCCGCATCAGGGGCAGATCGGTCAAGGATCAACGCGCCGTTCATTCCTTGGTGCTGCGCGTGAAATTCGAGCCATTCGCAAACCTGTGCAGCCGTTTCACCGTTGCGGATCGAGACCGCAACATCACGACCCTCCAACATTTCGGGCTCCGGCGTTGTGAGCGCTACGACGATTTCCTCGCCTTCAAAATATGCGCGCACGCCGCCATCCCTGAGGGTGCCACGAATACAGGGTGCGTTGCCTATGGTTCCTATCGAAGGGTCGCCCAGAAGATTCTCCGCGACCGCTTGGGACACCTGGTCCCCAACCGAAAAAAACATCTCCGCTTGCCCGTCGTCGGCTTCGATAGCTTGCAAAAGCGTTGCGGCACCAAGGCGTTGGGCGGAAATCCGGCGTTCAAAGAACTCACCCATCCGAGACCTCCTGCCCGATGCCCTGGATGAGACGCGCGTGATCGCGAAGTTTTCCAAATCGCGGCGGCGTGGAGGTTTGCATCAGCTCCAGTTGCCACATCAGGTCGACGACTTCCTTGCGTCGTTTGAGCTTTTCCAGAACCCCACGGTGATAGCTCACACAGGCGTCATGTAGCGGGTTGAACTCCGCCAAGGCCGAACGGGCGGCACGTGTGGCTTCCTGCATGGGCTCGATGCGCAGGTCTTCCTGTGTGTTGAAATTGCGCAGCGCCCAATAGCCCGCATCGACCGGTTTTTCGGTGTGATTTGGCAATCCACGCGCAGCTTTGAGAACAAACTCCTCAATAGAGCGCACGGAATAGTGGTTGAGCCACGCACGTTCCGGCAGGGTCAAATGACCGAGGAGCTGAATGAAACTTTGGCCTTCCATGAACCGCGACGGCATGGGTTTTGCAAAGGTATCAACCCAACGCGCCTGTTTGCCTTTCGGGCGGTGCACACCCAATCCGTCAAATGCAGAAGGGCGGTGGAGTGTTTTGAAATGATTTGCGGTTGGCACGGCGACAAAGTCCGGCGCGGCGCGGGTAAAACGGTCCGTGACAGGTGTGTCTTCCCACTGGGATCGCCCGGAATGACCGAACAGATGCCACCGCAGCGGCATTGCGTCAGCATCATCTGGCAATAGATTTGAGATGTTGCCTCCGTCGCTTACGACAAGATACTCATCCACATCAAAAAACAACGCCTGCTCTGCTGCGCGGTAGAGATCGTGTTTGGCGAAAAGTTTCAGCGCCTGCCATTGCGGCGGTCTGGGGCCTTTGGGGGTAAAGGGGAGATGCGTGATGTGACCGGCATCCGCGAGTGCATCGAGAAGGGCACCCGAGCCGTCGGATAGGTCATGCGACGCAATCAGAAAATGCGTGATCCCGGCCGCCTGATGATGCGCAATCCAGTCGAGAAGCCAAGGCCCCTCATCGCGCAAACAGGTTATGCCAAGTCGCTCCAAACCGATTGTCCTATCCTGCCCCCGCCCGCGGTTTTCCCGCTTTTTTCGTCCTTTGTTGGTCTCACAGGGGTATGACCAAGTCAAGGATGCCTCAACCCTTGTATAACCTCACGAAATCCGTTCATTTATTGTCTCTTTTCCCCTGCGACGTGGCGCACCAAATCGGCTAGGGTAGCTGAAACAGGACATAGAACGCGCTCCCAACGGAGCAGGATTGAGCAAGACGGACGTAAAAATGACCACACTTCCCGAGATAGCGTCACTATGGATCGGCGATGAATTGAGCTGGCTCGAGCAACTCTGCCTGAAAAGCTTTGCGGATGCGGGCCACCACACGACGCTATACTCTTACAGTCCGATTTCAAACGTCCCGCACGGTGTGCATACCGCGGATGCGGCACAAATCTATCCAGGCGATCCCATTCTCCGTCACGCACGAACAGGGTCCCCGGCCATTCACGCCGACATGTGGCGGCTGAATTTGCTGAAAAAAACCGACAAGATATGGGTCGATGCGGACATGTATTGCTATCGCCCCTTTGCGTTCACGAGCCAGTTTGTCTTTGGCTGGGAAAAGCCTGGCTTGGTCTGCAATGCCGTGCTGGGCCTTCCGCGCGACAGCAAGGCGCTCGATGGGCTTTTGTCGTTTTTCAACGATGAGTACGCAATTGCGCCATGGTTGAAGGACTGGCAGATCGCCGAACTGGAGGCCGCACGTGACGCAGGAAATCCGGTGCATATGACTGAACAGGAATGGGGTTTTACCGGACCCGCATCCGTTACCCATTTTCTCAATGAAACCGGAGAGATTGAGAACGCACTGCCGGAACCGGCCTTTTACCCGGTCAGTTTTAAACAACGTAACCACATGATCATGAGCCGCTTCACCGTCGAAGACCGGTTCACTGATGATACGTGCGGCGTCCATTTTTGGGCACGACGGATGAAGCCGAGATTGGCGGAGCAGGAGAATAACGTCCCGCGCCAAGGCTCGTTTATGCACGGGCTGCTGGCCCGCCACGGCATCGACCCGTCGCTGGCGCTGATCCCGATTAAAGAGAAACCTACCGAGGACGACAGCGTCGATCGCGATGATCCGCAGTTTCGTGCCCAAATCGGCCTCGCCGCATTGAAAGACGGCTCTACCTTCGGCGCGGTCGCTAAGGAATTCGACGTGGACCGCAAATTCGTGCGCGCCTGTCGTGATCAAATCCGTGACAACGCGGCCAAGCTTTTTGACGGGACCTGATTTATGGTGACCTGCGCTGATATCATCGGCAACTATCCGCATTGGCGGCATTTCCTACAGACCGTGAACCTGCCATCGTTCGATCCCCCGGCGCGCCGGTTTGTCTTTATGAAGAACTTCAAGCCCGACTGGGCGGCTGATTTCGAGACGTTGATGGCGAACTTGGAAAAAGAGGCAGGTATCGACATGTATGAAGATGTCCAACGCAAGTTCGGCGATATCGCATGACGCAGGATGGGATCACAGCCGAGACCAAGGTGGAGTGGCGTCAAACCCTGCGCACGCTCGGCGAGGCCGAGGGGTTTTTCGAAGAGCTCGGTCGCCAACATTCGGCGCTCCATGTTGCGCGGGGCAAAACGCTCATCGTGACCTTTGAAAACCTCGATCATGTTTTCGATTTCAACGATGGGAAATTGCCGTGGGGCTATGATTTTGTGACCAACAACGGGTGGTCGCTCCTCGGTTTGATGGCGCACGACTGGACGTGGTACCGCGATGAGGCCGTGCTCGATTTCTTCGACCGGCTCGCCAGGGAAGGGTTCTTCGAGCAGTTCGAAAAGGTGGTGTTCTATGGTGCATCGATGGGCGCCTATGCGGCGGCGGCTTTTTCGGCGGCGGCACCGGGGGCCACGGTTGTTCTGATTTCCCCACAGGCCACGCTGTCGCGCGATGATGCCAGTTGGGAGACCCGGTACCGGAAAGCATGGTCTCGCGACTTTTCGGGCCGCTACGGCTATGCGCCTGACATGCTCTCAGATGCAGATAAGGTGTACCTTTTCTATGACCCGCTTGCCCCACTGGACGCCATGCACGCCGCGCTGTTTCGGGGCGCAAACGTTCTGAAACTCAGATGCCGTTACTTCGGCCATCGAATTGCGTCGATGTGGGGGCGGATGGGGGTTCTCAAACCTATCGTTGAGGGCGCGATCACGGGCACCTTGAGCGAGAAAGAGTTTTATCACCTCCTGCGCGAACGCCGCGAATTGCGTCGCTATCAACGCGAAATGCTTGAGCGGCTTGAGAAAATAGATCGCCCCGGGCTGATCGTGATCTATTGCCGTGCGGTGCTTGCCCGCAGTGCCGGTCCGCGGTTCCGACAGGCAATGACCCGCGCCCAAAGGAAGCTGTCGGGGACCAAATCTCAGTAGGCGAGGCGTTTGGCGATCCGCGTCAGGAGCGTGGGGGCTATCGCGATCAGGATCACAATCCGCACAAGATGGTGGATGGAGATATAGGCAACATCCGCTTCCATCGCGAGCGCCACCAGCGACATCTCCGTCAATCCGCCCGGTGCGTAGGCAAGGATCACTTGTTCCGTGGTTTGCCCGAAAGCCGTGTGAAACGCCAAGGCGGCGGCGAGCGTCACTGCAAGCATGATGGTTGTACCGCCAAAGGATAGGGCAACTGTTTGCGCCACGAGACGCCCGCTCGCCCCCCGGAAACGGCAACCCATCGTGGCCCCCATAATGATCTGCGCCGCGATAATAAGCGCGACAGGCGGCGAAGAATGGGTGATGCCAACCATATGCGCCACCGCCGAAAACATCAGCGGCCCGAGCAATCCCGGGGCAGGCAAGCGCAGGAGTGTGCCAAACCACGAGCCGGCAACCGCGCAGATCAATAGAATGCCAGCGCTCGCCCAAGTGAGTGCCGCCGTCGGGTCGGAGTTCGTGATAATGCCTGAGACTTCGTACCCCAGAACGACACGAAACCAGAATGCGATGATCGAAATCGACAGGACGATACGGGCTGCGTGGGCGAGGATGATGCGCTTGGCGTCTCCACCCATCGCTTCGCCAATCACCATCATTTCGTTGATCCCGCCGGGCATGGCCGAAAAGAACGCAGTGTAGGGATCGAGGCGCCCGACCTTCATGTATAACGGCACCACCAACAATGCGGCGATGCCGATATACGCCGTCAAACCCAATAGCGAGAGCCCCCAGTGGAGCAGGTTCCCGAAGGTGTCGGTGTCAAAACCGGATCCGAGCATCACCCCAATTACGGGGATCACAAAGGGGCGTAGGTTGTCGGGCCCTTCCAGCGGGGCCCCCGCCATCACGGCGACAAACACCACTAGGATCGCGCCCAGCATCCAAGGCAAAGGCAAACCGAGAACGAAAAACAACCCACCACCCAGAGCCCCAAGCGCCAAGGTTGCGAGTGTCGCCAATGATAGCCGAGGAACAATAGGGAGACGGGCAGACACCAGAACGACATCCTTTGTTGATAGAGGTTGCCTACCCGCGCCCGCGTGGTGGGGCAAGACGAATTGCAGCCAATGCCAGCCGGATCGCCTATCTACAGGGCGCCGGTGGCCGTTACAAAACCTTCGAAATTCTGTCACAAAAACTTGTCGCCACGCGCGTTAGGTCCCCCCGACTGGACGTGGGGGACAACATGCTCGTCGTAGAAGAGCTGACCAAAACTTTTGGCGCCAATACCGCCGTTGATCGCGTGACCTTTTCTGTGGATGGGCCGAAAATGATCGGCATCATCGGGCGCTCCGGCGCGGGAAAATCCACGTTTTTGCGCATGATGAACCGTCTGACCGACGCGTCATCGGGAAAGCTGATTTTTAATGGCCGCAATGTGCTCTCCCTGAAGGGGGCGGAGCGGCGTGCGTGGCAATCCGACTGCGCGATGATTTTTCAACAGTTCAACCTCGTGCCCCGCATGGATGTGGTCTCCAACGTGTTGCACGGCACGCTCGGGCGTCAGTCGACGGTTGCGACAATGTTCAATTTATTCGCGCGCGAAGACATACATAAAGCGATCGATATCCTCGAACGTCTGGGCATTGCACAACACGCGGCCAAACGGGCCGAGGCCTTGTCGGGCGGCCAACAACAACGGGTGGCGATAGCCCGTGCGGTGATGCAGGACCCCAAAATTGTCCTCGCCGATGAACCCATTGCATCGCTCGATCCGATGAACGCCCAACAGGTCATGCAGGATTTGCGCCGCATTCACGAAGAAGACGGCCGCATGGTGATCGCCAATCTGCACACTCTCGATACCGCGCGGCGCTATTGCGACCGGATCATCGGGATGCGGGATGGAAGAATGGTATTCGACGGCACCCCCGAGCAGCTGACGACCGGTGCCGCCCGCGACATCTACGGCGCGGGGGCGGATTTTTCCGAAGCCACGACATCCACCGAAATCCGCAGCCATGACACGGTCGTGGAAACGGAAATCCGCGCCGCCGAGGTGCGGGTCTGACGACATACGAAAACCCTTTCCCCGCATGAATGACTGACGCGGGTTTCAACAACTGGAGAGAACGATGAAGAAACTGCTTGCTGCCGCTCTTGCCACCACCGCTCTGGTCGGTGCCGCCACCGCTCAGGATATCTCTGGGTTCAACATCGGAATTCTGGGCGGCGAAAACGCGCAGGACCGTCTGAACAACCACGAGTGCCTCAAATCCTATAGCGAAGAGGCCCTCGGTGTTCCGGTCAAACTCTTTGCCCCGGCCGACTACAACGGCGTTATTCAGGGCCTTCTGGGCGGCACTATCGACATGGCGTGGCTCGGCGCATCTGCCTATGCTGCTACATACCTACAGGACCCCGAAGCGGTTGAGCCGGTTCTGGTAAAAATCAATCTCGATGGCTCCTACGGCTACCACTCCATCGGGTTCGCACGCAAAGATTCCGGCATCAACTCGCTCGACGACATGGAAGGCAAAGTGTTCGGCTTTGGTGATCCGAATTCAACCTCCGGCTATCTTATCCCCTCGATCGAGATCCCGACCTACAAAGACGGGATCACCATGGAATCCGGCGAATACTTTGGTGAAGTCAAATTCACCGGTGGTCACGAGCAGACAATCGTTGCCGTGAACAATGGCGACATCGATGGCGGTGTGACCTGGGCAGACGGGCAGGGCGCATGGGAAGACGGCTTTAACTCTGGCGCATTGCGCAAGGCGGTAGACGCAGGTCTCGTCGACATGAACGACCTTGTTCAAATCTGGATTTCCAAACCGATCCCCGAGGGTCCGATCGTTCTGCGCAAATCGCTGCCCGATGACGTCAAAGCCAAAATGACCGCGCTCATCGACGGTCTTTATGACGCCGACAAGGAATGCACCTACAACATCTCCGCCGGTGAATCCCTCGGGTTCGATCCGATCTCTCACGACGCGTACCTCTCGATCATCGAAGCACGCAAGTCCAAGTCCAACTAATCACCGGACCCGTCTTCGGGGCCTGCCGTTTCGCGCGGCGGGCCCCATTTTTAGGAGCATTTTCCAATGGCCTACGTCGACCACGATCCACGGGCTCACTACTTGGCGCTCGTGCAGCGCAAACGCCTTTACGGTGGCATCATGTTCGCGGTTTTCGTGTTGTTGCTCGTCTCCGGTTTCGTGCTGGCGGATGATCGCAATGCCGGCGGTTTTTGGAATGGGCTCCCCAATATCCTCGGATTTCCATCCGATGTGATTGCCGACACTTTGCCGCGTCTGGATCTGCTTCCCGGGCATCTGGCTAAATACTTCCCCGCTCTTGTTGAAACGGTCAATATTGCCGCCGCCTCGACACTCATCGGGACGGCGCTGGCCATGTTGCTATCCCTGTTGTCTACCCGTGGTCTTGCGCGCTGGCCCCGTTTGGCGCCCCTGTTTCGCCGTGTGATGGATCTGATGCGGGCAATTCCGGAAATCGTGATTGCTCTGGTGTTGATCTTTGTACTCGGCGGGGGGCCGGTGCCGGCGATGATTGCGATTGCCTTTCATACCGGCGGGGCGCTCGGGAAACTGTTTTCCGAGGTCAATGAAAACGCCGACCTGAAACCGGTCGAAGGCCTCGCCTCGGTGGGCGCGACATGGGGGCAGCGCATGTGGCTCGGCATCATCCCGCAAGTTGCGCCGAACTATTTTTCCTACGCCTTGCTGCGGTTCGAAATCAATATCCGCGCCTCGGCCATTCTCGGCTTTGTCGGGGCGGGCGGCATTGGTTACGAGCTCAAAAACGCGATGAGTTGGGGGCAGGGAAAGTTCGACGAAGCCGCCGCAATTTTCATCCTTCTCTTCGCGACGATCGTCGTCTTTGACCAACTGTCGAGTTACGTGCGCAACCGGCTTGTTTCTCAGGAGCACCACTGATGTCTGACGCGATGCTAGAAATGGTCGATCTGCACGGTCAGGCCGACTGGATCATTGCCAGAAAAAAGCTGGTCTCCATCGGGCTGCCTTTGGTCGTTCTGGCCTATTTGACCTACATCTTTTTCGCTTTTGATATCCATGGCCTCGCCGAACGCGCGCGGTGGGACAATGCGAAAACGTTGGTATCGGACATGTATTCCTACAAAACCGTGGTCTCGCGCGACAATCGCACAGGCGAGACCAAGGTCGCAGTCGAAGGCGAACGCAAAGGGGCCTATCCCGAAGGCACTTCACCAGACTGGGTCGTCTTTGACGGCGCAACAACGCATGTCGATCTCGGCGGCGGTCAACAGGTGACGTTTCTGGCGGATTCCGCGCTTAGGCTCGTCATCCCCGACTTCGGGACGATCGAGGCAAAGGTTGACGGCCGCACCATCACCACCAACCTGACAGAGCCACTGCCTGAATGGGTGTCCTTTTCCAAAACCCGCCTGCAGATCACCACCGACGAAGGCCGCGTATCGCTGACACGCAATAGGTCGGAGGTGTTCAATTACTTCACCGGATGGGAACTCTTCTGGTTCACGCTCGACAGTCCCTATGCCGGTCATGGTCTCTTCGAGATCCTGTTCGGGGACCGGATCGACCCCGCCCGATCCAATATTGCGGGCGCATGGAATGATTTCTGGGAAAACCCGATGTGGCGCCATGTGGATGTGGCATGGGCTATTTTCGAAACGATCCTGATGGCCTTTCTGGGCACGTTCGGTGCGGCTGTCATTTCCCTCCCGCTGGCTTTCCTCGCGGCCAAGAATTTCGCCCCCCTGCAGACGATCCGCTTCGCGCTGCGCCGTGTCTTCGACCTGTTCCGTGGTATCGACGGGTTGATTTGGACAATCCTGCTCAGTCGCGCCTTCGGACCCGGGCCGATGACCGGGGCTCTCGCTATCCTGCTCACCGACACGGGGTCATTTGGAAAAATGTTCTCCGAAGCGCTCGAGAATGTTGACGGAAAGCAGATCGACGGCGTCGCCTCCACAGGGGCGTCGGTTGCCCACCGATATCGGTTTGGGGTGATCCCACAGGTCACGCCCGTGCTTTTGTCCCAAGTCCTCTATTTCTTTGAATCCAACATCCGCTCGGCCACCATAATCGGTGCGATCACGGGCGGCGGGATCGGCCTGCTTTTGACGCAAGCGATGATCACGCAAAAGGACTGGGAAGAGGTGACCTATTACATCATCCTGGTGATCATCATGGTCATGGTGATGGATTCAGTATCGGGATGGCTGCGTCGCAAACTGATCCGTGGCGAATGAGAATTCAACATCAACCCGCGTGAGGTCACCAGATGCCAAAGCTTAGCGCAACCGAGCCATACCTCCACGAGGGGGTTGTCGTCAGCGGATCGCAGTTTGGCGCATTCTGCGAGGTGGGCAAAGGCAGCCGTGTCCAGAATTGCGAATTCTCGGACTATGCCTATTGCGACCAATTCGCGGATATTGCCAACACCACTCTCGGTAAATTCGCCAATATCGCCGCGTTTACGCGGATCGGGCCGACAGACCATCCCTATCGAACTGCATCGCTGCATCACTTTCTCTACCGGTCGTCATACTACTGGGATGACGCAGAGGATGATCCCGCGTTCTTTCGTCATCGCGCCTCAAGGCGCACGCATATCGGCCATGACACATGGGTCGGACATGGTGCGATCATCAAACCCGAAGTGACGATTGGCAACGGCGCTATCGTGGCGGCTGGCGCGGTGGTGACCAAAGACGTCGCGCCCTACATGATTGTCGCGGGCATCCCCGCCGTCCCGATCCGCGCCCGATACCCCGATGGCGTGGCTGCGCGCATGGAAGCGCTCGCGTGGTGGGATTGGGGTCATGACCGCTTGCGCGCGGCACTCGATAATTTCCGCGTCCTTGAAGCGCGAGATTTCCTCGCCCTCTACGAGTGATCAGTCACCCGTGACGGTCAGCGTGACTTTATCGCCTGCAAAATAGGTCTCGCCGCGTTCCACGGGGATGCCGTCCGGCGTCGTGTTGATCGCGAGCGAGCGTAGAATTGGATCACCCTCTTTCAGGCCGAGGTGCAAAGCCTGTGTTGGTGTCGCCGCTACGGCAGACAGGCGCGTTTCGGCGCGCAGATAGTCGGCGATCCCATTTTGCGCCAAAGCCTGCGTGACCGAATGTTCATTGTGCAATGTCTGGGCCAGATCCCCAACGCGAGCCTGCGGAAAAACCGAGATGAAATGTGCAATCGGCGTGCCGTTCGAATTGGACAGGCCCTCGTAAACAACGACCGGATCGCCCCCGGGAATACGCAGCGCTTCGGCTTCGCCGGCATCGCAGGGACGGGTTTCGATGCGCAACGGTTGTTTAGCGGCCACGCGACCTGTGGCTGCAATGGCGCGATGGAAACGGACCCTTTTTCCCAACGGATACTCCGTCGGCTCAGCGGTGACAAAGGCCCCCGATCCGCGGCGGGTCCGCACCATTCCTCTCGCCACCAGATCACTGATTGCATGGCGCACCGTGTGGCGGTTCACGCCAAAACGGGTGGCGAGTGCGGCCTCCGTGGCAAGCCGGTCACCGGCGCGATAATGGCCGGCCGCGATTTCGCTCTGCAGGGTCGCTGCGATAGATTTCCAGACCGGTGTGCGTGTCATCTGTCACCAAAACTTCACAAGACTCATCTTGCCCGTTCGACGAGCGCTCTGATAATATTTGTATAGTTGTCTAGATCAAAAGGCCAGATGTCTAGTGTCCGATTTATCTCCGAACAAACAGGCCCGCCAAGGTTGGATGAGCCTCCTTGCAAAAGCGCCGCCGCGTCGCGTGGTTGACCTGTTCGATGCATTCGGCTCGCCCGAATTCGAATGGCTGCGTGTCCCGGAAATTGGTTCCGTGATGGTGCGCGGTCGGATGGGAGGAACCGGATCGGCGTTCAACCTCGGTGAAATGAGTGTAACGAGGTGTTCGGTGAAACTGGTCAGCGGGGAGGTCGGGCATGCCTATGTACAGGGTCGCGACAAAGCCCATGCGCAAAGTGCGGCTCTCATCGATGCGCTCATGCAAACCGACCGCGCGCCCGAGTTGCGTGCAAAGGTTCTCGACCCGCTTTCCACTGAAATGGCGGCGGCAAAGCGCGACAGAGCGCAAAAAGCCGCAGCGACCAAGGTGGATTTCTTCACGCTCGTCAGGGGAGAAGATTGATGCAGACAGATGCTCTCGACGGAGGGTTTTCCGACCCGCCTGTACAATCATCCTACGCTTTTCGTGCCGCGCTGAACGCCATGGCACGTCCGGGCACCATAGAAGAGATGGTGGGCGGTCATGCACCCGAACCGCTTTCGCAGGCGGCGGCGACACTGATCCTCACCCTGTGCGATCATGAGACACCGATCTACCTCGCAGGAGAGCACGATTCACCCGAAATCCGCCAATGGATCGCATTCCACACCGGTACACCTATTGCGTCCCGTTCAGAAGCAATGTTTGCGCTCGGCACGTGGGACGCCTTGGGACCAATCCACGATTTTCCCATCGGGACCGCCGAGTATCCCGACCGGTCAGCGACGCTCATTGTCGAAGTGCAATCTCTTGAGCCGAGCGGCGCAAAGTTGAGCGGACCCGGCGTAAAAGACGTCTCGTTTTTGAACCTGCCCGAGGTGAATGCCTTTGCCGGTAATGCCACTCTTTACCCGCTGGGCCTGGATTTTTTCTTTACCGCCGGAAACCACGTTGCGGCGATCCCGCGGTCGACAAAAGTGGAGGCACCCTGATGTATGTGGCTGTCAAAGGCGGGGAACGCGCGATCGACAATGCCCACGCATGGCTTGCCCAGGAGCGGCGCGGGGACACATCAGTGGCCGAGCTTTCGGTGGATCAAATCCGCGAACAGCTGACGCTCGCCGTGAACCGCGTGATGGCCGAAGGGTCACTTTATGACCCAGACCTTGCCGCCTTGGCGATCAAACAATCGCGTGGCGACCTGATCGAAGCCATTTTTCTGATCCGCGCCTATCGAACGACTTTGCCGCGGTTTGGCGCATCCTCGCCGGTTGAGACGGTGGACATGGCCGTGGATCGGCGCGTGTCGGCGACCTACAAAGACGTTCCGGGCGGGCAGGTTCTCGGCCCGACATTCGACTACACACACCGGTTGCTCGACTTCAAACTCGCTGCAGAAGGAGAGGCCCCGCAGCCCGAAACTGCGCGCGCGCACGGCGACCCTGTGCCCCATGTTCTGTCGTTTCTGAACAAAGAGGGATTGATGCAGGAAGAGACCGACAACGCAGCCACGCCATCCGATTTGACCCGCGCGCCGATGGAGTTTCCGGCGGGGCGCGATTTGCGATTGCAGAACCTCACCCGCGGGGACGAGGGCTTTGTTCTATCGCTCGCCTATTCAACCCAGCGCGGCTACGCGAAAAACCACGCCTTCGTCGGTGAACTTCGCATCGGAATAGTGACGGTGGAGATGGATATCCCCGAATTGGACTTTGCCGTGGAAATCGGTGAAATCACTCTCACGGAATGCGAAACGGTCAATCAATTCACAGGATCGAAAACGCAGCCGGCCCAGTTTACCCGTGGGTACGGACTGGTCTTTGGACAAACCGAACGCAAAGCGATTTCCATGGCGCTGGTGGATCGGGCGCTGCGTTGGAAAGAACTCGGAGAGGACGATCTGGGTGCCCCCGCGCAGAACGAAGAATTCGTTCTGATGCACTCCGACAATATTCAGGCCACCGGTTTCCTCGAACACATCAAACTACCGCATTATGTGGATTTCCAATCCGAGTTGGAACTGGTCCGAAAAATCCGTCGCGATCAGGCGCAGGCCATGACGGAAACGCAGGAGGCCGCCGAATGAGGGACCAGCACTACAATTTCGCCTATCTGGATGAACAGACCAAACGAATGATCCGCCGCGCAATCCTGAAAGGCATTGCGATCCCGGGATACCAGGTTCCTTTCGCGTCCCGTGAGATGCCGATGCCCTACGGGTGGGGAACGGGCGGTGTGCAGGTTTCGGCGGCGACACTCACACCCGATGACACCCTTAAAGTGATCGATCAGGGTGCAGATGACACCACGAATGCCGTCTCGATCCGGAAATTCTTTGAACATACTGCGGGCGTATCGACGACCGAACGCACAGATGAGGCGAGCGTTATCCAGACCCGCCACCGGATTCCCGAAGAGCCGCTGCGCGAGGGGCAGATCCTCGTCTATCAGGTGCCGATCCCCGAACCACTGCGATTTCTGGAGCCGAGGGAAACAGAAACGCGCAAAATGCATGCCTTGGAGGAATACGGCCTCATGCATGTGAAGCTCTACGAAGACATTGCACGCCACGGCCATATCGCGACCGCCTATGCCTACCCCGTCAAGGTCGAAGGACGCTATGTCATGGACCCCAGCCCGATCCCGAAATTCGACAACCCGAAAATGGCAATGGCCGCGATCCAACTTTTTGGCGCAGGTCGCGAACAGCGCATCTACGCCCTGCCGCCCTATTCAAAAGTCGTTAGCCTCGATTTCGAAGACCACCCCTTCGAGGCCTCGAAAGCGGATCACCCATGCGGTCTTTGCGCCGCCACATCGAGCTATCTCGACGAGGTGATCATCGACGACGATGGCGGACGCATGTTCGTCTGCTCGGACACGGACTACTGCGCCAAGCGGCAGTCAGCGGGACATCATGGCGCGATGGCGGCCCCAACGGGAGATACGGCATGACCCCGCTCCTTCAGGTCCGTGACCTTACCAAATTTTACGGCAACCGGATCGGGTGCGCGGATGTGTCCTTTGACCTCTATCCCGGAGAAGTCATGGGAATTGTGGGCGAAAGCGGTTCAGGAAAATCGACACTTTTGTCCTGCCTTGCCAGCCATATTGAACCCGATGCAGGCGCGGTCATGTTCGATACGCGCACGCATGGGCTACGCGATACCTTCACAATGTCGGAACCTGAACGGCGCATGCTGTCGCGCACGGACTGGGCCTTTGTGCATCAGCATGCGCGGGACGGATTGCGCATGTCGGTTTCTGCGGGGGGCAATGTCGGTGAACGCCTCATGGCGGTGGGCGCGCGCAACTATGGTGCCATTCGCGGCCAAGCGGTCGATTGGCTCGAACGCGTCGAAATCGCCGAAGACCGCATAGATGATCGCCCGTCGGCATTTTCGGGCGGCATGCAGCAGCGTCTGCAAATCGCACGTAACCTTGTCACGGGACCGCGACTTGTTTTCATGGATGAACCGACAGGCGGGCTCGACGTATCGGTTCAGGCGCGTCTTCTTGACCTTTTGCGCGGTTTGGTGCGCGAAATGGGTCTTTCTGCGATCATCGTTACGCATGACCTTGCGGTTGTCCGTCTTTTGGCCGACCGTCTCATGGTCATGAAATCGGGGCGGGTGGTCGAAACGGGTTTAACCGATCAGGTATTGGATGATCCCCAACACGCCTATACGCAACTGCTCGTTTCCTCCGTTTTACAGGTATGAGACATGCTGTTTGCCTATCGCACTGAGGGTCAAAACCTCTCCCGAAATTCGCCCGAAGCACCGCTGAGCGATGCGCTCTGGATCGATGTGTTCCAACCCTCGCAAAACGAAGTTGACGCTCTAAAAGAGCTGGGCATTCCCGTGCCGAGCCGCGAGGACATGGAGGAGATCGAGGTTTCCAACAGGCTCTACCGCGAAGGGGATACAGAGGTCTTGACCGTGGTTCTGCCCGGACAGGATGCGCAAGAACGCCAGACAGTTGGCCCGGTCGCCTTCATCCTGAGCGAAACGCGCCTCGTCACAGTGCGCCATCACGCCCCGCGACCGTTTCAAACCTTTCCCACCCATGCAGGGCAATCGTCGACCGGTTGCCGCAGTGTGCGGCATGTCTTCCTCGGGCTGATCGAAGAAATCGTGGCGCGGCTTGCCGATCATCTCGAAGGCGTTGGGCATACGCTCGACAAGGAGTCGCACGGGCTATTTCTCGAACCTGCGCCGCGCAGTGTGGCGCTTGCAGGGGTGTTGCGTGCGATGGGACGTCAAGGCGAACAGATCGCCCGCCTGCGTCAGGGCCTGGTGACGGTGGAGCGGGCTCTTTCGACCTTCAGTGTCAATCTTGAGGGACATGGGACTATCGATCTGAAGCAGGTGTCGAAGGCGCAATTGCGTGACGTGCAATCGCTCTCCGTCCATTCCGATTTCCTCTCGGGACGTTTGGCTCAATTGACCGACGTTGCGATGGGAATGATCAACCTCGAACAATCCTCTGCGAGCCGGATTCTGTCCGTCGTTGCAACGATGTTCCTGCCGCCGACTCTCGTGGCCTCGGTTTACGGCATGAACTTTTCAAACCTTCCCGGGCTCGACCATCCGCAGGGCTACTTGATCGCCTCGGTGCTCATGATTGCGTCTGCCGTGGGTTCGCTCCTTCTCTTCAAATGGATGAAATGGCTGTAGAAAATGATCCGCGTCGATAGTGTTTCCAAAACCTTCACCCTCCACAATCAGGGCGGTGCCTCCATCCGCGTTATGGATCGGGCGACATTTGATGTCGGCGCGGGCGAATGTGTGGCGCTCGTCGGGGACTCGGGCGCGGGCAAATCCACCCTGATGCGCATGATCTACGGAAACTACCTCGCCGCGTCCGGTTCGATCATGGTCGGTGACACGGATGTGGCCCGCGCAGAGCCGCGCGATATCCTCGCGTTGCGGCGCACCACGTTGGGCTATGTGTCACAGTTTTTGCGGGTCGTGCCGCGTGTGGCGACGCTCGATGTTGTGGCCGAGCCGCTGTTGGCGATTGGTACACCGCGCGAGGCAGCGATTGCGCGCGCGCGTGACCTTCTCACCCGCCTGAACATTCCCCAACCGCTGTGGGCACTTTCGCCGACGACGTTCTCGGGGGGCGAACAACAGCGCGTGAACATCGCGCGCGGCTTTGCCCATACCTTTCCAGCCATGCTGCTCGATGAACCGACCGCCTCGCTCGACGCGGCGAACCGCGAAACGGTTCTGTGCCTGATCGAAGAGGCCAAATCGCGCGGCGCCGCGATTATCGGGATTTTCCACGACCAACCGGCGCGCGACCGCGTGGCCGATCGCGAAGTGGATGTCAGTGCCTTTACACCGAGAAAGGCTGCATAATGGTGGGACGTCTATTTGCCGTTGTCGGCCCATCGGGTGCGGGCAAGGACACATTGATCGACGCCGCGCGGACGAGGCGCCATGACATCCATGTCGCAAAAAGGGTCATCACGCGCCCGAGAAGCGCGGGTGGCGAAGATTTTGAAGGCGTCAGCGAGCCTGAATTCCAAAGCCGCCTCGACGCGGGTGACTTTGCCCTTCATTGGGACGCACATGGGCTGCGCTATGGCGTGCCTGCGACGATCGACAAGGCTCTGGCGGAAGGGCGCGATGTTTTGTTCAACGGCTCGCGGGCGATCCTTCCATCCGCTTATGAGATATACCCAAATCTGGGCGTCATACTGATCACGGCTTCTCCGCAGGTTTTGGCCGACCGCCTCGCGTCGCGGGCGCGGGAAACGCGGGTGCAGATCGAGAAACGATTGTCACGCGCGCAATATGACATCGCACCGGGTTTACCCGTTCGCCAAGTAATCAACGATGGCGTGCTGGAAGACGCCGTGAGCGCGTTCCTGAGCGCGCTTCAGCCGGTCAGCGGATAGCGATGCAACACATGGAAACGCCCGTCATCTCCTGCGCCGCACAGCGTCAACTCGGACACCGAGAACGGACGGGGCGTGAGCGGCATGATCGCGGGCTCAAGGACTTCGGCGACCTTTTCGGCACCCTCAGGGTCCAGCTCGCCCGACAAGGTCAGATGAAACTGAAACGCGTCGAGGACGTAGGGATATCCCCATTCGACCAGGTTGGATTCCTGATCAGCGCTCAGCCCGCGGGCCCGCCTGCGTGCGAGTTCTTCGGGCGGGGCGGGGCGTCGGTGGGCGTCGAGGCCCATCACAACCTCGGCCGCCAGCGCCGCGAGGTCCCGCGTGTTTCCCGTCGGGACGAGCGCGAGAAACCCGCCCAAACGGTGCAGTTGCAACGCCTCGCATTCAACCGGTTTGAGCCGTGCCGCAAGCCTCCCGAGATCGCTTTCGAGCCGCGCGCGCGACGACCCGTCTGCCAGCCGGAATGGCGGTTTGATCGTGCCATGAAACCCGTATTTTCGCGGCGTCGCGGTGATGTCGCTTACCGGCAACGGGAGCCCGTCCATGTCGGGATGCACCATGTCGCGACCTGTGACCGCGTCCCACCCGAGCCAACGCGCGGCGAAATCGGCAAATGGTCCCGTAGGCGGTACGTAGTAGACAGCAAATCTTTGATAGTTTTCCATGGCTCCGCACCTATTCGGGTTTTGTCACAATCCGGTGACAAAGCTGTGGCATCCGCGCAGGTCTAACAGGGGATTCTCATGCAAGAAACAATCATCACCGGTGCGCGGCTCGTTTTGGAGACCGACGTGATCGAGGGCACGCTGGTTCTGCGCGACGGCAAGATAGCCGAGGTATCGCAGGGCCGGTCCGCTGTTCCGGGCGCGACGGACTTTGACGGCGACATGGTCATTGCGGGCCTGATCGAGTTGCACACAGATAATCTGGAACGCCACATTGAACCTCGCCCGCGCGTGGACTGGCCTCACGCGGCGGCGATTTTGGCACATGACGGAGAATTGGCATCGGTCGGGATCACGACTGTGTTTGATGCCATGCGGGTCGGGTCGATCCCTGACGAGAACGACGGATACGGGAAATATGCCCGCTCATTGTCGCGTGAACTGATGGACCTGCGCACGAAGGGCGCCTTGCGGATCAACCACTATCTCCACCTTCGCGCCGAAGTTTGTTCTGAAACGCTGGAAGAAGAATTGGCAGAGTTCGGGCCACAGGATCGCGTGGGCCTCGTGAGCCTTATGGATCACACCCCGGGCCAGCGGCAGTTCCGCGATGTCTCAAAGCTCAAAGACTATGTCCAGCGAAAGCGCGGAATGACGGATGCGCAATTTGACGAACATGTCATCAAACTGAAAACGCTGCGCGACACGCATGGTGATCGCCACGAGGTAGCCGCAGTCCGCGCGGCGCGCCGATTTGGAGCCGTGATTGCCAGCCATGACGACACCACGGCGGATCATGTCGCCACATCGCGCGAACACGGTGTGAAAGTGGCGGAGTTCCCTACCACAATCGAGGCTGCGCAGGCCTGCCGGCTGGCCGGAATCGCCGTGATGATGGGGGCTCCCAACCTGATCCGTGGCGGGTCCCACTCGGGAAACGTCGCTGCGCATGAATTGGCAGAACGTGGGCTTTTGGACATCGTGTCATCGGACTACGTGCCCTCGGCGCTGATGTCGTCTGCGTTTCTTCTGGCCGACCTGTGGGACGACACGCCACGCGCGATTGCAACCGTGACGTCTGCGCCGGCAAAGGCAGCGGGGTTGGATGATCGTGGGCGGATCGCGGCGGGACTACACGCAGATCTGGTTCGCGTTACACGCCTCGATGGATCACCCGTGATCCGCGGCGTGTGGTGTCACGGACGACAGGTCGGATAGGGCGCATTAGCGCTGTTTG
Source organism: Celeribacter arenosi (assembly GCF_039539485.1). Taxonomy (NCBI): domain Bacteria; kingdom Pseudomonadati; phylum Pseudomonadota; class Alphaproteobacteria; order Rhodobacterales; family Roseobacteraceae; genus Celeribacter; species Celeribacter arenosi. Next base: position 141,613 of record NZ_BAABDF010000007.1, read on the forward strand.
TTGGTGGCCATAGGCCCAAACGGTGTGATCGGTGGTAGGGTTGATCTTTGGCTTCAAGCCGAAGTCGACGCACACGATCAGAGCGTCGAATTGACCGACGCGATCCCCACTTTATGAGAGTGCACTCAGCCGACGGGAGGGAGATACGCGCCCAGCCTGCAACGCGCGATGGATCGCGTGACAAGGGTCAAGCAAGCGTGCGTCTCGGGCAGTTCGCTCCGCATTTTGACATACTCATCATACCTGTTGACAATGTGACTTGCAGTCGAAATGGTATTTGTCAATCAGCCATGCGCTTAACTGGCTGAGACAAAGGGAGGACTACCAATGAAAACTAACCGTCGTATTTTTATGTCGGGGCTCGCAGGTGTCGTGACGCTCGCCAGTACCAGAATAGGCTTCGCACAAGACAAAGGGCTGATCGCCATTCTGACGCCGAGCCATGACAACCCGTTCTTCAAGGCCGAAGCCGTTGGCGCAGAAGCACGCGCAATCGAGCTGGGCTACGATACGATTGTTCTCGTGCACGACGATGACCCAAACAAGCAATCCGAGCTGTTTGATACCGCCATCGCACGTGGCGCAGCTGCAATCATTCTGGACAACGCCGGTGCGGATGCGACGGTCGCTGCCGTTCAGCGCGCGAAGGATGCGGGCATTCCGTCGTTCCTGATCGACCGCGAAATCAAAGAAACAGGCATCGCCATCAGCCAGATCGTTTCGAACAACTACCAAGGCGCGCAGTTGGGCGCTGAAGAGTTCGTCCGGATCATGGGCGAAGAAGGCAACTACGTTGAACTGGTTGGTCGTGAAGCAGATACAAACGCCGGCATCCGGTCGTCTGGCTACCATGACATCATCGACCAATATCCTGATCTGGTCATGGTCGCGCAACAATCTGCGAATTGGTCCCAAACGGAAGCCTTCGAAAAGATGGAGTCCATTCTGCAGGCAAATCCTGACATCAAGGGCGTCATCTGTGGCAACGATACGATGGCTATGGGCGCATGGGCTGCACTGGAAGCTGCGGGTCGTGACGACGTGATTGTTGTGGGCTTTGACGGGTCCAACGACGTTCGCGACAGCATTCTCGCCGGTGGCATCAAGGCGACTGTTCTGCAGCCTGCCTATCGCCAAGCGCAGCTCGCGGTTGAGCAGGCGGATATGTACATCCAGACCGGGACAACCGGGCTTGAAGAAAAGCAGCTCATGGATTGCGTGCTGATCAACGCGGATAACGCGGCCGATCTCGAGACATTCTCGCTCAGCGGGTAGGTCGCGAGACTTCAAAAAAGATGGACCCGATTTCACGGTCGGGTTCTTTTCTGATGAACCGGGGGAGCCATGCGTCATTCATTTCTGTTTACTGTCATCGCCATAGGCACATTTTCGGCAACGGCGGGTTGCAAGATCGTCAAGAACGTTGACCCAAACGAAGCCGGCGAAGTTGCCGCCGCGATGACGGATGAAGAACGCATGGCAAACTACGCTCGTGAGATATGGGACACTGATGTGATCCCGACTGTCGCGGCGCATTTGGTTCCGCTTGACGAATTGCGCAGCGCACTCGCCCACGACGTTGACGCCGCCGGCGAAGCTCATGGATTGCGCCCTGACGGTGAAGCGAACCCGTGGAATTTCGCGATCACCGGCACAGGGTCGGTGATCGAGGCCAAAACCGAAAGCCGCGCGGCAAAGCTGCACCTCGATACAGTCGGTGACGGCGAGATTGATGTGACCTTGCAGCTTGGTCCGATCGTGCGGGGAACCACGTTGCGCGATGCGATGCCATTCCTGCTCTTTAGCAATTTCCGCGACCAGATCGAGTTTGCGAAACTCGGCAACGGTCTGAACGCGATGGCGCATGAACGACTGACGATCCCGGAGGGGGATCTTGTCGGCCAAACCGTAACGTTCGAGGGTATGTTCACCTTCAAGGATCTGGAAAGCACGCTCGAAGTGGTCCCCACCGCCATGACCGTCGGGGAGTGACGATGAAACACCCTATCGGTCTTTCCATTCGCAACGGAACCAAGGTTTACCCGGGCACAGTTGCGCTGAGTTCTGCAGATTTTGATCTGCATATGGGCGCGGTCAACGTGCTTGTCGGGGAAAACGGCGCAGGTAAATCGACGATGATGAAAGTCATCTCAGGTGTCGAGCAGCTGACGAGCGGTCAGATCCTGATCGACGACACACCCGTCACGTTCAGGACTACCGACGAAGCCAGCCGCCACGGGATCGGGATTGTGTTTCAGGAACTGAACCTGTTCCCGAACCTGACTGTGGCGGAGAACATTTTCATCGCCCGCGAAAAAACCCGTGGTCGCGTAGACATCGACAAAGCCGCGCAGCGCGAACAGACCCGCGCGTTGATGGAACGTCTTGAACAGGACATCGACCCTGATGATCTGGTGGGCGATCTGCGGGTGGGGCAACAACAGATCGTCGAAATTGCGAAATCACTCGCCCATGACGCCCGCATCCTGATCCTCGACGAACCGACGTCCGCCCTTTCCGCCGCCGAGGTGGAAATCCTGTTCCGCGTGATTGCGGATCTGAAAGCGAACGGCGTTGGTATTGTTTATATTTCCCACCGCCTTGAGGAATTGATCCGCATCGGGGACTACATCACGGTTCTGCGCGACGGCGTCATCACAGGCGCGCGCTCGATGGAAGGCGTCGATATTGATTGGATCGTGCGCAATATGATCGGCGAAAGCGGTAAGGACTTTGCCAAGGAAATTGATCACCCGTTTGGCGAAGAGGTTTTCCGTGCCGAACATGTATCGCTTGGCAGCTCTGCAGGCGGGCTGTTGGTGGATGATGTTTCCCTCTCGCTGAAACACGGGGAAATATTGGGGATCTATGGCCTGATGGGGGCTGGGCGCTCTGAGTTTCTCGAATGTGTCATTGGCCGTCATCCGCACGCGCGGGGCCAGATGTACGTGGATGGCGTTGCCCTAAAAGAGAAGACCGTCGCGGGCCGAATTGGCCGCGGTCTCGCGCTTATTCCAGAGGATCGCAAGAACGACGGATTGGTTGAAATTCTCTCGATCCGCGAAAACATGACCCTGTCGAGCCTCAAGAAGTTCACCCGCGGACTATACATGAGCCTGACCCACGAACGTCACACCGTCGCGGATTTTGTAAAACGCATGACGGTCAAAATCGCTTCTGCGGAACACGCGGTGTCGTCGCTGTCCGGCGGGAACCAGCAAAAGGTGGTCATTTCAAAGGCGCTGATGACAGACCCCAAAGTCCTGTTGATGGATGAACCCTCGCGCGGGATCGATATTGGCGCCAAGGCCGAGGTTTTTCGGGTCATGCGTAAACTCGCCGCCGAAGGGCTCGGGATCATTTTCGTGACCTCGGACCTCGACGAAGTCATGTCTCTGTCGGACCGCATTCTGGTGATGTCCAACGGGCGGGTGACCGGTGAATTCAACCGACAGGACGCAACGAACGGCGCATTGGTCGAGGCATCGGCTATTGGCCATGCCACTTCGAGCCGTAAAAAGGAGCACGTCTAAATGGCCGATCAAACTGTTTCTGCCCCACCGTCGCCATCGAGCCCCGATGCCCTGCTGATCTTGCTCAAGGCGCGCACTTTCATCGCATTGATCCTGGTGTTTGCCTTTTTCGCCTTCAACGCGCCGAACTTTTTGTCGACGGCGAACATGGTCATTATGTCCAAACACGTGGCGCTGAACGCCTTTTTGGCGATCGGAATGACATTCGTCATTGTGTCCGGAGGGATCGATCTATCCGTCGGCTCAATCGTCGGACTATGTGGCATGGTAGCGGGATATCTGGTGCTGAACGGCATTGATGTCGGGCTTGGGTGGTCCATTCAGTTCAATACGTTCGAAATCTGTTTGCTGGTCATTGGCGTGGGCGTGTTCATCGGCGCGATCAACGGGTTTTTGATAACCAAGCTAAACGTGGCCCCCTTTATCGCCACGCTTGGGACGCTCTATGTGGCCCGCGGCGCCGCCATGCTTAGCTCGGACGGGCGGACGTTCCCGAACCTGAACGGCAATCCGGAATACGGATCAGACACGTTCCGCTGGATCGGTGCCGGTGACATTCTGGGCGTCCCCGTATCTATTGTTATGCTCATCGCCGTCGGTCTTCTGGCGGCCTACATCGCGACACGCACACCGCTTGGCCGCCATATCTATGCAGTTGGTGGCAATGAACGGGCCGCTGGTCTGTCTGGGATTAAGGTCAATCGCACCAAATATTTCGTCTATATCTTCTCCGGCTTTTGCGCCGCTTTGGTGGGGCTCATCATCTCGTCGCAACTGGTCGCCGCCCACCCCGCGACAGGCAACACATTCGAACTCAACGCGATTGCTGCGGCGGTACTCGGGGGCACATCAATGTCGGGTGGTCGTGGACGCATCGGCGGCACAATCATCGGTGCCTTCGTTATCGGCGTCCTATCGGACGGCTTGGTCATGATGGGCGTGTCCTCTTTCTGGCAAACCGTCATAAAGGGACTGGTTATTATCGCCGCTGTGGTCATCGATCAGGCCCAACAAAAGGTGCAGGCCCGCGTCGCGCTACAGGCGCAATCGGCCATCGACAACTAAGGGAGAGGCCATGAAAGGCGCAGTCATCGGGTGCGGATTTTTCGCACAGAACCAACTAGAGGCTTGGCGTGACATTGAGGGCGTTGAGATCGTCGCGCTTTGTGATCAGGACGCTGAACGTCTGAACGCCAGCGCTGCCGCCTTTAACGTCGAGCGCTGCTACACCGATGCGGCGAAGATGTTTGAAGAAGGCGGCTTCGATTTCGTTGATATTGCGACGACTGTCGGGTCGCACCGCGCGTTGGTGGAAATGGCTGCGAAAGCGGGCGTCCATATTATCTGCCAGAAACCATTCGCCGAGAATATGACTGACGCCCGCGCCATGGTTGATGCTGCGAAGGTGGCTGGAAAAACCCTCATGGTTCATGAGAACTTCCGGTGGCAATCCCCTATCCAGGCGGCCCTGAAAATCGTGAAAGCCGGCACTATTGGTGAACCCTTCTTTGGTCGCGTTAGTTTTCGGTCCGGATATGACGTGTTTTCAGGCCAGCCCTATTTGGCAGAGGGCAAACGGTTCATAATTGAGGACCTCGGGATCCATATCCTCGACATCGCGCGCGCCTTTTTCGGCGATGCCACGCGGATTGCGGCAACGACGCGTCGCATTAACCCCAAGATCAACGGCGAAGACGTCGCGACGATGATGTTGACCCATGAAAATGGTGCCACAAGCGTTGTAGATTGTTCCTATGCCACGCAGCGAACGCCCGAAACCTTCCCGCAATCATTGCTCGAAATTGACGGGACACTTGGCACATTGCGACTTGATGCCGGGTACCGGTTGACGGTGCAGGCAGATGGGGAAACGCAAACGGATGTCTCTCCGCCTCTCCTGCATTGGGCGCAAAAACCGTGGCACAATATTCAAGAGAGCGTTCTGACTATTCAGCAGCACTTCGTTGATTGCATCAACTCTGGACGCCAGCCGGAAACATCTGGCGCTGACAACCTTAAAACACTGGCCTTGGTCGAAGCAGCCTATCTGGCCGCAGAGCAAGGACGCACTGTGAAACTTGCAGACATATGAGTGACGCCGTGACCCTTTTCGGAACAGATCAGCCCCCCGTTGAGGGTCAATGTTTTGCTGTTGGTCCGTGGTCGTTCACGCTCGAAAACGGCGCCTTGCGGCACATCGCGCTGCATGGGCAGGAAGCCATTCGCAACATCGCGTTTCTGGTCAGGGACCGCGATTGGGGCACGTTGACGCCGACGCTCGACAATATGCAGGTTGCCCAAACCGATACGAGTTTGGGCATTACTTACGACGCAGTGTTCCAGAGCGCAGATGCGAAACTGGCCGTGCGTGTTTCGATTGATGTCGGGCCCGACAGTCTTGTCATGTCGGCAACGGGTGACGCGCTGGGACCGTTCGAAACGAACCGGGCCGGGTTCACAGTTCTGCATCCGATCAAGGATGTCGCTGGCCGACCAGTCCGCGTGAAACACAGCGATGGGTCGATCGAGGACAGCGTCTTCCCAGACCTGATCGAACCTTGGCAGCCCTTCAAGGACATCACAGCCCTCACCAATCAGGTTGGGAAAGCCGAGCTATGTTGCGCATTTCATGGCGACACCTTCGAGATGGAAGATCAACGGCAATGGGGCGATGCGTCCTACAAAACCTATAACCGTCCGTTGGCATTGCCGTGGCCCTACACAATCGCGGATGGCGAGCGCCTGTCGCAGTCGGTCGAGCTTAGTTGGACCCCGTGCTCAACCACGCCCCCATCGCGTGTTGAAACAGGTGTCGTTGACGCCACCTTTCCGGAAATGGCGCTGGTAATTGATGCGCAAGATGCACTGCGATTGGCCCGACACCCCGGTGATATCGCGGTTGTGAATCCTCAGCGGTTACTCTGCCACCTCGATGCGGAACTCGGCGATACGCCCGCGCAATTTGAGGCCTTTGCAGCGGCGCAACGGGCCTGCCCAGATCAGGTATTTGATTTGGAGTTGATCTGCCTTTTCGCCGATGATCCCGCGACCGAATTGTCTTCTATGGCTGCGCAAATGCGCGACGCTGGCTTTGCGCCTGACAGTGTCCTCGTATGCCCGTCGGTGGATCGCCAATCCACGCCACCTGGATCCGATTGGCCTGACTGCCCCTCATTGGCCGATATCCACACCGCAGCATCCTTTGCTTTTCCTGATGTCAAACGGGGAGGCGGCATGGTGAGTTTCTTCCCCGAACTCAACCGCAAACGCCCGCCCCACGAAAAGTTGGATTTTGTAAGCCACGGGTTGTGCCCGATCGTGCATGCGGCGGACGATGTCTCCGTAATGGAAACCCTTGAGGCGATTGCGCATATCACCCGCAGCGCCCGCGCCATTTTCGGCGACAAGGAATACCGGATCGGCCCCTCGACGATCGCCATGCGCCAAAACCCGTACGGGTCACGCACGATCCCCAACCCTGACAACCAGCGTATCTGCATGGCCCATGATGATCCGCGCCATCGCGGCACGTTCGGCGCCGCCTATGTCATTGGCTTGGCTTGCGCACTTGCGCCTGCGGGACTGTCTGTCTGGACGCCAGCTGCCCTTTATGGCCCGCGTGGCGTGATTGCGGACGACGGGCATTGGCCAATTTCAACAGCCCTTAAAGGCTTGGCAGAATGCGCAGGCCAGAAAATCCATAGTACGCAGGTTGCCGACGGGATCGCCGAGGCATTTGTCGGGAATGTGAGATTGAATGCAAACCTGACATCAAAAGCGCAGCAATCACTTGGCCCCTACGCGTGGTCGATTGTTGCTGCTAACGCTGGGGAGACGACGTGAATCTGGATTTTGCGCGATTGAGGTGATCCTCCATCGCGCGAACTGCACCTTCTTCGTCATTGGCGCGCAGGAAATCAACAATCGCGGCGTGCTCGTCCAGAGTTTTGTGTTCCTGACCCGACCACAACAGCAGTGACGAATGGTATTCAAATAACCACGTCAGCATCATCTCGGTGATGGAATGGATAAGCGGGTTTGCAGTGATCAAAGCCAACCGCGTGTGAAACGCGATGTCGGATTTCATGAACGCTTCGGCATTGCCCAGATTTGTGCGCTGTTCTTCGACGAGTTCCACCAGATCATCGGCATCTTTTGCACGACATTTCTGCGCAGCAATCCTGACCGTTCCCAGTTCAAGGAGATGGCGCACTTGTTTGAGATGATCAACGTTGGAGGGTTCGCTGGACAACAGCAACTTCGCGATGTCATCGACCTGACTGAACGCAATGCCTGCGGTCAATGCGTTTACGCGGCTGCGACCGCCGTGCGTGATCGTGATGAGACCTTTGCTTTGCATCGCCTGCAGGGCTTCGCGCACCGCAGGTCGACCAACACCAAATCGCTCCATCAGTACGCGTTCGGATGGAACAACGTCACCTGCCGAAAGTTCACCGCTTGCGACGAGTTCGCGCAGTCGCTCAAACACCTGATCCGACAGTTTCATACGAACAATTTTACCGTCAGAGTCATTCATCTTGCGCATCCAGATCCGTTAGGTGTGCAGGCGCGCGTGCCCCTGCATTCGAAACTTATCAACTGGTGCTACAAGAGGATCAGAATTGCAAGGTCAGGTGATCCTTTCGATGCTTGCAGCGATCTCATCGGGTTCAAAGACGCGCTTCCAGTCATCGCGCATCAGAACAGGCTTTCCGAACTCGATTGCCTTGTTGCAAGCGTCTGAAAAGACCCCGTCGATCTCTTTGAAAATTACCGCCCCGAGGATGTTCATATGGCCCAAAAGAAAGTCGCGGGCAGCCTCTTTTGGAACGCCGCGCGCGACGACTTCGTCCATCGCTTCTCTCATCACATCGAGCAGGGATGCGCAGACCGTTTCCGACAGGCCGGGTTCAAGAAGCGCCATCTGTTCAACCGTGACACGATGTGACCGCGCGACGGGTGCGAAAATGGTTTTACCGACTCTCTCTCCGAGATCGTAATCGCTCGCAGGGCCCTGCATAAGTGCGTTTACAATGCCTTGCTGGGCTGCAACCCCGCCGAAATAGTCTTTTCGGCCTTCCATCGTTTCTTCGTCATTGTAGATTGGTGGGTGACAAGGATGGCTGACAAAATAGGTCACATCATCGCGTTTGGGCAGATGCCCCGCAAAGGGCGCAGCGGCATCCAGACACACGATCATCGCGCCCGATGGAACCTTATCAATGATCGACGCAGCGACCTGTTTGATTGCCGTATCCGGCACTGCGAGAACCACAACATCAACGTCTTTCAGGGCGACATCAGGGTCATGGCAGTCAAACCCGAGCTCTTCCTTCAACCTCGCCCGACCTTGGGGAGAAACCTCGACATGAAAAGTCTCAAATTCCGACGTAGCGAGGTTTTTGGACAACCGAACGCCCATTTTCCCACCCGCACCAAACAACGCTAGTTTTGTCACACGACACCTCCAATTGCATGTCAATCTGCCGCTCATATATCGAAATTGACAACTGGTATAATAAGTTACTAAGTATGCCAGAGTGTCAAGGGGCCGATTTGCGGTTGTCCCCCTAAAAGGAACTGAAGATGAATTCTCTCCCCGACGGACTTCTTGTTGCGTGGTATGGCGATGATTTCACCGGTGCCGCCGCTGTTATGGAGGTGCTCAGTTTCTCGGGAATTCCCGCAATGCTGTTTCTGGATGTGCCCACTGAGGCGCAGCTCGCACAGTATCCGGATTTGCGCGCGGTAGGTGTTGCATCAACTGCGCGCGCGAGTTCACCCGACGAAATGGACGACGCCCTGACACCCGCTTTCGCCGCGCTTCTTTCGCTGGACCCGGCACTTCTCCATTACAAAGTTTGCTCGACACTGGATTCTTCGCCCGTCATTGGATCAATCGGGCGCGCGATCGAAATTGGCGCTGATTTAACAGACCCACAGATCGTTCCGGTCCTAATCGCAGCGCCACAGATGCAGAGATTTCAGGTCTTTGGCCATTTGTTTGCGGGGCTTGGCGATCAGGTTTACCGCCTTGACCGCCACCCTGTCATGGCACGCCATCCCGTCACGCCAATGGCGGAGTCCGATGTCGCGCGCCACATCGCGGCCCAGTCAGACCGGATTAACGCGACCCTGTGGACAGGCGCACCGCCACCTTCGCGGCCCGATACCATCCAAGTGGTCACTCTCGATAGCCAAGATGCCCGTACCGAAACCGGTGCAGGGCGCATGATATGGGAAGGCCACGCGGAGAACAGATTTGTTGTCGGCTCTCAGGGAGTTGAATACGCGCTGGTGCGCCATTGGGTCGAAACGGGGGCGTTGGAGCAGGTTGACCCCCCCAAGGGCGCGGGACGTGCGAATGGGATGGTTGTCGTGTCAGGGTCGGTGTCTCCAACAACTGCCGGGCAAATCTCGTGGTCACGCGCGAACGGATTTCAAACTCTCCGCTTCGACGCTACTCGGGCAGTCGCAAACGCCCGCGCATTGTCCGCGGAAGTGGACCGCATCGTACACGAAGCCCTTGCGGCGATTGCTGCGGGGCGAGACCCGTTGATATTTACCGCCGAAGGGCCCGATGACCCGGCAGTCGCAGGTCTGAATTCTGCCGTCGATGCCGCGGGCGCTGACATGGGTGCGGTGAACCGTCGGATCGGTCAGGCCCTGGGCGAAATGCTCGATCGTATCCTGACGAAGAGTGGCATCCGCCGCGCTGTCATTTCAGGTGGGGATACGTCAGGCTACGCCACGAAACAGTTGGGCATTTTTGCACTTTCGGCGCTGGCCCCGACAATACCGGGCGCGTCACTGTGCAAGGCGCACGCGGACGGGCCAATGGATGGTTTGGAACTCGCGTTGAAAGGTGGCCAGATGGGAAGCCCCGATTATTTCGGGTGGATACGTGACGGAGGAGGACACCGATGACCCGCATTACGGCAACCTATGACATCGAAACCCCTTCGGGACTTGCCCACGCGGCCGCCGTATTGGCAGGTGAACAGTCAACCGGCACATTCGTCCGGCTCGCAAGCGAAACTGATGAACTGCGAGATCGCTCCGGCGCCCGTGTCGAAAACATCACGCAGACCGCAACCGCAAAAACACCCTCATTGCCCAGTCGCAAGACAGGCGACACATACGAACGCGGCCTAGTCACTGTCAGTTGGCCCATGGGCAATTTCGGGACATCCCTTCCAACTTTGATGTCGACGCTTGCAGGCAACCTGTTTGAACTGGCCGAGCTTTCCGCCATCCGACTGGTTGACGTCGATTTACCCGAGCAGTTCGCCCATGATCATCCCGGCCCGCAATTTGGGGTTGAGGGAACGCGCGCATTTATGGGCGGACACAAAGGGCCATTGATTGGCACGATCATCAAGCCAAGCATCGGTTTCACACCTGACGAAACCGCCGACCTCGTAAAGACACTCGTGACCGCGGGCATTGATTTTATCAAGGACGATGAACTACAGGCCAATGGCCCTGACTGCCCGTTTGAGGACCGGCTGAACGCGGTTATGCGGGTCATAAATGACCATGCGGAACGCACCGGGAAACGGGTCCTTTATGCGGTAAACATTACCGACGAAATCGACCAGATGTGGCGCAATCTCGACGCAATGGATCGCGTCGGCGCAACCTGCGCCATGGTCTGCGTGAATTCCGTCGGCTTGACCGGTCTGCGCGCCGTCCGTAGTCGAAGCAAGGCCTTGATCCACGGGCACCGCGCAGGGTGGGGGCTGTTTTCACGCTCGCCTGACATTGGCGTCGACTTCGGGGTCATGCAAAAACTCTGGCGTTTGGCCGGTGTCGATCACCTGCATGTAAACGGCCTCGCGAACAAATTTACCGAAAGCGATGATGTGGTTGCCCGCGCGGCCAGATCCGTCCAACAACCCATCTCCAAACATGGTGGTCCGGCCCATACCGCCATGCCCGTTTATTCGTCCGGTCAAACCATCTGGCAAGTCGATCCCGCACGACAATTGCTAGGAAACGACGACTTCATCTATTGCGCCGGTGGTGGGATCATGAGCCACCCAAGCGGCGTGGCAGACGGGGTAAATAGCCTGAGGGCCGCCGCCGAAGCCGCGCGCCTGGACATCCCTCTCGAAGAATTCGCCACGCCCAATTCGCCGCTGCGAAAAGCCATCGAGACCTTCAAAAAGCCAAACATAACTCTTTCTGATTTCTAAGCCGTAGCCAGATGCGCGTGACACGCGGACGCTACCGGCCCTTGCGCGCAGAGGCAGCGAGGTCCTGCTTCGCGAGCCGAGCGAGATGCATGAACGAGGTGCAAATGGGGGGTCTATTCCCGAAACGCGCATCGCGTCTCAATCACATCAATGAGTTTTGAAAGTTGGCTGGGATGGTAGGATTCGAACCTACGGTACACTGTACCAAAAACAGTTGCCTTACCACTTGGCTACATCCCAACGTGACGCGCTATTTAGTCTGCCAACGGCTGCGGCGCAACCCCTTTTTGGGTGAAATTGGACGCGCCGCCGTGGTTTACGTGCGACGCGTCCGAACGGGCCCCGAGGGACACAGAAGGACCCGCTATTAAATGGCTATTGGCCGAAGTCAGCGGATGTGATGACACGGTCTTTGTTGCGATCGCGACCTGCCATCCACATGTCACTTCCCTTCATGAATTCGGCGCGCGAAAGCAGGCCGTCACCATTGGTGTCGAGAATTGCATGGTCATAAGGACCCAGCCTTGCTGACAGCATTGCTGATTGGGCCTCTTGGCGGTTCAGGCCGCCACCACGGCTCGCTAGGGCGCCGCCTTGCCCCGGAGGGGTCTGACCATTGCCGAGGCCCTGTCCGGCCGCATTTCCGGCCTTTTGGCCGCCCTGCCGGTTTCCCATACCGGGACGATCCTGAGCGTCGCGCGACATTTTCGCGGTTTCGTCGAGCCAACCCATTTCTTCTGTGTCGAGCGCGCCGTTTTCATCGCCATCAAAGGCGTAAAACATATCCGCGCGGCGCACATCCACCTCTGCGCGCGTCACAACGCCGTCTTCGTTGACATCCCAGTTCAGCAGGAAATTTTCACCGGGCGTGAAAACCTGAGCCGTTGCAGCGAGGGGAATTAGGCTTGTCAGGGCGATTGCGATACCGGCTCTCATGGCGAGTCCTCCAATTCGTATCAGCGATACTCATTGAACGGATGGCTTGCCCGATTCCGTCGAAAGAAAAACGCCCGCCGGTTGGGCGGGCGCTTGGTGAGTTTCAATAACGACAGGATCAGATTTTCTGATCGTACTCCCCGATGGCCGGTTCGGTTTGAATGACAGCGTCGAGTTCCGCAAAGATCTGGCGCATTTGCGCGTCGCTTTCGGAGCTTTCGCACACCACAACGAGGTTGGGTGTGTTCGACGATGCACGCACGAGACCCCATGAGCCGTTTTCAAGGATCAGACGCACACCGTTGACCGTCACCACCTCTTTGATCTTTTGACCGGCGAGTGTTTCCCCTGCGTCGGCCATCGCCACGAGTTTGGCCACGATGCGATCCAGAACGTCATATTTTTCGAGGTCCGAGCAGTAGGGCGACATGGTCGGGGTCGAATAGGTGACAGGCAAAGCTTTTCGCAGGTCCGACATTTTCATATCCGGATTGCGATCCATCAGTTTGCAGATTTCAACCGCGACCCGCATCCCGTCGTCATACCCGCGCCCGATGTCCCCGGCGAGGAAGTAGTGGCCCGATTTCTCGAAACCCGCCAAAGCACCCAGTTCATGCACGCGGCGTTTCATGTGGCTGTGTCCGGTCTTCCAGTAATCCGCCTTTGCGCCGCCCGCGATCAGGTCGGGATCAGAGGCGAAGAGGCCGGTGGATTTCACATCGGCCACAAAGGTCGCACCGGGGTATAGTTTGATCAGATCGCGCGCCATGATCACGCCAACCTTGTCGGCAAAGATCTCTTCGCCCTCGTCATCCACTACGCCGCAGCGGTCACCGTCCCCGTCAAATCCGAGCGCGAAGTCCGCGCCGGAGGCTTTTACGCTGTCGGACATGTCATGGAGCATTTCCATAGCTTCGGGGTTCGGGTTGTAATGCGGGAAGGTGTAGTCGAGCGTGTTGTGGCTCTCGACAACTTCGACGCCAAGGCGTTCGAACAGGGCAGGGCCATATGCCGCCGCTGTGCCATTGCCCGTCGCGCACACCACTTTCAGTTTGCGGCTCATTTTAAAGTCGCCGACGAGGTCATCCATATAGGCGTCCCACACACCGTCGATGACTTCATACGATCCGCCATCAGACGGCTCGCTTTTGCCGTTCAGCACGATGTCTTTGAGTTCTGCCATCTCGTCCGGCCCGTGAGTCAGCGGCATTTCGAACCCCATCTTCACACCCGTCCACCCATTCGGATTGTGCGACGCAGTTACCATCGCAACTGCGGGGGTATCGAGATGGAAGGCAGAGAAATAGCACATCGGCGTAATGCAGGGTCCGATGTCTTTGACTTTGATGCCCGCCTGCATAAGCCCGACGATCAGCGCGTTTTTGATTGTCAGCGAATAGTCGCGATAATCATTACCCACGGCGATTTCGGGGGTCAGGCCGCGCTTTTTCATCTGCGTGCCTATGCCCAACCCGAGAGCAGTCATCCCCGGCAGGTTGATTTCATCGGGGTATTTCCAACGCGCGTCATACTCACGGAAACCCGTCGGGGTAATCATGGGGTCACGCAAAAACTCCCACGTGTTTGGCGTCGAAGTCGGGGCGGGAATTTTGCTCATTTCAATCGGTTCCGTTTCTTTACGACGCTTTTCGGCGTCACTCGTTGTTCAACTTGGCAAAAATCTGATTGGTTTCCAAGCGTAGGTCCGTGGGCAGTGAATAATCACCGCCATGTGGGCGCAGCCGGTATTTCGTGCATTCCACCGTCAGCCTGACACCTGTTCGCGTAGAACCGCGGCAGTCAGGGATGCCATCAGATAGATGCCGGAGAAGATCAGCATCGCTAGGAGCGTGTTCTCGAACTTGCGCGGATACGTCGGTTCATCAGGTGCAATCGGGCGAGAGGTGAGGGAGAGGTAACGCACCTGTCGGCTGGCCTCGACGCGCGCAGTTTCCAATGCCTGAACGGCTTGGCTCACGAGCGCTTGGCGGGTCTGCAATTCGACCTCTGTCATGCGCAATTCAGCCGAAATACGTGCCAGCGAACCGGATGTGCCTTGCTCTTGGGTCAGTTGTGAACGCAGATCGGCAATGATTGCCTCCAGCCTGCGAATATCGCCGCGCACGCCATCGACGCGGGCCTGGTTGGGTCGGGTGTTGTCGAGCAACTGTTGTAGCTGAAGTTTCTTTTCCTGCAGCTGCGTTTCGAAGTTCCCGATCTGTCCCATGACCGCAGAGGTTTCGGCGTCTGGCGAGATGATGCCAAGCTGCTCCTGAAGCGCGACGACGCGTTCCTGCGCATCGAGCATTTTGCGCTCGGCTTCCTCGAGGCTTTGACGCGCACCCTTTTCGCCGTCTTCACGCAAACGCTCGGTGGATTGGTCGATGCGTTCTTCGGCGTATTGGATCAGCGCTTCGCTATAGCGCTGGGAGGTCTCCGGATCGGCCGCAACGACCTCCATCCGCAACAGACCCTCGGTGGGGTCGTAGCCGATGGTGACGTGCTTGCCGTATACCTTATAGGCCTGCTCGTTGGACGGGTTCTCTGGCAGACGTTGGATCGGGTCGATGGCTTCAGAAGAAAAATGTTCCTTGAACCCGACATCCGCATCCAGACGCAGCATCGCGTCGCGGCTCTCCAGATAGTCCTGAACCGAAATCGAATCCTGCGCGCCCGACAATGGGCCGCCCGACAACAGCCCGCCCAATCCACCGCTGGCGGAAGGGGCCTCGGACTGCTGAATGACAAAGGCAGAACTCGTCGCGTACAGCGGGGTCGCGACTTTGTAGAAATAGTAACCGGCGATTAGGGTCGGAATGCCGACAAAAACGGCAAGCCGCGCCACCAGTAGCAGCATCTTGCGGCGGCGTCGGCGGGCGATGTCTTGTTGGATACGGGATATCTCGTCGTCGCGTGTCAGGCGATCAAGCATGGCTTTGGATGGCATTGCCCCGCCACCCATTTCGGCCGGCAGGTTGGAATTGCCATCGGTAGTGGTGAGTTCGCGCGACTCGCTGGCCTCAGTAGAAACCAGTTCGAGCATGGCGTTGCGTTGAAACGGGTCGATGCCTTTTTGGCGCAGGAGAAGAACCGCCTCGAAATCGGATGTTGTCTCGATCCCGTGTTTTTGCGCGACGCGCCGTGCCATGCGTAGCTGCCGTCCTGTCAGGCCCTCGCGGCGGACCGTCTCAATGTCAGTGGAGGTTTCCGACGCGCGCTCAGGTTTTGCAGGTGTTGCGGGCGTATCGTCCGTCTCACTTTTACCCCCGGGCGTGCCCAAAGTCGCAGCGGCAGCGCCACGGCGCCTTGTTGGACGTTTTGTTGCGGGATCGGATGGCGTGTCCGCTGCCGCTGAGCCAGGATAGGCCTCGTCACCGAAACCGTCATCTGCGCCAGCGTTGTCAAAAAGCGCGGCGTCATCCGCGGGTGATTTCGCATCATCTGCGGTGGGCGCACCTGTGCGCTCGGCGCGGCGCAAACGGAATTTCTGAGCTTTAACCTTCGTATTCATACAGCGCCTTCGCCTCTTCCAGCGTATCGAACATGTGCAGTTTGCCTTTGCGTAACACGGCAGCAGAGCGACAGAACTTTTCCAACGTAGCCGCCTGATGCGACACGACGACAATGGTGGCCTTCTCCAGCCGCTCGCGCAGGATCGCGCCAGCTCTGCGATTGAATTCCACATCGGCAGTTGAGGGCATGCCCTCGTCAATTAGATAGATATCGAAATCGAGCGCGAGCAACAATGCAAACGAAAGTCGCGCCCGCATTCCCGAAGAATAGGTGGCCACCGGCATTTCGAAATATTCTTCCAACCCGCAGAGCCAGCGACAGAACGCTTCCACATAATCGGGGTCCAGATCATAGAGCTCCGCGATAAAGCGAACGTTTTCGCGGCCTGTGTGTTTGTTGATCAGCCCGCCCATGAACCCGAGCGGGAATGACACGCGACAGTTGCGGCGGATTTCACCTTCGTCGGGTTTTTCCAGACCCGACATCATGTTGATGATCGTGGTCTTCCCCGTCCCGTTGGGTGCAAGAATGCCGAGACTATTGCCGAGTTCAACGCGAAACGACGCACGATCAAGGATCACCTTGCGCTGTTTACCGGTCCAGAAGGACTTGCTGACGTTATCGAATTCGAGCATTCGCGGTGCGCCTCGAAACTGCCTGGGGCTGCCTGACCCTGTGCCCGTTGCGGGCTTGTCGACGGGCCTCACGGCGGCCCATGATTTTGCGCCAGTATGTCGCCCGGCGCGCGCTGAATCCATAACCGAATAGCGCGCGCAGGTAAAAATGGTCTGAAAACGGCCGTTTTCAGCGTCTTGAGCGATAAATTGCTGGGTTTTACCCCTGCGATTTATGAATGCTGCTTCTCAACCCGACAAATTTTTCCCGCAGCAATCGAGATGAACGCTGCTGCAAAGGAGAACAGAGCCCCCATTTTGGCCGCGTCCTGCACTGGTGTGTCGCCGAGCATTGTCGAACTGTCAAAAGCCACAGCGGCGATGAAAAGCGAAACGGTAAACCCAATCGCGGCCACACAGCCGATGACGAATAGGTCGATGGTCCGCATCCCCGCTGGCAGGCCAAGTTTGAATACATGCGCCGCGAGCGCCCCCATCACCAGAACGCCCAATGGTTTACCGATCAACAACCCTGCAAGAACCAACCACGTCGGATCTCCAATTGCGTTGAATTCAACGCCCGCATTGAGCAGGCCGAAGAAGAACAGAATAACCTCGACTGGTGTCTTGAGCTTGTGTTCGATTTCGTTGAGCAGGTCGGACAGGTGGCGTTCTGCTTCGGCAAAGAAACCGAACGCGCGATCTGCGTGCGGAATGGTTGGCACGATCGGCAGAAGGCCCAGAGCGGGGTGGATACCTGCGCGCATAAAGCCATACCACGACAGACATCCTGCAATGAGGTATGGCCAGAAGCCGAGCGCTTTGCGAACCCATGTGGAGTTCGGGCGCAGTTCCTTACCGGTATCGAGTTTGCGCGGCAGCCAGTTGGCAAAGACAAAAACGGCAATCGCCGCGACCAGCGACAGCAGCAGCCACGATACTGCCAACTCACCCGTTGGGTAGAAGATCGCGAGAATGACGAGGCCGGCTGCGTCATCGGCAATCGCGAGCAGGAGAAGAAAGCGAACTGCCGGGTGGCCTGCGCCGAATACAATGCGCCCAACAAGATAGGAAAATGCGATGTCGGTCGCGGTTGGAACAGCCCAGCCATTTGCGACAGCGTCATAGGTGTCGGAGCCGAGGAACGCCGCAAGGCCGAGGTAAACAGCAATCGGTCCGATCATGCCGCCCACGGTCGCGACCAGTGGCGTTGCCGCCTTTTTACCGCGAAGTGAGCCGTTTTTCAGGATGACGGCTTCCCAGACTTCCTTTGCCGCAATGGCAAAGAATAGCGCCATAAGCACGTCATTGACCAGATAATGCAGTGTCAAAGTACGCGTGACGTGGCCGTGGCCGTCATCATGCAGGTGTCCGATGAAGAAATTGTCGAAGATCGGGTATTCGACGAAGGCATGGTAGGAATGAGCATCCACATTCGCCCAGATCAGCGCGATTGTGGCGCCTGCGATCAACAAAAGCGAATAGTTAGCGATGAAGCCCCAAACCCTGTACATGCCCGTCGTCTCCCTGGTGTTCTTGATGTCAAAACGGACATAGTTGAAGCCAAGGGCCAGAGCAAGAACCGGCGGGCGTTTCCGCGCGCCGGCTTTGCCGTTTATACGATGTCAGCCTGTTAGATGAGCGACCAAACGGTCCCTGCGAGCAGCGCGCCCAGAAACGCAAAGCCGACATAGCTGGCGAAGACGCGCGGTTTGACGAGGGCCCAGACCGCAACGGCGGCAGGAATGCACGTAATTCCGCCAGCGACCATAAAGGACATGGCAGCACCCTTGGCCATGCCTTGTTCAAGAAGGCCGGACATTAAGGGAACGGCCGCAAACCCGTTTAGATACGCAGGGGCACCGATAAGAGCGCCGACCAGAACCGGACGGGGACCCTCGCCGCCCAGAGCCGTGGCAATCCATTCTGACGGCACATAGGCGATCATTGCCGCCTCCAGGATATAGGCAACCAGCAGCCATTTCCCCAAGAAAAGCAGGTTCTCGACGAAGTTATCCCTGAACCGCTGAATACGTTTCCCGTCGCGCCAGAACCGCCATTCGGGTGTTCCGCGCAGGGACGCCGTCGCACAGGCCGACGGTGCGGCGCGCGGTTTCAGGGGGTCGGTAAAGATGGCCGTTCGAGCAAGGATTTTCACGCCGAAACCGCCCAGCAGTCCAACAGAAACCGCCGCGACGGTTTTCCCGATCGCAAAGTCGAGGCCCAATCCGTCTGCGGTGATGATGAACATTGCAGGGTCCATGAGAGGCGACGAAAGCCAGAAGGCCATCACAGCCGTCAGAGGGACGCCCACCGCCAATGCGCCTGCAATGAAAGGAATGACCTGGCAGGAGCAAAACGGAGAAATCCCTCCGATCACAGCGGCCATCACGATCATGCGCACCTCGCGCCCCTCGAATGCACGCGACAAAAGGGACTCGGCACCCGACGCTTTCACGTAGGAAGTGGCCAAGACCGCAAAGAGAAGGAACGGGGCAGCCTCGGCAAGCGCGCGCAGGGCGAAACCCACCCGATCCGGCAGCCCCGAAGGGTCAAATACTGCAATGGCCAAGAGGACCGTTCCCGCGAACAACAGCGCTTTGTCCGACTTTTTCCACAAACGCGGAAGGAGGGGGGGCGTGGTGCTGATATCAGTCATGGCAATGCTCGTCCTCGGTGCAGGTTTCGTTATCGCAATCCGCACAGCACTCGGCCAACAACCCGCTCGCCAGATTTTCGATCTCGCGGTAGTCGGCGGCCATACAGATGATTGAGCGGCCCTGTTTTTCCTGACGGACCAAACGTGCGGCGGCTAATGTTTTCATATGATGTGTGAGCGTCGCACCCGTAATCCCTGTGCGGGCCCCCAAGTCGCCGATACTGAGACCCGTCGGCCCTGCACGCACCAGAGCCCGCAACACGATCAATCGTTGCTCTGATCCAAGTGCCGCAAAGGTGCTGGCTGCCCTCGCCAGTTGTGCGTCGTCCAAATCGGTGTGTTTCATGCGAAAGCCTCCAATGATTCTACATTTCTAAAAATATCGAAATGAGTCAAGTGGAGATTTGGCAAACGAACCGGTACACCTGATTTCATGACCCTTACTGATGACATTTTTTCTTGCCGCATTTGCGCGGACAGGTTCGCAAAAACCGCCACGGCACATACGCCGCGTCCGGTCCCGTGGTTTCGCGAAGGCGCACGCATTTTGATTGCCGGTCAGGCCCCCGGCGCGCGTGTGCACGAGAGCGGGCGACCCTTTACGGACGCGTCGGGCGCGCGACTGCGCGAATGGCTCGGGCTAGATGAGGCAACGTTTTATGACCGGGACCGGATTGCGATTGTCCCGATGGCGTTTTGTTTTCCCGGCTATGACGCGCGCGGTTCCGATCTACCGCCTCCGCCAATTTGCGCGGAGACATGGCATGGAAAGGTCATGGACGTGCTCTCTTCGGTCGACCTCGTTATTCCCGTCGGTCTGCATGCGATCCGCTATCACCTAAGGATCAAAACGCCGCTCACGGTCGCGGTGAGGGAATGGCGCGACCATGCGCCCGGCGCCTTTCCCTTGCCTCATCCGTCATGGCGCAATACGGGATGGTTAAAGAAAAACACGTGGTTTGAAGACGATCTCCTCCCCGTCTTGCGGGCCCGCGTGAAGGAGCTGATATGACCGAGACGACGCCCCTCGACCGCGCGCATGCGCAGATGCAAAACGCCCCCAACGATGACGCTGCACGTTTGCGATTCTTTGAGAGGATTGCGGATGGCGAGTTGTTCCTGCTGCTCGAAGAAGAGCCGAAGCCCGAAGGTCCGGTCACGCCGCGCCTGTTTGAGGTTGAGGACCAAAAGTTCGCATTGGTTTTCGACCGCGAAGGGCGTTTGGCCGATTTCGCGGGTGCCGCGCCCTATGTCGCGATGTCAGGGCGCGTGCTGGTCGAGATGATCGCCGGTTCGGGTATCGGACTTGGGTTGAACCTGTCGGTCGCGCCATCGGAATATCTCCTGCCCGCGCAAGCGGTCGATTGGCTACATTCAACACTGGGAAATACCCCGCAAGAATCGCAGGCACGTCCCGAAGAAATCGCGCCCCCACATGGCCTGCCCGAGGTGTTGATCACCGCGCTCGACACCAAGCTGGCCTTGGCTGCCGGTTTAGCGAAATTGGTGTATCTGGCCGGTGTAACCTATGAAGGCGGGCTCAAATCCCACCTTCTTGCCTTTGTCGATCCGGTGCCGGGGTCAGAGGACGCGCTGGCGCGATTGGTGTCGGAGGCGCTGATTTTTTCCGGCGTCGAAGCCGGTGTTCTCGACGTCGCCTTCTTCAAAGCGTCCGATCCGATCTGCGCATCCTTCGCACGCTTCGGTCTCCGCTTTGATCTGCCGGATCTGGCCCGAGAACAATCCGGCCCCGCGGCACCGGGCATGGACCCGGATACCCCACCAAAACTCAGATAGGCATCAATAGCCTGCCGAGCGATCAACGAGATAGAGGAGGGGTTCACCCGCCTCTGATCGTTTGATGTTTTGCGCTATAACTTCGCTGGCCGTTTCCGGTCGGGTCTCGGACGCAATATGCGGTGTGACGGTAATGCGCGGCTCTGACCAAAACGGGTGATCGCGTGGCAGAGGTTCTTGGCGAAACACGTCCAATGTCGCATGCGCCACGCGCCCTGCGGCCAAGGCGGCGAGTAGAGCGTCATCATCGATCAACGCTCCGCGGCCCGGATTGATGATGCGCGCGCCACGCGGGAGCCGTGCAAAAGCTTCCGCACTAAAGAGGTTCTCTGTCTGGGGGGTCGATGGAAGCAGGAGGACGAGGATTTCGGACCGGCTGAGAATTTCACGCAACCCGTCCTCGCCTGCGTAGGTTGTAACACCGGTAAGCGTCTTTTCACGACGCGACCATCCTGCGACATCGAAGCCGAGCTCTGACAGCGCGCTGGCACAAAACGCCCCCAACTCGCCAAGGCCGAGAATGCCCACACGCCGATGCCGGGCCAGAGGAGGCGCGTCTGCAACCCATAGACGGTCGGGGTTATTGATATGGGCGTCCATCCCGAGGTGGTAACGCATGACGTGCCCCACAATATAGTCGCGCATGCCTTCGCGCAGACCCGGATCAACCATCCGCGTTAGCGGCTGTGTGAGCGTTTCATTGGAAATGATTTTTTCGACACCGGCCCAAAGGCTCAGCACAGCTTTCGCGCGGGTGAAGGGGGCGAAATCGGACATTGTGTCATTGGGCGCATAAACGACGTAGTCCACATCCCCGGGCGCGGTATCGCGGGACAGATTCACATCCAATCCAGCGGCGTCGCAGGCGCGCGGCAGGACGTTTCGATAGCTCGCCCAACGGCCTTCCGGCGCAGAAAACAACAGGTTCAAAGTCATTTATGGCCCCGAGGTCGGTGAATATGGGCGGATTGGACAATGCCGAATGCGGCGAGCAGGACGAGCATGGCCGACCCACCATAAGAGACCAGCGGCAAAGGCACGCCAACCACAGGCGCAAGCCCCATCACCATCGACATGTTCACGGCAAAGAACAAAAAGAACGTCGCAGAAATGCCGATCGTGACGAGCGATCCGAACCTGTCTTTGTTCGCCATAGCCGAGAAGAGGCAGAACCCGATGATGAGCGCGTAGAGCATCAAAAGTGAGAAGACGCCGAGAAACCCGAACTCTTCGGCCAATGTGGTGAAGATGAAATCGGTGTGTTTTTCGGGCAGAAAATTCAGGCGTGACTGGGTCGACTGCATAAATCCGCGTCCCGTCCAGCCCCCCGACCCAAAGGCGATTTTGGATTGGGTAATGTGGTAGCCTGCGCCCAATGGATCCGCCGAAGGGTCCAGAAAGGTGTCAATGCGCAGGTACTGGTAGTCCTTGAGCAATTGCCACGGTGTCCCGCGCGAGGTCAATACGGCAGCAACCAACCCGCCCACGGCTCCGATGACGGCCCCGAAATACCACCAACTCACGCCGGCTGCGAACATGACAATCGCGCCACCGGCAATCAGCAGAATGGATGTCCCCAAGTCTGGCTGCCTGAGAACCAGCATGGTCGGGATAAGAATGAGCGCTGCGGGAATGAGCACATAGAGCGGTCGTGACACTTTGGAGATGTCGAGCCAGTCGTAATAGGCCGCCAAAAGCATAACGAGCGAGATTTTCATCAATTCGGAGGGCTGCAGCCGCATAAATCCGAGGTCGATCCAACGTTGGGCCCCCATGCCGACTTCGCCAAAAAATTCCACGAAAACCAACAGCGTAAAAGACAGGATATACCCCAGTCCCGCCAGATTTCGCCAAAACCAGATTGGCACCATGCCAAACATCAGCATGAGAAACACACCCGCGGCAAAGCGTTTCATTTGCGGCTCCGCCCAAGGCAGGAACGAGCCACCCGCATTGGAGTAGAGCATCAAGAAACCAACGCATGCCACAGCGGTGAGCAGAACCACGAGCGCCCAATTGACGTATAGAATTTTGCTCAGGCCGGTCGGGACCGTCTTTAGATTATGTTCGAGATAGCTCACGCGCGGCTGCTCCCAGAAGCGGCGTCATCCGGGTTCTGTAGCGGCAGGGATTCAAACAATTCCCGAATGCGCTCGCGTTGCCCCGATGGGTAGGAGTCGAGCGGGGGAAGTTTGCCATGCAAGGCAAATAGCATGAGGTCGCGCGCGACGGGTGCTGCCGCCGCCGACCCGCCACCGCCATGTTCGACCACGACCGAAACCGCATATTTGGGGGCATCAAAGGGGGCGAAGGCGACAAAAAGCGCGTGATCACGCTGCTCCCACGGCACCTCTTTGTTATCCACCACGGCATTTCGCACCTGACTGGTGCCTGTCTTGCCCGCCATCCGCATTGAGGCCTCCGCGATGCGTGACGCATAGGCGGTGCCGCGCGGCGAATTGGACACTTCGAACATCCCTTGACGGACGGCGCGCAGCATATTTTCGTTGATGCCGAGAGGGGCGCCACCACGGATCGGCTGCTCTTCACTATCAACGGATTTCACCAGACGTGGCACGATTTCGCGACCCGTCGCCAGCCGCGCACTCATCACGGCCAGCTGCAGCGGCGTGGCCAGAACAAAGCCCTGACCGATAGAGGCATTGAGGCTGTCGCCCACAACCCAATCGGCACCCCGTTTGGCGAGCTTCCAACTCTTGTCCGGCATCAGGCCCGAATTCACACCCGGAAGCGGCAGGTCATAGGCCTCGCCGAGCCCGAGGCGTCTGCCCATTTCCGCGATCCGTTCGATGCCCGTGCGCTGGGCCATCTCATAATAGTAGACGTCGCAGGAATGGCGCAGCGAATTGCTGAGGTTGATATTGCCATGGCCCGACCGCTTCCAACAATGGAAACGTCTTCCGCCAACTTCTGTATGGCCCACGCACCGAACCGTTTCATCGGTACTGACCACACCCGCCTCCAATGCGGCCAAGGCGGTAACCATTTTAAAGGTCGAGCCGGGAGGATATGCGCCCTGAACCGATTTCGAGGGAAGGGGGCGGAATTTGTTTTCCAGCAGCGCGTTGTAGTTGGACACGGAAATCCCGCGTACGAACAGGTTCGGGTCAAATGCAGGAGTAGACCCGGAGGCCAGCACATCTCCGGTTTCGACATCCATAACCACCGCTGCTGCACTCTCGCCTGACAAGCGCGCCTGCACAAAATGCTGCAGGTCTGAATTTACGGTCATCTGGATATTCGTGCCCGGGTCGCCTTCGCGCCGGTCAAGTTCGCGAATAATTCGCCCGTGCACGTTTTGCTCTACCCGCAGCGTGCCTGCGTGACCTTTGAGGTCCTGTTCGAGGCGCGCCTCCACGCCGGACTTCCCGATCTGGAAATTGGGCGTGCGATAGAGCGGATCGATGACGTCCATTTTCGACAGATCATAATCGGACACGGGCCCGACGTATCCAACCAGATGCGCAAAGTCCGTCGAGAAAGGATAGTGGCGCGACAGGCCGACCTCCGGTGTGACACCGGGGAGGGCCGGACCGTTGGCCGCGGCGGCTGAAAAGGCTTCCCATGTCAGGCGGTCGGCAATGGTGACAGGCACCGATGGACCTGCATTGCGCAATTCGCGACGCACGCGGTCCTGCTCGTCCTGCGACAGCCCGATCAGTTTTTCGAGTTGGACCAGAACTTCATCGAGTTGCGCGGCATCTTCTTTGCGGATCACGATCCGGAAGGTTTGTTCGTTTTCCGCCAGCACTTTGCCATTGCGGTCGTAAATCAATCCGCGGGCCGGTGGCAGAAGCCGGATTTTGACCCGGTTTTCTTCGGCGAGCAGGCGAAACTGGTCGGCCTTTTCGACCTGCATGTACCGCATTCGCAACCCAAGGACGCCCATGAACGCCGCCTGCGAGCCGCCGAGAAAGAGCGCACGGCGGGTGATCTTGCGGGCGGAGGCGGCGGTGTCTGCGGGCGAACGTTTCATGACTGCGATCTCATCTCATCCGCTTCGGATGGTGTGATTTTGGTGATCCCGAGCGCCCATGTCGAGGCCACAACAACCAAAGGATAGACCAGAAGCGTGGAAACCTGTCCAAGGATCACGAGGCCCAAAGTGGCCTGTTCAACCATGAAGATCGCGAGGACAAGACGATAGGCGACGGCCATCGCCAACATCACCCCCGCAACCATCGCCCATTCCAAAAGGAATGACAGGTCACGTGACGTAGGTTCACGTCGGCGCAGAAACTCCAAACCAATGATGCTGAGCGCGGCCCATAGACCGGGCGGCCGCATGAACACAAAGTCGGCCGTGAGCATGACAACCGCGACCAAAAGGACAGGCACGTAATCCGGACGCCGCATGACCCAGGCAAATGCCAGCGCCAAAAGGAGATCGGGACCGGGCCAATGCGCTGATCCGACGCGAAGGGGCAGAACATAGATAAAGACCGCGACAAACGCGATTGCGACAAAGACAATGCGGTACAGCCATCGGCGAAGCGTGCGGGGATCAACCATCGGCGGCGTCCTCTTGTTCGCCCGCATCTCCGGTCGGGTTTTCCTCGGTAAAGGTTTCGACGGGGATCATGGGAAGGATCAGGCTACCGGGCCCCTCGATTCTCTCTTCGTCATGCGTGCGCAACACGCGCAGAAAATCGAGCCGCTCGTAATCTGCCGCCAATATTACTCGCAGCCGCCGGTCCGTTCCCAGAGCAACCTGCCCGATCAGAATATCAGGAGGGAACACGCCGCCGTCGCCCGATGACACCACACGATCCCCGGGACGCACCAGTTCCGGGCTTTCGATGAAGTCCAACGGTGGACGCGCAGAATTGTCGCCCGACAGGATCGCACGCTGCCCCGAGGGCTGGATCGTCACCGGCAAACGCGAGTTGGAATCGGTCAGTAGGATCACGCGCGACGTGTTTTCGCCCACGCCCGAAATCCGCCCGACGAGGCCCAGACCGTCCGTCGTGGCCCATCCGTCACGTATCCCGTCGCGCGCGCCAACATTGATGAGCACGGATTGGCGGAACGGAGATCCATTGTCGGCGAGCACAATCCCAGAAACAGTGGTGAGCTTTGGGTCGACCTGCACGGCATTGAGCGCACGCAGCTTTGCGTTCTGCTGTTCGAGTTGAACGGCGGCCTCTTTCCATGCCTGCATGTCACGCAACTCGCGGCGCAGCTCTTGGTTCTGATCGTAGATGCGTTGATAGCTTTGGAAGTTCTCGACCATGGAGACGAATTTCGTCACCGGCACGAGAGCCCATTCCATCGAGGGCACAAAACGGTCGACCATCTGCGCGCGGATTCGTTCGACGCGCGGACTATCAATGCGCCAGAGAATGAAGAGGCCGAAAAGCACAACGACAAGCAGCCCGACCAGCAAACGCCGGATCGGGCGGACATAGTCGTCGCCATTTCCTCTGTCTCTGGCCACACGCGCCTTTCAAGAACCGGTGGTGGGTGGCCCATGGCCCGCCGGAGCGGGCCGGACCGTCAGCTTTCGTAATCGATCACATGCCGGAGTTGCTTTTCATACTCCAGCGCTTTTCCCGTGCCCAAGGCTACACAATTCAGTGACTCATCGGCCACCGAAATTGCCAGACCTGTCTGTTCGCGCAGCGCCAGATCGAGTTCGCCCAATAGCGCCCCGCCACCTGTCAGCATCACACCGCGGTCGACGATATCGGCCGCCAAGTCCGGCGGAGTGGTTTCCAGAGCGGTCATCACAGCTTCACAGATTTGCTGAACGGGCTCGGCCAGCGCTTCTGCGACCTGCGCCTGATTGATTTCAATTTCTTTGGGCACACCATTGAGAAGGTCACGCCCACGGATGGTCAGAACCGCGCCGCGCCCGTCGTCGGGCATGCGGGCGGTGCCGATTGTGGTTTTGATCCGCTCGGCCGTGGCCTCGCCAATGAGCAAGTTCTGCTGACGGCGCAGGTGGGAAATGATTGCGTCATCCATGCGGTCACCGCCGACACGAACAGAGCGCGCATAAACGATGTCGCCGAGCGAGAGCACCGCGACCTCGGTCGTGCCGCCGCCGATGTCCACGACCATGTTTCCCGTCGGATCGGTGATCGGCATGCCGGCTCCGATTGCCGCCGCGATCGGTTCGGCGATGAGGCCTGCGCGCCGCGCACCGGCACTCAATACCGATTGGCGGATCGCGCGTTTTTCAACTGGGGTCGCGCCATGGGGGACACAGACGATGATCTTTGGCTTCGAGAATGTCGTGCGCTTGTGAACTTTGCGGATGAAATGTTTGATCATCTCTTCGGCGGTATCGAAATCTGCGATCACGCCATCCCGCATCGGGCGGATTGCCTGAATGGACCCAGGTGTCTTACCCAGCATGTGTTTTGCGTCCGCGCCCACGGCGAGAACCTGTTTGCGGCCATCTTTCACGTGGTAGGCAACCACAGAAGGTTCGTTCAGAATAATGCCTTTGCCTTTGACATAGACGAGCGTGTTTGCCGTCCCGAGGTCAATCGCCATGTCCGAAGAGAAGATACCCGAAAACCAAGCCATATGTTCCTACGCCGCCTTTGAAACCTGTCATTTGCCAATGATCGGACCCACAGATTCTGGCCCCGACCCGCTATCTTATAAGAGTGGCTTGGCTTAGTTGAAAGAGCACCGCGCCCAGATTTGTGCGACCTTCCGCCAATTGCGCCGCGTTCACAGGGCGAAAACGCGCGATGTCCGCGCGGCGGACCAGAGCAAATAGTGGCAGAATTACAAATTGGGGGAGCAGTAGCCGCTCTTTCGCGTCAAAATGTTCGAATATGACAAGTTTCAACTTCGCCCTGTGTGCCGTGTCAGCAGGCTAAAGTTCTCGAAAATTGCAATTCGATTACCTCGAAAAAGCACCAATGCCACCCCGAGGGGCGGCATTGGCCTGTTCTTGACTTAGCCGACGTCGGTGTATTTCACCATCTTCACATCCGCATCCGGCCCGGTTTTTTCGCGACGCACCAGCAGCCGATTGAGCGCATTCACATAGGCTTTGGCAGAGGCCACAACCGTGTCGGTATCTGCCGATTGTCCCGTGACGATCTTGCCGTCTTCCTCCAGTCGCACCGACACTGTGGCCTGTGCATCTGTTCCCTCTGTTACCGCATGCACCTGATAGAGCTGCAGGCGCGCAGAGGTCGGGAAGATTTCCTTAATCGCCTTGAACGTGGCATCCACCGGGCCATCGCCCTGACAGGTTTCCTGACGCTCAACGCCGTCCACTTCTAGGATCAGGTCAGCCGATTGCGGAGCCTCCGTGCCACAGATGACGCGCAGGAATTTGACCTTGATCCGCTCGTTCTGTTCGCCGGCACCCGAGTCGCGCATCAGGGCTGTGAGGTCTTCGTCGTAGACTTCCTTTTTGCGGTCGGCGAGTTCCTTGAAGCGCACGAAAACGTCTTTGAGTTGGTTGTCGCCCAACTCATATCCCATCTCGCCCAGTTTGGCGCGCAGGGCCGCACGCCCGGAATGTTTGCCGAGAGGCAGGGACGTGCCCGACAGGCCGATGTCCTGCGGTCGCATGATCTCAAAGGTGTCGGCGCTTTTCAGCATGCCGTCCTGATGGATGCCGCTTTCATGCGCAAAGGCGTTTTTGCCCACGATTGCTTTGTTGTATTGCACCGCAAAGCCGGAGACCTGTGACACGCGGCGCGACAGGTTCATGATCTTCGTCGTGTCGATTTCTGTGTGGTAGGGCATGATGTCGCCACGCACTTTCATCGCCATCACAACTTCTTCGAGCGCGGTGTTGCCCGCCCGTTCGCCGAGGCCGTTTATCGTGCACTCAATCTGGCGCGCGCCCGCGTCAACGGCCGCCAGGGCATTGGCGGTCGCCATACCCAGATCGTTATGACAATGGGTCGCGAATACGATTTCATCGGCACCCGGAACCCGCTCAAGCAGCATCTTGATGATGTCGGCACTCTCGCGCGGCGTGGTGTAGCCGACGGTATCGGGGATGTTGATGGTGGTCGCGCCGGCCTTGATCGCGATTTCAACCGTGCGGCACAGGTAGTCATGCTCTGTTCGGATCGCATCCATCGGTGACCATTGGACATTGTCACAGAGGTTTCGCGCATGAGAAACCGTTTCATGGATGCGGTCGGCCATCGCGTCCATAGTCAGGTTCGGAATCGCGCGGTGTTGCGGCGAGGTGCCGATGAAGGTGTGAATGCGGGGACGGGCGGCACCCTTCACCGCTTCCCAGCATCGATCAATGTCTTTATAGTTCGCCCGCGCGAGGCCACAGATCACCGCATTCTTGGAGAGCTTTGCGATTTCGCTGACCGCTTGGAAATCACCTTCCGAGGCAATCGGGAAACCCGCCTCGATGATATCCACGCCCATCTCGTCGAGCAGCGTGGCGATTTCCAACTTCTCATTGTGGCTCATCGTGGCGCCCGGGCTTTGTTCGCCATCGCGCAGCGTCGTATCGAATATCAGGACGCGGTCCTGTTTGGTCTCGTTTGTCATCGGAATGTCTTTCTCTTGATCCTTAGCTCTGCGTTCCGGCGCAATGGTCACCTCTGAGCGGTCGCGCCAAAGGCACGCTCAGAGGCAGCTAAGAAGGAGGAGCTCACGACGACGGCCCGTGCAAATGCACGTGGGCAGGGCAGGGATATGTGCCAAAGTCGTCATGGGGCCAAACTATAGTCGCGGCGGGTTCAAAGAAAACCCCCAAAATGAACTCGATAGGCGTTTGGGGCGTATTAGGATTATGGAACAGAAAAAACGCGCGTTGGTAATCGGATCATCGGGAGGCATTGGTGCTGCCACCGCGTCCGAGTTTGAGCAAATGGGGTGGGCGGTCACGCGGTTATCGCGCCGCGATGACGGGTTGGATGTGAGCGACCCCGAAAGCGTCGCAAATGCACTCGGCAATCTCGAAGGACCGTTCGATCGCATCGTCATTGCCACGGGAAAACTCGATGGAGCGGGCCACCCGCCGGAGAAATCTCTCGCGGCGCTGACGGCAGAGGCCATGGCAGATCAATTCGCAATCAACGCTATTGGCCCCGCGTTGATTTTGCAGCACATCGAAAACCTTCTTCCCCGTGACCGGCCGAGCAAGGTTGTCGTTCTGACCGCCCGTGTCGGATCAATCGGCGATAACCGTTTGGGAGGGTGGTATAGCTACCGCGCTGCGAAAGCGGCGGCGAACCAGATCGTGCATGGCGCGGCCATTGAGTTGGCGCGAAAATTCAAACAGTCCTGCGTCTACGCATACCACCCGGGCACAGTCGCCACGCCATTTACCGCAGATTATCAAGGGTCACACAAATCGATGCCGCCCGCAGTAGCCGCGAAGCATTTGGTCGAGGTCATGGAGGCCCGCAGCCCTGAGGACACCGGCAAATTCTACGACTGGCGCGGCGATATTGTGGCGTGGTGAGGGTTGGAGTTATTCCGCTGGGGCTTCGCCGGTATCATCGGGTTGTGCGGGCGTTTCTGGTGCGTCTTCGTTGACCAATGCGCCTTCGACCCAGTCCCCTGACACGGATCGCCCGTCGTCCGCATAGGTGATTGTGCCGCGGCCATTGGATTTTCCGGCGACGAACATGCCTTCGTAGATATCACCATTAGCGTAGGTCGCACGGCCCTCGCCATTGATCTCGCCGGCCTTCCATTCGCCGGTGTAGCTAAATCCGGACGGCATCGTGATCGAGCCCATGCCTTCGCGTTGCCCTGCGACAAACGCGCCGGTGTAAACTGTCCCGTCCGCATAGGTCGCCGTGCCTTGGCCCTGTCGCTGACCCTCTACCCAGTCACCTTCGTAGATGAAGCCGTCAGCATAGGTCATTTTGCCTTTTCCGTGGTTCTGGGCGTTCTTGAATTCGCCTTCATAGATCAGCCCGTTGGCATACTCGGCGCGGCCTTCGCCCTCAATAACGCCATAGGTCCAGTCGCCGGTGTAGCTGGTCCCGTTGGGGTAGACGATTGTGCCTTTGCCATGGCTCAGGTCGTCGAGAAATTCGCCGGTGTAGACCGAGCCGTCGGGATAGGTGACGCGCCCCATGCCTTCGATGCGGCCTTCGGTCCATTGGCCTTGGTAAACGTAGCCGTCCGACCCTGTGAATGCGCCCTGACCGTGGCGTTTGTCGTCAACGAAGGCGCCTTCGTAGATGTCACCGTTGGCGTAGACGACCTTTCCCTGGCCCTGACGTTTACCGTTGACCAGATCACCCTCGTAAATGTCGCCGTTAGGCTGGGTGATTTTTCCGGTGCCGTTACATTGTCCCGATGCCCATTGGCAATCGAGGATGAGGCCTTCGGGCAAAGTCAAAACGCCTGCGCCGTCGCGTTCGTCGTTTTTCAACTCGCCCTCATAGATCGCGCCCTCGGGGTAGGAGATCTTTCCCTTCCCCTCTTTGACGCCATTGATCCACGCGCCCTCGTAGACATATCCCGACGGGCTTTCCATGCGACCCTGACCGTGATGGTTGTCGGCGAGAAATCCGCCCTCATACCGGATGCCGTTTGCGTAGACCGCAACGCCGGATCCCGAGGCGCGGCCATCCGCCCAATCGCCCTCGTAGGTGCTGCCATCCGCAAAAGTGATTTTTCCGAACCCTTCGGGTTTGCCCTTGGCAAAGGCACCCTCATAGACAGACCCATCGGGATATCGCGCAATGCCTTGTCCGAGGATTTCACCGTCGATCCATTCTCCGGTGTATTCAAACCCGTTTGGCAGGCGATAGGTGCCCGTTCCGTGTTGGACGCCGTCTTTGAACGTGCCTTCGTAAATGCCGCCTTCGTCGTACTGACGGGTCTGCACACGGGTGTCGTCCTGCGCATAAGCCGCGCTGGCCAATGTCATCGCGGCGCAGAGCGCCGTGACGGTCAAAGTCGAACAAAGTCGTGCCACGTGATGTGTTCCCGTCCCAATTTCCACCGGCGTTCGCCCAAATGTGCCCACGCCCCGATCGGGTCAAACCTAGGCAACCGGCCCGACCGGCGCAAATGTTTTTGGTGGCGTTGGCTTCCCCTTGCCGCTCAGTCTGGTAAACCGCGAGTTGAAGCGCACAGGAAGTGCAAAGAGAGCCTGTTCACATGACCGAGAGTTTCCGTCTCACCCTCGCGCAGCTGAATCCCACAGTGGGTGCGATTTCCGCCAATGCAGAAAAGATACGCACGGCTTACGCCGAAGCGAAGGCTGCGGGCGCGCAGATGATCGCGTTTCCCGAACTGTTTCTGATCGGCTACCAGCCGCAGGATTTGGTGATGAAGCCGGCATTTGTGAATGCAGCGATGGCGGAGATGGAAAACCTCGCGGCGCTAACGCTGGATGGTCCGGCGATGGGTGTCGGAGGGCCATATGCCTATGGAGACAAACTCTACAACGGCTATTGGATTCTCTCGGACGGGCGCGTGGCCCATGTTGTGCGTAAACACCACCTCCCGAACTTCAATGTTTTTGATGAAAAGCGCGTGTTTGCATCGGGGCCGATTGACGGGCCGGTTGCGGTTGGGCCACTGCGCATCGGGATGCCGATTTGCGAAGACGCGTGGCACGAAGACGTCGCGGAAGCGCAGGTCGAAAGCGGTGCGCAAATCCTGTTGGTGCCAAACGGGTCGCCCTACTTCCGGGCCAAATTCGACATCCGCCTGACCCATATGGTGAGCCGTGTCACCGAAAATGATGTGCCGCTTGTCTATCTCAATCTCGTGGGCGGGCAGGATGATCAGGTCTACGATGGCGGATCGTTTGTCTTGAACCGCCATGGCCGTGTTGCCCATCAGTTGCCGGTTTTTGCCGAGGCTCTGCGCCACGTCGACTTCGTGAACGAAGGGTCCGGCTGGGTCGCCCAAGACGGTGACATCGTGCACCACGGCGATGTGTGGGAGCAGGACTATAACGCCATGGTTCTGTCGTTGCGCGACTACCTCGGCAAAACCGGTTTCAAAAAGGTTCTGCTTGGTCTGTCGGGCGGCATTGATTCTGCCATCGTGGCGACAATTGCGGTGGATGCCATCGGGGCGCAAAACGTACGCTGTGTGATGCTGCCGTCCGAATACACGTCGCAAAGCTCGCTGGACGACGCCAAAGATATCGCGGAGCGCCTTGGCTGCACGTATAATTTTGTGCCGATAAAGGCGGGGCGCGATGCGATCACAGACACGCTTGCGCCACTGTTTGAGGGTCGCGATGCCGACATCACCGAGGAAAATATCCAATCGCGTCTGCGGGGACTGCTCCTCATGGCGTTGTCGAACAAATTCGGTGAAATGGTCCTGACCACAGGGAATAAATCCGAAGTCGCCGTTGGATACGCGACGATCTATGGTGACATGAACGGCGGCTATAATCCGATCAAAGACATGTACAAAATGCGGGTTTTTGAGACCTGCCGTTGGCGCAATGCCAACCACCGCGATTGGATGAAGGGCCCCGAAGGCGAGGTCATTCCCGTATCAATCATCAATAAACCCCCCTCTGCGGAACTGCGTCCCGACCAAAAGGACGAAGACAGCCTACCACCGTACGACATTCTCGATGCAATTCTCGAAGGCTTGGTGGATCACGAGGAGAGCGTTTCCGATCTCGTCGCAAAGGGGTTTGATCGTGCGACCGTTAAAAAGGTCGAGCACCTCCTGTACATCAGCGAATACAAACGCTTCCAATCCGCGCCGGGCACGCGGTTGACGCCAAAGGCATTCTGGCTCGACCGCCGCTACCCGATTGTGAACCGCTGGCGCGACGAAAGCTGACGGCACTACAGTCCTTTGAGCATCCCGCCATCCACGAAGTAGGTCGATCCGACCGAGTAGGCCGCGCGGGGGCTGCAAAGAAAGACAAAGAAATCGGCCAGTTCTTCGACCGTCCCGAACCGTTTGATCGACGCATGTTCATCCGCGACCGATTGCAGGTAGTCTTCCCATTTTTCGCCGGAAAGCTCGCGGGCGGTGTTTTCCCAGTCCGGCGTGCGAACAAGGCCTGGGTTGATGCAGTTCACACGAATGCCCATCGGGATAAATTCGGTCGACATGGTTTTGGACAGCATCATCAACGCGGCTTTTGTCACGTTGTAGATGGGCTCGTACCAGAGGGGTTGGGCCGCACAAATAGAGGCGTTGTTGAGGATGGCACCGCCCCCGCGCGTGGCCATCTGCGGGACCAATCCCCGCGCGAGGCGAACGGCCGCCATCACGTGAAGGTTCCAATACTCCAACCATTTGTCATCGCCCGCCTCAAGGATCGTCTCGTTCGACCCGGTGCCAGCGTTATTGACCAAAATATCGCAGCCACCCAGCGCGGCCACGTGGGCCAGCACATCCGCACAACCGGCTTCTGTCGCTACATCTGCGGCAACGCCCGTGGCGATTGTCCCGAAGTCTTTTGAGATGCCTGCGACTGCGTCATCTATCGACGCCTGTGAGCGGGCGACGATGACGACATCTGCGCCCTCGCGCGCAAACGCGCGCGCCACGCCCAATCCGATCCCCTTTGTCGCGCCCGTAATCACGGCACGTTTTCCTGCGAGCTCAAGATCCATGAGTGTCCTCCCCCTGACAGGAAAGAAACTTCGCACCGCACCTTGGCGAGCGTCAAGCGTTAGAGCGTGGTCAATTCGCAGCCCGGAAGAAAACGGGCCACGTTTTCGGCAGAGCACAGGTCCGTGCCTTCGGTAATCACGGCCGCCGAAGCCGCCGCAGTCCCGAATTTGAGTGCATCCACGATGTCTTCGTCGCGTGCGAGGGCGAGGCTGAAGGCCCCGACAAAACTGTCGCCTGCCCCAACAGCCGATACCACTTCGGCGGGGTCAACGGCGCGCGAACAGTGCCAACGACCCGTGCTATTGGCCAAGGTCGACCCATCCGCGCCGCGCGCGATGATCACGTTTTCGGCGATGCCGCGTTCAACAAGACTGGTTGCAAAGTCGGCGGTGTCCAGACGCGTCGGCAACGCACGCCCGGCGAGGTCTTCGGCCTCGACATCATCCATGCGCAGAACCGATGTGTTCGCAGGTTCGCGCACCAAAAGGTGGAGCGGTTCGCCGGAGGTATCCACAAACAGGCGGCCTCCGTGCGAGGACAGCCTGTTGGACAGTCTGGCGGGGAAATCGACGGGTACGCCGGGGGGTTGTGAACCTGACAGAATGACAATTCCGTCACGCGCGGCAGCGCTATCGATCGCGCTAAGGGCTTCGTCGACCATGTCGGCATTCCAATAGGGCCCGGGCATGACGAACCGATATTGTTCGCCGGTACCGCTATCAGTCACGGCGATGGATTGGCGCGTGTCGCCGGTCACCGAAAAGGCCGTGAATTTGACCCCCTCAGCGGCCAGCAGGCGCAAAAGTCGCGCGCCGGTTTCGCCGCCGGTGGCGATGAACGCGGTGCTGTCGCCCCCCAGAAAACGGATGGCGCGCGATACGTTGATCCCGCCGCCGCCCGGGTCGGCTTTGGGTGTCGTGCAGCGCAGCTTGGGTCCGGCGGAAATGCTCGGAGCCGATGTGGACAGGTCCACGGTCGGGTTCAGCGTCACCGTGAGTATGTCGGACATCCCTGCCTCCCGCTTGCAAACGATTCAGTCGCATTAGTATCGCCTCAGGATAGCGGTAACAACTTTGATGCATGTCACGTTCGACAGAGATCCTGCGTGATGAATTGGAATGCCCGCTATGCGATGTCAGAGCATGACCTGATAGCTTTCGGGCACATAGGCGAACCCATCGCCACGGGTTTCCACGAAACCCAACGACGGAAACGGCATATGATAGCCCACAAAGGGGATTTTGTCCGTCGCCAGCATGTCCAACAAATGCCTGCGCGTCTTTGCCGCCTGCGCCCTGTCGGCATCAAAGAGCATTTCCCAATCGGGATGGGCGAGGGAATATACGTAGTGATTGGCGAAATCAGCGCCTAGCAGAAGGCGTTTGCCGTCGCTCTCCAAATGATAAGCCATATGCCCGGGTGTGTGGCCGAAAGCGGCGACCGCCGTGACGCCGGAGACGACATCATCGCCATCATCGAGCAGGTCGAATTGATCCTCGAGGGGGCGGACTTTGGCCTCAAATCCTTCGTCGCCCGAGAAATCCCAATGCTCCATTTCGATGCCGCCCGTCACATAGGACGCATTACCAAAGGTCGGGGTGCCGTCAAAAATCCCGCCAAAGTGGTCGCTGTGCATATGGGTGATGACCACGCGGTCCACTTGGTCGGTGGTATATCCTGCGGCCTCCAGTGCGGCTGTGGTGCCTGTGGGGGAAAGTCCGGTGTCAAACAGGATGAGTTCTGGCCCGGTATTTACCAGCGTTGGCGTAAAGAACATTTGCGTCCTGTCGACAGGGATCAGGTTCTGCGCCGAGGCGGCAGCAAAGTCTTCGTCGCTGGCGTTGATGCCAAAGATGTTGTGCGGATTGGGAACCTCGCGCGTGCCCGCCAGCAATGTCGTCACCTCGAAGGACCCGAGCATGAAGCGGCGGTAGGGCGGAAGTGCTGCGCCCAACATGGGAGCGCCCGCCTGTGCTATGCTCGGCAAAGAGGCGACAAACGGGGCCGCCAAAGTGGTGGTTAGAAAACGGCGGCGCGAAAAATTGGTGTTAGGCATGTCGCCCTCCCTGCGTTCAAAACATGCATTCTTCTGCATGTATAGCATGGCGGGTATGGAAGGCGATGCGTTTTCGCGTCAGTCGAATTCCCACCATTTGTCGATGGTCGCAATGTCTTCGTCCGACCATCCGAAATGGTGCGCCAACTCGTGAACCGTGACATGGGCCACCATTTGCTGAAGCGTCACGTTTCCCCGCGCGATCCATTCGTCCAGAATAGGCCGGCGGAATAGCCAGATGGTGTCGGGCGCGGTTGCCTGATCCATCACGGATTTCTCGGTGAGAGGAATACCCGTGTAGAGGCCCGTCAATTCAAAGGGGTCTTCGATCCCGATTTCTGCGAGCAAATCTTCGGGCGCGAAGTCCATCACCGCCAGCGACAGGCCCATTGCCAGAACCCGAAATCCTTCGGGCAAGTCGGCAATGGTGGCGCGGGCGATTTGTTCGACAACATCGAGGTTGGGGGCATAGGCATCTTCGAGGGTCATCGCGGGGTCCATTCGGGTTGGCGTGGCGGTTTTGCGCGTCGCCCCGATATGGACTCTTCGCGTGCGATATGAAAGAGGAAGCGCCAACAGGAGACACCCATGACCGTCACACGTTTCGCGCCATCACCCACCGGATATATTCACATCGGCAACCTTCGCACCGCGTTGATGAACTACCTGATCGCGCGCAAGAACGGCGGGACCTTTATCCTGCGCCTTGATGACACCGATCCGGAGCGTTCCAGGCAGGAATATGCGGACGGGATCATGGAAGATCTCGAATGGCTCGGTCTGACGTGGGATCGGGTGGAAAAGCAGTCTGATCGACTGGATCGATACACGTCTGCGGCCGATGAATTGCGCGCCAAGGGGCGGTTTTACGAGTGTTTCGAAACGCCGACCGAACTCGATCTGAAACGCAAAAAACAACTGAATATGGGCAAGCCGCCGGTCTACGACCGCGCGCATCTCGACCTGACGGATGCCGAAAAGGATGCCCTGCGCGCCGAGCGCGGCGACGGTGTTTGGCGCTTTAAGCTCGATCACGAGCGGATTGAATGGACTGACGGTATTCTGGGCGATTTGTCGATTGATGCGGCTTCCGTCTCCGATCCTGTTTTGATCCGTGCCGATGGCCAGTTCCTCTACACACTCGCCTCGGTCTGCGACGATGTGGATTTCGGGATCACTAACGTTGTGCGCGGCTCCGACCACGTGACCAATACCGCGACGCAAATCCAGATCATCAAAGCGCTCGGCGCGACGCCGCCGGCCTTCGCGCACCATTCTCTTTTGACCGGTCCGCAGGGTGAAGCGCTTTCCAAACGCCTTGGTACCTTGGCGCTGCGCGATCTGCGCGCAGCAGGGATCGAACCAATGGCGTTGCTGTCGCTTCTCGCGCGTCTGGGCTCGTCCCAGCCAGTCGAATTGCGCACCACGATGGACGAATTGATCGAAGGGTTCGACATTTCGACCTTTGGCTCCGCGCCCACGAAATTCGACGCCGAAGACCTCAAACCCCTGACAGCCCAAGTTAACCACGCCCGCCCCTTTGCGGATGTGAAAGACGATGTTCTGGCCCTCGGTGTGCCCGCAGATCAGGCCGAAGCATTCTGGAACGTTGTGCGTGAAAACATCACCGTCAAAGGTGACATGGCGACCTGGTGGGCCCTGTTCCGCGATGGTGCGACACCTCTGGTGGACGAGGAAGACCGCGAATTTATCGCCACGGCCTTCAGCATGCTGCCCGCGCACCCCTATAATGGCGACACTTGGAAAGAGTGGACGAGCGCCGTAAAGGAAGCCACAGGTCGCAAAGGCAAAGGCCTCTTCATGCCCCTGCGCAAAGCGATCACAGGCATGCAGCGCGGGCCGGAAATGGCGGACGTTTTGCCACTCCTGCAGAAAGCGCCCTCGCTTTAGGTCTGCGACTGAAATCGGGGTTGAATTCTACCCGTATGGCGGCGGCATGTGACGCGATTTGAAAAATCTGTTTCCGATAGGAAACATCGCTCTTGCCCCGAATCCATGCCTCGCCTAACGTCCGCGAAATATCTCGCGTTGGGAGAACGCCGCCCCTTTTGGGATGCGTGCCGAAGGAGCAACCGCCCCGGTAAACTCTCAGGCCCAAGGACCTTCGCGAGGATAGAACTCTGGAGAGTGGTGCACGCGCACCCGCCGAAGGGATAACGATCTCAGGCGCAAAGGACAGAGGGGGCATCGGGCAGGCGATAACCCTGTCATGCATGCCGCGTCTTATGGCGCAGGGGAGGGCCCGATGGCCGATAACCAACGTACGCCATTATATGATTTCCATGTCGCACAGGGTGCGAAAATGGTCCCCTTCGCCGGATACGACATGCCGGTACAATACCCTCTCGGCGTGATGAAAGAACATCTGCACACGCGTGCCGCAGCGGGCCTGTTCGATGTGAGCCACATGGGGCAGGTCATCCTCGCCGGTCCCGATGTGGCCGAAGCATTGGAAGCCCTCGTACCTGTCAGCGTCATCGGGATTGAGGCGGGTCGGCAGCGGTATGGGATTTTCACCAACCAGGACGGCGGTATTCTGGACGATTTGATGATCGCGAATACCGGCGAAAACCTGTTTCTCGTGGTGAATGCGGCCTGCAAGGTCGACGATATCGCCCACCTGCGCGCGCACCTGCCCGACACGATCACTGTCACCGAAATCACTGATCGCGCGCTGCTCGCGCTGCAGGGCCCGAGCGCGCAAACCGCGCTGGAGCGCATTGTGCCCGAAGTTTCGGATATGCGGTTCATGGATAGCCGCGCATTTGATGTTGACGGGTCGCAATGGTGGATTTCGCGGTCGGGATATACCGGCGAAGACGGGTTCGAGATTTCCCTGCCCGCCGGTGAAGCGGTCGATCTGGCCGAGCGCCTCGTCGCGATGGAGGAAGTCGAACCCATCGGCCTCGGTGCGCGTGACAGTCTGCGTCTCGAAGCGGGGCTCTGCCTTTACGGCCACGACATCGATACCACCACGAGTCCGGTTGAGGGCAATATTGCATGGGCAATCCAGAAAGTGCGCCGGAACGGTGGCGCACGTGCGGGCGGTTTCCCCGGCGCACAGAGGATTCTCGCCGAACTCGATAGTAAACCCACCCGTATCCGCGTCGGCCTCTTGCCCGAGGGGCGCGCCCCGATGCGAGAAGGTGTCGTGCTATTTGAAAGTGAGACCGCGCAAACGCCTATCGGTACGGTTACCTCGGGCGGCTTTGGCCCGACAGTCGGCGCGCCCGTGGCTATGGGTTATGTGCCTACGAGATTTGCAGCCGAAGGGACGGCGCTGTGGGGAGAGGTGCGTGGAAAGCGCTTGCCTCTTCACGTCGCGCCACTTCCGTTCCATCCTGCCAACTACAAACGCTAACGTCCGATTCTGCAGAAGAGATATCCTATGACCATCGATACAAAATACACCGAAGAACATGAATGGCTCCGCGTTGAGGATGACCTCATCGTTGTCGGGATCACCGAACATGCCGCGACCCAGCTTGGCGACATCGTCTTTATCGAGTTGCCCGAAGAGGGCACGGTTGTTTCCAAAGACGACGAAGTGGTCGTGATCGAAAGCGTGAAAGCGGCCTCCGATATTCTCGCCCCGCTCGACGGCGAGATCATGGAAGTCAACGAAGTGCTCGTGAACGAACCGTCCAAGATCAACGATGATCCGATGGGCGAGGCGTGGTTCTTCAAAATGAAGATCGAAGATATGTCCGCGCTCAACGACTACATGGACGAAGCGGCCTACAACAAGCACATCGGCTAAGGACACCAACCCCCGTGACCTATACCCCAAGCACCTATAATCCCTACGATTTCGCCAATCGCCGCCACATCGGCCCGTCTCCTTCAGAGATGGAAGAAATGCTCGCGACGATTGGCGTGGCATCATTGGATGCGCTCATCGATCGCACTGTTCCGATGAGCATTCGGCAAATGTCGCCTCTCACATGGGAGCCGAAAACGGAGTTCGAGGTGCTTGACCACATCCGCAAGGTCGCGGGGCAAAACAAGGTCATGACCTCGCTCATCGGTCAGGGGTATTACGGCACCGTTACGCCACCCGCGATCCAGCGCAATATCCTTGAAAATCCGGCATGGTACACCGCCTACACGCCCTATCAACCGGAGATCGCACAGGGGCGTCTAGAGGCGCTGTTGAACTTCCAGACGATGGTGTCGGATATGACCGGCCTTCCGGTCGCAAATGCATCGCTGTTGGACGAAGCCACGGCCTGCGCAGAGGCGATGACGATGGCGCAGCGCGTGTCGAAATCGAAAATGACGCGCTTCTTCGTGGACGAAAATTGCCACGCTCAGAACATTGCCGTCATGAAAACGCGCGCCGCGCCGCTCGGAATCGAAATTATCGTTGGCGCCCCGAATGAACTGGATGCGGCCAAAGTATTCGGCGCGATTTTCCAGTATCCGGGTACCTTCGGTGACATCCCTGATTTCTCGGCGCAGATCTCCGCCCTGCATGAAGCCAAAGCCGTGGCGATCATGGCTACCGATCTTTTGGCACTCACGATGCTCAAAGAACCCGGCGCGCTGGGCGCAGATATTGCGGTTGGATCAGCGCAGCGGTTTGGCGTCCCTTTGGGGTTCGGCGGACCCCACGCGGCCTTCATGTCCTGTCGTGACGACATGAAACGCTCCATGCCCGGGCGGATTGTGGGCGTCTCCGTCGATTCCCGTGGCGAACGTGCCTACCGGCTCAGCCTGCAAACGCGCGAGCAACATATTCGCCGTGAAAAAGCAACATCCAACGTCTGTACCGCGCAAGCGTTGCTCGCGGTCATGGCGTCGTTTTATGCGGTTTTTCATGGTCCTGCAGGCCTGCGCGCGATTGGTGAGCGCGTACATTTCAACGCTGTGCGTTTGGCCGAAGGGCTGCGTGCCGATGGCTTTAACATCGCACCCAAAGCGTTTTTCGACACCTTCACGGTCGAAGTCGGCGCAATGCAGGGCGTGATCCTGCGTTCGGCGGTCGCCGAAGGGATCAACCTGCGCAAGATCGGTAAAAACCGGATCGGAATCTCGGTCGACGAGACGACGGATGCGCAAATCATCGAAAAGGTCTGGCGCGCGTTTGGCCGCGACGCAGAGGTGCCTGCGGCGATCCCCGCAGTCGCTGTGCCGTCAAAGTTGCAGCGTGTCAGCGAGTATCTGACACACCCGATCTTTGGGATGAACCGCGCGGAAGCGGAAATGATGCGTTATATGCGCCGCCTTGCAGACCGTGATCTGGCGCTGGATCGCACTATGATCCCGCTTGGGTCCTGCACGATGAAGCTCAACGCAGCCGTCGAGATGATGCCGATTACATGGCCTGAATTCAACGCGTTGCACCCCTATGCCCCTGCGGATCAGACAGAGGGCTATTCGCAGATGATCGATGATCTCTCTGCGAAGCTTTGCGAAATCACCGGCTATGACGCGATGTCGATGCAGCCCAATTCGGGCGCGCAGGGCGAGTATGCGGGGCTTTTGACGATCATGGCCTACCACCGTGCGAACGGGCAGGGAGCGCGCAATATCTGCCTGATCCCCGTGAGCGCCCATGGCACCAATCCGGCCTCTGCGCAGATGTGCGGGATGAAGGTTGTGGTCGTTAAATCGGCTGCCAATGGCGACATTGATCTGGACGATTTCCGTACAAAGGCGGCGGCGGCAGGTGATCGCCTCGCTGCGTGCATGATCACCTACCCTTCGACCCACGGGGTTTTCGAGGAATCTGTGCGCGAAGTCTGCCAGATCACGCATGATCATGGCGGGCAGGTTTATCTGGATGGTGCGAACCTGAACGCCTTGGTTGGATTGGCCAAGCCCGGTGACATCGGGTCGGACGTGAGCCACCTCAACTTGCACAAAACCTTCTGTATCCCGCATGGCGGCGGCGGGCCGGGCATGGGGCCGATTGGTGTGAAAAAGCACCTCGCGCGGTTCTTGCCAGGCGCGCCCGTGGACGGCGCACCGGACGCAGAGGGGGCGGTCTCTGCGGCCACCTTCGGCTCCGCGTCGATCCTGCCGATCTCATGGGCCTATTGCATGTTGATGGGCGGCGAAGGTCTGACGCAGGCAACCAAGGTGGCGATCCTGAACGCCAACTACATCGCGGCACGTTTGGACGGGGCTTTTCCGGTGCTGTTCAAGGGGCGTGAAGGGTTCGTGGCGCATGAGTGCATCGTCGACCCGCGCGCGATCTGCGAGGCGACGGATACGAGTGTGGACGATATTGCCAAGCGTCTGATCGATAGCGGTTTCCACGCGCCAACGATGAGTTGGCCGGTGGCGGGCACGCTGA
This sequence comes from Celeribacter arenosi, assembly GCF_039539485.1. NCBI lineage: Bacteria > Pseudomonadati > Pseudomonadota > Alphaproteobacteria > Rhodobacterales > Roseobacteraceae > Celeribacter > Celeribacter arenosi. The sequence goes on from NZ_BAABDF010000007.1 coordinate 184,777, forward strand.
TGATCGAACCCACGGAGAGTGAACCCAAGGCGGAGCTGGACCGTTTTTGCGAGGCGATGTTGTCGATCCGCGCGGAGCTCGCGCAGGTCGAGACGGGCGAGATGCCAAAGGACAACAATCCTTTGGTCAACGCGCCTCACACTGTGGGCGATTTGGTTGCCGATTGGGATCGTCCCTATAGCCGTGAGCAGGGGTGTTTCCCTCCCGGTGCGTTCAAGGTGGACAAATATTGGCCACCCGTCGGACGGGTCGATAACGCCTATGGCGATCGCAATCTCGTATGCTCCTGCCCGCCGGTCGAGAGCTACATCGAAGCCGCGGAATAGCCGGCAGGACTCTGGTCCGGCTCACCCACGCTTTTGCGGTAGATCGTTTGCTTCAAAGCTGATCCCTTGCGGGGCCAGCCATGCGGCGAACCGTCTGATTTTTTCGTCGAGTGAACAGGTCGTGGTCTGCAGCGCCATCTCGGCGGCGTAAGCGTCACGCAGGCTGGTCTGGATTTCTCGCGGGAGATCACGGAACGGGGTCATCTGCGGCCTCTTGAAGTTAAGGCCCAGCTTTATATATATTCAATCAAGAGAATATAAAGGAGGCCTGCATGGCTCTGCTCGACAAAACCGACGTCAAATGTGCCTGCACAACCTGCGGTCAGGTCAATCGGGTTCCTGTGGACCGGCTCGGAAGTGGTGCGAAATGTGGCACCTGTGGCGAGCCATTGCTGGACGGTAAGGTCAAGGAACTGGACCCAAGAACGCTCGATGCGCTGTCCAAAAAAGACGACCTGCCGGTGCTGGTGGATTTCTGGGCGCCGTGGTGCGGACCGTGCCGGATGATGGCCCCCGAATTTGCAAAAGCGTCTCAGGCGCTAAAGGGCCGCGCGCGTTTTGCCAAAATCAACACCGAAGACCATCCGGCAGTATCAATGAAGAAAAACATCCGCGGCATTCCGGCGCTGATCCTCTATCAGGGTGGCAAAGAGGTGGGCCGGATCGCAGGCGCGCGTCCGGCGCGTGATATCGTGGCCTTTGTCGAAGAAAACGGAAAACTGCCGCGCTAAAGGCATCGCGCGCAATCTCTTTCAGTGCGGCGACAGATTGGCGGCGGTGCGGGGTCCAATCCGCGCTGTGCGGCATGTGATACCCTGTCCCAATTGCGCGTGACTACTTTTTGTGCGGTAAAAAATGTAGCCCGATTGAAGGCTTAGATATGCGATGGGGGCTTGATCCTCCCTAGCGACCTCGTGTCTAGTTTGGGTATGGGGATCAAAATATGACAACACCTGTATTCGACGAGATGTGGGGGCAGGACGAAACCCTGCGGGATCCATATCGCGGTTTTGACGCTTGGTTCAGTGGTGAAGACCTCGGGCGGCTGCGCGCAAAGCAACGCGAAGCCGAGGACCTTTTTCGCCTGACCGGCATTACATTTAACGTTTATGGTCGCGCCGAAGCCGAAGAGCGTTTGATCCCGTTCGACATTATTCCGCGGATCATTTCGAACGCCGAATGGCAAAAACTGACGCGCGGTATCGAGCAGCGCGTTCGCGCGATCAACGCATTCCTCTACGACATTTATCACAAGCAAGAGATCATCAAAGCGGGCCGGATTCCGGCCGAAATGATTTCGAGAAATATCGCGTTCGAACCGCATATGATTGGTGTCGAGCCTCCCGGTGGGGTCTACACCCATATCGTTGGCATCGATTTGGTGCGCACGGGGCCGGGCGACTTTTTTGTGCTGGAGGATAATGCGCGCACGCCGTCGGGCGTGTCCTATATGCTCGAAAATCGCGAGACGATGCTCCAGATGTTCCCAGAGCTGTTTTCGCGCAATCGCGTGCAACAGGTCCAATCCTACCCATCCGACCTTCGCCGGTCTCTTGCCGCCTGTGCGCCCAATCGGGTTGAGGGAAAGCCGGTTGTCGCAGTGCTGACTCCGGGCATTTTCAACTCTGCCTATTTCGAGCACGCGTTCCTCGCCGACCAAATGGGCGTCGAGTTGGTCGAAGGCAATGACCTCCGTGTCGTCGATGGAAAAGTCGCGATGCGCACGACACGCGGCTACAAGCCGATTGATGTTTTGTATCGTCGTGTTGATGACGAGTACATCGATCCCTTGAATTTCAATCCTGAAAGCTCGCTCGGCATTCCCGGTATTATGGATGTCTACCGTTCCGGCGGGATTACGATTGCCAACGCGCCGGGGACAGGCATCGCCGATGATAAAGCGATCTACAGCTATATGCCTGAAATCGTTGAGTTCTATACCGGTGAGCGACCGTTGCTGCAGAACGTTCCAACGTGGCGGTGTTCTGAACCTGATGCCTTGGCATATGTCCTTGAGCACCTCGAAGAATTGGTGGTCAAAGAGGTGCACGGGTCAGGTGGCTACGGGATGCTGATCGGCCCGACGGCGTCCAAAAAGGAAATCGCGACCTTCCGCAAGAAACTTTCGGCGCGTCCGGCAAATTACATCGCACAACCTACGCTTGCCTTGTCCACCGTACCGATCTTTACGCGCAACGGATTGGCGCCGCGTCACGTGGATTTGCGCCCCTTTGTGCTGGTTAGTCCGGAGGGCATTCGTGTGACGCCGGGCGGGTTGACCCGTGTCGCGTTGAAAAGCGGTTCACTCGTGGTGAACTCATCGCAGGGCGGCGGCACCAAAGACACTTGGGTTTTGGAGGACTGATGGCGATGCTTGGAAAAACCGCCAACGGTCTTTTTTGGATGTTCCGTTATCTGGAGCGGGCAGAAAATACCGCTCGTTTGATCGAGACCGGTCAGCGGATTGCGCTGACGCGGTTGGGCGATGCCGATGACGAATGGAAATCCATTCTGCAATCCGCGGGCGCATATGAAGCGTTCAAGGAAGAATATGACGACGTCAACAAAGACGATGTCATCGACTATCTTCTTCGTTCGAAAACAAACGGCTCCTCGGTCCTGTCATGCATGAACTCTGCGCGCCATAACGCGCGCCTCGTTCGAACGGCACTCACCGGCGAAGTCTGGGAAGCGACGAACGCGGCCTATATGGCGGCGCGGGAGTTGTTGGCCCGCAAGGTGAGCGAACGCGATTTGCCGAAAGTTCTGGGGGCGATCCGGCAGCGCGCGGCACTGGTGCGCGGGATGACGCACGGGACGATGATGCGCAACGAGATCTATGATTTCGCCCGTATTGGCACCTTTTTGGAACGTGCGGACAACACGGCGCGGATTCTTGATGTGAAATACTATGTGCTACTGCCGTCCGTTTCGGCGGTGGGGACATCTCTCGATAACGTGCAGTGGGAAACGATCCTGCGGTCTGTGTCGGCACGGGGCGGGTTCCGGATGGAATATGGTGGCGGGGCAGGGCCACAGGAAATCGCCGATTTCCTCGTGTTGGACCGGCGCATGCCGCGATCTCTGGCCTTTTGCACGCGCAAGCTGCGCGAGAACCTGACCCATTTGGGGTCCGGAACAGGGCAAAGCCTGCCGAGCCAGAAATTGGTCTCGCATATGGAGCGAATGTATCTTTCGCACGATATCGAAGCTGTTTTCGATTACGGTCTCCACGAGTTCATCCAGAAAATGCTCGGGCAATTCCGGGAACTCGCGCAACAAATCGAAATCGATTACAGGTTCTATGAGTGATGTCATGCGATTGAACATTCTGCACAAAACGACCTACCGTTTCGAAGAGCCTGTGAAGTCAGGCCTGCAGCAATTGCGCAAAACGCCCAAATCATCCCACCAGCAGTCGGTGATCCATTGGTCAACGACCATTGAGGGCGGGCGCAGCGAGCTATCCTACGACGATCACCATAACAATGTTGTCGAACTGATCAGTATTGATCGTGGGGCAAAGGTTCTCACGGTCACCTCACAGGGAGAGGTGGAGCTGACCAACACGCATGGCGTACTTGGCCGGCATTTAGGTCCCGCACCCCTGTGGCTATTTCAGCGCGAAACGCCACGCACCAAAGCGCGGTCCGCAGCCAAGGCGCTGATCCGCGACTTGGAAGGCGAGGGGGATCTTGCCGAATTGCACGCGCTAAAGGACCGAATTCGCGATACCGTGGCCTATGAAGTCGGGTCATCGATGTCTGATTGGTCCGCCGAGGATGCATTGGAGGCGGGTAAAGGCGTGTGTCAGGATCACGCACACATCTTTATCGCCTGCGCCCGCGCTATGGGATTTCCGGCGCGATATGTGTCGGGCTATCTGATGCTGGACGACCGGACGGTACAGGACGCGATGCACGCATGGGCCGAGGCGCATGTGGACGGTCTCGGGTGGGTCGGGTTTGACGTTTCAAACGGCATCTCGCCTGATGAACGTTACGTCCGTGTCGCGACGGGGCTGGACTATTCAGATGCCGCTCCCGTATCAGGAACGCGAGTGGGCGGCAAAGGCGAAGAGCTCAGCGTCGAAATAGAAGTCGCGCAGCAGTAACGGGAATTACCGATATGACGTATTGTGTAGGAATGATGCTCGAAAAGGGCCTCGTTTTCATGTCGGACACGCGTACAAACGCCGGTTTCGATAATATCTCCAAGTTCCGCAAAATGACGACCTGGGATACGCCGGGCGATCGGGTTCTGACCCTGATGTCCGCGGGCAACCTCGCCACGACGCAGGCCGTTGTGAGCATTCTCGACGAACGCTCCAAAAGCCCCGAGGACCGCGCACCGTCACTTTTGGCCGTGCCGTCCATGTTTCAGGCGGCCCGCATGGTTGCCGAAACCCTGCGCGAAGTGATCGACGGGCACGCGAACGTCGGACAGCGCGCAAGCAGCACGTTCCACGCGACCCTTATTCTGGGCGGGCAGATCGCGGGCGGACCTCCGCGATTGTTCCTGATCTACCCAGAGGGCAATTTCATCGAAGCCAGCGAAGACACGCCGTTCTTTCAGGTGGGCGAGACAAAATACGGTCGCCCGATCCTCGTGCGCGCCTATGATCCCGAAATGGGGTTTGAGGAGGCGATGAAGCTTTTGCTCGTGAGTTTCGATTCCACGTTGAAGGCGAACCTGACGGTGGCTGCGCCGTTCGATTTCCATTTTTACGAAACTGACAGTCTTGAAATTCGTCACAAAGGGCGCATTGAGGCCGAAGATCCCTATTACAACGACCTGTCGCAGGGGTGGGGAGATGCGTTGAAAGCAACTCTGGATAGCCTGCCAGACTACACGATGGAATGACGAAACCTCGAATGGGTGACGTCAGAATTCTAGCCATCCGAAATTAGGGAAGCCGCGGATCACACCACCTCGGGAGGAGGTAAGGTAGCGGATCACGCGGCTTTTCGAACCCTTGGTTACTTAAAGAAACGATATTTAAGTAGGCCGTCGGGGCCGTCGTTTTGGAGCGCCACAGCAATGCTCCACACCTCAACTATGCCGCTCTGCAGCATATCCCGAAATAGGGAGTGGCCCCCGCAGGTGCAGTAAAGGCGCGCGTTGCGAAATTATCGCACTTTTAAGTCGCAAATGCCTAATATGTGGGCGAAAATGCGACAAAGGATTGTGGATTCACCTCTCAGAGCGGGTTAGAGGGTCGTCCGTTCGACGATCGTCACCCCTTCGGCAACCTCGTTGCTCGGGTGCGTGATCACCTGATCACCTTCATTTAGTCCGCCAGTGATTTCGACGAGGTCTTCGGCACGGTGCCCGATTTCGACATGCGTCACCTTCGCGACGTTGCCCTGCACAGTGAAGACGGCCCAATCGGGTCCATCGCGAAACAGCGCCGAAATCGGCGCGCGCAGCACATCGGGATCTTCCCATGTGATGACCCGTAGGAAGACGGCGTATTGATGGCCGAGACCAATCCTGCCCTCCGGTGGTGTCAGAAGATCGAATACGGCAGAGACGCGTTGCTCCTCGATCCCCAAGGACGACACATGTGTTTCCGCTTTGGGGGCGAGGCTCGTGAGTTGTGCCTCTAGCGCAGGCGTTCCGCCCCACCGTTCCACCAGCGCGCGGGCACCGACCGTGAGGCCGACAGCGTCCGAAGACAAAAGATCCGCCGTGATTTCCAGATCTCCGACCGCACCAATCGACATGAGGGGGGCGCCGACCTGCACCGCATGTTCGGAAATTTGAGTGATGGACAGAACAACGCCGCTGATCGGGGCGACGATATCCATCGCTTTGGTGTCGTCGCTGCCATTGGGATCAACCAGCGCGGCTTTGGCGCGCGCGAGGGAGGACTGCGCCATGTCCACATTGGATGCGGCGGCTTCGCGTGCGGCGAGGCGTAGCTTGAGAACCTGCTGACCGTTTTCCAAAGTTGTGAGGGAGGCGACCCCGCGTTCCACCAACGCCTGAGTGCGCTCAAAGTCACGTTGCGCAAAGGCAAGCTCCTCGTCGGCTTGACGTAATTGTGCGGTCGCAAGGCGGGATGCGGCCTCGGCTTCGCTAATCGCGGCTTCGAGTTGCAGACGCGTCCGGCTGTCGATGAGTGCGGGGGCAACGGGTTCAACGCGTGCCACAACCGTCTGCCCCCCAATGACCTCGTTGCCCTCTGCCACTGGCGAGCGCAGGGCGGTGCCCGAAATGGGTGCCGAGACCTCGTAGAGGTGGCGGATACGGGTTTTTCCGTCCGCGTTTATGGTGACCTGCAGAGGCCCCCGCGTCGCGGTCGCAATGTCTACCGCAACCGGATGGGGCCGGAATGCCACAAAGAACAGTGCCCCCGCGAGGGCCGCGACGAGCAGGAACAGGAGCGATTTGCGTGATCTTGAGGTCATGGGTTACTCACGGGTTTTCATTACGGATACGAGGTCGAAACGGTCAATGCGCCGCCGCACGAACAAGACGGCCAACAGGGAGGTGCCCAAGACAACGAGCGAAGCTTTCGCAAAACTCGCCGCGGTGAGGACCAATGGGATGGAGTAGAGGTCGGAGGTGAAGGAGCTGGCCATGGCCGATGAGATCAGCGCGCCAAATATCCAGCCAAGGGGTTGGGCAAGCACGGCGATCAGCATGGTTTCCCCGACGAGGACATAGGATACTTCGGAGTTGGAGAACCCCAGAATGCGCAGCGAGGCCAGTTCGCGCGCCCGCTCCGACAGCAGGATACGCGCGCTGTTGTATGTCAGGCCCACAGTGATCAGCATCGCAATGACGATGAACAGCGTGTTCGTGGTGTTCACGTTCTGGTCGAGCGTATCTTCGAACCCGCTTAGCATATCGCCGAGCCGCACGGCACTTGCGATTGCAGGGGTTTCCTTGATCGTCTGGTTGAAGGCGTCGCTCGCCGCGCTGTCGAGCGAGATGTTGGCCAGCGATATTTCAATCCCGTCGCGCGTGAGGTGCGCCATCGCATCGCGCGCCATATAGGCGCCAAGGCCGAAGTATTGCGTGACGACGCCGCTGACGGGAAGGCGGAAGGTTTCCTTGCGCCCCGTCATGAACTCAACGTCAACCATGTCACCCCGCGCCAGATCGAGAACCTCGGCAACGCGGTTGGTGATGATGATCCCTTCGCCCTGTGGCTCGACAGTCCGTCCCTGATCGTCCACCGCGCGTGCGAGAGTGGCCCCTTCGCCGCGGGTGATGATGGCGAGTTGTTTGTTGAGATGCCCGTTATGCAATGTCACTGCCGCTTGGTATTCTCCCTCGACCGCGATGACACCGGGCAGGCGGCGCACGTCTTCGAGGGCGGAGAGGGGGCGTGGTGCGGTAAAGACCAGCATGGCGTCTTGGCGGTTCGATTGAGAAAAGGCGACATCGACAATCTTATCCATCGCACTGATGAAAAATCCCGCCGCGATCAGCACCGCGACCGCCATGGACAGGCCAACTGCGGACATGAACGTGCGCACAGGCCAACGCAGGAGCGAACGCCAGATCATCATCGTCGGCTGCGACAGGCGCAGGGACGACAGCATGCGATCCAAAAGGCCCTTTTTGTAGCGCGGGGGGGCCGGTGGTGACATTGCCACCGCAGGAGGTAGACGGGCAGCCCCCAAGGCAGAGCGCAAGGCACCGATGGCCGCTGTCAGAAGGGCGAGGAAACCGGAGATGGCATAAGCGTCATAGGACACATTGAAAATCAGATAGGGAAATTTGAAATACTGCGCATAGAGCCCCGCCATGCCCCGCGCGGCCAGACCACCAGTGAGCCACCCAAGCGCGATTCCGATCAAGGCTGTCAAACCTGCGAGCAACACGAAGTGGGCGGCGATGTGCAGGTCGGCGTAGCCCAGTGCCTTCATCAATCCGATCTCGGTGCGCTCCAACGCGATGATCCGCCCGATCACCATGTTCACAAGGAAGGCGGAGATGCCGAAGAAAATCGGTGGCAGGATGATCGCCATGTTTTTGAGTTGCTCGATCTCGGTTGAAACGAAGGCGTGGCTCATCTGGTCCTTGCGCAGAAACGCGCCCGAGCCGCCATAGGGGTCAAGCAGGTCGTCGATGTCGGCGACCACTGCCTCGGGTTGGGTATCTCGCGTCAGGGACACGGCTATAGAATTTACCGCGCCGGTCATGTCAAAGGCGGCTGCCATGGCGATTTCGGGCAGCCACAGCACACCAAATCCCGCATCGTCGGGCATGAGATTTCCCGGTCCAATCGCGTAGACGAACTCCGGCGACAATGCGGTGCCCGTAATGGTCAATTCGCGTTTTTGGCCCGACAGGAGCGCCGAGAACGTGTCACCCACTTCGAACCCGTTGGCGATGGCGAAGGGTTCGTTCACCATGACCTCATCACTGGCACGGGGGGCGGGGAGCCGTCCGGATCGGACGATTGGGACGTTGAGATCGGGTAGATCACCATCGACGGGCAGAGACAGCGCGAGGCCAGAGGCGGATTTTATCCGGCCGGGGATGTCGAGGATGAGGTATTTCTCGATACGCCCGCGCGCTTGTGTCACTCCGTCGAGGGCTGCGATCTGATTCACCACGTGGGATGGCGCGCGGTCCACATTGGCCCAGATATCCGCCATCTCGTTGCGTTCGTAAAACGCGGTCAACGTGTCGTCGAGCGCGCGGTGCATACCAAACGCCGTAAGAAGGATCATCACGCCGCAGGCCAAAACCAACGCGATGGCCAGAGATTGACTCCACAATCGCCGGAAGTCTCTCAGCAGCATTATGTCGAGCGCATGCATTGTCTCACCACTCGATCTGTGACGGTTCGATGCGCGTGTCGTTTTCTACGACGGAGGCGATTTTCCCGTCGAGAAACCGCACGACACGATGGGCCATCGCCTGAATGCCGGCGTTGTGGGTTATGACAATCGCAGTGGTGCCGAGCGTTTCGTTGATCTGCTTAATCGCATCGAGGACCTGAACGCCGGTAGTGATATCGAGCGCGCCGGTGGGTTCGTCGCACAACAGAACTTCTGGTCGCTTGGCAATCGCGCGGGCAATGGCAACGCGTTGTTGTTGGCCGCCGGAAAGCTCGGCGGGGAAGTGGTCAATCCGGTTGCCCATACCGACAAGGTCCAATGCCTCCTCGGGGCGCATCGGGTTTGGCGAGATGTCCGTGACCATTTGCACATTCTCGCGCGCCGTGAGCGATGGCACGAGGTTGTAGAACTGGAACACAAAGCCGACGTGGTCACGCCTGTATCGGGTTAATTGGCGGTCATTGAGCGTGTTCAGGTCAAGATCGCGAAACCGCACGCTTCCCGAAGTCGCATGATCAAGGCCGCCAAGAATATTCAGAAGGGTAGATTTTCCCGAACCTGATGGCCCGAGAAGCACGGACAATTCGCGCGCATAAAGTGTTAAATCCACACCGGCCAATGCGTGCACGTCCACACCACCCGTGTGATATGTTTTCACAAGGTTTTCGGTGCGAAAGACTGCTTCGCGATCAGGTTCGGTCAAAGGTCGGCGCTCCTTTTAGAGGTGACAGTATACCACCCCGGCACCAACTTCGCTTGACCAAGGTCAAACCGTCAGTAGTCCTTTTCGAAGAACACGCCCAATCCGGTTTCCCCATCTGACCCCAACGTGCCCTTGATCGTCACATTGTCCGTGGCATCGAGGTTCAGGTTAATCTCGGATCGTCCGTTGCTGTCGATTGTGACGTCCGTGTAGACCTTTTCGGAGAGGTATTTGCCGACGCGCAGGGAGGCATCGCCCTCCTCGGAGGTGGTCAGGTCCAGATCGTCGAGGCCGAAACTGTCACGAATATTGCCCACGAGACCGCCCCCGCCCCCCGTCAGCGTTGAAATCGCCGCGGCCATTTGTGCCGCCTGAATGGCTGTGATTTCCGTGATCCCGCGTCCAAAGAGCAGGCGGGAGAGGATTTCTTCTTCGGGCAGTTCCGGAGAGGATGCGAGAGTCAGTTCGGGCGTGCTCACGCGGCCGGAAAGGATGATCGAGACGGTGAGATCATCGGTGGTTGTGCTCGCCACGAGGCGCAAAGTGGGGTCGAGATCGCCACGCAGGGTCAGTTGTCCTTCCTGCATGTCGATCCGGTTGCCAAGGAGCGACAGACGCCCGCGCACGAGGTTGAACTGACCCACAGGAATGACATTTGCGGTGGTGCCGCGCACAGTGAGGGAGCCGCCCATTTCCGCATCCAACCCGCGCCCGCGCACGAATATCCGGTTCGCAGCGCTGACCCGCACATTGATGGGATAGGCCACGCGGGAGGCCGTGGTGGTGCTGCCTTCGCTGGCAAGAAGACCTGCGCGCTCTCTCGTTTGTGTGACATCGGATGGTGCCCCGAGATGTGTGACGTCGAGCACATCCTCGTTCGCGCCAAGCGCTGTGGGGTTGACCGAAATGTTCGTCTCGCCCAATTCCATCTGACCTGCGATGAGCGCACCACCGGATAGGTTGCCGGAAATGCTCAGATCGCCGGAAACGGATGTTCGATAGAGGCGGGGTTGTTCGAGAACGAGGTCACGCAGGCGGACGGCCAAGTCGGCGCGCAACCCCTCGGAGAGGCCGATCGGGCCGGCAAGCGACACTTGCCCGCCTGTTTCAGCCTGCGCAGTGATGTCGACGCGGGCTTCATTGCCCTGCAAGTCCACGGTGGCGGCGTTGATATCAAATGCGAGCGTCTGACTGACGACCACCAACCGCGCGCCTTGGGGTGTAGTAATGCGGCCCGAAAGTGAGCCGAGTTCGAGGGCCCCGTTGAGAGCGAGATCGAAGGCTGCGGTGCCCTGTAGCAAAGCCGCCGAGGTAAAGCTATTGACCAACCCCAGTGGCGCGGTGCCGTTAAGGTCGAGGTTCGCGGTTTTGAAGTCGTCCGACAGTGTGCCGGCAACACGCGCAGATGCACCACCTGGTCCGGTTGCATTCACGTCTGTGCGCCATGCAGTGCCCGATACCGCGCGCCCCAGTTGGCCGGTCACGGTCAATGGGCCGGACAAGCCAGTGCCAAGGCGAGCAACATCATCAAGGCGCGCGTTCAGATCGAGCGCCCCCTGACTGCCGGTAATGGCCCCTGACAGGGTGGCGTCGAGGGCGGCGGAGGAGAGCTGTCCACGCCGGACCGAAACCTCGGTCCCTTCGCGCGCGCCGGCGAAATCGATCACTGTGCGCGCACCGGTGAGCGCATCGACGCGGTCTATCCCTGTGACCAGATTAGTCGCGGTCGCCGTGGCCTCCATGTCAAAGCTTTGGGCGTCGAGAGACATCCGGCCTGCGTATTGCGCATCCAGTCCACCGCGGAGCGGATACCCGACGAGCGGGGCAAAGACAGACAGGTCGGTCGCAGAAAGGTCGACTGTGCCATCGAAGACGGGCGCGTCAGTGTCCAGATCGGTGAACCGCCCCGCGCCCTGTGCGTCGAGTGTCGGTGTCGCGACCTTGAATTGGCTCAGTGAAATACCGCCTGCGTCGCGCGCCGCGGCGATGTCGATGGTCGTGCGCGCACCGGGAATGCGATCGAATTTTGCCATGCCGGTCTGAAGGTCCGTGGCCACGGCGGTGCCGCGCAGATCAAATCGGGACGCATCGAGAAAAAGCGCACCTTCGAGGTCGGTTTGGAGGCTACCTGACAGGTCTTGACCGGCAAGGGCGGAGAATACAGAGAGATCGCGAGCGTCGGCTGATATCTGACCGTCAAAGGATGATTTTCCATCACGATCGCTGGACAGAACGCCAGTCGCCGTGGCGTCCAGAGTGGGTGTCGCCAGAACAATGTTGCGCAATTGCAGTCCGGTCTCGTCGCGTTTGGCGTCCAGCTGGATCGCCGTGGTCGCGCCAGCAATCGGGTCGATTTGCGCCACCCCGGTCTGGAGGTTCTGCGCATTTGCGTTCAGGTCCAAATCGAACCGTCCGTCGAGCAGATGCAATGTTCCACGTCCCTTGGCGGAGGCACTGCCGGCGAGGTCCATGTCGGAGATTTGCGCAAACCGCGCCAAATCAGGGGCATTGGCCCAAAGACTTCCTGTAAATTCGAGGCCTGTCGAAAGACCGCCAAGGCGCCCGGCCGCTTCTAGTCGCGCGTCGCCTGCGTCGATGGCAAGGCTGTCGAAAACCATGGGCTGACCGTCCCGCCAGCGCAATGCGCTGCGAGCGGATAGGATGGGTCCAACGGCAGTGGCCAGCGCCTCGTCGTCGAACAGGATGCCCAGTGCATCAATATCGATTTCCGCCGCGACGGCGCGCAGCAACGTGGCGAGGTCGGTGCCTTCACGCGCGATGGTGCCGCCACCGCTGAGAGCGATAGTGTCCACGGAAAGGCCGTCACGTTGCAGGTTCGAAATGTCCCCGCTCAACGTCCATGCCTCCCCTTCGGCGCGGTCATATCGGGCGATTAGTTCTGCGCCGTCGATAAAGGTGCGTGTCCCGGCAGTCGGCAGGAGGACTGCGCGGTTGTCGGGGTCTGCGATCTTGCCCGAGACGCCAAAGGCCGTGGGCAGGCCGTCGGCGGCCAGATCCAGTGAGCCGAACAGGGACAGGGCACGGGTTGAAAGGGTAAAACGGTCAAGCGAAAGCTGTCCGTCGGGGTATGTCGTCCCCGTGGCCTGTAGCGCCGAGTTTGTGCCGAAAAAGGCGGCATACTCCGCAATGACCAGCGGCGACATGTCGCCTGCAAGGTCAACGTCGAATACCCGCGCAGGTGGCGTTTCGGGGTCCGCTGGCACATCTTCTGCGGCGCGAATGGCGACAGTGCCGGTTAGGCGCGGTTGGTTTTCGGTGCTTAGCGCGATTTCAGCCGCAAAATCATCTAGGGGACCTTCTCCGGCGACACTCAATGCGAGTTCCGGTGCGCGCGGCAGGTTGATAAGCCCCGCAACGATGCCCCCCGCGGCCTCGGTGAGGGACAGGTCAAGGGCAAGAATTTCGGTGTCATTGGAATAGGACGCATCGACGTTGAAATTGCCCTCTGGTCCGTCGAGGCGCGCGATGTCCAAGTGGGCAGCGCCCGACCCATCTGCCAGTTGGAGCGCGCCGCTCACAGAGATGTCCACCGACCCGCCGATGCGCAAAACAGAGGCACCAAGGCGGACACGCTCCGCTTCGATTGCGCCAATGTCGATGGCGACCGGCAGGTCGGGCAAGGCAAATGGGGTGGCCTGTGGCGTTGGTCCATCGGATGGCACCGTCGGCAGGCGGGTGAGTTCTATGCTCTGCGCGGACAAGCGCGTCACATCCAGCCGACCGGTTAGAAGGGCGCGCCGGTTCCAGTCGAGAACCGCATTTTCCAACGTGAGCCAGACGCCGTCTTCGTCGGCGATGGTCAGGAGGTCGAGGGTCGCCTCATTCGAGAGAACGCCCCGAAATCCTTCGATCCGGATGTCACGGCCTGCGCTCGACAGGTTGTCTTCGATAAAGGCGACGATCAGCGAGCGATCGCGTTCGGTTTGCGCGGTATCGTCCTGCGCGAAAAGGGCGGTAGGAACGATCAGAGTCGCGGCTATGGTGAGGGCGCGTTTCAAAATGCTTGACCAATCCCGATGTAGAACTGCACGCCCGAACCGGTGTCTCCACTCACAGGAGCCGCCACGTCTAGACGGATCGGACCAAAGCCGGTGTCGTAGCGTAGGCCTAGGCCCGCACCGGAATGCCACTCTGCGTTTTCTCCGGGCAGATCGGGTCCTATGCCGCCGATATCGTAGAAACCCACGACCTCGATTTTCTCGGATATGCCGGCGCGAAGCTCGGTTGAAAGTCCGATGAAACCGGTCCCGCCTATTTCAATGCCGCCCCCGAGGTCCACGCCGAGCGATTTGTAGGGTTGGCCACGAACTGTCCCGCCGCCGCCGGAAAAGAACAGCATTTCAGGAGGCACATCCGCACCCTCGGCACCAAAAATCGCGCCGAGCTGCAATCGGCCTGCGAGGGTGAAACGGTCATCCGTGCCAAAGGAAAAATAGGTGCGCCCGTCCGCATGCACACGTGTCCCCGACGCGGATCCATCGACACCAATAAATGGCGTTATTTCAGCGGCATAGTAGTAGCCGGATGTGGCGTCGAGCGAATCGTCACGTTCGTCACGATACCCTTCGATCGGGAAAATCACGTGGCGGAAACGGCGCGTTCCCAGATCGTCTTGCACTTCGGAGTAGCGATAGCCGATGGCGAATTCGAAGTTCGAAAAGGCGTCCGTTTCGACCTCGGCACCGACGGTAAACTGGCCGCTCTTTTCGAAATATGTGGGGTCTTCGGTCTGGGCAACTTCGATACCCAGGACGAGCGTAGTCTTGCGCGTCGGTGTCGCAGGTCGCCGGTACGTTGTGGCCAGTCGATAGTCGACGCCGGTATTGCCCCCGATACCTGAAATCGAGGCGTCAAAGCGAAGCCGGTCGGCGCGATTGGTGATGTTTCGGTGCATCCAATATGCCGTGACAGCCCCGCCCTCAAGCGAAGACACCTCTGCGCCGAATCCAAAGCGGCGTGGTTCGGCCTCTTCCAGTAGGACAGTGATGTCGAGTGTGTCGTCGGGGTTGAGCGTTTCAGCCTCGCGCACCGTCACCGACCGGAAGGTTCCCGTGCGCTGCAGTCTGCGCGAAACCCGCAAGAGGGCATCGGGATCAAAGGCCTTACCTTCAGGCAGGTTCGCCATGCGCCGCAGGTGGTTTTCGCGCACGCCTGTGTCACCGGAAAAGCTAAGCTTGCCAAACCGGACTTCGGGGCCGGGATCAATGGCTAGAGCGACGTCCAGTTCTTTGTTGGGATGGTCGGCGACAATGCTCTGGTCTGCGAGGCGCGCCTTGGCGTAGGACACCGCGCGCCAGCCGGAAACAGCGGCATCTTTTGCTTCACCAACGACCGGTGCGCGGGCAATGGCGCCCGCGGCGAATTCGGTTGGCAGCACGGTGTTGGGCGCGAGCGGTGCCACGATGGTTTTACCAAAACGGAAACGGGGCCCGGGGTCGACCGTGATCACAACGTTGCCCACGGACGCGGGCAGGGAGATGAGCGACATATCCGCCGCTTCTCGCCCGTCAACGCGGATCGAAACGCTAGGGCCATAATAGCCTTCGCGGTAGAGGGAGCCGACGATGTTGCGATAGTCGGCTTGGGCGGCGGCGATGATTTCGTCGGGGCGCGTGACGTCGTCGTTGTCCGCGATGGCGAGCGCAGAGGCCGCGCGGATTGCGCGTTTGGTATCCTTGTCGTCGCCGCTGATCTCAAAAGTGGCGTCGAAAGCCGCGGCACTTGACGCCGCGACGCCAATGCATAGTGCGAAAGTGGTTAGTCTAAAACTGCTCACGAAGGCCCCACCCCGTATGGCGTCACTTTTAAAACGCGTTATGACTATGCGGCTTTCGCGCGTCAGATGCCAGTGGTCGTCACGGGGAGTTTATGTGGATTTTGGTGGTCGGCGCAATGCGTCTTGTCGCGATCTTGGCGCGCGCCTAGGGTAGGCCTGTATTGTCAGGAGGCGCATGTGGACGGGTGTGAAATTTGTGGCGCATTTTCGCCTTTGGTCGATACGCCTGTGGCGCCGCGAACCGATGTGGCCCGCCTATGTGGAACCTGCGCAGCGGGGCTTCGGGGCGAGGCGGTTCCGGACGGGCACTGGCAGGCGCTGACGAATGCCATGTGGTCGCAAAACGACGCGGTAAAGGTGCTCGCGTGGAGGCTTTTGAACAGGTTGCGTGCTGAGGGCTGGGCGACAGACGCGCTCGACATGCTTTATCTTGAGCCTGAGGTGGAAGCTTGGGCAAAGGCGGTAGGACCGGAGGTCATCCATCGCGATAGCCTTGGCGCGGTTCTATCGGCGGGCGACAATGTCACGCTCATCAAGGATTTACAGGTCAAAGGCGCGGGGTTCACCGCAAAGCGGGGAACGGCAGTTCGCGGTATCTCACTCGTGGCGGATAATGCAGGGCAAATTGAAGGGCGTGTCGAAGGTCAGCGGATCGTGATCCTCACCGAATTCGTGCGCAAGCGCTAAAAACAAAAACGCCCGCAAATGCGGGCGCTTTCTCTTTCTAACCAAGCAGTTAAGCTCAGAGCAGTTCGAGGTTCACTGCGGATTCGCGACCGTCACGGCCAGCTTCGATGTCGAAAGTAACTTTCGCGCCATCTTTGAGACCGGTGAGGCCGGAGCGCTCAACAGCAGAGATGTGAACGAACACGTCTTTTTTGCCGCCTTCGGGCTCGATAAAGCCGAAACCTTTAGTAGAATTGAACCATTTCACGGTGCCATTAGCCATCGTGTGTACTCCTAAATTACGTTGCCCGCGGAGTTGCGGCAACTTGGCTCAGTCAAGCG
This sequence comes from Celeribacter arenosi, assembly GCF_039539485.1. NCBI lineage: Bacteria > Pseudomonadati > Pseudomonadota > Alphaproteobacteria > Rhodobacterales > Roseobacteraceae > Celeribacter > Celeribacter arenosi. The sequence goes on from NZ_BAABDF010000007.1 coordinate 201,415, forward strand.
TCGATCGAGGACTGTGGCCGATGAAGGAGAACAGAAGGGTCGAAAGAGATAACGTAGCAATCGCGCATATGACAGGTTTTTGGCGGGATGTATAGGGGAATTGCTCTGGGTCGGCGGAGGCCCGCTAAGTGACGAGGGTTTCGATTTTTTCACCCTTTCTGCCGTGTATGCAGCGGCTATGCTGCACGTGCAGAATCGTCATTGGGGGAAGTAACATGTTCAAATTCTTACGTTTTGGCCGAGGCCACAAAGCCGAGGTCGCGATTGAGTCGCAGCGCCAGACTTTTGAACGGCTGGTTAGTGAACTCAATGAAGCGCTCGATACACTGCCCGACAAGCCGGCAGTGACGATCGACCCTGCGACGGGCCATGTTGCTTTCGATTTGCCGGAACATTTTCCCGATGAAGCGCTTGCTTTGCCCGCGCCGACGCCTGCGGAAAAGGGCGAGGACGTGATCGTGGACGAGGCAGCCGAAGAGGTCGCTGAGACCGCCGAGGCGGCCGAAGATGCGGTTGAAGATGTTGTCGAAACGGCTGTCGAAAAGGCCGCAAAGTAACGGCGCATTTAAGGACCTCCGGCGTTGGCCGAATCTAACCCACAAACCATGTAAAATTGCGAACCAAGTCGCGCCGCCCCGGCCAATCTATGGCCGAGGCGGATGCAGTCAATCGGCCGCAATTCCGGCGCCATCGGGTTTGCCGACAGTGGGGTCGAGTTTGCCACGGGCGCGTTGGACCATGACGCCGCGCATCTCATCTTCGCCGGGCGTATTGATGCTCTGTGCCTGATTTTCAGTATGGTATTGTTCAAGGATCACGTCATTTGCCGTGGCCCAAGGGTTGTTATGGCCTGCAAACGCGGGAGCGGCCAGAACGACAAAGGCCACGGGACGGATCAAGTTTTTCATGCGCCATAATTCTTCTTTAGTTTCTCAATGCGTGCATAAATAAGAATATTTGCATTCAAGGATAGTGGCGATGTTTCCAGCAGCGAATTTTCGCGCAGAAAACGCATGTTAGATCGCGGCAATCGCGCCTTTGAGCATTTCGCCGACCTGACCGGCGAGATCGGGCAGATCGGGGTTGTCGATTGCGGCCATGGACGCGCGCGGGTTGATGGCGGAGACTTCGACGCCCTCTGGCGTGTCGCGCAGGATCACGTTGCAGGGCAGCATCGCGCCGACCCGCGGTTCCATCTGGATCGCTTCATAGGCCATCGTGGGATTGCAGGCGCCGAGGATGCGGTAGGCGGGCATGTCGCGGTCGAGTTTCTTTTTCATCGTCGCGGCGACATCAATCTCGGTGAGGACACCAAACCCTGCGTCCTGAAGCGCCTTGCGCGTGCGCGCATCCACGGCGTCAAAATCAGCATCGGTGATGAGGCGGTTGAAGGTGTAGGACATTTTGGATCTCCCATTGGTGTTAAGGGATATGTGGGGTGTTGGTGGGGGTTGGGCAAGTGGGGGAGGGCGCGGCGCACGCATAACAAAGGCGCCCGAGGGCGCCTTTGTTTGTTTAGCGGACAAACTTCTTATGCTTGAGCCGCTTCGGCTCCAGCGCATCTGCTCCAAGTCGTCTCTTCTTGTCTTCTTCATAGTCCTCGAAGTTGCCCTCGAACCATTCGACATGCGCTTCACCTTCAAAGGCGAGGATGTGGGTACAAATGCGGTCGAGGAAGAAGCGGTCGTGGGAGATGACCACGGCGCAGCCGGCGAAGTCGGTCAGCGCGTCTTCTAGAGCGCGGAGTGTTTCGACGTCGAGGTCGTTGGTCGGTTCGTCGAGGAGGAGGACGTTCCCGCCGTCTTTGAGCAGGCGGGCGAGGTGGACGCGGTTACGCTCACCACCCGACAGGATGCCGACCTTTTTCTGTTGGTCGCCGCCTTTGAAGTTGAAGGTCGAGCAATAGGCACGCCCGTTCACTTCGGCGTCGCCGAGTTTGATAATGTCCTGACCGTCGGCAATCGCTTCAAAAACGTTGGCGTTGGGGTCGAGGTCATCACGGGACTGGTCGACGTAGCTGAGTTTGACGGTGTCGCCGTATTCAACGGTGCCTGCGTCGGGTTTTTCCTGACCGGTGAGCATCTTGAACAGAGTGGATTTACCCGCGCCGTTGGGGCCGATCACGCCGACAATGCCGCCGGGGGGCAGCGAGAAGGAGAGGTTTTCGATCAGGAGTTTGTCGCCCATGTGCTTTTTGAGGCCGTTTACTTCGATCACCTTGGAGCCGAGGCGGGGGCCGTTGGGGATGACAATCTGGGCGCGGGTGATTTTGTCGCGCTCGGACTGACCGGCGAGCTCGTTATAGGCGTTGATACGGGCCTTTTGTTTGGCCTGACGGGCTTTGGCGCCTTGGCGGATCCATTCGAGTTCGCGTTCCAGCGTCTTCTGTTTGGATTTGTCTTCGCGCGCTTCCTGGGACAGGCGTTTTGCCTTTTGTTCGAGCCAGGCGGAGTAGTTGCCTTCATAAGGGATGCCTGCGCCGCGATCGAGTTCGAGGATCCAGCCGGTGATATCGTCGAGGAAGTAGCGGTCGTGGGTGACGATAAGGATGGTGCCTTTGTAGTCGATCAGGTGCTGTTGCAGCCATGCGATGGTTTCGGCGTCGAGGTGGTTGGTCGGTTCGTCGAGGAGCAGCATGTCGGGCGCTTCGAGCAGCAATTTGCACAGCGCGACACGGCGTTTTTCGCCGCCCGAGAGGGTGGTGACATCGGCATCATCGGGCGGGCAACGCAGGGCCTCCAGAGAAACGTCGATTTGCGCGTCGAGGTCCCAGAGATTCTGGCTGTCGATTTCGTCCTGGAGTTTTGCCATCTCGTCGGCGGTCTCGTCGGAGTAGTTCATCGCGAGGTCGTTGTAGCGGTCGAGGATGGCCTTTTTGTCCGCCACGCCGAGCATCACGTTGCCGCGTACATCGAGAGACGGGTCGAGTTCGGGCTCCTGCGGGAGGTAGCCGACGCGTGCACCTTCGGCGGCCCATGCTTCGCCTTGGAAGTCTTTGTCGATGCCGGCCATGATCCGCATGAGGGACGATTTACCGGTGCCGTTGACACCGACGACGCCGATTTTAACGCCGGGCAGGAAGTTCAAGCGGATATTTTCAAAGACCTTTTTCCCGCCGGGATAGGTCTTGGACACGCCGTCCATGAAGTAGACGAATTTATTGGCTGCCATGGGGGACTCCGTGAATGGGTTTGGCGCTGAATACCGGAGCGCGACGCGCGGGGCAATGGGGCGTCAGTTTTCGCCCCGAGGCATGGATTCATGGGACCGTTACTTAGCGCGACGATTGACAATAGGAACTGTGCCCAGCAATCAGAGGCGGTGAGACATTCGCTACCATATGCCCGCGCCGGTCAGGTGATCGGTTTGCTCGGGGGATCGTTCGACCCCGCGCATGAAGGGCACGTGCATATCACAAAAATGGCGCTGAAACGGTTCGGGTTGGATCGAGTGTGGTGGCTGGTCAGTCCGGGCAATCCGCTAAAACAGGCAGGGCCTGCGAAGATGGAAAAGCGCCTAGCACATGCGCGTGCGGTTATGGACCATCCCCGAGTGCAGGTTACTGATATCGAAACACATACGGGGACGCGGTACACGGCGGCGACATTGGAGGCCCTCCAGCGTCTTTATCCCGGTGTGCATTTCGTGTGGCTGATGGGGGCGGACAATCTTGCGCAGTTTCATCGTTGGCAGGATTGGCAGGGAATTATGGAGCGGGTTGCAGTCGGCGTCATTGCCCGTCCGGGAACGCGTGGAGCTGCGCGAAATTCGGTGGCAGCCCAGACCTTTGGCGCCGCGAAATTACCCGGGCGCGCATCGCGGTTGTTGGGGCGGCGCACGCCACCGTGTTGGTGTTTCATCAATGTGCCCATGAGTGACGCCTCCTCTACACGCATTCGTCAGGCCGGTGAGTGGAAAGCCGACACGTGAGGGATTGCCCTTTGGTGCCAACGAAGGCTTAATTCGCGCCCATGACAGGCAAGAATACAAACCGCACAACACATCCCGTCGCCGCTCGCTTATCACGACGCGGTGCGATCGGGCTGCTTTTGGGTGGTGTAGCGCAGGCGGCCTTTGGCGAGCCAGTGGTGCGCTCCCCCCTGCCTTTGGCGCGCCCCACCGGTTTGGGTCTGCGTGCGATCCCGGATGGCGACCAGATTGTTGACGAAGCGGGGCTGTCTGGCGCGGTATCCTATGCGTTGGCCGATGTGGCAACGGGCGCAGTTCTAGAAATGCATGATCCGCTGCGCCAGTTGCCGCCCGCCTCCGTGGCAAAGGCGATGACGGCGCTCTATGCGTTAGAAACGCTGGGGCCGGAGTATCGATTTAGCACGCGAGTTTTGGCGACCGGACCGGTCGTGGAGGGCGTCGTGCAAGGGGATGTGATCCTCGCAGGCGGCGGTGATCCCACGTTGGACACCGATATGTTGGCAGGTCTCGCCAAGTCAGTGGTGGATGCGGGCGTGCACGGTGTAACGGGGCGGTTTCTGGTGTGGGACGGAGAATTGCCGCGAATACAGGAAATCGACGCGACCCAGACAGAATACGCGGGATACAACCCCACGATTTCAGGGCTCAATCTCAATTACAACCGTGTGCATTTCGAGTGGAAACGGGGTTCGGACGGGTACTCCGTCAAAATGGACGCGCGCGCGCAAGCCCACGCCCCGGATGTGCGCATTGCGCGGATGGTCATCTCTGATCGTGCGGTGCCGGTGTTTGATCATGAGCCGGGTGAGAGTGTGGACCGGTGGTCAGTCGCACGCGGCGCTTTGGGTAACGGGGGCGCGCGGTGGTTGCCGGTACGATTGCCCGCACTTTATGCGGGAGAGGTTTTCGTCGCCTTGTGCGGTGCACAAAGCCTACGGTTGCCCCGAGCCGAGCGAGTGTCCGATTTACCGGAAGCCAAGGATCTGGCGCGCCATGACAGCCCGCCTTTGACGCATATGCTGCGCGATATGTTGAAGTACTCAACGAACCTGACAGCAGAAGTAATTGGCATCGCGGCGAGCCATGCGCGGGGTGGGCGAATTACATCCTTGGAGGCCTCTGCGCGGCGTATGAACGCGTGGGCGCGCGTTCGGCTCGGGATGCGACATATGTCTTTTGTTGATCATTCCGGCCTTGGCGGCGCGTCAGAAGTGTCTGTCGCGGATATGGTCAAAATGCTGTCCGCGCAGGGTGTCGAGGCGCAGTTGGCCCCGATTCTGAAACCAATTCCGGTTTACGACCTAGATGGCAATGCTCTCGATCCGCCTGTGTCGGTGGTGGCAAAGACCGGAACGCTCGATTTCGTTTCAACGCTCGCGGGCTACGTGACGGCACCGGGCGGAAAGCGGATGGCGTTCGCGATTTTTGCCGGTGATGAGGCAACGCGCGCCGCGGCCAAAGCGAATGGCGCAGAGGTGCCGCGCGGCGCGAAGACTTATAATACCCGTGCCAAACGGATGCAGCAGGCGCTTTTGCGGCGCTGGGGCGCCTATTACGCGCTCTGATCTTCGGGGTGGAAGTTCATATAGCGTGCGCGTGCACCCCGTTCGATCGCGGCCGCGTGCAACCGGTCGATTGACAGCTCGTAGCGGATTTCTTCGAGCAGGCGTAGTTCCGCCTCATAGGTGTGACCATCGGCTGCCGCGACATCGCAGGCCAGAGCATAGGCTGTTTCATGCAGGTAGTCGGGCAGGTTGTCTCGGATCAGGCCAAATAGTGCGTCCAGACCGTCCTCTTCGCCGAACAGATCGAACACTGTCGAAGATACGGTTTTGATGCGGTCGGGATCGAAATCCGCGAAAACCGGTAGATGGTTCACGATGTTTTCGATCGTGATAAGCTCGGAAGTGCGGATGTTCTCGTCGGACATTGACACGGCAATCATCACGGCGACGAGGCAATCCTGCGGCGTGAGGGAATGGGGCATGTCTGTCATTTTGTTTTCACTTTTTTTACCACACCTGAAGATATGCCTCCATACCGCTACCGGCAAGGGTGGTGGTCATGGGTGAGGAGAATTTTCGAATTTAGGTTGTGGTCTGCATCAAATTAGCCAGACACCATCGCGACAAAGGCTCCTCGGCAAACTGCGATGTTGAAGTGCACTTCGAAAGGCAGCGCACAGGTTTGGAAGGCTTGCAGGAAATTGGGGCAACTGCGTCATGAATGTATGGAAATTCTTGACCATGCGGCCAGCCCGCAATAGGAACCGGACTTTGCGGGAACCCTTCCGCGATGGATCAAGGAACGCCTCAGATGAGTGACCTGCGCGACGCCGGAATGACCACGAAAGCCTGGCCTTTTGAAGAAGCGCGGGCGGTGCTCAAACGGTATGAGGCGTCCAAGACCAAGAAGGGCTATGTGCTCTTTGAAACCGGCTATGGTCCCTCGGGTCTGCCCCACATCGGGACTTTTGGCGAAGTCCTGCGCACGACAATGATCCGGCGCGCCTTTTCGGTGATCTCGGATATTCCGACGCGGCTGATTTGTTTTTCCGATGACATGGACGGGATGCGCAAAGTTCCGGGTAATGTGCCCAACCAGGAAATGCTGCGCGAAAACACACAAAAGCCACTGACCTCGGTGCCCGATCCGTTTGAAGAGTTCGAAAGCTTCGGTGCGTATAACAATGCCATGTTGCGCCGGTTTCTGGATACCTTCGGGTTTGATTACGAATTCTACTCCGCCACGGATTTCTACAAATCGGGCCAGTTCGACGAGGTGCTCAAGCGTGCCGTCGACAAGTATGATGACGTCATGAAAGTGATGTTGAAGTCTCTGCGCGATGAGCGTCAGCAGACATATTCGATCTTCTTGCCTATTCACCCCGAAACGGGGCGGGTTCTCTACGTGCCAATGAAGTCGGTAAACCGTGACGACTACACGATCACTTTCGACGACGAAGACGGACGCGAGTGGACGTTGCCCGTGACGGGCGGCAATGTGAAATTGCAGTGGAAACCTGACTTCGGCGCGCGTTGGGCGGCGCTGGATGTCGATTTCGAGATGTACGGTAAAGACCACAGCACTAACACGCCGATCTATGACCGGATTTGCGAGATCCTCGGCGGTGTGAAACCCGCGCATTTTACCTATGAGCTGTTTCTGGATGCAAATGGTCAGAAGATTTCGAAATCGACGGGGAACGGCCTGACCATTGATGAATGGTTGACCTATGCCTCGACCGAGAGCCTGTCGTATTTCATGTATCAAAAGCCGAAAACGGCAAAGCGGATGCATTTCGATGTGATCCCGCGTGCGATGGACGAGTATCACCAGCAGCTGCGCGCCTACGCGACGCAGGATGCGGCCCAGCGTGTGAACAATCCGGTGTTCCATATCCACGGAGAGGATGTGCCGGCCTCTGACATGGTCGTGCCGTTTTCGATGCTCCTCAACCTTGCCTCCGTGGCGGGTGCTGAGGAAAAGGACCAGCTCTGGGGTTATATCCGCCGCTATGCGCCCGATGCGTCGCCTGAGGGCAATCCGCAGTTGGACGCCGCCGCAGGCTATGCTGTGCGCTACTACAATGATTTCGTGAAACCCGAGAAGGTGTTTCGCGCACCAACCGAGGCCGAGCGCGCCGCGATGGAAGACCTGCGCGCGGCCTTTGGGTCGCCCGAAGTTGCACTCGCACAGATCGCGAAAAAGAACGCCGCTGCGGGCGTCGACGAGGCATTGCCTGTCGCCGATATGTCGGATGGTGATTTCCTGCAGTCCATCGTTTTTGCAGTCGGCAAGAACCATGGGTTCGAAAACCTGCGTGAATGGTTCAAAGCGCTCTACGAGGTGCTTTTGGGACAATCGCAAGGGCCACGTTTTGGCTCCTTTGCCGCCCTCTACGGTGCCGAAGAAACCCGTGTGCTTATCGAGCAGGGGTTGAACGGCGAGTTGGGTTAAAACCTGACGTCTTGAATTGACCCTCCGGCGGGCTAGCCTTTTGGCAGTCTTTCGGAGGGTTTTTCATGTTTGCACAACGAATTTCAGCCACCCTATTTGCGCTGTGCCTGCCGCTATCGGCGATGGCCGATGCGGTGACGGATGTCATTTCCGATCAACTCGGCGCATTTGCCGCGCGCGATGTGGCGCGGGCGTGGGGCCATGCAAGCCCTATGATCCAAGGCATGTTCGGATCCCCCGAGAATTTCGAGATGATGGTGCGCAATGGCTATAGCGTCATCTGGGACAATCGCGGGGCGACGTTTTCTGAGCGCATTGAACAGGACGGCCGCCTGCGCCAGACGGTGGTGATCAAAGGCGAAGGCGGTGCGCTGCAGGCATTCGAATACGACATGGTCGAAACGGACGCGGGGTGGAAGATCAACGGGGTGCGCCCTGTCGAAATGCCGGATTTTGCCGTTTAGCGTTGCGTGCATGCGGCTAGGGCGCGCGCAGGTGTAACCGCGAAGTCAGGGGTGAGAGGGTAAACCGCTTTTCATATCGGGACACACGCGCCTGACCGAACCTACGGCCGGTTAATGACGGGCTGTGAGTTTGGGGGTCGCGTCTGTCCTTTCCGATGTGAAAGGGGCTTCGATGAACAAGGCGATTACGGACGGGTTGGTGCTTATGCCGCCGGCATTTGCAAACGGGTTGGGCCAATGGTCCAGCGAAGATGGTACGGTGGGGTCGGCGACCTATGCAGGCGCACCCAACGCCGCAATCGTAGCGGCGGATGCCGATTTCGGCGGGTGTCTCGAGATCGTCAAGCAGGCCTCGGTCACCAAATTGCGCTACATGGGCGAGACGCCTTTGCTGCCTGGCATGTACCTTCGCATCACAGCGCGCATCAAAGCGGTATCGGGCAATTTGCCCTCTGTACGCATTGCCGGTTGGGCCGGTGCGAGTGGCCAGACCCATGTATCCGGCTTAGTCGAGACGGGCGAAACTGTCGCGCTTACCTCCTATGGCGAGGTGGTTGAAGTGTCCGCGATTGTGGGGTCCGGCGCGCGCAGCGGCGTGGACATGCCTTGGGGCCTGTCTTCGATTTACGGCCACTTCGGACTCGACCTGACCGGCTCCAATGGGGGCACAGTGCGCATTGATGACATCCGGATCGAGGATGTCTCCGGTTTTTTCCTCGCCGACAGCTCTGGCGTCATTGATGTTCGCGACTTTGGCGCGGTGGGCGACGGGACCACAGATTGTCTGGCCGCGTTCAATGCCGCAGATGCGGCGGCCAACGGGCGCAAAATCATCGTGCCGACCGGGTCCTACAGGATCGCAGGCAATTTGACATTGGTGCATGAACCGGTGTTTCAGGGCACTTTGGTCATGGCTGACGGGGATCGTCTCGCGTTGCGACGGGGCTTTGATCTCAACAGTTACATCGATGCGTTTGGCGATGAAGAACTGGCGCTGAGAAAGGCGTTTCAGGCGCTTTTGAACTACACGGATCACGAAGCGCTTGATCTTTGCGGGCGTCGGATCGAAATCACGTCGCCAATCGACGTAGCCGCCGCTGTTGGCAATCAATCAAGCTTTGAAATCCGGCGATTGATCCACAACGGCCAAATCAACGTGCAGGCTTCCAGTGCGTGGGACAGCGACGTAGTGACTTCGGCAGGGGCCTACTCAGTCGCCAATCCGCGCCAATTGACCAACGTGGCCAATGTCGCGAACGTGGCCGTCGGTAGCCTCGTGACGGGGCAGGGCGTCGGTCGCGAGGTCTATGTGGAGGCGGTGAACGTCGGGGCGCAAACCGTGACCCTGTCGCAGCCTCTATTTGCAGCCCCCGGATCGCAGACCTATACGTTCACGCGTTTCAAATATGCGCTCGACTTCTCCGGCTTTTCCAAACTGTCCCAGATTGAGATCAGCCATGTCGAGTTTTTGTTGAACGGACGTGCATCCGGCATTCTGCTCGCGCCGGCGGGTAACAATTTCTCGGTCAAGAACTGCCATTTCAAATCGCCGCTCAACCGTGGGATCACCTCGCATGGGGGAGGGTGCCAGGACCTGCACATCGACAATTGTTCGTTCGTTTCCAATGAACAAGACGTCCGTGCCGAGAACCGTCAGTCCATCGCTTTCAACGTGAACGGGAATGATACAAAAATCCGCGACAGCCGGTTCCAGCGGTTTGGTCACACCGCCATCTGTTTTGGCAACGGTCACCTGTTCACAGGCAACCACTGGTTTCAGGGCGATGGCGATACGGACAGCCCGCGTTTGGCGGGATTGGTGTTCACCTATCCCAATGTCAAATCCGTCGTGACAGGCAACTATATCGACAACTCGTTTATCGAGATGACGAACGAACATGATGCGCAGCCCGATTTTTCCAACGAATACTCCTTTGGCGGGCTCACGATTACGGGCAACATTTTCACCGTGAACGATAGTGCGGACTGGTTCAGCTTTATCGTGGTGAAACCCTATGGACCGGGGCACTTTATCCAAGGTCTCTCAGTACAAGGGAACACGTTCAAATCGCTCAATGGCTTTATTGAACGAATTGATCGCGTCGACACGACCTATGCTGATCTTGACTATGGTCGGATGCGAAACGTCGTCTTCGCCGGCAACACTTACAATGGTGTGACCGACAAAAGCTATAACCCCGTTTCGCTCGAGTTTTCGCAAAACACCGAGGCGACGACATGGGTTCTCGATTTCTCGGAGTACCTGCCGTTCAAAGGCTGGGCGCGGTGTGTGGAAAGCGTGGTGCCTGTCGGGGCGCTGACTTCTGTTGCGGGGCAAGGTGTCTATGAAACGCCCTATGCCACCTTGGCATATGGTGCGGAATCCAACAGCGCTGCGATCACGTTCAAGACCGCTTGCAAAGGCACAGTGCAAGTTGTGGCACGGGTCGATCGACCGGTCTAAGGGCCGCTTACACCAAAGTTCAAAACGCCGGCCCCATTTTTGGGGCCGGTTTTTTCAGGGCAGGTCCGTTTTGCATAGGCGGAAGGCTTTGCCAAATCCGCCGTTCAAATCGGCACCCAGAGGCGTGAACCGGACAAAGTTGAAATCGCCAAAGTCGATGTAGAGCGCGGCCTTCGGATGGCGTTCCAGCCAAAGTGCGCGCATCGCGACCCGTTCGCGGGCATCGCGGGGGATGAATGCGGCATCGGCGGCCAATGTCAGTCGAGGGAAGGCGAGTGGATCGCCCTTGTCAGGGGCTTCCCCAATCAGCAGCGACGCAACTGGGCTCTGTTTCATGAGCGATGCATGCTTCGAGAGATCGGAGACCAGCGTGAAGTAGCCAAGGTCAGGATCGTGCACAAAGGCGATGCGGGTCACGTGAGGGCGCGCGGCGTCCGCATCCCAAAGACCAAGTGCGGCGATCCGCGCACCCGTTAGAATACTGGCGGCGAGTGCGCGTGCCTCGTCGTCAGTCTGACGGATCGGGGATGTCGGTTTGTCGCTCATGGCCGGATGCTAAGCCCTGCCAAGCGCACAAGGCAAGCGATCTGCATTTGCATTTGCGTGCTGCAACCTGTCGCGGTTCGAGAGAGTGAACAGTGGCTTCAATTGCGCCAAACCGTGGTAGGATGGGGTAAGCAAGGGAGGAGAAACCATGCTCACCATTCAAACTGGCACCGGCCATCAGACAGTGCTCACAACATTTGAAACCACACCTGCTTCGGCTCTTGACCTGCTTGAGGCATTGCAGGCGGCCTACGCCGAATGCATTTCAAAACAACCCGGCTTCATCGCCGCTGCGCTGCATATGAATGATGCTCAGACGCGGGTGGCGAATTATTCGCAATGGGAGAGACGGGAAGACTATCAGGCGATGTTACGCAGCGACGAAATGCGCAAACGCAATCGCGAAATCAACCAGATGTGCAAGACCTTCGAGCCGGTCATGTACGATGTGCAGGGAGTATACTGATGCGGTATTTTGGACTGGCGTTTGCGTTGGTGATCGGCGCGGCAGGAGGAGTGATGGCCGACCCTGTTGGCATCACGAAGGATATGATGAGCGTGACTGTAGAAACAGCTGCGGGTCCTGTTGAGATATCCCGTGTGCAGGACAATGCGGCGGTGATCGAAGGCGATTTCGCCCAAATCGCGCGGCCCTGCCCGAATTTCTGTATTCAGCCGATGATCCCCGCCGAGGGTGTGACCCCGATCGGGGAGTTGGAGTTGCTCGGGTTCCTAGATGATCCCGATGTGGTGGTCATCGACGGTCGCGTGCGCCCCGATTTCGAAGGTGGCTCCATCCCCGGAGCGGTGAACGTGCCCTATACGGAGGCCGCCGACCGCCTCGGCGAATTGGGATGTGAGCCGGACTTTGATGGGTTCATCTGCGACGGGCCGGAGGTTAAATCGGTGGCTCTCTACTGCAATGGCCCATGGTGCGGACAGAGCCCGACCGCGGCGCGGCGCATGATCGAGGCGGGGTTTCCGGCGGACAAAATCTACTACTACCGCGCGGGCATGCAGGGGTGGCGAATGCTGGGGCTGACGGTGACGGGGGACTGATCGAAGTCGCACGCGAAACGCGTGAGAATGCGCGCGTCTTTTCCATCTAGAAGGACATTTGGGGCGCGATCAGGTGTCCGTGACGGCCCTGATGGTGAGCCAGTCATCAATGAACCCGTTCACCGGGGATGGCTCGGCCGTGTCCATGATCGGCTTACCACCAAATGCCACAATACCCGTGGTCGTTTTGAGCGGCGCCTGACCCAACCCTACTTCCCCGATCAAGTCGCTTTGGCCACTGGACGTATCGAGGCTCTGAGGAAATTCGCCCGAACATGCGGCCAGTGCCTCAAGAACGAGTATCGGTCGCCATTTTATAGACATTCTTTCGCGATGCGCCCTTGGCCCAACCTCAAACCGAAATCGGATTTACAACAACAGTGTCGCTATCGTTTGCGACGCCCCGCGTTACCACCCCTTTGCCCCGGGCGACCGGCTGTTGAACGGCCGCTTTTCGCTTTCGACGTCTCCACCGCCGCGTCGACGGCGGATTGGCGGGCCAGTGGGTCGTCGTGCAGGACGAGATCGACGGTTTCGAGGCGTTTGACTTCGTCGCGCAGACGCGCGGCCTCCTCAAATTCGAGGTTCTCGGCTGCTTTGCGCATGTCGGTTTTGAGACCCTCAAGGACGGCGGCGAGATTTGCGCCCGCGTGGGCCTTGTCGACCGTGGCGGTGACGCGGTTCATATCGACGTCGCCTTTGTAGAGGCCGGCGAGGACATCCTCGACGTTCTTTTTGACCGTTTCCGGGGTGATGTTGTGTTCCACGTTATAGGCGTGTTGGCGTTCACGGCGCCGTTCGGTTTCGCCCATGGCGCGTTCCATCGATCCGGTAATGCGGTCGGCGTAGAGAATAACCTTGCCCTCGGCGTTACGCGCGGCGCGCCCGATAGTCTGGATCAGCGAAGTCTCGGAACGCAGGAAACCTTCCTTATCCGCGTCCAGAATAGCGACGAGGCCGCATTCGGGGATGTCGAGGCCCTCGCGCAGAAGGTTGATCCCGATAAGCACGTCGAAGGCCCCCAACCGCAGGTCGCGCAGGATTTCGATGCGCTCGATGGTGTCGATGTCGGAGTGCATGTAGCGCACGCGGATACCCTGTTCGTGCAGGTATTCGGTCAGGTCCTCGGACATGCGTTTGGTCAGCGTGGTGACGAGCACGCGGGAGTCATTGGCGGCCTGTTTTCGACATTCGTCGAGAAGGTCGTCTACCTGGGTTTCGACGGGACGAATTTCGATTACGGGATCGAGTAGACCCGTGGGTCGGATGATCTGTTCGACGAAAACGCCGCCGGATTGCTCAAGCTCCCATGACGCAGGCGTAGCCGACACGAAGACGGACTGCGGACGCATGGCATCCCATTCCTCGAATTTGAGAGGGCGGTTATCCATGCAGGATGGCAGGCGGAACCCGTGTTCGGCCAGTGTGAACTTGCGCCGGTAGTCACCGCGATACATGCCGCCGATCTGGGGCACAGAGACGTGGCTTTCATCGGCGAAAACGATGGCATTGTCGGGGATGAATTCGAATAGCGTGGGGGGCGGTTCACCCGGTGCGCGACCTGTGAGGTAGCGCGAATAGTTTTCGATCCCGTTGCACACACCCGTGGCCTCCAACATCTCCACATCGAAGTTGGTGCGTTGTTCGAGGCGCTGCGCCTCCAGCAGTTTGCCTTCGTTGGTGAGTTGATCGAGGCGCTGACGCAATTCCTTTTTGATGCCCACGATGGCCTGTTTCATCGTTGGCTGGGGCGTGACGTAGTGCGAATTCGCGTAGATGCGCACCTTGTCGAAGGTATCGGTCTTCTCGCCGGTCAGCGGATCGAACTCCGTGATCGTTTCCAACTCTTCGCCAAAAAACGACAACTTCCACGCGCGATCATCAAGGTGCGCCGGCCAGATTTCGAGGCTATCCCCCCGCACGCGGAACGTGCCGCGCTGGAACGCGGAGTCGTTGCGTTTGTAGGCCTGCGCGATGAGGTCGGACATGATTTGGCGTTGGTTGTATTCGCGCCCGACGAGGAGATCCTGGGTCATCGCACCGTAGGTTTCCACGGCCCCAATGCCATAGATGCAGGACACGGAGGCGACAATGATCACGTCGTCACGTTCAAGAAGCGCGCGGGTCGCCGAGTGGCGCATTCGGTCGATCTGATCGTTGATCTGGGATTCCTTCTCGATGAAGGTATCCGAGCGCGCGACATATGCCTCGGGTTGGTAGTAGTCGTAGAAAGAGACGAAATACTCCACCGCGTTGTCGGGGAAGAACCCTTTGAATTCGCCATATAGCTGGGCAGCCAAAGTTTTATTCGGGGCGAGGATAATTGCGGGGCGCTGCGTCTCTTCGATGACCTTGGCCATCGTAAACGTCTTACCGGTCCCTGTTGCCCCCAAAAGCACCTGATTGCGCTCACCGTTTCGGATCGCCTCTGTGAGTTCGCGGATCGCAGTAGGTTGATCGCCCGCCGATTCAAAGTCGGTGTTCAACACGAACTTCCGCCCCCCTTCGAGCTTCGGGCGCGAACGCACGTCTGGTGCGGGGGAATGGAGGATCGGTAGGTCCATTGGGGGAACTCGGCGGTTTGGGTGGGGTCGTTAACAAGTGATCCCTTTTTGTTCACGTTTCAAGTCGTTCAAGAAAAATGTCGCATGACTTGATGACGGAAACTGGCAGGAGGATGCTCTGATGGCCAAAAAGGTTAAGAAATCATTACACCTCAGGGGAGAGTAATGAATAAAAAATTACAACTTAAACGATATTAAAGCTTGCTTTGAATGATCTCGCGCCGTAGCTTTTAAGGGCAAGCAGCAGACTTGGCTGCCCGGCCGCGGGTGACGAACCCACCCCACCCCTCACTCCCTCAGTCGCGGCTGGGCAGCCTACACTACCTCCATCCTATAACCCGTATGATCCACCCCGATCATACGGGTTTTTAGGTGTCCCCCGCCGATAGGCCGTCGTGCGCCCAAGGGCTTGCAACGATGGGCATAAACGGGGATAAGTCGGGCATATGTAAGAGGAGTCGACGATGCGTGCTCGTATCTACCAACCGGCCCGGAATGCAATGCAGTCCGGCCAAGGCAAAACAAAGCTTTGGGTTCTCGACTTTGTGCCCGCATCCCACCGCGACATTGATCCGTTGATGGGGTGGACATCGTCAAGCGACACGCAGAGCCAGGTCCGCCTGCGTTTTGAGTCCAAAGAGGCGGCAGTGGCCTATGCAGAGGCAAATGGCATCGACGCCGTAGTGCAAGAGCCCAAACCGCGCTCGCATAACATCCGGCCCGGTGGCTATGGCGAAAACTTCGCGACTCAAAGACGTATGCCCTGGACCCATTGATCCGGCTTTGTCATCACGTTATTCAGAGCGCCGGTTCACAAATGACCGGCGCTTTTTGGTCGAAAGACGACGCAAGTGCGGTCCCTTAGCTCAACTGGATAGAGCAGCTGACTTCTAATCAGCAGGTTTGGGGTTCGAGTCCTCAAGGGATCGCCACCTAATTCACCTAGACCGCTAAGACAGACGGGCCGCATCAGGCCTCTATGTTGCGTTCTATCCGAGCGTATTGTTTTGCGCGTTCTTCTGACGAAGCATTTTTGGCACGGCGCTGCAGCGCGATGCTTGCGGCGCTCGGTTTTTCGGCCTTTTCAATTTTGGCGTAGTGAACCAGCCGAGCTTCTTTTGAGGCGGCATGTGCCTTGTCTACGATATGTTTTGACATCTCAAATCCTCCTTTCAGGGAATATGACCATAGCACAGTTGTTTTGGTTCGTCCTGTGGTCAGGTCAAAGCGCGCGGTTTCTAGCGCAGATTTGCCCCGACACCGCGTCGCCACGACATCAATAGCGCGACGCAAATGATCGTGAGTACACACGACAGTAGGAAAGGCGCACCTGGGAGATAGATCGGCGCCGTGTCGCGCGAGAAAATTGCGAAAATCTCCGTCATTACCAGCGGGCTCACAATCGTCGCGAGGGCCGCAATCGCACCTAGAACGCCCTGCATTTCGCCCTGCTGGTCCTCCGGCGTGGCGCGGCTCAGGATCGCCTGTACGGCGGGCATGGCAATCGAGGCGATGCCTGTGCTCACGGTGAGGATCCACACGACAACCACGCTCGTCGTGAAGCCGAACAATGCAAAGGCCACGATATCAACCACCATTGCTGCAATGGCGACGCGGTACCCGCCGAGGAGTTTGGTTAATGGGCCAATCATAAACGCCTGCGCGACACCCATCGCGAGGCCAAAGGCAAAGAGAGTGAAGCCGATCATGCGCGCGTCAAAACCGAACAATTCCTGACCGTAAAATGCCCAGATTGCGGGGTAGACGAAGAAGGCAACTTCATAGAGCCCGAAGACGACGAGGAGCGGGGCGACGCCGCGCAGGGATCCAATGGCGCGAAAGGCAGCAAAGGGGTTGACCCGCGCAAGGGTGAATTTGCGCCGTTTCGTTTTGGGTAGGCTTTCGGGCATGACGAGAATTCCGAAAATGGCGTTCGCACCGGCGAGGATCGCGGCGGCGTAAAACGGGGCCCGCGTATCAATTCCCGCTAGCATCCCACCAATGACCGGACCCAAAGCAAAGCCGATGCCGATGGCCGCATTGACCAGACCGAAATTGCGTTCGCGATCTTCGGGGGCAGAGATGTCTGCCATATAGGCCGATGCTGTCGAATGCGTGGCCGCAGTCATCCCCGCGACGAGGCGTCCGATCAGGAGCAACCAGATCGTGCCCGCAACCGCCATGATGAGATAATCAACGCACAGCACAAGCAGCGCCGAGATCAGGACCGGTTTGCGACCGAACCGATCCGACAGGTTGCCTACAAGCGGCCCAAAGAAAAACTGCATAAGCGCATAGCCGGTCGCAAGCACACCGCCCCAAATGGCCGCATCGGCAAGCGCGCGTCCGGTGACTTCGCGGATCAGGTCCGGCATCACGGGGAAAATCAGTCCCACGCCAATCCCGTCGATAAGCAATGTGACGACGATAAAGACGGTGGCGAGGCGGTGTTGCATGGTTTGGATGTGAACCTGTGCGCTCAGAAAATCAAGTTGTCAGGTGGTTTGCGCAATATTCTTCGCCAATTCGTCGGGCATCGAGAAAAACGGTGAATGCGACGAGGCGAGGCGGTGGATACTATCGGTTTCGAATCCTAGCGCCATTTTTTCCTGCTCTTCGGGGGCAATTGTGTGGTCGTCGGTGCAAATCACTGTCGTGCGAGGCACGCTCTCATAGGCCTCGCTCAGGAAGAGGGCTGTCTCCTGTGGGGCGATCGGTTGGGGGCACAGACGTTCCAGTGCATAGGCGATTTGTTCATCCGAGCAGTCATTGTAGAGCGCTGCGGTAGCCCTGTCGGCGCAAAAGGTAAACGCGCGCCCGTCATTGGTTTTCTCAATCGCGTCGAGGACCAACTGGCGCGTCGCGAGACGGCGCATGTCGGCAAGGCTCATGCCGGAGATCGGGACATAGGCCGCCACGTAGACGAGGTGGACGATTTTGTCCGGCGCTACTTCTGCTGCGGCGGAGATTGCGAATCCGCCTGCTGAATGGCCCACTAAAATCACCGGCGCGTCCCCGTGATCCGCGATATCGCCGAGGATGGCGTCGCGGTAATGCGCCAGCGTGACGTCGCTATAGGGTGTCGGGTCATTGCCGTGAGAGGGGAGGTCGATCGCGCGCGAAGGTATGTCGTGCTCCTTTAGCGACTCCTGCAAATCGCGCCAACACCACGCCCCATGGCACGACCCGTGGACGAGCAAAACTTCAGGTCGCGACATGCCCGATACTCTCCAAAAATTCCGTCAAAATGCGCGCGTAGTCTTCGGGGGCGTCAACGCAGGGGAGGTGCCCCGACCGCCGCATGAGCGCAAAACTGGACCCGGGGATGAGCTCGACGGTTTCGCGTACCAGATCGGGCGGGGTTGACCCGTCATGACTGCCGGCGATGCCGAGGCAGGGGAGGCGCAGACCCGATGTCGGCGTGTAAAAATCAGTGCCCGCAATCGCCGCGGCACAGCCGGTGTACCCCTCGATATTCGTCTGTGAGAGCGTGGTGCCCAGCGTGTGCGCGACTGGCGAGGCGCGAAAACCTTTGGCAAACCACCGTTCCAGAGTTGGCTCGACCATCGCGTGCAATCCCTGAGCGCGGATGGAGGCGATCCTGTCGTCCCACTGAGATCGCGTGCCGATCCGCGCGGCGGTGTTGGAGAGAACCACACCGCGCACGAGATCGAGCCGTTTCACCGCCAACCCCTGCGCGATCATGCCGCCGATCGAAATGCCCACAAACACCACATCGCGCAGGCCAAGCGCATCGAGCACCGCCTCCGCGTCCGAGACAAGCTGCCCCATGCTGTAGGGGGCTGGTGGCGCATCTGATCCGCCGTGACCGCGCATGTCGAGCCGCACGAGCCGCAGACCCTCGGGCAAGTGCGCAATCATCGCGTCCCATAGTGTCAGGTCGGTCCCGAGTGCATGTGCGAAAACAACAGCCGGAGCGTCTCTTGGGCCGTCGTCGGCGAAATGGAGGGCAATGTCGCCGTTTGAAATCATCATGGGTATATCTGGTCGAGAAACTGGGTGAGAGTGCGTTGTGAAACGGGTTCGTCGAGGAAAGGCACATGCCCGCGGTCGGGCACCTCGGCGTGGATCAGGTCCGGCTGCCGCCGTGCCATTTCGGCGACGGTTTCGCGTGTCAGCAGGGTCGAGTTTTCTCCCCGCAAGAGCGCGAGCGGAATGCCTGCCAGAGCATCGTAGAGCGGCCAGAAATCGTCAAACGCATCGGTTATCCCATGCGCCAGAATTGCGTCTCTTAGCCGTGGATCGTAGCGCAATTCCAAACGCCGCTCGCCTTCGCGCCACAAACGCTTTGCATAGGTCCGCCACTCTTCACGCGACACATGCGCAAAGGCCGCTCCGAGCGCGACGGGCAGGCGATCTGCGGCGTCCTCAAACGACCGATAAGCGGGAGGACGCCCCAGCGTGTCCATAATCGGGGATAGCCCCTGCGCGGCGAGGTCGGGTCCGATGTCGTTGAACAGGACGCCCGAAAACCTGTGCGCATGCGTAGGAGCCAGCGCCATCGCAATAAGACCGCCACGCGACGTGCCCAAAATGGCGCTCCGCTCTATTTGAAGATGGTCAAGCAGGGCGATCACATCGCGGCCTTCCTGGCCAATCGTGTAAGTCGATGGATCGGCAAAATCCGACGCACCGCGCCCGCGGCTGTCGAGGCGGATGACCGTGGCGCGATGTTCCACTTGCGCGACGACAGGCTCGAAATCCGCCATATTGCGCGACAGACCGGCGAGGCAAAGCAACGGCGGACCGCTCCCTGCGACATCAAAGGCCAATTGGATGCCATCCTCTGAGGTAAAGCGCTCAGACACCCGCAGTCTCCAGCACTGCGGTCAGATCGGCGGCGATATGGGCGGGGCGGCCCGGCATGCGATCAACGGGCAAACCTGCACGATTGATCCAAATGGTCTGAAACCCGAAGGCGGCAGCCCCCGCCACGTCCCACCCGTTTGACGAAACGAACAGGACCTGCGACGGGTTGGCGCCAAATCGAGCCTCGACCATCCCGTAGACACGGGCATCGGGTTTGTAGACACCAACGGTTTCCACGCTAAGCACGTCATCCAGAAGAGACCCCAAACCTGCGGCGCTCACTGCCGCGTCCAACATGTCGGGCGAGCCGTTTGACAGGATTGCCGTCGATTTGCCGGCGCTCTTTAGTTTGGACAGTACGTCAGGAGCTTCCGGATAGGCGTCAAGTTCGCGGTAGAGGTCGAGCAGACGCTGACGCAATGCCTCATCACCGTCCAGATCGTTCGCCTCTAGCGCCCAGTCGAGCGCATCCTGCGTAACAGTCCAGAAATCCGTATGGGCCTGCGTTATGGCGCGCAGCCAGCTGTATTCGAGTTGCTTGTTGCGCCACGTCGTTGCGACATCCTGCCAGATCGGCCCGAGACGGGCAAAGGCGGGCTCGCTGGCCGCCGCTCGTGCTGCCGCGTTGACGTCCAGCAGCGTTCCATAGGCATCAAAAACGAATGTCGTGATTGGCATCGAATAGCCTCCCTCTCGCCAGACTGGCATGCCAGCCCGACGGGGGAAAGATCAGATCGCGCCTTTCAATAGCCCGAAACCACCGAGGAAATGCACGGTCATCGTGAAGGCGTAGCAGGCCATGATCAGAAGCGCTTCGTTCGGCGAAAGCCGCTGTTGGTCGGGTTGTTTGCGGTGCAGGAGGCTCTGTGCGCCAACCGCCGCCAAGACGCCCATGGCAATCGATCCGTCACGTAGCGCAGCCGTCGCAAAGGCCGCCGTCATGAAAACCGTTACGGCGGGGGCGAGCTGTGGCCAAAAAGATGCGGAAACCGCGCGAACCGCCCGCCCACCTGCGAATGGCAGAAAGGGAAGCAGCACAACGAAATTGAAACAGCCCAACATGATTGCGATGGCGCGAAACGCCTCCGCAAGCTGCGGGGCAGGCGCAGAAAGCACGTGGAACAGGCTGAACGAAAGGGCCATCGGAACAATTGCGAGGGCGGGCCCGTAGAGTGCCTCGAATACTTCATCGATGTCGCGCTCATGTGCGTGGTCACACCGGGGCTGCGCCACCCATGGTAGCGGCACGAGGCGCACCCGTGCCACGTCGTAGCCGAGATGGCGACAGGCCAATGCGGTCACCGTTTCGTGCAACAGAACCGCGATGACAAAGCCGATCCCGTAAAGGGGGGATGTCACCAACGAAATGGCAGTGGTGATCGCGAAGCCGAAAAAGAACTCAGGGCCCGAAAGGCCGGTTGCGGTGATGCGTCCTGATATGCTGCGCTCGAATTTGTAGAGCGGCAGCGCGAAAAGGCCCAAGGCCAAACTTAATGTCAAAAACGCCATAAACGCCCCCATAATACCCCAAAGCACCCCAGCCGATGCAGTTGGTCTCAATTTGGACGACATTGTGGCGACAATGTGGCGGGCGGGCCGTTCGGAGCCAACAAAATAGGCATTCAACGGACTGTTTCTTTTAGCGAAACCAAGGCGATTGAAGACAAATCAATAAAAACGACGCAAAACTACCCTAATGTGTAAAGCGGTCTGACAGAGCGACGTTTCACGGAGGCAAGAATGACCACCACAACAGAAAAGCTGCGCGTTGCGCTGCGCGAGATGCAGAGCCAACTGGAGCACGAGGCGCGCGAAGCGCGGGCAAAGTTCCGCTATTCCATCGCCGGCGGGCGTGTCATTTTCGAAGAAGAAGCGCGTCGGCGCGGGCGGGAATTGCGGGTCAAATGGTCGGTCTTCCTGCGGCGTGCGCGCCCATGGGAAATCGTGACGGCGCCGGTGATCTACGGTCTGATCGTGCCCTTCGTCTTTCTCGACCTCGTGGTAACGATCTATCAGGCCATCTGCTTTCCGGTGTACGGGCTGCCAAAGGTGGAGCGGCGAAAATTCATCGCCGTTGATCGCCACAAACTCACCTATCTGAACGTCATGCAAAAGCTCAATTGCGTTTATTGCGGGTATTGCAACGGCGTGCTGGCCTACGTGCGCGAGGTTGCGGGGCGCACCGAATACTATTGGTGTCCTGTAAAACACGCACGCCATATGCCGGACCGGCACACCCATTACGCCAACTTCCTCGACTACGGGGATGGCGAAAGCTGGGACGAGAAATTCATCGAGATGAAAGACCGTGCACGTGCCTGTGAAGGCTGCGATGGGTGCAGCCACTGAGGCATGTGGATGCGACCGGCGATGGAGCTTAGCCCACCATGCGAGTTCATGCGATCCGCGCGACCAGTTGTTTATCGTTCTTGGCATGCCGATGGGCCAATGCACGTCCCTGCCGACCTTTCACAAAGGGCGCGGCACCCGGCGGCGGGTTTGCCTTTCCATAGAAACGCAGGGCGGGAAACAGCGTGAAAATCTCGTCCCGCGCGGCGCCTCCGACGGCTTTGAGGGATTCCTTGCCGGGGTGCAGTGACTCCGTTTCTGCCCCGTTCGACAGGACGATTTCGTGGCGCTCAAACAGCATGTGGTAGTAGGTGACCTCTGTCAGATCTTCTGCGACCTCGATGCCGGGAATGTTCACCAGGTGTTTGGCCGCGACCAGCACCTCGGCAACGTCGAACATGCGCAAAACGATGTTGGAGCGCACGACGATGCGATGTTGGGGGGACACCACGAGGTCGCGTGCGGGAAGGTCCGGCCCGAGCGCGCCTGCGCGAATTCGGATGGGTTTGAGGTTCGGAGATTTTTCCAAATCCGCGGCGTTGAGTGTGCGGTTTCCAATCCACTGGATCTCTTGAAGTCCATTGTCACGCGTCTCCACCAACATGCCGACTCCGAGATCTTCGATAGCCACGTTTCCGGTGTCGGTAGCAATCGTCGTGCCCTTCGCAAAGCACGGGACGAGCGCCTCATATGCCGCATACATATCATAGAAATCGAGGTTACCATCTTCGTCACCGACCAACGGGTCGCCGTTTTCGATGGTTTGCTCGTAAACCAAAGTGGTCGGCGTCGTCGGCAGCCCACCGTCGTGGTTGTAGAGCAGGTAGCCACCGGGCCCTTCGAGAACAATGTAGTTGTCGCCCGCACCGAGACCGCTCACGAGGTCGAATTTCGGGTTGAGCGTGTCAAAGCCGGGCACAGCAGTCCAACCGGCATCGCCATTGGCGGGGTCGGTATCTGTATCGGTAGCGGCGGTGTAGATTTCCAGACGCCAGAACTGTCCGTTCCCGAACTCCGTCGCGGAGGTGTTGATGTTTTGATACCAAACGAGGCGATACAAATCGTCCGGTGTCGCAAGAGCCGTGGCGTTTGGCATTATGATGCCGAAATTTGCATCTCCGGGGTTGCCTTGGTTCGTTGGCTGCCCAGTCAGAGTGGCGATCATGTCCCCGGTCAACAGGACCGGATCGGTATAGGTTTCGGTTGCCATTGGATTGCCTCGGGGTCTGGGAAAAGGGGCTCAAAATTCGTATGAACTAAGGGTATTTGAGCCGCCCGGAACCGCACAGACGCGCAAAGGCATAGTCCGGTAACATCGGTATTAACCATCTACTCCTTTGGGATAGTCAGTCAGTCTATTGGTCATGTTCCGAGAGAGGAATTCGGGTGAGCGGCCAAAGACGGCATCCCCGAATGGCTCAGAGAATGCGCCCGAAGTGTATCACCCATAGGCTGTGGATATCGTGCAGGGTGGGCGTGCTACAGGGGTTTCAGACGGAGTTGGTGCCGCCCTTAGAACGTAGAAAGGGCCGCCTCCCTGTTGTGGAGCGGCCCTCCTATGCAAAACGCTATCCTGCGACGGTTCTGTGGGATCTATCTCTCCTCACATACGCGGGAGATAGGAGAACCACATCAGATGTTTTCGATCCGCGGCATGCCCATGATGTGATAGCCGCCGTCGACGCGGATAATCTCACCGGTCGTGAACGCGCCGCCGTCCGAGGCGAGGTAGACCGCCGTCGCGCCAACCGCTTCCAACGTGGCGTTGGATTGCATCGGGGCGTTTTGTTCAGTGTGCTTATAGGTGCGCCGCGCACCGCCAATTGCCGCACCAGCGAGTGTTTTCATCGGGCCGGGCGAGATGCCGTTGACGCGGATGCCCTCGGGGCCGAGGTCGTTGGCGAGGTAGCGGATCGAGCTTTCGAGCGCGGCTTTTGCCACACCCATGACGTTGTAGTTCGGGACCACTTTGTTTGAGCCCTCAAAGGTCAGCGTCATCAAGGTGCCGCCATCCGTCATGATCTCGGAGGCGCGTTTTGCCACGTCGATAAAGCTGTAGCAGGAGATATGCATCGAGTGTTTGAAGTTCTCGACAGAGGTATCGCGGAACCGGCCGGTCAGTTCGGATTTGTCAGAAAACGCGATGGCATGGACGACAAAGTCGAGGGAGCCCCATTTGTCCTTCAGAGCAGCAAAGGCCGCATCCATTTGGTCGGGGTTTGTGACGTCCACATCCACCATTGTATCGGAGCCGACGCTTTCCGCGAGCGGTTTGAGACGCGATCCAAAAGCCTCCCCTTGATAGGTAAATGCCAGTTCGGCACCCGCCTCAGCGCAGGATTTCGCGATGCCCCATGCGATAGAGCGTTCATTTGCAACGCCCATGATCAGGCCACGTTTGCCGCTGAGAAGTCCGCCCATGGTGATTACCCTTTAAATTTCGACAATAGCATTGAGCCGTTGGTGCCGCCGAAACCGAAAGAGTTCGTCATCACCGTGTCCAGACCGGCGTTTTCGACCAGTTTGGTGGCAATTTCGCCTTCACGGATCGCAGGATCGAGCGTTTCGACGTTTACCGACGGAATGATGAAATCGTGCTTTAGCGCCAGTAGGCAGAAGATCGATTCAAGTGCGCCTGCCGCGCCTTGCGTGTGACCGGTGATGGATTTGGTCGAAGAGATCGGGGGCGTTTTGCCCTCGCCGAAGGTGCGGCGCACCGCTTCGACTTCGCCCACATCGCCAACCGGCGTGGAGGTGCCATGTGCGTTGATATAGCCGACCGTGCGATCTGCGGGCAGGGTGGAGAGTGCGATCTTCATCGCCCGCTCGCCGCCTTCACCGGATGGTGCCACCATGTCGTGGCCGTCGGACGTCGCGCCAAAGCCGGTGACTTCGCCGTAGATCGTCGCGCCGCGAGCCAAAGCGTGCTCGAGTTCCTCAAGCACCACAATGCCGCCACCGCCACCGATCACAAAGCCGTCGCGGTCCGCATCGAATGCGCGCGAGGCCTTTGCTGGGGTGTCGTTGAATTTCGACGACATCGCACCCATCGCGTCGAACAGGCACGAAAGGGTCCAGTCGAGTTCTTCACCGCCGCCCGCGAACATGATGTCCTGTTTGCCCATCATGATCTGCTCGGAGGCAGACCCTATGCAATGGAGCGAAGTCGAGCAGGCCGAGGTGATGGAGTAGTTGATGCCCTTGATTTTATAGGCCGTCGCAAGGTTCGCGGAGATCGTCGACGACATGCATTTGGGGACGGCGAACGGCCCGATGCGTTTCGTCGCGCCAGAAGACAAAACCGTCTGGTGTGCGGCAAACATGGCGGAGGTGGACGGACCGCCGGAGCCCGCGATCAGGCCCGTGCGTTCGTTGACAATATCGCTCTCTTCCAGACCGGCATCGGCAATTGCCTGACCCATCGCGATATGCGCGTAGGCGGCGCCAGGTCCCATGAAACGCAGTGCGCGTTTGTCGACATGCTCTTTGATGTCGAGGTCCACGGCACCGGCGATTTGGCTGCGGAACCCGTATTCCTTCATGTCTTCATTGGCGGTTATGCCGGATTTTCCTGCCTTGAGAGAGGCGAGAACTTCCTCGGCATTATTGCCGATTGCGGAGACGATCCCGAGACCGGTGACGACGACACGACGCATGAATACTCCTGTACCTTTGGTTAATCCTGTGTAAGCCAGCCTGACGTAGGGGTGCAAGCGTGAACGGGTTTGGCGGCAGAGGTAGAACCCTGCCACATCGCCCAATGCGCGCCCCGGATTTGAGATCAGAAACGGCCGCAGCCCGCGTGCAGATCGGGCAGGCGATCGACCCGCGCGCAGCTTAGCTTTCCGACAGAGCGACCTTCATGTCTTTGACAATGTAAATCACTTCGCCGTCGGCCTCGACGATGCCGTCAGCCACACCCATGGTCAGGCGGCGTGTCTGGATCGCTTTGGTGAAGTCGATTTTATAGGTCAGCATTTTGCGGTCAGGGCGCACCATTCCGGTGAGCTTTACTTCGCCCACACCGAGTGCGTAACCGCGCCCCTGCCAGCCACGCCAGCCGAGGTTGAAACCGGTAAGCTGCCACAGGCCATCAAGGCCGAGACAGCCGGGCATGATCGGGTTGCCGGGAAAATGGCAGTCGAAAAACCACAGGTCAGGCGTGATGTCGAACTCGGCCATGATGTGACCTTTGCCGTGCGCGCCCCCGTCGCTGGAGACCTCGGTGATGCGGTCCATCATGAGCATGGGTGGCGCGGGCAATTGCGCATTTCCGGGGCCGAACAGGTCGCCTGCGGCACATTTCAGAAGGTCTTCTTTGGTGAAGCTGGTGGGGTAATTTGCCATGGCTGCTCTCGCCTTCCTACGCTTTTCTTTGCTTATTCTCCCTCTACCACCCCGCCGCCTTCGGGTGCAAGGCTGGAGGGGGAATGGGAATTCGTTTGAAAAACGGGGGGCATAGGCCCTATATTGCGCTCTAGTGAAGCAATCCGGTGATGCATGAGCCAATCTACCCAAATAGAGATCCGTCGCGGTGAGGCATGGCTTGCGCAGGCGGGCGTGCGGGCGACGCGTCAACGTCTCGCTCTTGCGCGTGCTTTGGTGGGCGACGGTCATGATCGCCATGTCACAGCCGAGAGCCTCTATGACGCGGTCGCCGACAGCGGTGAAAAGGTGTCCCTTGCCACGGTCTACAACACATTGCGCGCCTTTTGCGACGCGGGCCTGATGCAGGAAGTCACGGTAGACGGCACACGGTCGTATTTCGACACCAACATGGACGAGCACCCGCATTTCTTCTGGGAAGATAAGGGTGAGCTGACCGATGCGCCCGCCAAAGAGCTCAAAATCGCGCGGCTGCCGGACGCCCCCGAGGGGATGGAAATTGCCTCGGTCGATGTGGTGATCCGTTTGCGGCCAAAATCCACCTGATCCGATCTGACTGTTGACCTCACCATGCCTGCGCGGCTTTTGTGGTGCGCGCAGCAGGGGGATCGCCCATGAACACTTTTACCGGCAATGATGGACAGGTTCGATGTGCATGGTGCGCATCCGATCCTGAATACATCCGCTATCACGACGAAGAATGGGGCTATCCGGTTGATGACGACCGGCGGCTCTTTGAAAAGATTTGCCTCGAAGGATTCCAGTCCGGCCTGTCGTGGTGGACAATCCTTCAAAAGCGTGAAAATTTTCGCGCCGGTTTCGCGAATTTCGATCATCACAAAATGGCGCGGTTTGACGAGGCCGATGTAGAGCGCCTCGTGCAGGACGCGGGCATCGTGCGCCATCGCGGCAAAATCGAAGCGGTTATCAACAACGCCGCCCGTGCGATCGAGATGGAAACGGAGTTCGGGTCGCTCGCCACATATTTCTGGTCATTTGAGCCCACGCAGGACGAGAAGGATGGTCAGTTGATGGTTGCAACAACGGAAACGTCAAAGCGGTTGTCCAAGGATCTCAAAAAACGCGGCTGGAAACTTGTCGGCCCGACGACTTGTTATGCGTTCATGCAGGCGATGGGATTGGTGAACGATCACATGCCCGACTGCGAACATCGCCAAAAGGCGAAACGCCTGCGCGAAGGCTTTACACCTCCGGCATAGGGGAACCTGTGGGCGGCTCCCCGCGTTCATCCTTTGACATCAAAAGGAGGCGCGACATGCCACTGCTGACACTCGAATTGAACGAAGAAGTCACCCACGACACCCGCCATCTGGTTTTTGCCAAGCCGGAAGGGTTTACTTTTACGCCCGGTCAGGCGGTTGACTTTGCGATCCTGCGAGAGGGATTTCGGGATGAAAAACGTCCCTTTACGCCGGTGAACGGACCGGATGAGCGGACATTGGAGTTCGTCATCAAATCCTATCCCGACCACAACGGCGTGACGAAAGAAATTCCGACCCTGCGAAGTGGCGAGATGGTGGAAATATCCGAACCCTGGGGCGCCATTTCGGACGAAGGCCCGGGTGTATTCATCGCCGGAGGAGCAGGTATCACGCCCTTTCTCGCCGTGTTGCGATCACGGGCCCGCGCGAACGGATCGCTGGCGGATTGCACCTTGATCTTTTCCAACAAAACCACCGACGACATCATCCTCCGCGAAGAACTGGCGCAGATGCCCGGTTTGAAAACCGTGTTCACCGTGACCGACGAAGAGGATGCCGAAGGCGTTGCGACGCGTCGCATTGACCGCGATTTCCTCGCCGATCACATCGATCCGAGCGTTGGGCATTTCTACGTCTGTGGTCCGATAAAGATGATCGACGATGTGCGCGAGAACTTGATCGCGCTGGGCGTGGATGAGGACCGTATCGTGCGCGAAGATCTGGACTAGCGCGTGACCATTGGTGCGAGGCTCTGCAGCCATTCGTGCAGCGGCTTTGAGTCATATCGGGACACAGCGTCCACATCTTCCGCGATGCTCTGCAGGCGTTGATCCCATTGCGCGGCTTCATGCTTTTGGTCGTCTGTGAGTGCAACCGGTCCGCCGCGCATCGCTAGCGCCAACATGAGCCGCGCCTCCTGAAGGGCACGCATCCCTGAAAAGGCCGCGATCATTGCGCGTGTGACGGACCTGTCCTCGCGCCACGTCGGATCAAAGAGGGCTGTCGTGCGTTGACCCGCGCCCAAGCAGTCAAACGCGACACAGCCATGGTATCCGCGATCCGCGAGTTTGTCGTGAATAGAGCACGCATTCCCGTCGAGCCTATGGCACGGCACGCCTGCATCTTTGTCATGGCCGAACATGTCGCCGCGATCAAAGGCGAGCGCGAAACAACACAGCGCCGCACAGTTTTCGCAATCCGGATTGAACTCTTCCATAATTTCCTTTGGCGCGTCAGTCGATGATATTCAATGAAAAAGGGCAGCACGTTCTGCGCTGCCCTTTAGAATTCGATGGTGCGTTTGCGCCCTAGACGATTTCGACCAGTTCGATCGCGAATGTCAGGTCTTTGCCTGCCAACGCGTGATTGGCGTCGAGTGTGACTTTCTCTTCGGTCACTTCAATGACAGTCACCGGGATCACCTGACCCTGTGGGCTCTGCATCTGCAGCTGCAGCCCGACTTCGAGCGGGATTTCCGCAGGGATCTGTTCGCGGGGAACGTCCTGCTGCGCGTCATCATGGCGGGGACCATAGGCTTCTGCGGCTTCGGCAACGATGGTTTTCTGTTCGCCGATGTTCATGCCTGGCAGGTGTTTGTCGAGGCCGGGAATGATCTGGCCCGATCCCACTGTGAATTCGAGCGGGTCGCGACCGGTCGAGCTGTCAAATACAGTCCCGTCTTCCAGAGTTCCGGTATAATGAATGCGGACAGTATCGCCCGATTTAACTTCGGTCATAGGATAGCTTTCGTGTCGGGGGTGAGTTTGGAGGCCACGCGGCACGTCAGGGCCACGCAGGTTCTCGTTTACGGCAGGCAGGATAGGGCTAAATCGACGGATGTAAACCCGTGGCTAGAACCACTGTCCGGTTTCCATCAGGCCCAAATCCATCAACTGCTGGCTATTCCATTGAAACGGTGTCGAATTGTGCCACCGGAATGTGGGGATGTCGTAGGTCGAGCCTGCGTTTGCCTTGAGCGCCTTGGCCGTGCGGAACGATCCAACTGCCGCTGTGAGGTTATGGTGCCAAGGGCAGGCATAGGTGTTGTATTCCTCGTCATTGAACACGCGATTATCGAGAAGGCGCAGGCCTTTCTTGGCACGAAAGATCGAAATGCGGTCGATGCGGCGGCGTGCAGGGGGGACATGTTCTTCGAACCGCCACCGAAGGCCGCCATGAAAATCCAGTTGCCGCTCTTTTGAGCGCCCGTCATCACCTGATCGCCCGAGCGCATAGTAGCCCGATTTGTCCAGATAGGCATCAGAAGGGTCAACACCTGAGGGCGCAGTGGCGAGGTCGCCGGCGTAGAGGTCGACCACATAGGTGAGCATGGCGTTTCGCCGCTCTTCTGCGTGGAACGTCACCAGATCGCGGATGGTTCGGGTCTCGCAAAACGGGAAAAAGAGGTATTCGCCGTTGTAGCAGAAAAACATCCAGGTGCCGCTGGCCTCGTCGATCAAACGATTGACTGTCGACGGAACCACGTCGGGGCCTGTGGTGTTGACGCGGACGCGATGGATTTGCGCAGCAGTTTCTGCGGGAACCCCGATTTCGTCGGGCGCGAATAGGATCACTGCCCCGAACCCCAGATTCAGGTGATGTGAAAGGGTAGATACAACCTCGACAGGGTCTTCAGCGAAAATGAGGGCAATCGGCCCGTTGGCCAATACGTCTTTTCCATCTGCGATGAATTGGTCGAGCGTGTCGTAATGCATAGGGCGTCCGTTTAGCGGCGTTGTGTGCCAATACCGGCCAAGAGGCCATGAAGGGCGCGCGAATGCAAGCGCGCGCCGCGCGGCCTTTGGGTGACCGGTCAGGCGGGCATCCGCCAAAACCCATTTGCCCCAATGCGCCGCTTCCTATAGAGAACCGCTTTGTCTTTCCCTTGATATGCGCGGGCGGGCCCATGGCTGGCGAGAAGAAACTCTACATCAAAACCTACGGCTGTCAGATGAACGTCTACGACAGTGAACGCATGGCCGAAGCGCTGGGCGGGTCGGGCTATGCCGAGGTGTCGAGCCCCGAAGAGGCGGACATGATCCTTCTCAACACCTGCCACATCCGCGAAAAGGCCGCCGAAAAAGTCTACTCCGAACTGGGCCGCTACAAGGATCTCAAAATCGCGAAGCCGGACCTGAAAATCGGTGTCGCTGGATGTGTGGCGCAGGCCGAGGGCGAAGAGATCATGCGCCGTCAGCCCATGGTCGATCTGGTAGTTGGCCCGCAAAGCTACCACCGCTTGCCGGAGTTGGAGCGACGCGCAGGCGGGGGTGTTAAGGCGCTCGATACCGAGTTTCCCGAAGAAGATAAATTCGAGAAACTCACAGCCCGCCCCAAAGCGAAACGCGCCCCTGCGGCTTTTCTGACCGTTCAGGAAGGGTGCGATAAATTCTGCGCCTTCTGCGTTGTGCCCTATACCCGTGGCGCCGAAGTGTCGCGTCCGGTGGATCGCATCTTTCGCGAAGCTGAAGACCTCGTGGAGCGCGGCGTGCGCGAGATTACCTTGCTGGGGCAGAACGTGAATGCCTACCACGGTGAGGGGAGCGATGGGACTTGGGGGCTCGCGCGCCTGATCCGGCGGTTGGCGGAAATCGACGGGCTCAAACGCATCCGTTTCACCACCTCCCATCCCAACGATATGGATGACGACCTGATCGCAGCTCATGGTGATTGCGAAAAACTCATGCCCTATCTGCATCTGCCCGTGCAGTCCGGTTCCGACCGCATTCTCAAGGCCATGAACCGCAAACACACCGCCGCCGAATACATTCGCCTGATAGAGCGGATGCGTGAAGTGCGTCCCGACATTGCCCTGTCCGGCGATTTCATCACCGGCTTTCCCGGTGAAACGGATGCGGACTTCGAAGACACCATGGCGCTGGTGCGCGAGGTCAAATACGCCTCCGCGTTTTCGTTCAAATACTCACCCCGTCCAGGCACGCCCGCGGCAGAAAAGGGTGACAAGATGGTTGATCCTGCCGTGGCAACCGAACGTCTGTACCGCTTGCAGGAGTTGATCACCGCGCAACAACGTGAATTCCAGAATGCCATGGTCGGGCGCGAAGTCTCCGTTCTGATAGAGCGGGCAGGGCGGATGCCGGGTCAAATGGTTGGCAAGTCGGAACATCTGCATGCGGTTTATGTGACCGATACCGTGGCCGTGGGCGACATGGTGCGAGTCGCGATTACTGAAAGCGCGACAAACTCTCTGGGCGGTCGGGTGATCCGTTAACCATAGTATCGTCGCGGGACAGTCTCCCCAATTTATCAAGACTGGATACGAAACCCGATACAATACCTTTGCGATTAAGTCTTATTGGCGTCGGACAACCTGCTAAGTTCAGGGTGTCGCCTCGGGTTCCCTTGGCGATCGGCGCGACGACATCGCAGTGAGGGGCCTGGCGTCGCGCCACCAATCCCAGTTCGCGTTAACTATTTTTGGCGCGCTTGCGGCGCGCGGATCCGGCATTGTTTTCACTGTGCCTGTTGACTGTGCAATCACGCGCCTCACACGCAAATTTGTGCTCCGTAGAAGAAGATTTTGTGTCCCCGCTTGCTTTGAACGCAATCCCTTGCCAAGCTGAGGGTATAGAATCTTCCTAGGGAGACAGTATTTGGGCCTGAGCGCGTTAACCCCCCCGACCTCGAAGGACGCAGTCCACGAAACGTTGCTGGAATTTCACGACAACAGGTTGTTGATCGACCTGTGCGGGGAATTCGACCGAAACCTCGCCCAGATTGAGCACAAACTGGATGTTCAGATCGTGCGACGCGGCAATATGCTGTCTGTCATGGGCACGGGGGACGGGCGCGGTAAAGCCAGCGCGGTGCTTCAGGAACTCTACAGTAAACTGGAAGCGGGCCGCGAAATCGACGCGGGCGAGATCGACGGCATGATCCGTATGGGGTCGAAGGATCCTGAGGGAAAAACGCTTGGCGACCAGATGGAAATGTTCAAGCGCGGCGATATCGAGATCAAGACCCGCAAAAAGCTTGTCGAGCCACGCACCGAAGCGCAGAAGGCCTATGTGGCCAACCTGTTCAAAAACGAACTGGCTTTCGGAATTGGTCCTGCGGGTACCGGCAAAACATATTTGGCGGTCGCGGTGGGCGTTAACATGCTCATCAATGGCGTGGTCGATAAAATGATCCTCTCGCGCCCCGCCGTCGAGGCGGGAGAGCGGCTCGGGTTTTTGCCCGGCACGCAGGATGAGAAAGTCGATCCTTATATGCAGCCGCTCTATGATGCGCTGAACGACTTTCTGCCGGCCAAGCAGGTTCTCAAGATGCGTGAAGAGAAAGTCATCGAGATTGCGCCGCTTGCCTTCATGCGGGGGCGTACGCTCAGCCGTGCCTTTGTGGTCCTCGACGAGGCTCAGAACGCAACAACTATGCAGATGAAGATGTTCCTGACCCGTTTGGGTGAGGGGTCGCGTATGGTGATTACCGGCGACCGGTCTCAGGTCGATTTGCCCCGCGGGGTTCAATCGGGTCTGCGGGACGCGGAACGCATTCTGGCTGACGTCAAACAAGTGTCGTTTAACTATTTCACCTCCAAGGACGTCGTGCGACATCCGCTTGTCGCCGCGATCATCGAAGCTTATGAGGCCGACGAGGCGCAATAAGCAGGAGTTCCGGGCCAATGCCCATCGAGGTTGTGATCGAAGATGCCCGTTGGGAAACGGCGGGCATGGACGCGCTCGCGCAGGCGGCTATTGGGGCATTGTGCGCGCATCTGGGAATTGATGTCGAAGCCTGCGAAGGGGCTGTTCTAGCCTGTGATGATCCCCGCATCCGTGAACTCAACGCAGGGTTTCGCGAAAAAGACAAAGCCACCAATGTGCTATCGTGGCCCGCAGAGGAACGCGCAAACCCCGGAAACCGCCCCACATTGCCACAGCCGGACTTTGAGGGGGCGATAGAATTGGGGGATGTGGCGATTTCCTTTGACACCTGCGCGCGGGAAGCCGATGAGCAGGGCAAATCATTTGACCATCATGTAACCCATTTGCTCGTTCATGGACTGTTACATCTGTTGGGCTATGATCACATCACCGACGAAGATGCCGAAATAATGGAAGGCACGGAGACGGAGATACTTGTCATTATGGGTCTACCGGACCCATATTAGAGATCTACCCACGAAATGGGTAAGTAATACTGGAAAGGGCCTATGGGCGATAAAGAGCCTGGATCTTCTACGGCAGCGCAGAGCGCGCCGCTGGATCCTTTGAGTAAGAGTGGCGCGTCTTCGGACGCGTCTCGTGTAGTTGAGCGCCGGCCAAAATCCATGTGGAGTCGCTTCGCGACCCTCCTTGGTTCATCGAAATCAGCCGAAACATCACCCGTTAGCGCGCCCCCAGCCATGGCCGTGACATCATTGTCGCGTCCGGGAATGGTGAACCTGCGCCGGATGCGTGTGGATGACGTGATGGTCCCCAAGGCAGAGGTGGTCGCCGTTCCCCATGATATCCGCAAAGATGATCTGGTGACGATCTTCCGCGACAGTGGAATGACGCGTCTGCCGGTTTATCAGGGCACAATGGATAGCCCCATTGGTCTGGTGCACCTAAAAGACTTTGCCTTGGGCCACGGCTTCAATGGCAAAGGCGAACGGTTCAACCTCAAACGGATGGTGCGCCCTCTTCTTTATGCCCCGCCCTCAATGCCCATCGGTGTTCTTTTGCAAAAGATGCAGAGCGAACGGATGCACATGGCGCTCGTGATTGATGAGTATGGTGGTGTCGACGGTTTGGTGACGCTGGAAGATCTGGTCGAACAGGTTATCGGCGAGATCGAAGACGAACACGACACGGAAGAGGACGCCTTTTGGTCCAAATCCGCGCCGGGCGTCTACATCGCACAGGCCAAGGCACCGCTCGAAGAGTTCGAGGTCGAAACCGGCCTGAAGCTCGCACCCGAGGAAGACGAAGAAGAAATCGACACCCTCGGTGGTCTGGTCTTTTTGCTGTCAGGCCGCGTTCCTGCGCGTGGCGAAGTGATCCGCCACCCTTCGGGGACCGAGTTCGAGATTGTCGATGCGGACCCGCGCCGGATCAAACGTGTGCGCGTGCGCCTGCCACAAGCGGCCCGTGCCGCACGCAAGGCTGCGGAAGTTGCGGCAAAAGTGACAGCCTGAATGGAGTGGCGTCTGCGACGGTTACTCGCCGCGCTCGGCGGTGTTGCCGTTGCGTTCGGTCAGGCGCCGCTTTCGGCTTGGCCAGTGGCGTTCGTTGGGCTGACGATCGGGGTCGTGCTTTGGGCCCGATCTAACAGCGCGCGCGATGCCGGTTGGACCGGTTGGGTGTTCGGCCTTGGCGCATTCGTAGTGTCCCTGACGTGGTTGGCCAATCCCTTCCTCGTTGAGCCATGGCGCCATGGCTGGATGATCCCCTTTGCCCTCTTCGCCATGTCAGGCGGGCTTGCCCTGTTTTGGGGCGCGGCGTTTTATCTGGCCAAGAGGTTCGACCTCGGGCTCGCTGGACTGGTGGCGCTTTGGGGCGCATTGGAGCTTGCGCGCGGATGGGTTTTCACCGGATTTCCCTGGGCATTGCCGGGATACATTTGGCTCGACACGCCGCTTGCTGCGCTCTCGGCGTGGTCGGGACCCTATGGTCTCACCCTTATTTCCTTTGCGCTGGCCGCGCTTGCGGCGGCGGCGGTTCTGCGCCGCAATGCCCCTGCACTGCTCGGTTTTGTCGTCGTGGCGGGCGCCCTGACCACTGTTGGTGTTATACTCGATCAGCCAGCACCCGCGCCCACCGATCATGTCGTTCGGGTCGTTCAACCAAATGCAAAGCAGCATCTGAAATGGGATCCTGCATACACCGATATGTTCTTTGACACCGCGCTGGCACTGACGCCGTCGCGGGCGGCCGATTTGGTGGTTTGGCCCGAAACATCCATCGCCACACCGCTCGACGGGGCAGGGCGGGAACTCGTGGCCGTCGCGCAGGCCGCCGGAAAAGCGCGTGCCATTGTGGGGCTCAATCGCGTTGACCTTTGGCAAGGCTACAACAGTGCCATTCTGCTGGACGCAACCGGCGCGCCGGAACAGATCTATGACAAACGGCATTTGGTGCCCTTTGGCGAATATATTCCTCTTCCGGGACTGTTGGAAACCATCGGTCTACAGGCGTTCACTGCGAGGAATGGCTACGGCTACTCTGCCGG
Source organism: Celeribacter arenosi (assembly GCF_039539485.1). Classification (NCBI taxonomy): domain Bacteria; kingdom Pseudomonadati; phylum Pseudomonadota; class Alphaproteobacteria; order Rhodobacterales; family Roseobacteraceae; genus Celeribacter; species Celeribacter arenosi. The sequence continues at coordinate 237,362 of NZ_BAABDF010000007.1, forward strand.
TGCGGCGCCGGTCATATTTGACACACCCATTGGTCGCGCCCTGCCACTGATTTGTTACGAGGCGATTTTTCCACGGGATTTGCGCACCGAAAGCCGTCCCGACTACCTGCTGCAGATTACGAATGACGCGTGGTTTGGAACCTATTCCGGCCCCCAACAGTCACTGGCACAGGCGCGATTTCGGTCCATCGAAACCGGACTGCCCATGGTCAGAGCGGCCAACACAGGCATTTCCGCGATCATTGATGCGCGCGGCGATGTCGTGGCGTCATTGCCGCTTGGCGAGGCCGGTGCGATCGAGGCTGCATTGCCTCAGCCGTTGCCTGAAACGCCCTATGCGCGTCGCGGCGAATGGCCCGTTATCGTTTCGTTCATCATCTTACTATTGATCGGAGGTATCTCGCGGCGGGTCCGGACCCGCAGCGGGTATTAGAAATAACGGTTGACCGCCACCGACCGCCCCGATATCCGAGTCGCTTGACGGCCCGCACAACGGCTTCCTGGCGTGACGGGCGACAGCCAATGGAGCGATTTTCATGTCCCGACCGAACTATGTTTTTACCTCGGAATCCGTATCCGAGGGACATCCCGACAAGGTGTGCGACCGCATTTCCGATGCCGTGCTGGATGCCTTCCTTGCCGAGGAACCTGAAGCGCGCGTTGCCTGCGAAACCTTCGCGACCACGGATCGCGTTGTGATTGGCGGCGAAGTTGGCCTGTCAAATCAGGACCGTCTGACCGAATACATGGGCCGTATCGACGGTATCGTGCGCGATTGTGTGCGCGACATCGGTTACGAGCAGGAGAAATTCCATTGGAAGACTCTGAAGGTCTCCAATTTCCTGCACGAACAGTCCGCCCATATCGCCCAAGGTGTCGATGCCCGCGAAAACAAGGACGAAGGTGCCGGTGATCAGGGCATCATGTTCGGCTATGCCACCAATGAAACCGAGGCGTTGATGCCCGCGCCTGTCCAATACGCGCATGCTGTCCTGCGCCGCCTTGCCGAAGTGCGCAAGAATGGTACAGAGCCCGCACTCGGCCCGGATGCGAAGTCACAGCTTTCGGTGCGCTATGAAAATGGCGTTCCCGTTGGTGTGACGTCGATCGTGCTCTCGACACAGCACCTTGACGAAACGCTCGACAGTAGCGATGTGCGCGCCATCGTCGAACCCTACATTCGCGAGACGCTGCCCGATGGCTGGATCACCGGCGACACGGTTTGGCACGTCAATCCGACCGGAAAATTCGTGATTGGCGGACCAGATGGTGATGCCGGTCTCACGGGGCGCAAGATCATTGTCGATACTTATGGCGGCGCGGCACCACATGGTGGCGGGGCCTTCTCCGGCAAAGACCCGACCAAAGTGGATCGTTCCGCTGCCTACGCGGCACGCTATCTTGCAAAAAACGTCGTCGCCGCAGGTTTGGCCGATCGCTGCACCATCCAACTGTCTTACGCGATTGGCGTGGCGGCTCCCCTGTCGATCTACGCGGATCTGCATGGCACCGGCCAATTGGCCCCCGAAGTCATCGAGGCCGCGATCCCCAAGGTGATGGATCTCACGCCGCGCGGCATCAGAACGCATCTTTCGCTCAATCGGCCGATTTATCAGCGCACCGCGGCCTACGGTCACTTCGGGCGCGCGCCCGAGGCAGATGGCGGGTTCTCATGGGAACGGACCGATTTGGCAGAGGCGTTGGCCAACGCTGTGTGATGTGAACGCATATGTTAAAAAAGGCGCGTCCATAAGGGGCGCGCCTTTTTGCTTTCTAAGCGTGCGCGCGGAGCAGATGACAACCCTGCGCAGCGTTCGCGCATTCGTCCTGGAACCGCGCGCGTGGCTTGCCGAGAATGCGGCGGACTGCTAAGCGACCGCGCATGACAGAAGATACCCATAAATCCGGCGCCCCGTGGCGTAATTTCTACGGCCGCATCCATGGCAAAACTCTCAACAAGGCTCAGATCGATTACCTTGAAGAGGACCTTCCGGGTCTCGCGCCCGGTCCTGTGAGCTGGGAAGAAAACCCGGACCGCGAAAAGCTCGACCTGAAAACCCGCTTTGACGGCAGGCCGATTTGGGTCGAGATCGGATTTGGTGGCGGTGAGCATCTCGTCCATATGGCCCAGACCTATCCCGATATCGCGATCATCGGGTGCGAGCCCTTTGTGAACGGGGTGGCGATGTGTCTGGGGCGGCTGCGGCGCTGCGGAGGGCTCGACAATGTCGCCATCCATGCAGGCGACGCGCGTGATCTGTTCGATGTGCTTGAGGACGGATCCGTCGAAAGAGCGTTCCTGAACTATCCCGATCCATGGCCGAAAAAGCGCCACCACCGGCGCAGGTTCGTGACACAGGAGCATCTCGAACCCTTGCACCGCGTTCTCAAACCGGGCGCGCAGTTTCGCGTGTCGACCGATATTGAAGACTACGTGCGCCAGACGATTGAAGAGGTGCCCAAGGCCGGTTTTGGATGGCTCGCGGGTGGGCCGGACGAGTTGCACACGCCGTGGGAGGACTGGATTTCCACGCGCTATGAACAAAAAGCACTCCGTGAAGGGCGCACACCACACTACATGACTTTTGAACGTAAGTAGCGGGCGAGCGGTCTGCACAGAGCGCATCAAATCTGCTAGGCTCCCCCGAAGTAGCGTCGGGGGGACCACATGAGCGACATCCGTATTACCAATTGCCATGTGCATCTATTCACGACGGCTCATACGCCGCGCTATTTCCCGAACCGTTTCGTGGTCGTCTTTCGCTACTTCCCCGGACTGGTGCGCTTTGCGCGGTGGGTCGCGGAGTTGCTCCCCTATGAAAGCTTCGCTGCGAGCATGCTGCGCTTGGAGGCGTTCCATCGCGCGGGCCAACGCACATCACAAGCCGAGGTGTTCCGACATCTGCGCCGGTTCTACCCCGCCGACACGCGGTTCGTCGTGTTGCCGCTCGATATGGATCTGATTGGACACGGGCCCGTCGAAAAACCGATCCGTGACCAGCATGAAGAACTGGCGAAACTGACGGCGAAGCACCCTGACAACATCATTCCATTTGCCTGCGTGTATCCCGATCGCGAGGCCCCGCACACCGCGATGGAAGAGTTGCGCCACTGTGTTGAGGAACTGGGATTTCGGGGGGTTAAACTTTATCCCCCAACCGGTTTCGCGCCGGACCATCCGGTTCTGATGGACCAGATATATCCCTACTGCGTCGAAAATAATTTGCCTGTTATGGTCCATTGCTCACGTGGCGGCGTATATCTAAAGGGCTGGGATGGGGCGCAGCGCGATGCGGTATGTGAGCCCTATGCGTTCCGGCGTGTGCTTTCGTCATTTCCCGATTTGCGGCTCTGTCTGGCGCATTATGGCGGCAAGGAGGATTGGGCGTCCTATATCGATGACGGGTTCGACCCCGATCTGGCCCATTCCAAAGCCCGCAACTGGGTCTATCAAATCAACAAAATGCTCACCAGCGGGGCTTATCCGAACCTCTGGGTCGATATTTCCTACACGATGTTCCGGTTCGAGAGTTTCCAGCCGCTTTTGAAACTCTTCCTGCGTGATGAAAGCATCCGAACGCGTGTCCTGTTCGGGTCGGATTTCTATATGACACTGCAGGAAGAGCATTCCGAAAAAGCCGTCTCCCTCGCCCTGCGCGATGCGTTGGGCGAAGAGATTTTCGGCGACATCGCCCAGCACAATCCTGAAATTTGGCTCGGTGAGCGGACGTAATCCGGTAGACGCGCAAATCACCTTGCGGTAACTCCGGCGGCGAACCACGATCATTCGAGCGAGGAACGTCAATGTCCGCCCACGCAACCCCGATCCCGATGTCTGCGCGCAAAAGCGGCGCGCTCAAAGGTACAGCCTCTATTCCGGGCGACAAATCCATTTCCCATCGTGCTTTGATTTTCGGCGCGATGGCTGTCGGGGAAACACGCATTTCGGGCCTTCTGGAAGGTCAGGACGTTCTTGATACCGCCAAGGCGATGCAGTCGCTGGGGGCCGCAATTTCGCGCGAGGGGACAGGTGAATGGCGCGTCAACGGTGTTGGCGTCGGCGGGTTTAGCGAGCCCGAAGATGTGATCGATTGTGGCAACTCGGGCACCGGCGTGCGCCTGATCATGGGCGCGGTCGCGACGCATGATTTTGCCACGACCTTTACCGGCGATGCCTCCCTGCGCAAACGGCCAATGGGGCGTGTCACCGATCCGCTGGCTCTGTTTGGCGCACGCTCAGTTGGCCGCTCTCAGGGGCGTCTACCCCTTACGCTGATTGGTGCGGCGGAACCGGTTCCTGTGACCTACACGACGCCCGTGCCCTCCGCGCAGGTGAAGTCGGCCGTGCTTCTCGCGGGCCTCACCGCGCCGGGGAAAACCGTCGTGATTGAAAAAGAAGCCACCCGCGATCACACCGAACGGATGCTCAAAGGGTTCGGTGCCGATATCACCACCGAAAAGACCGCCGAGGGCTACAAGATCACGCTCACCGGCCAGCCGGAGCTAAAGCCACAGGACGTGGCCGTTCCGCGCGATCCCTCGTCTGCGGCCTTTCCTGTCTGTGCGGCGCTGATCGTCGAAGGCTCCGAAATCTTCGTGCCCGGTGTTAGCCAGAACGGAACACGCAACGGGCTCTACACCACTCTGGTCGAGATGGGCGCGGACATAGCCTATGAAAACGAGCGCGAAGAGGGCGGCGAACCCGTCGCGGACCTGCGCGTGAAATATTCGAAGCTCAAAGGCATCGACGTGCCGCCCGAGCGGGCCGCATCGATGATTGATGAATACCCGATCCTCTCTGTTGTCGCCTCCTTTGCAGAGGGCAAAACGGTAATGAAGGGCGTAAAGGAATTGCGCGTCAAGGAAAGCGACCGGATCGATGCGATGGCGCGTGGTCTGGAGAAATGCGGGGTCACGATCGAGGAAGATCACGACACATTGATCGTTCACGGTTTGGGGCCAAATGGCGTCAAAGGCGGCGCAACCTGCGAGACCCATATCGACCACCGTATCGCGATGTCGTTTCTGGTTCTTGGCATGGCCGCGCAGAACGGCTGCCAGGTTGACGACGGCTCGCCCATTGCGACATCCTTTCCCGATTTTGAAAAATTGATGACCGGCCTTGGCGCAGAGGTTTCGCGCGACAACTAACGGCGTTTGACACAGCGCCTGCTTGCGGCGAAAAAGGTTGCCCGATTGAAGGAGTTTGCCATGCCGTTCTGTGTCGCTATTGATGGTCCCGCCGCAGCCGGTAAGGGAACTGTCGCGCGCGCGGTTGCGAGCGAATTCGACCTTGCCTACCTCGACACGGGTCTATTGTACCGCGCGACCGGTGCGAAAACCTATGAGGGACTGTCACCCATTGACGCCGCACAGAGCCTCACTGCCGATGATCTCGCGCGGGATGATCTGCGCAGTGGCGATGCGGGACAGGCGGCCAGCCGCGTCGCAGCGATCCCCGAGGTTCGCGCGGCTTTGGTCGATTTCCAGCGTGCTTTTGCCCGCCGCTCTGGTGGTGCTGTGCTGGACGGGCGCGATATTGGCACGGTCATTTGTCCGGAAGCCGAGGTCAAACTCTACATTACCGCAACCGATGAAGTGCGCGCGCGTCGACGCCACGCAGAACTCATCGCGTCGGGTGAAGATGTGAGCGTCGAGGAGGTGCTTGAAAACCTGCGCGAACGCGACGAACGCGACAGCGCGCGCGCGGCGGCCCCTCTCATACCCGCCGACGATGCAATGGTGATCGATACATCCGATATGACAATTGATGAGGCGGTCAAAATAGTGGCGCAGATTGTTTCGCAGGCCATGGCTGCGCGGGTTTAAGTTGATTAAAACAGTATGGCGTGGGTAGTTGGTCCACAGGGCGAAATTTCAAGGCCACGAAGATGCTTCAGCTTCTCTACAGATCCGTTGCAATCAATCCCGAATTGGATTCCAGCGACATCGAAATTCTGCGCGCAGCGCTGGTCAATAATCGCGCGGCCGGCGTCACCGGATACCTGTGGCGTGCTGAAATGCAGTTCTTTCAGGTCCTCCATGGCACCGAAGACGCCGTGCGTTCGATCTTTGCCCGCATCCTCAAAGACCCGCGTCACCACTCCATCGAGGTCCTGCATGACGCACATACCGACCAGCCGACGCGGTTCTCGGAGTGGTCAATGGGCTATGACATTGTCGGTGCGGATATACTCGGCGTGTCACTGCAACTCGATGGCACCCGTCCGCCCATTTCGCCCGAAAAGGCGATGCGTGTGATTGATGAAATGGCTCAGGCTGCGCGTGACGCCAGCGAATTCGGGGGCGCATTCCCCTTTGCGCGCAAACCCAAAGAGAGCGAGGGCGACTATATCGCGCGCCTCGCACGACTGACCTGAGGTTTGCCCGCAGCATGGTGGCGGCGGCGCGATATTAAAGCCTGCACGACCCTGCATTGGCGCACAGGCATTCTGCACCTGCGAAGGTTGCCGCCGACCCCGTAACACATCAAGTACACAATCTGATTTATACGCGCGCCCGCTGTGGGTGCAGTTCGAAGGATTGATGATGCTTGATAATCTGGACTGGCGCTACGCCGTCAAAAAAATGGACCCGACAAAACCGGTGTCCGATGAAAAAATCGCGGGTCTGCTCAAAGCTATCCGGTTCGCACCGACGTCTTCGGGCCTTCAGCCGTTCAAAGTCTTCGTGATCACGAACACCGAGACCCGCGAAAAAATCGCGGCGGCGGCAATGAACCAGGCGCAGATCCTGGAAGGGTCGCATGTTCTCGTCTTCGCAGGCTTTGACAACTACACCGAAGAGCGCATCGAAGAAGTCGTCGCCCAGCACGCCGAGGAACGTCCCGGCACCCGTGAAGCGTTGGATGCATATTACGACATGCTCAAGTCCATCTATCTTCCCCGCGACGCACATGTGAACGCGGAACATGCGGCGCGTCAGGCCTATATCGCGCTCGGCTTTGCTCTGGCGGCTGCGGCAGAGTTGGAAATCGACACGACACCGATGGAAGGGTTCGATCCCGCCGCGGTTGACGCCATTCTCGGACTGCCCGAGCAGGGGTTGAAATCCCTGTCCATTCTCGCCGTTGGCACCCGTGCCGAAGAAGGTGATTGGCTCGTAAACATGAAAAAGGTGCGCAAACCGGATGAAGCCCTGTTCGTGCGCATCGATTGACCGCCCGATCTGAATTGAAGATATTGCATGGGGCCGCTCTTTTTGGGCGGCCCTTTTTGCATGCATGCGGCGCAGTCACCCATGCCCCGCGAACGTGCTTTGCCCTTGCCTATATGGCCTAAACGGCCTATACGCGCGCCTGTCTGAAGGCCGTTAAGAGTCGTGGGCAAGGGTGAGCAGGGTCCGAGGGAAACCTCCGGCCCTTCTTGTTTGTGTTTGCGCACCCTGATCTGCGACACGCCAAAAACGACCCGAGACGAAATGAAACTAAGACCCGTGGAGACAACCGCGCGGCCCGCATAAACGTTTGAAAAGGAAATTGAGACCACATGGCTCAGAACGTATCTATGGAGGACTTCGAAGCCCTTCTGAATGAAAGCTTCGAAATTGACACACCCGAAGAGGGGTCTGTCGTTAAAGGCAAAGTGCTTGCGATTGAAGCAGGTCAGGCCATCATCGACGTCGGCTACAAAATGGAAGGCCGTGTCGATCTTAAAGAATTCGCAAATCCCGGTGAAGCACCGACCGTTGCCGTAGGCGACGAAGTCGAAGTCTTCCTCGACCGCGTCGAGAACGCCCGCGGCGAAGCCGTTATTTCCCGTGACAAAGCCCGTCGCGAAGAAGCATGGGATCGTCTCGAAAAAGCCTATGCAGCAGAAGAGCGCGTCGAAGGCGCAATCTTTGGCCGCGTCAAAGGTGGCTTCACGGTTGACCTCGGCGGCGCAGTTGCGTTCCTTCCGGGTTCGCAAGTTGACGTGCGCCCCGTGCGCGACGCAGGCCCGCTCATGGGTCTCAAGCAGCCGTTCCAAATCCTCAAGATGGACCGTCGTCGTGGCAACATCGTTGTCTCCCGTCGTGCGATCCTCGAAGAGTCCCGTGCAGAACAGCGCGCTGAAGTTATCGGCAACCTCACCGAAGGTCAGGAAGTTGACGGCGTGGTCAAGAACATCACCGAATACGGTGCGTTTGTTGACCTTGGCGGCGTAGACGGCCTGCTGCACGTCACCGACATGGCATGGCGCCGTGTGAACCACCCATCCGAGATCCTCACAATCGGTGAGACGATCAAGGTTCAGGTGATCAAGATCAACAAAGAGACCCACCGTATCTCCCTCGGCATGAAACAGCTGCAGGACGATCCTTGGGATGCCGTCGAAGCCAAGTTCCCGCTGGAGTCCGTTCACACGGGCCGCGTGACGAACATCACCGACTACGGTGCATTCGTCGAGCTGGAGCCAGGCGTCGAAGGTCTTGTCCACGTCTCCGAAATGTCCTGGACGAAAAAGAACGTCCACCCGGGCAAAATCGTCTCCACCTCGCAGGAAGTGGAAGTCATGGTTCTCGAGATCGACAGCGCGAAACGTCGCGTTTCCCTCGGCCTCAAGCAGACCATGCGCAACCCGTGGGAAGTCTTTGCTGAAACCCATCCCGAAGGCACGCCTGTTGAAGGTGAAGTCAAGAACATCACCGAATTCGGTCTGTTCGTTGGCCTCGAAGGCGAGATCGACGGTATGGTTCACCTCTCCGACCTGTCTTGGGAAGAGCGTGGCGAAGACGCTATCCAGAACTACCACAAGAACGACATGGTCAAAGCCGTTGTCACCGAGGTTGATGTCGAGAAAGAGCGTATCTCGCTCTCGATCAAAGCCCTCGACGACAGCTTCTCTGGTGCTGTTGAAGGCGTGAAACGTGGTTCCATCGTGACCGTGACTGTCACCGCGATCGAAGATGGCGGCATCGAAGTAGAATATGAGGGTGCCAAATCCTTCATTCGCCGCTCCGACCTGTCGCGTGACCGTGCCGAGCAGCGCCCTGAGCGCTTCCAGATCGGTGACCACATCGACGTGCGCGTGACCAACGTGGACCAGAAAACCCGTCGTCTGGGTCTGTCCATCAAAGCCCGCGAGATTGCAGAAGAAAAAGAGGCCGTCGAACAGTACGGTTCCTCCGCTTCCGGTGCGTCGCTCGGCGACATTCTCGGCGCTGCTCTGAAGACCGGCGACGAATAAGTCTAGGTTCCAAGCGAACTGATTTTAAGCGGCCCCGGAGAGATCCGGGGCCGTTTTTCGTTTTGGGCAAAGGCGGATGCCCTTCATGCGCACGCTTTTCGGGGTTTTGGTCGCTTGGAGCATCGGCGTGAAACGGGTGGCGCTCTTTGCGCAGCCGCCTGACAATGGCTGAAACGCGCCGAATCGCGCTACGCGTGCCGCAATGCAGCAACCGGTGAGGGAGGTGCCATCGAGGCCCGTTGATTTGAAAAAGGCAAATTTTCTTGCCCAAACTCAGGGTATTAGGCCGAAAAAACACCTCTCAGCGCGCATGTGGCTATTCCACGAAACCACATCGCCCCCTATAGTCTGGGCAAGCCTGCATCACGAGACGGGCCCAACGCCGACAAAAACGGGGGAATTCATGATCCGGTCTGAACTCATTCAGAAGATCGCAGACGAGAACCCGCATCTCTACCAAAGAGACGTGGAGCGGATCGTGAACACCATTTTCGAAGAGATTATCGAATCCATGGCGCGCGGCGACCGTGTCGAGCTGCGTGGGTTTGGCGCATTCTCGGTGAAAAAACGCGATGCCAGACTGGGTCGTAACCCACGGACCGGCGAGAGTGTGCCGGTGGAAGAGAAGCATGTGCCTTTCTTCAAAACCGGTAAGCTGTTACGAGATCGTCTGAACGATTGATCCGACCCTATTCGAGAGGAGCGCGCCGATGCGCACCATTCGCTATCTATTTCTCGCTGCACTTGCCGTAGTCCTCGTCACCGTTGCGCTCGCGAACCGCGAACCCGTCACGTTGGCCCTGCTGCCTTCCGAGCTTGGTCGGGTTGTCGGTGTCGACTTCTCTGTGAGCCTGCCCCTCTATGTCGTGATCTTTGGCGCGATCGTTGCGGGGCTTTTGATCGGCTTTTTCTGGGAATGGATGCGCGAGCACAAACATCGTGCAGCGGCCCGCGACAACCATCTCGCAAAGCAGCGTCTTTCCCGTGAAGTCAAACGCCTGAAAACCGACAAAGCCAAGTCTGAGGGCGACGAAGTGCTCGCACTTCTCGACAACTGATCCAATGGACACGCGCGTTAAAATCTGCGGGCTGAAAACGCCCGTCACGGTTGCGGCTGCCGTTGAGGCGGGGGCCCAATACGTCGGCTTCGTCTTTGTACCCAAGAGCCCCCGCTACGTCGACATTCCCACGGGGCGCGATCTGGCATTGGACGTTCCCGTGGGGGTGGCCAAGGTCGCATTGGTCATGAACGCCAGCGATGAAGAACTCGACCGGCTGACCGGCGAGGTCCCCCTCGACATGTTGCAATTGCACGGCGATGAAAGCCTCGAACGCGTGAGCGAAGTGCGCGCGCGCTATGGTCTGCCTGTCATGAAGGCTATTGGTGTTTCCGAGCCGCGCGACCTTCAGGTTCTTGATGCCTATGGGATGGTCGCGGATCAGCTTCTCGTCGATGCTAAAGCGCCAAAGGAGAATGGTTTGCCCGGCGGGAACGGGCTGCCGTTTGACTGGAGGCTTATCTCCAAACGCGGCTGGAATGCGCCGTGGATGCTCGCCGGTGGCCTGACAGCCGAAAACGTGGTGCAGGCGGTCCAGATGACCGGTACCAAGCAGGTGGACCTGTCCTCTGGCGTGGAATCCGCACCCGGCGTGAAGGACCCTGCGATGATACGCGCCTTTATGAAGGCGTTGCGCGCAGGCTAGGGCGATTTGCTCTTGCGGGTCTCACAGACGTAAATCACCGCGAAGTACCGGTAGGACACTTTACGGGCTTGGGTGCTTGGGCTAGGTCTTTCGCGACGCATGGGAGCCATCAAATGAACGATCTCTTCAATTCCTTCATGAACGGGCCTGACGAAAAGGGCCGCTTTGGAAACTATGGCGGGCGCTTCGTGTCGGAAACGCTCATGCCGCTCATTCTTTCGCTCGAGGAAGAATACAATCGCGCCAAAGATGACGCCGATTTCTGGGCGGAAATGGATGATCTGTGGAAGCATTATGTGGGCCGCCCCAGCCCGCTCTACTTTGCCTCCCGCATGACCGAAGAGCTCGGTGGCGCGAAGATTTACCTCAAGCGCGACGAGTTGAACCACACCGGTGCGCATAAAATCAACAACGTGCTGGGCCAGATCATTCTCGCGCGCCGCATGGGCAAAACGCGCATCATTGCGGAAACGGGCGCCGGTCAGCATGGCGTGGCGACCGCCACCGTCTGTGCCAAATTCGGGCTGAAATGCGTGGTCTACATGGGCGCCCATGATGTGGAGCGTCAGCGCCCCAACGTGTTCCGCATGCGCCTGCTCGGCGCCGAAGTTATCCCTGTCACATCCGGGCGTGGTACGCTCAAGGATGCGATGAACGACGCGCTTCGCGATTGGGTGACCAATGTGCGCGACACCTTCTACTGCATCGGCACCGTCGCAGGCCCGCACCCCTATCCGGCGATGGTCCGTGATTTCCAGTCGGTGATCGGCAAAGAAGTTCGCTGGCAGCTGGAGGAACATGAAGGCAAGGGGCGTCTGCCCGACACGCTGATCGCCGCGATTGGCGGGGGCTCGAACGCCATGGGTCTGTTCCATCCGTTCCTCGACGATAAAAGCGTGAATATCATCGGCGTCGAAGCCGGCGGTAAAGGCGTGAACGAAAAGATGGAGCACTGCGCCTCCCTTACCGGCGGGCGTCCCGGCGTGCTGCACGGTAACCGCACTTACCTGTTGCAGGACGATGACGGGCAGATCCTCGAAGGGTTTTCGATCTCTGCAGGGCTGGACTATCCCGGCATCGGGCCGGAGCATGCATGGCTCAACGATACCGGTCGCGCGAAATACGTCTCGATCACCGACAAAGAGGCGCTGGAGGCGTTCCAGTTCTCCTGTCGCACAGAGGGCATCATTCCCGCGTTGGAGCCATCCCACGCGCTCGCCCATGTCATGAAAATCGCGCCAACCCTGCCGAACGACCATATTCTCGTGATGAACATGTGTGGACGCGGCGACAAAGACATCTTCGCAGTCGCGCGTCACCTCGGGTTCGACATCGCGGGCGAAGAGGGCCGCGACAGCACCGATTAATTCGATTGGTCCTATGGGTGTGAGCGGGGCCTTTGCGGCCCCGTTTCTATGTCCTGAACTTGTCGCGGAGCTTTTCAAAGGCGCTGCGGGTGTCTTCGACGGCGGCTGGCGTTTGTTCCGCCTTTTTGGGAGTGGCCGGTTTGGTCCCCGTGGACGCGCGCGGTGGATTGACCCGCAAAGCAACCGCGTTTGAAAACTTGGCAGTGTCACCATCGGCGAGTGACGCAGCCCCGTCAGAACATCCACGGATAACGTCGTCCAACCAATCCGCATCGGATTTCGCGAAATCGGACAGGACGTATGGCGCAACGCGGTCTTTGTGGCCGGGGTGCCCGATGCCCATTCGGACGCGATCATAATCGACGCCGATGTGTTGATGGATTGAGCGCAACCCGTTGTGCCCCGCATGTCCGCCACCAGACTTGGTGCGCACCTTTCCCGGTGCGAGGTCCAATTCATCGTGGAACACCACGACGTCCGTTGGTTCGAGTTTGTAGAACCGCATGGCTTCGCCAACGGACTGGCCGGACAGGTTCATGAAGGTTTCCGGTTTGAGGAGGATGACTTTGTCGCGGCCCAGCCGCCCTTCGCAAACTTGCCCCTGAAACTTGGCACGCCATGGGGAAAACCCGTGATCCGATGCAATCCGGTCCACCGCCATATAGCCGATATTATGTCGGTTGCCCGCGTATTTTGCGCCCGGGTTTCCCAGGCCAACGAAGAGCCGCATCACGACCTCCCTGTTCCATGTCGCGCGCAGACTAGCAAAGGGTCGAACCGAGGGACAACGATTTGCGTAGACTTAATTGGGGCGCAAAGAAAAACGCGGGCCCCGAAGCGCCCGCGTTCATGATCAATTCGATGGAGAGAAGTATTACTCTTCAGCGCCCGCTTCTTCGGTTGCTTCGACTTCTGCTTCGTCTTCATCAGCAGCGCCGCCGCCGAGGCTGGCAGGAGCCGCGATATTCGCGATAACGAAATCACGCTCGATGACAGCTCTCGACCCCTTGGGCAGGGTCACGTCGGAGATGTGATACACATCGCCGATGTTGCCGTTGGATACGTCCAGAGTGATGTGGTCAGGAATCTCGCCTGCCGTCACCATCAGTTCGACTTCGGTACGTACGTGCGTAACAACGCCGCCCTTTTTCACGCCCGGTGCAACTTCTTCGCCCACGATTTCCACGGGGATAAAGAGGTTGATGCGCGAAGTACGGTGCAAACGCATGAAGTCAACGTGCGTGGGAAGGTCTTTGACCACGTCGCGTTGAACGCCGCGGCAGATCACGCGGACGTCGTCTTGACCTTCAACCTTCAGGTTGAAGAGCGTCGACAAAAAGCGGCCTGCTTTCAGGCGCTTAAGCAGCACGTTGAAAGGGATGTTGATCGGAAGCGGTTCTTTTTCGCCACCGTATACGATACCAGGAACCAGCCCGTCACGACGAGCCTGGCGAGCGGCGCCCTTGCCCGTCCCCGCGCGTTCCGTGGCAATAAGATCAGGAATTTCGCCTGCCATGTTGCAATCTCCAAAATTAGGGCGGGCCTCCTCCAAGGCTGTAGACCCGCATGAATTCCGCGCGTATAGGCGAGAATCCGGGTGAAGGGAACCCCTGTTTTCATTTCTGGAATGAGCCTTGCGAAAATGCGTATTGAGCCGAACACGGGTGACGCCTACCGTCGCTCAAAGCGACTTGAAAGCGCTCACAATTTCTCGGGAGGCCCGCTAAATGTCGATCCTGAAAGCCATTTCCGTCTCGCGCGCCCCGTTTTTTGCGCTCGGGGCAATTGGCGTTTATTGGGGCACCTTTGCTGCAATGGTTCCTGTCATCAAGCAACAGGCGGGGGCATCGGATGCCCAGTTTGGCCTCGCGCTCTTGGGGGCGTCGGTCGGGGGCATGGCGGCGATGTACCTCGCCCCCCGTATGGCGCAGGCGCTCGGGCGCTACATCCTACCCGTGTTGCTTTTACTGATGGTCGCGGCGATGCAGCTACCCGCGCTTGTCTCGTCCCCGTTGATGTTGTTCCCGATCCTTGCGGCGCTCGGGGTGACGATCTCCGGCCTCGATATCAATGCCAATATGCGTATCAGCCAACTCGAAGAACGCCATGGCATGCATCTGATGAACGTGAACCATGCGATGTTTTCCCTTTGCTTTGGTGCGGCTGCTTTGATTGTCGCGACCCTGCGACAAGCCGGGTGGTCGGTCGGTCAGGTATTTCCGATGATGGGGGGGATTGCATTCCTGCTCGGGGGGCTGGTGTGGGAAGGTAAAAGGTGGCGCGCGGTCGACCCCGAACCGGAAGGCACGGATGTGCCGCAGCACCTGCCATGGCTGTTCATCGCGTTGACTGGTGTGATGCTCTTTGTGTCCTTCGTTGGTGAGAACGCCACAGAGGCATGGTCGGCCTTGTTCATTGAACGCGAGTTGGGCGGCGAAGCGGGGGAGGGCGGCTTTGGCCCCTCGACGCTCGGGTTCGTGATGGCTGTGTTCCGGTTGCTCGGGCAGGTCACAACCGAAAAGCTCGGTGAGGAACGGGTGGTGTTCTGGTCGGGGGTTCTCGGCGTTATCGGCTCGCTCGTCATTGCGGGCGCGCAGTCCCAAGGCATTGTCCTCATCGGCATCGCCATCACGGCGGTGGGCATGGCTGTGATCGTGCCGACGGCCAATTCGCTCCTCGGCAAACTCGTTCACCGTCAGCAGCGCGCTCTCGCGATCTCACGTGCATGGCTCTTCGGGTTCACAGGCTACTTCATTGGGCCGTCGCTCATCGGCTTTGTCTCGCAGGCATATGGGCTACGGATCGCCTTTGTCTGCGTGGCAATAATGGTGTCGTTCATCATTCCGGCGGTTTTGATAATCAAGGCACGCCGTCATGCGGCCGCCGTGGCACGCTAACGGCTCACAGGTGACGCAAACGAAAAACGGCGCCCTTTGGGGCGCCGCTTCAGTCAGGCCCAGCGACCTGCGAAATCTTCGGGGACAAGAAGGATGTCACGATCAACCTCTTTGATGTCGCGGCGTCCACAGAGCGCCATCGAAACATCCAGCTCCTTGTGAATGACTTCCAGCGCCTTTGTAACGCCAGCTTCGCCCATTGCACCGAGCCCGTGAACAAAGGCGCGCCCGATGTAGGTGCCTTTCGCGCCCATAGCGACGGCTTTGAGCACATCCTGACCTGACCGGATACCGCTATCGAGATGGACCTCGACCTTATCACCAACGGCCTCGACGATTTGCTCCAGCATCCGGATTGAACTGAGCGCGCCATCGAGTTGGCGACCGCCATGGTTGGACACGACAATCGCGTCGGCCCCGATTTCTGCGGCGCGTTTGGCATCCTCCACGTCGAGGATCCCTTTCAGGATGACCTTTCCGTCCCACATCCTGCGCAGGGTCGCAATGCGGTCCCAGTCAAGGGCGGGATCAAAGGCCTCAGCCGTCCAGGAAGACAGCGATGACGGGTCAGTCACCCCCTTTGCGTGGCCGACAATATTGCCAAAAAAGCGCCGCTTCGTCCCGAGCATTTCAAGGCCCCATGCGACCTTGGTCACCATGTCGGCGATCGATTTCGGGGTGAGCTTGGGTGGCGCTGAGAGACCGTTTTTGAGGTCCTTGTGACGCTGCCCCATGATTTGCAGATCGACAGTTATGACAATCGCAGAACAGTTTGCATCTTTGGCCCGATCGAGCAGCCGGCGCATGAAGTCGTCGTCCTTCAAGGTGTAGACCTGAAACCAGAATGGTTTTTCCGTGTTTTCGGCAACGTCTTCAATCGAGCAGATCGACATGGTCGAAAGCGTAAAGGGTACACCGAATTTCTCGGCGGCGCGGGCGGCTTTGATTTCGCCATCGGCGCGCTGCATGCCCGTCAGGCCGACTGGGGCCAGCGCCACAGGCATCGCAACATCTTGCCCGATCATTTGCGTCGCGGTCGATCGCCCCTCCATGTTCACGGCAATTCGCTGACGCAGCCGGATTTTGTCAAAGTCGGTGACGTTTTCGCGAAACGTCTGCTCAGTCCACGAACCGCTTTCGCAATAGTCGTAGAACATCTTTGGGGTGCGCCGTTTGTGGAGCCGTTTGAGGTCGTAGATATTGGTAATCACGGGCATTTCGATCTCCGAGCGGGCATAATTGGTATGTTTTATAAACCAATTTGCACGAAAGGGGCCTATTGCCAAGTCAAAATGCAATTCCAGTTGCAAATCATTCTCAAGAAGCGTAGGCGTTGCCGGAACCATTTAGAGGGACTCCCATGGACGTGATCTGGCTCGGAATTTTGGCATCACTCGGCGCAGGCCTGATGACAGGCGTTGGCGCCATTCCTGTGCTTTTCGGCAAAGCGCTTTCAGTGCGCGCAAACGACACGCTTTTGGGGTTTGCTGCTGGGGTCATGATCTCGGCGAGCTACTTTTCCCTGATCGTTCCGGGTCTGGATGTGGCCGACGAACTCTATGGGGTCGTCTGGATTTCTGCGGCAATCGCTGCGGGCGGGATCGCATTGGGTGCACTGGCCGTCGCGTTTCTCAATGAGACTTTGCCTCATGAACATTTCATCGTCGGGCCCGAAGGTGCCGATCCGGGCGCATTGTCGAAAGTCTGGCTCTTCATTATCGCGATCACGATCCACAACTTTCCCGAAGGTATGGCCGTCGGGATCGGTTTCGGGGGCGGCAATATTGCGAATGGCCTCAGCCTAGCGACCGGCATTGGTCTGCAAAACGCGCCAGAAGGCCTCGCAGTGGCGGTTGCATTGCGTGGTCAGGGCTATTCAAAGTGGCGGTCGTTTACCTTGGCCCTTTTGACCGGATTGGTTGAACCTGTTGGCGGCGCATTGGGTGTTGGCCTTGTCCATATTTCCCAACATGTTTTGCCGTGGGGCCTCACCTTCGCAGCGGGTGCGATGCTCTACATCATTAGCCATGAAATTATCCCCGAGACCCATCGCAAAGGCTACCAGAACTATGCCACGGGGGGTCTTCTGACGGGGTTGATCCTGATGATGTTCCTCGATGTAACCCTCGGCTAATTTCCGCAAACACGACGCGGCGCGCATAAAACCACCATGCGCGCCGAGTGCTTTTTCTAAGGTTCACGTGCCAATTATCGGCAAGAAATCGCGAAATCCTAAAACGTTTTAGATTGTGGTGCCCAACGTAGGTGACAGGTCCTGTTTCCTTTGTAACAGTGCGAGTCATAGCGATTTGGGAGGATCACATGACACGCATTTCGATGAACGCATTGGCCTTGGCCGTCTTCGCCACCGCACCCGCGTTAGCCGCGGATCAGGTCACAAACGGCACCTTTGACGAAAACACAGACGGCTGGTTCTCGAGCGAGAACATCACCATGGAGTTGGTGGATGGCATGGTCTGTGCGGATGTGCCCGGTGGGACGGTAAATCCATGGGATGCCATCATTGGCCAAAACGGCGTGCCGCAGGAATTGGGCGAGGCCTACGAATTCCGCTTTGACGCTATGGGCACTGCGCCGGCCCCCATTCGCGCGCTCGTCGGCGAAGCGCAGGCGCCATGGACCGTTTTCTACTCTACTGTGCCGATTGCGACGCCTGAATTCTCCACCATCTCGAACACCTTTCCCGGAAGTGCAAATGATCCTGCCGCACAGGTCGCGTTTCAGGTCGGCGGGCATCCCGACCCATGGCGTTTCTGCCTCGATAATGTGGCCTTGCTGGGCGGCGCCGAGGTGCAGGCCTACCGTCCCGATACGGGTCCCGATATTCGCGTGAATATGGTGGGTTACCTTCCCGACGGCCCAAAACGCGCAACCGTTGTCACCAAGTCCACCACGCCAGGTGGGTGGACCCTTCGAAATAGCGAGGGAAAAGTGCAACTGCGTGGAAAGACCATTCCGCAGGGCGAGGATGCGTCCAGCGGATTAACGACACACCTCATCGATTTCTCGGAGTGGAGTGATGTGGGTGAGGGGATGATGATCGGATTTGATGGTCAACGTTCCCACGCATTTGACATCAGTGCAGATATTTACGCCGACCTCGCGCGGGACGCTTTGACCTATTTCTACCCCGTCCGGTCCGGCATTGCGATTGACGGCGCGATCGCGGGCGCGGCCTATGCCCGTCCGGCGGGCCACGTCGGCGTGGCACCCAATACCGGCGATACTGCTGTTCCCTGCCAGTCTCCCGAGAGTTCCCAAGCGGCTTATGGGACACCTTGGAGTTGCGACTATACGCTCGACGTGACCGGTGGCTGGTACGATGCGGGCGACCACGGCAAATATGTTGTGAACGGCGGAATTTCGGTGGCACAAATCATGGCGCTGCACGAACGCGCGCCGGACGCCTTCCCCGATGGGACCCTCCCGATTCCGGAAGCGTCAAATGGCGTCCCCGATATCCTCGATGAGGCGCGATGGCAGCTCGAGTTCATGTTGAACATGCAGGTGCCACAAGGGCTGCCGCTCGCGGGTATGGTCCACCACAAAATTCACGACGATGAATGGACCGGATTGCCGCTCATGCCGCATGAGGATGACAAACCGCGCTCGCTTCACCGCCCGTCTACTGCGGCGACGCTCAATCTTGTCGCATCCGCCGCTCAGGGCGCGCGGCTATGGAGGGCCTATGATCCTGAATTTGCGGATCGGTTGATGGAGGCCGCTCAAACAGGGTGGGACGCGGCCTTGGCGACCCCCGATCTGTTCGCAACACCGCAAGACGGCAATTCTGGCGGTGGTCCCTATGACGACACCGATGTATCGGACGAATTCTTTTGGGCGGCCGCCGAGATGTTCATCACCACGGGCGATGAAACGTGGCTGCAGGAAGCCCGTGCGCGGGTGCCGTCGGTCGAGAAACTATTCGGCCCTGCAGCCTTTGATTGGAAAAACGTAGGTGCTTTGCCGGTCCTTAATCTGCTTTCGCACGGCGAATTGCCCGGGGACTTCCGCGCGCAACTCGAGGCGGCAGTGATCGACGCATCCGACGCCTATGTTGAGGCGCAAGCGGGCGAGCACTTCGGCCAGATTTACGCGCCCAAGCAAGCTGACGGTTCATACAACTACGATTGGGGTTCCAACCACCTGCATCTGCAAAACGCCATTGTCGTGGCCAAGGCCTATGACCTGACGGGCGATAAACGATATCGCGACGCGGTTCTGGAGGCGATGGATTACATCTTCGGGCGCAATGCGCTCAATCTGTCCTACGTGACGGGCTATGGGGAGGTGTTCGCGAAGAACCAGCATTCGCGTTGGTTCGCCAATCAGATCAAACCCAGTTTGCCAAATCCGCCCAAAGGAAGCCTCGCAGGGGGCCCGAATTCCTCCATTCAGGATCCGGTTGCCCAAAGGGTGATCCCCGACTGCGTGGCGCAGTTCTGTTATCTGGATGAAATCGAAAGCTGGTCGACGAACGAGATTACCATCAACTGGAATGCTTCTTTGGCCCAGATTGCAGGTATTTTGCGGGACTACTGACCCACCCAGCGTCGGAAAATAAAAAGGCCCGCCAATCCGGCGGGCCTACTTTTTGGCGTCCTAGACTTCCGTCCAGGGCATATCTTTGCCACCCAATCCACCGATCTGAACACGGGTCGGCAGGCCAATCGCGTCGAGAATGGTGAAGAACGGTTTGGGGTCGAGCTCCTCGACATTGCGCATCGTTTTCGCGTCCCACTCTCCAGTGGCGACCAACATCGCAGCGGCAACAGGCGGCACGCCAGCGGTGTAGGAAATACCCTGACTGCCGACTTCCTCGTAGGCCTCTTTGTGGTCGGCCACGTTGTAGACGAAGTAGTCGACCGGCTTGCCGTCTTTGCGACCCGAAACCAGATCACCGATACAGGTTTTGCCGGTGTAATCAGGCGCGAGGCTCGACGGGTCGGGAAGGCAGGCTTTGACCAGTTTCAGGGGCACAACTTCCTGACCTTCGGCTGTCATAACCGGCTGCTCGGAGAGGAGGCCGATGTTTTTGAGCACCGTGAAGACGTTGATGTAGTGGTCGCCAAACCCCATCCAAAAGCGCACGTCTGCCTGCGGATAGTTCGTCGCCAGTGAATGCACTTCGTCATGGCCCGACATATAGGCCTGCGAGGGGCCGACAACCGGCAGGTCCCACGAACGGCCCACCTCGAACATGGTGTTCTCTTGCCACGCGCCGTTTTGCCAAGAATAGACAACGCCTGTGAACTCGCGGAAATTGATCTCCGGATCAAAGTTCGTGGCGAAGTATTTGCCGTGGCTGCCTGCATTGATGTCGACGATGTCGATGCTGGTGACCTCGTCCATCTGGTCGATGGCAAAACGGGCAAAGGCATTCACCACGCCCGGATCAAATCCCGCGCCGAGGATCGCGGTGATCCCTTTTTCGGCACAAAGTTCGCGCCGTTTCCATTCGTAATTTGCATACCATGGCGGAGTTTCACAGATTTTGTCGGGCTCTTCGTGGATCGCCGTGTCGATATAGGCCGACCCTGTCGCAATGCAGGCGTCGAGCACGTGCATGTTGACGAATGCTGTGCCCACATTGATGACGATTTGCGCGCCTGTGGAGCCAATCAGGGCCGCCACCGCGTCCGAGTCCGTGGCGTCGACTTCATGGGCCTCGAATACACCGTCCTCTTTCATCGCGGCCTTGTCGCGGACTGTGTCCAGGATCGCTTCGCATTTCGACACGGTGCGACTGGCGATATGGAGATCACCCAGAACATCGTTGTTTTGGGCGCATTTATGCGCGACGACCTGCGCGACGCCACCGGCGCCGATGATGAGAACATTGCGTTTCAAGGGTCCAAGACCTCCTTTGGTGGAAACAGGGCGAAAACGGCGCTACCCGAGCGCCGAAACGAAGTCGTCATAGCCGAACGCGCGCGCAACATTTACTGTTCCGTCCAGCTCGCGGATCGCGATGGACGGCATTTGCACGCCGTTGAACCAGTTCTTTTTGACCATCGTGTAACCGGCGGCATCCGCGATGGAGATACGATCGCCGATCTTGAGGTGATGATCAAACCGCGCGTCGCCAAAGATGTCGCCGGCAAGACAGGTTTTGCCAGCAATCTGGTATGTATGCGCCCCGTTTTGGGGCAGCTTTGCGGTTTCGCGATAGATCAACAGATCGAGCATATGCGCCTCGATCGAGCTGTCCACGATGGCGATTTTTTTGCCATTGTCGAGAATGTCGAGAACGGACACTTCGAGCGATGTCGAGTTGGTAATCGCCGCCTCGCCCGGTTCGAGGTAGACCTGCACACCCATCGCGTCGGAAAACGCGCGCAGCCGGTCGGCCAGTTTGTCGATCGGATAGTCGTCGGCCGAAAAATGGATGCCGCCGCCCAGACTGACCCATTCCATTCTTTTCAAAAACGAACCGAATTCGGCTTCGATCCGGCTCAATTGCTCTGAAAAGAGGTCAAAATTCCGGTTCTCGCAGTTGTAGTGGATCATCACGCCGGAAATGCGATCCGCCGCCGCTTCTAGCCGCGCGATATCCCACTCGCCGAGACGGGAGAAGGGCCGCGCTGGGTCCGCGAGGTCGAAACCGGATGTCGAGAACCGAGGATTGAGACGCAGACCGCGTGCGATCCCGGCGGACGCATCCGTGTACCGGTCGAGCTGCCCCAGCGAGTTGAAAATAATCTTGTCGGCACAGGCCACGGCTTCTTCGATCTCGTGATCAGCCCAGCCGACCGAGTAGCCATGGGTTTCTTTGCCGAACTTCTGCGCGCCGAGTTTCAACTCGAACAGGGAGGATGAGGTCGTGCCATCCATGTAGTCGCGCATGAAGTCGAAAACCGGCCAGGTTGAAAAGCATTTCAGAGCCAGCAGGGCCTTCGCGCCCGAACGGTCGCGCAAGTGCGCGACCTTTTCCATGTTCTGGCGCAGGCGCGATTTGTCGATGAGGTAGTAGGGTGTCTGGATCATCGGATTCCCCTGCGCGGATAAGGAATTGAAGGGGCCAGATAGGCCATCACACCTACTTTGCCAAGCAAAACCGCGCACTCGCTGTGTGCCGATTGGGCTTGCTCCCGTGCAATGACCGGTCGAAACTCGGATAAATGCAGGGAGAGAGACATGACCAAATTGCCTGATCCGGCCCTAACGTCGGTCGCTGAACGGTTTTCGGCAAAGACCTTCATTGAGGACTCGAAAGAGCGCATGCCCGATATCCGAAAGGCGGCCACCGAGGCGCGCCGTGGTTTGCTCGGACGGCATGCGGACATCGTCACGGTGACAGAGTTGGATGACCGGCGGTTGTTCATGCCGGATGCGAATAGCAACCCCTCTACCGTGGTTATCTATGTGCATGGCGGTGGTTGGGTGAATTGCGACACCTTTACCCATGGCGCTGTGATGGTCGATCTTGCACATCTGACGGGCTGTGAGATCATTGGGCCTGAATACCCTCTGGCCCCCGAAGACCCCTATCCAGCGGGTCTCGATCACATTGTGGCGTTGGTCGAAGACGTGGCGGCTGCGCGTAAAGGCGCACGGATCGTCCTCGGCGGTGATAGTGCGGGCGCAAATCTGAGTGTCGGTGCTGCGGCCAAGCTGCGCGATGCAGGCAAGGACGACCTGATCTCCGACCTCCTCCTATGGTATGGCTGTTTTCGAAAGGCTTTCGATACGCGCAGTCATCGGGCGTACGGCGGCGACGAATATGGCCTCACCACGGAGGCGATGCAGCGGTGCTGGGACTGGTATCTTGACGGGGCGGATGCGCCCTATGGCGACCTATCCGGCATCGACGTCACGGGATTGCCACCGGCGTGGTTTTGCGAGGCCGAGTTGGACTGCCTCGCTGATGACAGTCGCTGGTTGGCCGCGCTATACGCCGATGCGGGGATCGATCATGCCTATGATTTCTTCGCGGACGTCAACCACGGCTTCAATCACTTCGGCCAGTTCTACGAACCGTCATATCGCTCATTGGCTTCGGCGGCCCATTTCCTGAACCGCCCCGCCTGAGTTTCGCCTCGGTTAGGCGCGATGCGCACCATCGGCGAGTGATTTTACGAAGGCTGCGACCTGTTCTACCGATTTGCCCTGAGCAATCTCGTTGACGATGGCGGAGCCCACGACGGTTCCGTCCGCGATCGCCGCGATTTCTTGGGCCTTTTCGGGGGTCTTCACGCCAAAACCGACGATTACGGGCAAATCGGTCTGTGATTTGATCCGCGTAACTTCGGGCGCCACGTTTGCACCAGAGGCTTCTGCAGCACCTGTAATGCCGGTGATGGAAACATAGTAAACAAATCCCGATGTGTTCTGAAGAACCTTGGGAAGACGAACATCATCCGTTGTCGGTGTTGCAAGACGGATGAAATTCAGACCGGCCGCCTGAGCGGGGATGCAGAGTTCATCGTCCTCTTCGGGGGGAAGGTCGACGACGATGAGCCCATCGATACCTGCTTCCTTCGCGTCTACGAGGAACTGGTCCACGCCGTGAGAATAGATCGGGTTGTAATAGCCCATTAGCACCAGCGGGGTGGTGTCGTCTGTTTCACGAAACGCCCGTGCGACGTTCAGTGTCTTTTTGAGGGTCATACCCGCATCTAGCGCCCTTTGACCGGCCAGCTGGATCGTCGGCCCATCTGCCATAGGATCGGTGAAGGGCAGCCCCAATTCAATGATATCCACGCCCGCTGCAGGCAGCGCCTTGACGATTTCCAGTGACGTTTCTTCGTCCGGATCGCCCGCCATCACATAGGCAACAAAGGCCTTCTTTCCAGCGGCTTTCAAGTCGGCGAATTTTGCGTCAATACGGGTCATGTTTGGCACTCCGGTTGGCTTGCCACCGAAGTGCCGCAAATGGGCGCGAAGGGCAAGGGGTCAGGCGGGACTTGCCCCTACCATAACCATCCAATGCGTCCCGAAACGGTCTTTGCCCATCCCGAAACCGGCTGCGAAGAATGACGGACCATAGGCCTGGATGAGGGCGCCACCCTCCATGAGCGCGCCAAAGGTTTTCTCCGACGTGTCCGGATCGTCAATCGTCAGAGATATCGTGACCGCCTTTTGCGGGTCGCCCTCTTCTCCCGGTGGGAAATCTGATCCACCAAAATCGCCGAGGGGACTATTTAACCACGCATGCATCACAAGATCGCTTTTGGCCAAGTCATCCGGCGCATCCGGCATCTGGTCATAGCCCATTAATTCGAGCTTTCCGCCTAGGATGCTCTGATAGGCTTCCATCGCTTCGCGGCAATTTCCTTGGAAATGGATATAGGGATGTATCATGGCCGTGCTCCTGCAAACTACACTCACATTACCATTTGACCGCGAGTTTGGACAGACGTCCCCGTGCTTGCGCCGAGTTGCGCCCTTGGCTATGGAGGCGCAACACCAGTAAAGGACTGCGCTATGGGTTTCAAAATGGGCATCGTCGGGCTGCCGAACGTGGGCAAATCCACGCTCTTTAACGCTCTCACGAAAACAGCCGCTGCACAGGCGGCGAATTTTCCCTTCTGCACCATTGAGCCGAACGTCGGCGAAGTTGCGGTCCCTGATGAACGCCTCGATAAACTGGCGGCGATCGCGGGATCCAAACAGATCATTCCGACACGCATGACGTTCGTCGATATCGCAGGCCTCGTCAAAGGCGCCTCGAAGGGCGAAGGTCTGGGCAACCAGTTTTTGGCCAACATCCGCGAATGCGACGCCATTGCCCATGTTGTGCGCTGTTTCGAGGACGGGGATGTGACCCATGTCGAGGGCCGCGTTGATCCGGTTGACGATGCGCAGGTCATCGAAACCGAGTTGATGCTGGCCGATCTGGAAAGTATCGAAAAGCGCCGCGCCAACCTCGTGCGCAAACTGAAAGGCGGCGACAAAGAATCCGCGCAGCAAGAACGCCTTCTCGTCGCGGCTCAGGCCGCGCTCGAGGCGGACAAACCCGCGCGCACTGTGCAGGTTGATGCCGAGGACGCCAAAGCGTGGCGGATGCTACAGCTCCTCACCCAGAAGCCGATCCTTTACGTCTGCAACGTCGAGGAAGAAAACGCCGCGAACGGCAACGCCCATTCGCAAGCTGTCGCAAAGATGGCTGCCGAACAGGGTGCCGGCGCAGTCGTGATTTCCGCAAAGATCGAAGAAGAGATTTCGCAGCTCGATGCAGAAGAAGCGGAAATGTTCCTGTCCGAAATGGGCCTCGATGAGGCCGGTCTGGATCGCCTCATCCGCGCGGGATACGAGTTGCTTCACCTTGAAACCTATTTCACGGTCGGTCCCAAAGAGGCCCGCGCATGGACGATCAAACATGGAACCGCTGCGCCGCAGGCGGCGGGTGTCATCCATGGTGACTTCGAAAAGGGCTTCATCCGCGCCGAAACGATCGCCTATGACGACTTCGTTTTTTTGGGCGGCGAGCAGCCTGCAAAAGAAGCCGGCAAAATGCGCTCCGAAGGCAAAAGCTACGTTGTTCAGGACGGCGACGTGTTGCACTTCCTGTTCAACACCTGAGCGAACGACGCATTACCGCCACAGGACCTTGTTCAGCCTGGCACGTAGTCCGTTTTGCGACGGCTCAAAGAGGCAATCCAAAACGAAGGTAATCGGATTAATTTCGGTCATCGGGCTACTCCGTGAACATGGAACCTCACTCCTGCGGGGTAGGGGAGTAACATCTCGGTTTCATGACATTGCAGCGAAGCTTGTGTTTCATCGACCCCAAGCAGCGCCGACCATTGCCCTGAGTATGAAATCCACTGACCAAAAATTTCCGCATTTCCACCTTGTCACGCTCGCGCCTGCCCACTAAACGGGTCGGCGGAGACGTGGCCGAGTGGTCGAAGGCGCTCCCCTGCTAAGGGAGTAGGCCCGGAAGGGTCTCGAGGGTTCGAATCCCTTCGTCTCCGCCACCATACAATTTTGGTCGGTTTGAATGGGTCGCCTTTGGCGGCCTTTTTCATTTTATTTCTTAGGTTTGCGGCAAGTGCGGGTTTGGTTGGATTTTGCCCGATGTTTCCGGTCTGCGTTCGGTTGCTGGTATGAAACATGGCGGCGCTGAGCGGGAAGCTAACAAAGAAGCTCGTCGAGAAACTGGGGCCGGGTCGCCATGGTGACGGGGATAGGCTCTACCTAGTGGCGGACCCTTCTGGCGCGCGGCGCTGGATCGTGCGGGTCACGGTTAAGGGTCAGATGAACCGCAAGGGTGCGCCACTTCGCACCGACTTCGGTCTGGGTGGTGCGGACACGGTCACGCTCAATCAGGCGCGCGAGCGGGCGCTGGAATATCGCCGTATGGCCAAGCAGGGGCTGAACCCGCGCTTCAACACGGCCCGCGAAATCCCGACCTTTGAAGAGATCTCCCAGCAAGTGCATATCGACCGCATGCCGACGTGGAAGAATGCCAAGCTTGGCCAGCAGTGGATCAACACGCTGCGCGATTATGCCTTCCCGAAGATCGGGCGGATGCCGGTCGATAGCATCGGCCAGCCCGAAGTGCTTATGTGCCTCGCGCCGATCTGGACCTCCAAACACGAAACCGCCCGGCGGCTCGCGCAGAGGATCAAGACCGTGCTCGACGTGGCCCGCTCGCGTGGATTCCGAGACGGGGAAAACCCTGTCACGGCCACCCGCGACGGCGGCGTTCTGCCAAAAGTTGCCAAGAAACCGCGCCACCATACCGCGATGGTATGGCGCGATGTGCCGGAATTTTACGCGCGTCTGGGAGAGCAAAGTGGCATGGCGGCGAAAGCGCTCATGTTCACTTGCCTGAGTGGCGCGCGGACGGGCGAGGTGCTCGGCATGCGGTGGGACGAGATTGACGGTGAGGCGCGGCTGTGGACTTGCCCCGCGGCGCGCATGAAAATGGGAGAAGACCACCGCGTGCCGCTGACGGAGGCGATGCGGGCCCTGATCGAGCCCTTGCGAGATCTGCGCTCCGAGGTGGTGTTTGAGGGGCAGAAACGGCACAAGCCGCTGTCGAACATGGCGATGCTGATGCTGCTGCGCCGGATGGGTGTCGAGGATGCGACGGTGCACGGCTTTCGATCGACTTTCCGGGACTGGGCCGGCGAAGTGGCAAATGCGCCGCGCGAGGTAGCGGAGATGAGCCTCGCGCATAAAGTCGGCTCGGACGTGGAGCGGGCCTATGCGCGCTCGGATCTGCTCGAGCGGCGGCGGGAGTTGATGGAGCAGTGGTCGGCCTTTGTGACGGGCGGCATCTTGGACACGGGGGTAGGAACATGACGGGCGCGTCAGACGAACCAAAGCTTTGGCAGGGCGAGCTATATAGCGTTGTGAAAGAAGAATTATTAAGCCTTGTGACAACGTCTCTGAGTGACAAAGAGGCCCGCCGACACACGTTGGCCGCGCTCGTGCCCACGCGCACCTATGGGGACGGAACGGATACCTATGAGGACTTCATTCGGCCCGAGCATGCCGCAACGTCGGAGCAGGCGGCGGCTGCGAAAGAGCTCTATTGGTTGCGGGTTTCTTTGGGCGAGATCACAAGTGAACGCCCGACTGATGAGACGACCTTTTTTGCTGATGCAGAGGGCGCTGCTCGCGCGTATCTGAGGGAGCAAGGCATCGACTTCATGGACGAACAGACAACCATCGTCTTTTGGTCGCCACGGCGGCAGCGATACGTCACCATCGATCTCGATTTCTACCAAAACCTGCTGATGAGGGCGCGGCGCGAGATCGGCTTCATATTCGGAAGGATGCTACGTTTTGAGCCGGGCTATACCGGTGATGGCTTGCCCCCCGCCTATCATCCCGTGGTCACAGCGGCCCAGAGGGCGCGGGCCGAAGCATGGCTGAACAAGTATCCCTGGCGCAATGGGACCTATAGTCTGGGGGGCTGATCAGTTTGGGGCAGGTCGAGCCGTCGACCCCGCTTTGGCATGCCATCAATGTTGTCCTAGGCTATGATTGGTTCACGTACGTGCGCCAGCGCGCGGGGCGCAATGCGGCGCACGGGGCGCTGATCCCAGATGAGGCGGATCGGTTATTGAAAGAGGCCTCTGAAATCAGCTTCATGGCGGGTATGAGCGCCGCCGCCTTTGACCGCAAGCCGTTGGAATATGAGGTGGTCGCGATGAAGGAGGCCAAACGCAAGCGCGGCGCTGCCTCAGGCCAAGCCTCCAATAACAAGCGTGCAGCGCGCGTGGCGGCTTTCTGGTCCGAGATTGAGGCCTTGGCGGATCTGTTCCCGAAAATGACCGAAGAGCGTATCGTGGCTCAGGCCTTTGAGAACGCTGTCGCGAATGACCCCGATCTTTGGCGGCAGGGTAAGGGCCAGATGGAGGCCTATTTGTCCGACGACATCCGTTCCACGGAGCCCTACAAATCGCAGTACTACGCACTGTTCCAGAAAACCCCTTAAGCGGTTTTGGGAAATCTGCGAGCCGCTCGAGGCATCGGATAACTCTGTTCCCAACCCAAAAGATCTGAAGATAATTGGAAGCCTGAGTTCGAAACTTGAGGCAATCCAATGAACAATCTTTTTGATGAAGCGCGGGCCTATTTGCCCGAAGATCCGGAAATCCTGGCGCTTTTGGGAAGCAAAGCCCGCCAGGCACAGTTGCGTCACCATGGTCGGTCTCCGGCCTACTTCCGGTTGGGGCGCAAGATCGTCTACCACGGCGCGGATCTGAACGCCTGGGCCAATGCGCGGCGGGTGTCGCCTCGTTCGGAGGGCTAGGCGCATGGCAAAGCGTGACAAGCGCGGAAATGCCGCGAGCTTTATCAAACTCGATACTTGGATTTTTGGACGACCCGCCTACCGGCGTCTTGGGCTCGGGGCGCGAGGTCTGCACTGGGAGCTGATCCGCGTTTAAAACGGCCACAACAACGGGCGGCTGTTCCTCTCACAACGCTTGGCCGCCGAGAGGCTAGGATGCTCGCGCAATACTGTCAGCCGCTACTATCGCGAGCTCGAAGAGGCGGGCTTCGTGGTCAAAACGCGGGGCGCCTGCCTAGGGCCTAAAGGTGTGGGCCAGGCGGCGCATTGGGCCCTGACGCATCTCGGTGTCGACGGAAGACCGGCAACACTGGAGTTCAAAAACAAAACCCCGGCATGATTTTGGGGCATGACATGGCACGGATTTGGGGCAGGCCGGCGCAATAATCGAGCCGAGGGGGAACCCGAAAGCCCGAAAACTGCGCCATAGAACCAGCCCCCGCCACTGCGCAAAAAATGCGCCATATATACATCCTACCATACCAGCGAAATCACAGCGCGCCGCCTAAGCGCGAAGGGCAGGGGGGGGTATCTCAAAATTCTAGCGACCTGCCTATCGGCCGGAGGGGGGACCATCATTTTTGTGCGGTCGCAATTGAGGAAAAAAGCCCAGGGTTGTTTGGTGGAGGATGCGCGGGATGGGCGGAATGTGGTCGTTCGCTGCGGGTGAAAGCAAATCTGGACGGGTCGTCAAAAGCGGGCGTTGATAGGCACGATTCAGCTTTCGTCATATACAGATGGAGGGTCCGTTAGGTGAGACCCCAAACTGAGACGTCGCTTTCCGCGCGCTGAGCGCTGGCAGCGCGGAACATGCAGCCGTGGCGTTGCCTGCAACTTCGTTGCACTGCGATAGGGCTCCGGCATATGCGCGAACTGCGGCGAAAGCCATGCGCACAAGGCTCAAAATGCGGATCAGGCATTGGCAATAGGACTGGCTGGAATTTCTGCAATCTCACAGTCGCAATCGCGCATGAAATTGGTCGCGCCAAAGCTCGTCAGCCTAATTCAGCACATCAGACCAATCAGGATGCTTCCTGAACTGTGACGCGGCGAACGGGCAAAGCGGCACGATTTTTTTGCTCTGTTCGCGCATATCGGCGACGATACGTTCGATCAGAACCGCGCCATAGCCCTGACCTCGCAAAGCATCGGGCATATCAGTGTGATCTATAATTATGATTTTGTCGCCGGTCTTGGAAAACGTTGTCTCGGCGTCTCCGGCGCTGGTGCGGATGACATAGCGCCCGCCGGTCTCGCCGTCTTCAAAATCCACCTGCATTTGGGTCTCTGGCATAATGTGAATCCTACTCTATTGGTTTAAGTGGTTCCAAACGGCGCTCATCACGACCGACCCTTCGCCCACCGAGGACGCAACGCGCTTGACCGAACCGGCACGCACATCGCCCACCGCAAAAATTCCGTGGGTCGAGGTTTCGAACGGCGAGCGGCCCCCATGTCCGGGTCCGGTCAGCACAAAACCTTTGTCGTCCAAAGCGGCATGGCCCGCCAACCAGTCGGTGTTTGGCGCGGCTCCCGCCATAATGAAAACCGCCTTGCATTCATAGCGATGCAGCGTGCCTTCGGATTTGTTTTTTACGGTTACGGCGGACAGCCTGCTGTCGCCATGCAATTCGGCAATCTCGGTTTGATAATGGATAGTTATCCTTGGATCGGCCTCAAGGCGCGACGACAGATAATTCGACATCGACGCAGCCAGACTACCAGAACGCACCAGCAGATGCACGTGAGCCGCCGCGCGGCTTAGGAACATGGCCGCTTGCCCCGCCGAATTGCCTCCACCCACAACGACGGCCTCGGAATTGCGACAGAACCGAGATTCCATCTCGGTCGCCGCATAATAAACACCCGCGCCCTCGAATTCTTCCAGCCGTGGGATGGGCAGCTTGCGATACTGAACGCCCGTGGCCACGACGATAGAGCGCGCGCACAATTCGCGCCCATTTGAACAGGTTGCATAAAAACGGTCATCGCGGCAGGCCAGCGCCTCGATCCGCAAGGGCATGGCGAAGCGGGTACCGAATTTCATCGCCTGCACCTCGCCACGCCACACCAGATCACCGCCGGAGATACCCGTAGGAAAGCCCATGTAATTCTCGATCCGGCTAGAGGTGCCCGCTTGCCCCCCGATTGCGATATCTTCGGCAACCACGGCGGACAATCCTTCGGCCCCCGCATAAACTCCGGCGGCTACGCCCGCAGGGCCGCCGCCGACAATCAAAACATCCACGACCTCGTCGTTCGCGATTAACAGTTCAAGCCCCAAGATGCGGGCGAGTTTTTCCGGGGTTGGATCGTCAATGACCTGCCCGCCGAAAATGACCGCTGGTCCGCATCCTTTCAAATCGCAGCTTGCGCGTTCCGAGTCCGCCTCGGCACTTTCAAGGTCAATTAACTGCGCGGCGATCCGGTTACGCTGCGCGAAGATGGCGACCTTCTGGATGTTCTTATCAACATCCGCGCCGATCAGTTTAAGTTCGGTTTGCTCAAGTTCGACGTTGCCGCGCCGTCTGGCAGCAAAGACTGTCAGAATGATATCGCTCATTTCGGGGATGCGAGACATTAGCTTGATCAAGTCTGTGTTCCTTACGACGATCACAGTTGAGGCGGCACACGCCCGCATTTGCATCATCGATGCGGCACCTGAGAGCGTCCCGATTTCCCCCGTAAATTGCGACGGCCCCATCGTTGCCGAAATAGTGCGCTGCTGCGTGACCGGATGCACGACCTCTATCTCGCCACTTTCGATATAAAGCAGTTCATCCAACGGATCTCCTGGGCGGATGATCGTCTCGCCCGCCGCATAGGTTCGCGACGTGCCAACCTTGCGCAATGCTTCTACATGGTCCGCCTGTAAAGGAGTCCGCTGCATCTGGCTGAGATCGTTGGCAAAGCTTTCCATGCTCGGCGTCCTTCTTACTGAGTGTTGGCGGGTTCGGGCGCGTCGTATGTACTTTAATTAGGATAACCGCACTATTGGTGAGCCCTCAAGGTACCCCATGCCACGGCTTTTTACGGCCGATTTGCTCAATCAGGAAATCCATAAAAACGCGCACCTTGGCAGAGACCACGTTGCTCTTGGGGTAAATCAACCAGAGCGCGGGCGTGTCGGCCAGTTCATAGTCATCCAAGACCCGAATGAGGGATCCGTCCGACAATTCTTTATGGACAGACCAGAGGGAATTGATCGAAATCCCCATCCCTTCTACGGTCAATTTCTTTTGTGTCATGCCATCATTCAAAAGTAATCGATGGGCTGCGCGTTTGGGGTCATACACAGCTGAGGTCCCATCAGTTGAGACAAGGTCGCGTTGTTCCAAATTGCGGAAAGCAATCAATCGGTGTGTTTGCAGATCGTCAGGTGTCTTGGGGGTCCCGTGTCGGTCCAGATATTCCGGAGAAGCGCATAAAATGCGCTGGTCGTCGGCAAGCTTGCGCGCTGTCAGTGTGCTGTCTTCCAGGACGGAGTTACGCAGGGCAAGGTCATAACTGCCCTCAATCAGGTCGAACTGCGTGTCGGAGAGGTGCAGGTCCAGCGTGAGGTCGGGGTAGAGGTCAATGAACTTTGGCAATTGCGGCGCGATATAAAGCTGTGCGAACGAACTGGGGGCGGCGAAGCGCAAGGTGCCACTGATTTGTGTGCGCCCTTTTCCAAGCGCCGCCAATGCTGCTTCCTCCTGCGCAATCATCTCGCGGGCGTAGGGCAAGAAATCCTGCCCTTCTATCGATAGCGACACTTTGCGCGTTGAGCGGTGCAAAAGTTCCGCACCAACAAAATGCTCTAACTTCGCAATGCGCGTACTCGCCACAGCAGGCGCCATGCCCAGCGCGCGCCCCGCCGCACTGATATTTAGCTTTTCACAAGCAAGTACAAAAAGGCGCAGACTTTGGGTGTCCAAATTATATCCTTTTTCGAAATACTGAAATCAATTTTGTCAAGTTTTTATATTTTTCCATACTGATATCTCTGGTGTCAAGCTGAAGAACGGAGGCTTTCATGACCCAGACAGCGACAGTGAATTACCATGTCCACAAACCGGAACGGCAGGCGTTTGAGTTGGACGCAGGCGGGATTGTTGGCAACCTCTTATCGCCCGAACTTGCCCCCACACAGGTACAGGTCTTTGATGAACGCGCCGTCGGCGCCAGCACAACGTTCGAAGAATCCTCCGTCGGGTTTACGACCTCTCCGACGAAGGTTCGCGCCTTTGATGTCTCGAATTGGCAGCACACATATGAAGCCGAACTGACCACGCTTCTGACCGCCGAAATTGACGCCAAAGAAGTCATCATTTTCGATCATACCGTGCGCTCCGATGACCCCAATTCCGCTCGAAAACCCGCACGCAACGTGCATAGTGACTATAGCCTGCACGGGGCCAAACAACGCCTCATCGACATTCTGGGCGAAGAAACAGCGGCGGAATGGGCCAAAGGCCACTACGCGTTCGTCAACGTCTGGCGGCCAGTGGGTGCGCCTATCAATTCGGCCCCACTTGGCTTCATCCTGCCGGATAGCGTTGAAAAATGTGACTGGATCTTGCTCGACCTGATTTATCCGGATCGCAAGGGGCAAATCTTGGGCCTGGCGGCGAACCCTGATCATCGATGGATTTACAGATCCAAGATGACGCCGGACGATGTCGCCTATTTCAATATTTACGACAACCAGGGTCGCCCCTCTATCGGGCATAGCGCGTTGGACATGGTCGAAGATCCAAACATCCATACCGTGCGCCAAAGCATCGAGAGCCGGACGCTGGTTCGGTACTGAACGCCCCAACGCCCGGATAAAGAACGAAAGACAATCACATGACCAAGACCATTCTTATTACAGGGGCCACCGATGGCATCGGCCTTCTCACCGCGCAAAACCTCGCAGCTGAGGGCCACACGATATTGCTGCATGGCCGCAGTGCGGAAAAACTAGCGGCGGCGGCAAAGAAGGTCGGCGGCACGACCAAGACTTATACCGCCGATCTGTCCCGCATGGCGGACGTCCAAGCGCTTGCGGCAGACATCCGCAAAAATCACGACCAGCTTGATGTCGTCATAAACAACGCCGGTGTTCTCAAGGCGCCGAATACGGTCACAAGAGACGGTTTTGATCTGCGGTTCATGGTCAACACCATTGCGCCCTACGTGTTGACCCGCGCCCTCTTGCCGATCATCGCCAAGGACGGCCGCATCGTTAATTTGTCTTCCGCCGCACAAGCACCAATTGATGTTGCGGCATTACTTGGGCGCAAACCCGTCGGCGACTCGGCTGCGTACGCCCAAAGCAAATTGGCCATTACGATCTGGACACAAGAGTTGGCCAAAGAACTCCCCGATGGGCCTGCGGTTATTGCGGTGAACCCCGGTTCGCTGTTGGCTTCCAAAATGGTGAAAGAGGGCTATGGCATCGCGGGGAACGATCTGAGCATCGGCGCAAGCATCCTGCGCGAAGCTGCATTGAGAGCATCCTTTGCAAACGCCACTGGCAAGTATTTCGACAACGACAGCCAGCGTTTTACGCAGCCTCATCCCGCCGCAATGGACAGCGGCCATGTGATGAGTGTGATGCAAGGCATCACCGACGCCATCGCCGAGCTGGGCTAACCCAACCCAACAAACAAAGGGGCCTGCGCCCCGTATCAGGAGTATTTACAATGCAAACGAATGTCCTAGACCGCGCTCGCGCGATTGAACGTCCCACCCGTGATGAAATGCTGCAACGCACATTTTCAGTTCAGCAGTTCTGGAGCCAAAACAAGGACCTGTTCAAAGACGCTTGGAAAGAGTGGGAAGACAGCACAGGCCAGACCGCAGTTCTCGACAGCAGCCTTTACGACCCAAAATTGCGCGCTGCTGTTGAGCAAGCATGGGAAGACCCCACCAAAGAAGGTGCTGTTAAAGACCTGTGGGAAGAAGTGTTCCCCGGCGTCTACAAAACCCAATTCTTTGATCCAGATCGCCTGGATGTTCTGCGCGACTACCTTGAAGGCGTGGCAGACGCTGATATTCCGCTGCGCCCGCCCTATGGAATTTCGCTGAACCGTGGCGGGGCTATGCTTGATGAACGTTCCGAAGGGCACCTCGGTGCGCCGAATTTCCAGACCTTCTATCGTGGTTTGATGGATGCCTACATGCGCCCGATTTCGCGCCTGCTTTTCCCCGATATCGTTGGGTACGACACGCAAACGTTCGGGTTTTCGATCCAGTGGCAGGCGAATGCTGATACCTCCCTGCGCGCCCACACGGACGCCTCCTCGGTGACGTTGAACATCAACCTCAACCTGCCCGGTGAAGATTTTTCCGGCTCCGGAGTGCGGTTCGTTGATCGCGATACCCGTCAGGTCAGCGAGCTGACGTTCGCCCCTGGCACAGCATTGATCCACCACGGCAGCGTGGCACATGAATCCATGCCGATCACCGAAGGCGAGCGCTCGAATTTCGTCCTTTGGCTGTATGGCGATGATGGTCAGGTGCCTCGTTTTGGCGGGAGTGAAACCAAACTTGATCCTCGCGCGCGATGGTCCGTACCGACAACCAAGGGCGATGGTTTCGCGCCGTTCTAGGTTGCGCAGTGAATAACGGGATGGGCGGCGAAATCCGCC
Organism: Celeribacter arenosi; assembly: GCF_039539485.1. Classification (NCBI taxonomy): domain Bacteria; kingdom Pseudomonadati; phylum Pseudomonadota; class Alphaproteobacteria; order Rhodobacterales; family Roseobacteraceae; genus Celeribacter; species Celeribacter arenosi. The sequence continues at coordinate 272,909 of NZ_BAABDF010000007.1, forward strand.
CCTCCACGTGCCGATTCAGTTCACTTTTTATCGAGCAAGACTCGCACTTAAGATTGATATAGCCTCGGCAAACATCGCGGAACGAAATCTTTGGGAGGGGATTTTGATGGCCGATTACATGACAAAAACAAACGCGGTTCCGGCGATTGCAGCGTCTTGGGCGCGATGCGAACGTGTCTACAACCTTAAACGCAATGCTGCCCAACCTATCTTGCGCCTGCAGTCGTCCGAGGTTGCGCCCCGCCAAGAAGCAATGATTGACCGCACAGGCGGTAAGCAAGGCATCTTTCGCCAACTTGCAACTCTCGCGGCGAACGCTGGGAACTGTCTAATTGTCACCGACCGAGACGGTATTTTGGTCCGTCTCGAAAGTAAAGACGCGGGCGAGGATTGGAACGGGATTGCGCTTGGGTCGGTTTGGGATGAACGAATTGCAGGGACCAACGGTGTCTCTATGGCCCTGGCAGAAGGTCGGGACTTCACCGTTCGTGGCAAAGATCACTTCTACTCCCAGCTGAAACCCTTCGCCTGTTGCTCGGTCCCTTTGCGCGACGCGGCCAATGAGATCATCGGCGTCGCTAATCTGTCCTCGATCGACACCGGCAACCCAACGGATTTCTTGTTCGCACAGCAACTCCTCAGGGCCGCAGCGAGCCGCATTCAGCAAACGTTGTTCGAAAAGAAATTCACAGATCAATGCATTGTCTCTGTCGCGGCACACGGTCGGCGCGATCTGATCAAAGGGGCTGAGTTGATCGCCGTAGATGAAAACGGGATCATCCTCGGCGCGACGTCCCAAGCACATAGCTTGGCTGGATACGAGACGCACGCACACTTGACCGGTCTCTCGTTTGAAGACGCGTTTGGCGCCGAGATGCCGAACATAGATCACGTTCCGGGACGGGTCCTCAGCGTGCGCAGGGATCAGGGGCCTATGCTAGACCTCTGGTCACGGGCGCCCCTGCAAGACAATCGTGCTGTCGTCGGTTGGCGGCCAGTTACCATGCCGGTCCGGCATCAAAGGCAGCAGCCAACCTTGAAGGACTTTGCAATCGGTAGCCCCGCACTGCGCGAAATTTGCGACCGGGCAAAGGCCACATTGGATCATGGCCTTCCGATTTTGATTGAGGGAGAAACTGGAACCGGCAAAAGCGCATTGATTACGGCGTTGCTGGGTAATGCGTTCAACACTGTGACCGTTGATTGCGCTGCCTTGGACGCCTCTGACGAAAACCGTGACTACGTCCGATCCTTGATCGAACAAGCACGTATTGCCGTAGCGCTGGATGGCGCAATGCCGCAAAAGACCGCTCTGGTATTTGACAATGTGGACGAGATGCCCCCCTTCGCGCAGGCGGCGTTGCGTAATATTCTGGATGAAACTGGAAAGGCCCATTCTACATTCGACGCTAACATGGTTATCGTCACGACGTGCCGTCGCCCATTGAAAGATGTGGTCGAGGAAAGGACCTTTCGGGATGACCTCTATTACATGCTGTCTGGCGCTGCTTTCATTCTGCCGCCACTACGTCACCGCGACGCGAGACCACTGGCTAAATGCATGGCGCAGAGGCTTGCGGGCAAACAGGTTACGCTGACACAGGATGCCACGGACGAGATCAGCAACTACGGCTGGCCGGGGAACGTGCGGGAACTGCAAAGCGTGCTGCGGCAGGCATTGATCCAAGGCGATGGCACGCAAATAACGCGCCTTGACCTTGCGCTAGCAACTTCGTCGCCTGTTTCGACACCCTGTATCGCGATGCGTCCCTCACCATATAACGAGGAACAAACGCTACTCGACGCCCTGAACGGCGCCCGCTGGAACGTCTCGAAAGCCGCCCGAACATTAGGCATCGGGCGGGCGACGATCCATAGAAAGATGAAGGCCTTTGGCATCGCGCGCCCGATTTGAACGTGCTTGAACACGGCAAGTAGCGTTAGAAGCGGTTTAGTCCGCCTTTCTGCGTGATGTAGAGCGGCGAAATACCTTCGAGCACGCTCTTTATGTATGGTGTGGCATTGTCAGAGACGATGCCTTTGCAACTATCGACCAAGTCAAAGAAGCGGCCCGCGTAGTTCTCGGCGAAGCCCTTGACGTGAAGGTCGCCGTTCTCCGCATCACTGTAGCGTTCGAGGATGTGCCATGTGCCGGTGTCACCGACCTCATACCATTCATAAACAAGCGTGCCGTCTTCCTTGCTTGCTCGGCCAACAAGTTCAGACATCAGGCCATGAAAGCCTGCTCGGTTTGCGTCTGGTACTGTGACCTCAAGATGGACGTGGATGGTTTCGTTAGACATATTTTCCTCCCAGAGTTGATGTCTTTAAATGTTTGAAGATCGGCCAATGCCTCCACGCTTGCGCGATGCATGGCGTCAATAGGCAAGGATCGTAGGCTGAAAGCCTGTTCCAGACTCGTATGCGCATCCGCACGAACCGGCGCGAGGCCGATGGCATTGTGGAATGTTGAAACAGCCTGAGTCGCAGGGGCGATTCCATCGCGGATCAGGATCATGGCATGGGCCAGAACCCGCGCGCGGCCGTCATTGGTTGGTCGCCAACGCTGGGCTGTCCCGACCAGTTTGCGCCCGCCCGCGGTCAGGTTCCAAGCACCGTCACAAAAGCTGTCTGGTGTGTCGCTGACGCCGAGAGCATTTCCATGGGGACCCAAGGCTGCCTTGATGACCATAACCAAAAGCCGGTAGCCATCTTCGATCATGAAGCCGCGCGGGGCATCAAACGCGAGCGCAAGATTGGCGACCATCGGCCCTTGCGGCACGACGCCACCACCTGTCGGGCGCTGAAAAACCGGCCAGCCGCTGTCGGCGGAAAGGGCGGCCCCTTCGCCGTAGCCCACTTTAGCGCCAAAGGCGCGCGGACAGACCAATGACCGCTGGGTCGCAGACCATAGTCCGACACGCGGACCGCCAGCCATGAACAAAGCGTCCTCATATCTCAGCCCGTCAGCTGCGGTTCTTACGCTTTGAAAGGCGCTGCTCATACCGCCATCCCCTCGATTTCGTCGCAAATCGTGGTCAGCAGGTCACCCGCAGGTGCGCCGTCAAAGGCGCGGTGATCGAATGTCAGAGACAGGCCTACAAAGGGGCGCAGTTCAATCCCGCCATCCGCCGTGCGCACCGCGCGATCCGTCATCCGGCCAACGCCAAGGATACAAATCTGTCCAGCATTCAGGATCGGGGTGAAATGTTCGACCCGCGTAAGGCCGAGGTTCGAGATGGTGAATGTCCCGCCCGTCATTTCTGTCACCGTCAGCTTGTTGGCCTTAGCCCTTGCTGCCAAGTCCTGACGCGCGGTCCGCAATGCACTGACGTCCATCTCCCCTACGCCGAACAATGCTGGTGCGACCAGCAGATTTCCCGGCAGGGCGATGGCGACGGACAAATCAATGGCATCGTGCAGCTTGACCTCTTTGCCCTCAACACGGCCGTTCGCATTCGGGTGTTTCTTAAGCGCCCGAACCACAGCCAGCATGAGAAGATCCTCGACCGAGGCTTTGGTTCCATTCTCTGCCAGACGTGCTTTTTCAGCCATCAGCGCCGTTGCATCCGCGCTACCATGATGCGTGAGCTGCGCCGCCGTCGCGAGGCTTTTGACCATCGCGTCGGCAATCATGCCGCGCACCCCTTTTAGTGGAACTGTGCGCACACTGTTACTCATTCGATTGTTCCGATAACCGCACCCTTGGGCACAACGGCATCGGCCTCTTCGGTGATTGTCACGGTGCCGGAGGCAGGTGCGTTGATTTCATACTGCACCTTCGCGGTCATGATCTCGGCAATCAGTGCGCCTTCTTCAACTTTGGCGCCGTCGCTGACCAGCCAAGTGGTGATTACGGTCTCTTCGTCTTCGTCCCAGAGGTCGGTGGGGATGGTGATGTTCGTTGACATGTCGTTTCCTTCTGCTGGCTGGGGCCGCACACATCTGCGCAGCCCCTGAGGGTGTGTGGTCAGGCGGCTTTCATGCTATCAAAGGCCGCAACGATCTTTTCGGGGTTTGGCAGACAGAACTGCTCCATCACCCGCGCGAACGGGATCGGCACATCCGGATAGGCCACCCGTTTTGGCGCGGCTTTCAGGGCCGAAATGTCGTGTTCCGTTACGCTCGCAATGATCTCTCCCGAGACGCCGTAGGACATGTAATCCTCGTCGACGACGATCAGCCGTCCGGTTTTGGCGACAGAAGCGCGGATCGTGTCGCGATCCAATGGCACAAGGCTGACCAGGTCGATAACCTCAGCGCTCACGCCCTGCGTTTCTAGCTGCGCGGCGGCTTTTAATGCATTGTGAACGCCAAGCCCCATAGAGACGATGGTGACGTCGTCGCCCTGACGCGCAACTTTCGCCTTGCCGATTTCAAGCGTGTAGCTTTCTTCTGGCACATGGACCGTCGCGCCTGGCTCAGTCGCCAGCCACCCCATGCCTTGCAGGCTTTTGTGATACATGTAGACGACGGGGCTGTCGTCGCGCATGGCGGCGGTCATAAGGCCTTTGGCATCGTAAGCGTTGGATGGGCAGACCACCTTCATCCCGGGCAGATGCGCGAAGGTTCCGTAAAGGCATTGCGAATGTTGGCCGCCGTCGGAATACCCACCCCCTGTCGAGGTCATCAGCACCATCGGCACCTTTGAATTTCCGCCGGAAAAGTAGGTGTTCTTGGCCATCAGATTATAGATCGCGTCAAAGCAGACACCGAAAAAGTCGACGAACATCAGCTCCGCCACGGGCCGCATACCGTCCATCGCGGCGCCAACAGCGGCCCCGATAAAGGCGGTCTCGGAAATCGGCGTGTCGCGGATACGTTCCGGCCCGAATTCTTCGAGCAACCCGCGGGTGTTGCCGTAAACGCCGCCGAGGGCTCCGATGTCCTCGCCCATCACGAAGACGGTCGGATCCTTTTGCATTTCCTGTTGCACTGCCTCGGCCATTGCGCGGGCAATCGTGAGTTTTCTTTCATTCGATTTGGTCATGATTTTTTCCTTTCCTCAGGCAAACACAGCGGTTAGCGCGTCTTCGGGCGCTGGATCCGCACTTTTGCGGGCAAATGTGATGGCTTTTTCAACACGGGCGGCGGACTCTGCCTCGATCGCATCAAGTTCATCGGCAGTGGCCATTCCGTCAGCCAACATCCGGTCACGCATTTTCGGGATTGGATCCTTGGCGAACAGCGCATCTTTTTCACCCTTCGGGCGGTATCCCTCGGCGTCCCCCATAAAGTGCCCCGCCAAACGGTAGGTCTCGATCTCGATCAAGGACGGGCCGTCGCCTGCGCGCGCCCGCGCAATGGCCTCGCCAGCCGCCTCAAAGATCGCGTATGGATCGTTGTCGGCAACGCGTTTGCCCGGAATACCGTAGGCCGCCGCTCGATCTGCGTTGTTGGCGATGGCTGTAGAATCGCCCTTGGCGACCGAGATTCCCCAATCGTTGTCTTCAATAATGCAGACAAACGGGAGCTTCCAAGTTGCGGCCAAGTTCATGGCTTCGTGCCACCCGCCTTGGTTCACCGCGCCCTCACCGACGAACGCAACGGCGACGCCCGGCTTGCTCTGCATCTTCCGGCTAAGGGCCGCGCCGACCGCAGGCCCCATGCCCTGTGCAATAATGCCCGAGCAGGCGAAATTTACGTCTGCATCAAACAAGTGCATATGCCCGCCTCGACCGCCGGACAGACCAGTTTTCTTGCCGAAAATCTCGGCGGCCATTTTGTCCAGATCGACGCCCTTAGCGATGGCTTGATGGTGTGGGCGGTGGGTTGCCGTTACAATGTCGTCAGCTTCAAGGTGCGCGCAGACTCCCACAGCTACTGGTTCTTGCCCATCGCTCAGGTGCATCTCGCCCGGGATTGGGCCATCCGCCATGCTGAAGACAGGTGTTTTTCCTTCGAAGTAGATTTTCGCAATGGTCTCTTCGAACTTTCTGCTCGTGACCATGTTGCGATACATCCAATGTTGTTGATCGCGTGTAGGTGCCATGTGTTCCTCCCGTAACTGCAGCGGCTCTGCTGCTTGGCTTCTGGATAAACGCTGCGACCGCGCTGTCTTTTCGGCAATAAAGAAGATGGGCGGGGCGATTGCTTTGGCCAGAACTGTCTCAACATGAGACAGTTTGAGACAGTTTGGTGCGCTTTTCGCTCGGCGGCTTGGGGGTAGGGGCAGTGCCAGTCCCGCGCCATGGGATCGAATCTGCATTATATTCGCAATCGGAATACTGAACTTATAAGTGGGCCAATTTACCTGATTTATGGATAGTTTAAGTGATGGCTATCAAACACATTCAGGAGTTGCCCCAATGAAAGCCACAACAATCACAGCCTACGGCGAGAATGCTAAATTCGAGCCAGCGGACCTGCCAAAGCCCAGCGCGACTCCCGGCCATGTCGTGGTCCGCGTTGCCGCAAGTAGCGTAAATACTGTTGACACCATGATCCGCACGATGGGCACTGACCTGCCGCTATCGCCTGCGTTGCCTGCCGTTCTCGGCATGGATTTTGCAGGTGTAGTCGATGCAGTCGGTGAAGGTGTGACCGGTTTCGCGGTGGGCGACGAAGTTTACGGCTGCGCCGGTGGTCTGGCTGATCTGCAAGGGGCTTTGGCGGAATACATGCTGGCCGACGCCAAACTGATTGCACACAAGCCAAAGTCCATCTCGATGCGCGAAGCTGCGGCCATCCCATTGGTTGGCATCACGGCCTATGAAGGTTTGCAACGCGCTGGCGTCACGGCAGGCCAAAAGGTTCTCGTTCAGGGTGGCGCTGGCGGAGTGGGCCACCTGGCGGTCCAACTGTCAAAGCACTTTGGCGCAGACGTTTATGGAACCGGAACCGGTGAGAAGCAGATTGAAGTGATCAAGAGCTATGGTGCGACGCCAATCGACTTTGCAGTCGAAAAGATCGCGGATTACGTGGCCAAATACACCGATGGCGCGGGTTTCGACGTCATTTTTGATACTGTCGGCGGTGCCAACATGACAAACTCGTTCGAGGCTGCCGCCCTGAACGGGAACATCGCCTCAACAGTCGGTCTACTGGAAATTGATCTGTCACCTGCGCACTTCAAAGGCCTGTCGCTGCACATCATCTTTATGTTGCTACCGATGTTGCACAATCACAAACGCGAAGAGCACGGGGCAATCTTGGCCGAACTCGCGAAGATCGTAGATGCAGGGGCTATGAAACCGCTTCTGGATGAACACAGCTTTGACCTCACCGCCGTTGACGCCGCCTATGACCGCCTGACCAGTGGCCAAGCGATCGGCAAGGTCGTCGTCGAAATTTAAGCTTGGCGAACATTTAGAGCCGGTGGTTTCGTGAGCTATATGCGAAGATTTCCGCCGGCTCTCTTTTTGTTTGCGATTGGGTTAAACTCTGCTTCTTACTTGAGCACGACGTTTAGCTAGAGATAATACGCCACAGCTGTTCTTGAAAGCGACAGAATTGGATCGGTTGCCGTACCTCGCGGATGACCCTTCTCGCGCTCATCTTGTGTTGAACAATGCACCAACAACCGCTTCAACGGGTCGCTACGTGGCATTTCAGAATACCGGTAGACGGCGTCCAAACTCAAAGTGTTGCACTCTGCTCGAACGGCAGCTTTCAGCAAAGTGGCCTATTGGGTTTTGCAGTGGTCGAATGTCTGCTTTGGGCCGTGAGTGACAACCGGCAACCAGTCAAACCGCTATGATGCGGCAACGCGGCTAACGGCAGCAAGGAGCCCAGAGTTACTGACGAACAAAAGCCCGGCTTGAAACGGAAATGGAGTTCTTGGCGGGGTCTTTCGCGTTGGTGAAGCAGTAGCCGTCGGCACGATGAATAGAGCCGAACTTCAATCCACGCTTTTCGGAGTCTCGGCAAAATGCTACGACATCCTTAACGTCGAAAACCAGCTTAACAAGCGTTTGGCCGTCCTTTCGACCGGTCGGCATCGGG
>NZ_BAABDF010000007.1:280913-391357 GCF_039539485.1 Celeribacter arenosi
CGAGCCGCAACATGTCGAAGCCAAAATGCTTGCAGTAAAAGTCCGCAACTTCCTCAACTTTTTTGGTGTAGATTATGATGCGGCCAAGCTGCGCTGACACTGCGATCTCCCAATTCAATGTTGTCTAAGTTTAACTTGAAGCCTGCACAGCGCCAACGGCGGCAAAGTCCCGCATAGCGGAAATCGACCGCATTAAATCGCGGCTCGAATGTTTGAATGTCTGCTTCGGGGTAGCTGCGGCGCAGCAAAGCATGGTTCGTTCAATGTCCGCTAGGGGCCGTCCGTGAAGACGGCCCAAACATTTATATTTCGATAGCTTCTGCGATTGCCAGCGCATCTTGAAGCTCAACACCAAGGTATCTGACAGCGCTGTCCATCTTGGTATGAACTAAGAGCAGTTGGACTGCCCGCAGTTTGCCCGTCTTCTTGTAGATTTGCGTCACCTTGGTGCGCCGCATCGAGTGCGTGCCGTAGGCGCTGGCCTCCAAGCCATTGGATGTCACCCATTCACGGACAATCCGTGCGTACTGACGAGTCGAGATATGAAGCCGTTCGTGAATACGGTGTTCGAAGGAAAGCAGCGGATGGGCCTTCAAAAAGGCGAATCCATTCCGACCTCGTTCTTCAACTCTGGTCTCGCTCGACCTGCAACGGGCACGCTCACCTGCACTTGCCCAATGGGCTCATCGCATCTTCGCATGGTACAAAAGTTTGGTGAAGGTCCGCTTTCGGCCATAGGAATGTGCAAACAATAACGTCTTTCATTTTGGCGCGATGGAATGGCGCCGCCTCTGGCCAAACGTTTCGCGCAGTGCGAGCTGTGGTACAATATGTGGTATAGATTTTTACGGCTTTATTTAAGTATAAGTAAAACAAGTGGTTATAAAAGTAATAGGTCGGACTTCGTCTCCGCCACCATACGTTTTTGGTCGGTTTGAATGGGTCGCCTTTGGCGGCCTTTTTCTTTTGCTTCCTTGGGTTCGCCGCAACTGTCGGTTTGGTCGCATTTTGCCGGGGTTTTCGGTCTGCGTTCGGTTGCGGGTACGAAACATGGCGGCGCTGAGCGGGAAGCTAACAAAGAAGCTCGTCGAGAATCTGGGGCCGGGTCGCCATGGCGACGGGGGTGGGCTCTACCTAGTGGTCGACCTTTCGGGAGCGCGACGCTGGATCGTGCGGGTCACGATTAAGGGGCAGAAGAACCGTACACAGGTAGCTTAACCACATTGACCTATTACGTTCGCGAACAAAAGCGGCGCACTAAAGAAATGATTGTACCTTCGCCGCATCGGCCGGGTCATGCGCAAGTTGATTTGGGCGAGACCCTCGGCGTGATCGGCGGCGTGGAATGCAAGATCCACTTCTTTGTTATGCGCTTACCGCGTTCCGATGCGGTGTTTGTGAAGGGATACTCAGCAAATTCCACAGTACGGTCGTGCAATCCGTGTGCAGTTCGGTTTGAAGGTCTGGAATGACCGATATTACAGACATCAGTGCAGATTTCAGCACCTGATACTTTGGGCTCTTCCTGTCGCTAGCTGCGGAATTTGCCAAGGTCCGGTTCGGGCCGAATGCGGAAGATGACTGCAAGTGGGAGGCCACCGACAAATATGCTGCAAAGCGGAGAACGGCCGCAAGGAGCCCAAACTGCCGGATGATGCAGCGCGCACCAATGTCTGGGCTCGGCATGACGGAAAGTTTGCTACGAAATTTGGGCAAGGCTTAAAATTCGTCGAAAGCAAAGCATTTTGAGAAGGTTAAATGACCGCAGTACAGATTGAAGGTGCTACGCAAAATTAACCATACTTAAACGCTTGTCGATGATGATCGCCAAAGTCGCAGGTGTCTTCACACTCGGCTTCGGAGGTGTGTTGTGTGAAATATCCTGTACTTGATGACGAAGCCTCGCGGCTACAGCTGCTAGATGACATAGGCCTGATGCACTCGGGGCACTCGGCCGAGTTCGACGCCATCACAGATCTCGCGGCGCAACTACTCGGATGCCCGATTGCGTTGATCTCGATCGTCGGCGAGGATGAGCAATGGTTCAAAGCGAGTGTTGGCCTCGATGCTACGCGCGCCCCGCGGCAGGATGCCTTTTGCGGACATACAATCATGGGCAAGGAGCCGATGATTGTTAGAGATGCCCGACATGACGAACGGTTCGCTGCGAACCCGTTGGTTATTGGTGAACCGCATGTTGTTTTCTATGCTGGGGTCCCAATTTCAATTGATGGGGAACACAATCTAGGTACGCTTTGCGTCATTGATAAAAAGCCTCATCAGATAAGCGATGAACAGCTTGAGCAACTGCGTGGACTTGCCAAAGTGGCTGAAGGTCTGATTGCGTCAGTTAAAACCCAAAACGAGATGAACAGGCTAAGGCTGAAGGAAAGCCGTAAATCCGAAGAGCTTTCCAAGACTGCAATCTTGCTAGAGCAGGTCAAGGAGTTGACAGGAATTGGGGGCTGGGAGCTGAAATTGGACCCCCCGTCTCTCAGATGGACAGACGAGACCAAGCGAATTCACGAATTACCACTCGACTATGAACCAAACCTTGACGAGGCGCTCCAGTTCTATGGACCTGAGGCAAGAGCGGCAATCGAAAGCAGCATAGAAAAGGCGATGTCGGATGGGTTGGGTTGGGACCTTGAGCTTCCACTGACAACAGCACTTGGTAACGATATCTGGGTTCGTGCGGCTGGTCGCCCGATATTCGAAAACGGAATCAACACCGGTCTAATTGGGGCGTTTCAGGACATCACGGAGCGCCGAAAAATCGCGCAGACGTTACAAGACTCAGAAACAAAAGCAAAAAAGGCTCAGCAAAGGCTGTGGGGCGCTATCGAAGCTCTTCCGGAAGCGTTCGTGATGTACGACGCGGAAGATCGATTGGTGACCTGTAACAAGAAGTATAAAGAGGTTTATGCGGCATCAGCGCCTGCAATATTTGAAGGTGCCGCCTTCGAGGATATTATCCAATTTGGACTCGACAATGGTCAATATCCAGAAGCCGTGGGTCAAGAAGAAGCATGGCTGCAGGAACGGCTTGAACGGCATAAAAACCCAAGCGGCCCGATGGAACAGTCTGTTGTGGGCGACAGATTCCTTCAAATTCATGAGGTTCGAACCGAGCAGGGCGATACGGTCGGTTTCCGAACCGATGTAACGGAACTCCACAGACAAAAGCGCGCCTTGGAACGTCAGGCGAGTGAAATGGAGCGACAGGCGCTGGCATTGATCAAAGCAATGCAAGACGCTGAAGCTGCGTCACTGACAGATGGTTTAACGGGCCTAGGGAATCGGCGCGGGTTGGATATGCTCTTGGAGGATTGGGAACAACGAGTTGCTCCGGGCTTCGAAGTTGTGCTGATCCACGTAGATCTTGATCGCTTTAAAGCGATAAACGACGTTTTCGGACATGCCGCCGGTGATCACGTTCTCTGCGTTGTCTCTCAAATACTACGAGACAGTGTACGATCGAATGAATACATCGCACGCGTAGGAGGTGATGAGTTCGTTATCGCTGCGACGTTCAAAAACGCCCAAAGCGCCGCGGAAATCATCGCAGATCGCATTATCAAAGCGTGCCAGGAATCGGTCGATTTCAATGGGCAGGAATTACGATTTGGGGCGAGCATCGGCATCGCACTTGCCAAAAATATTGGTATCGGTGACCTCATGGAGAATGCTGACATCGCGCTCTATGATGCGAAATCGTCAGGCCGAAATCGATGCACCCTTTTTACGCCGGAACTTCGTGCCGTCGCAGAAGAAAAAAAATGTATGGCAGACGAATTGCTTAGAGCATTTGCCGATGATCAGATTTTCCCACACTTCCAGCCACAGGTTTCTGCTGAAGATCAATCACTCGTCGGAGTGGAGGCGCTTGCCCGCTGGCAACACCCGACAATGGGTTTGGTGCCCCCTGACGTCTTTTTGCCTGTAGCGGAGGAACTTGGTCGACTTGGAGATATTGACGACATCATCCTCCGCACGAGTTTGGAAACGGTACAGCGCCTGAAATTGCAAGGGATACAGATTCCAAAGCTTTCCGTGAACCTAAGCTATCGCCGCCTTAAGGCAAAATCGTTGTTGAACCAGGTCGAGGATCTAAGGCCTTGGCCATGCCGATTGGCTTTTGAGCTTTTGGAGACCATCGACTACGATCAAGACGCCGACAGCTTTAGTTGGATTCTTGACAAACTAAGAGACCAAGACATTGAAATCGAATTAGATGACTTTGGTAGTGGGCGCGCCTCAATTACGACGCTTCTCCGGCTGCGCCCGGACAGAATTAAGATTGATAGACAGCTTGTGTCATCAATCGCTCATGAAGATTCGAGTGCAAACCCTTTGGTTAAGGCAATCTGCGAAATGGGAAACTCGCTGAACATTGAAATGACGGCCGAAGGTGTCGAGACCGAGGCGCAAGCTAAAGTCTTAAAACACCTAGGGTGCAGTGTGTTTCAAGGATATTTGTTTGCGCCAGCACTATCCGAGCAAGACTTGTCGCAATGGCTTAAGAATTACAAACCACGTGCTGCTTGGACACCGGCTTTGTTGCACAAATCCGATGAAGGGCAGGCTACCCCTTTCCGCAGACGGATTTAGCCTACGGGCACCGCGACGGGTATGCTCAGAGCGGTGTAGCGGTTCAGGATGGCGATGCGGATTTGGATCTCCGCGATGCCTTTCGAAGCCCTTCGCCATGAGACTTTAACCTAGCAAGTTGACGCAATGCATCTTCGTTTCGACGCGGCTTCTGCGGTGATATCCGCTCCAGCGGCGCCACAGGGTGCGGCCCAATTATCGTTGGGCACTGACCGCTTCGTTGCGGGCAATTGCTCCGGCGCTCGTCGGCTACCAAGGCTTTGCATTCTTGCGTGGCGGGATCACCGCATAGGCACCTATGGCGGCAACCTCTCGGGACATTGCTTTGCAATGCCCTGCCGGTCAGCGGATGTGACGTTTTGAGCCGCCATGCTTGCGCGCATTCCGCTCGCCTTCACATTCGGCTTTGATGCCTGTGCTATCGATGAGGAGGTTCAGTGGCCCCGTAAAACCGCGATAAGGCAGGGTCACGTTCAGTGTTTAAGGTGCTGAAACCAGGCGCGCCCCAGCCCAGTCCGACCAACTTTTACAGGCTTTCTACAAAACTCTGGTCTGTCGCGGTGGAAGTCCAAACAGCACCTTCAAGGTCAGACAAGCTTGGATCGCAGCATCGCTGAAGCTACGTTGCCTACCGCGCTTACCGGGTGGCGGCAGTATCCACTGCCAAATCCGGATCAAACCAAATCGACAGTGATCCGCGACGCTACAAGCTGTCATTGTAAGACGACCAATTCTTGGTCTTGCCCTTCGTAGGGGCCCAACTGCTCATTTCCTGCAGCTATCACGCCGGAGTCATACAGTGAATCCCATCAACCCATTTGTGCAACAATTCCTGCAAGGGCGCGACATGACACTGCAAACCTTGATCGCGTTGGCAGTTGTGCATGCCCATTTGTGCGAAGCGGCCTGCCGCCGCGCGTTTCTTGAATGTCGGCTCTATCGGATAAAAGAGAGGCCACTGTGACCGTTTAGTCAGTTCCAGAATGAGATTGACGTAGACCCTATGACCTTGTCGGCAATAGCATCCGTCATGGCTACCCAATTGACGTCGACGCTGTCCTCTGTCGGCAAGGCGTCCGCACGGTGATTGAGGGCATAAAGGGTGATCGTGTATTCATGGCGCGCTCCCGGCGGAGAGCAAGGCGGCGTATAGCCGGTGCGTCCGCCGTCCTTGTCCGACCCTTCATCGCCGATCGATGCCGGGTTTCCTTGTGGGATGGTCGTCGTCTGCGCAGGAATATTCCAGAGCAACCAGTACTGACTGGGTGGATCAACGCCCTCGACAGTGTCTTTGGGATAATGATGCATGATAAGGGCGAGGCTTTCGGTCCCTTCCGGCACATGTCCCCAATCAAGTGGCGGTGACAGACCATCACCACCGTCGCGCGTGCACTTCAGAGCGGGCGGCAGATTGCCGCCATCCGTGATTGCGGGACTGGACAGGACAAACGCGTCCTGCGCTGCCACAGGGACAGCGATCGCAAGGCACGCCACGCACGACGCAAACATGCGGCCAAAGGCGGAAGTCATCTGCAGAACTCCCCTTGCATCACTTTGCCGCCATTGGTGACCGTGCTGGTTGTGTAGTTGTAGCAGTTCTCCGTACCGGAGGGCGCATAACGGATGTAATAGTCCTGACCCTTATAGCTGTAGTCCATGCTGCGGCTTCCGTCGGTATTCTGCGTCAATACGAGGTTTTCGACGCCACCCTGCGGCGGGCGCCCCGGTTCAGCGCCGCCACCACCCACGGCGGTCAGCGGTCGGACCCGGGGCAATTGATCAAAATCTTCAACGACACCCATCAAACATTGCACGATGTAGGGGGCATCCTGCGATGTGTGGTAACGGTATCCGAAGGTATCATCGGTTTGCCCGTTGCACACATCCAAGGCACCTTCGGCGATAGTTGACCCGTCGGGGTTGGTGTCACCGAAGATCGGAAATCCGTCGAAGGCCCAGCCAATGATTGCATCGGGCCCTGCGTTGTTCATCTGTGCGATCATACACGTCGGGGTGACATGGTAGTGATAGTCGTCGCCCCGTCCGGCATGTCCACCGCAGACGTCCAGCTGGCCCGTTTGCAGCGTGTCATGTTGGGCTTGATGATGGGCCAGATCGGCCTCGGTCATCTCGCCCCCGCCTGTGTAGTCATAGATCGGCACCCCGTTAACGGCGACGCCCAAGGCCGCGTCCCGCGTTAAAGGAGTTCCGTTGTACTCGGGGGCCAGCAAAATCGGCGCGCCATACTCGGCGGGTACGGGCACCTGCTCGTTAGTGCCAATAATGCCGGTCATCATCTCGTGATCGGGATATGTGTCGGATGTGAGTATGGCGTGCGTGTCAGAGCAGTTGACGGTCACACTATCCGAGAACCCCGCGTCTTCGACCGATGACTTTACAGCACTGCAGTGATCCTCGTGGGCCAAGACAGGCATGGCGAGAATGCAAAGGAACGGGGCAAGAATGAGTGGACGGATCATGGTTATGGCCTTTCTTGGATGGGGCATTCGACAGTCAGGCGACACAAAACCGAATTGCTTTGTTCACGGTCGAAATCCCGGATGTTGTCGGCTTCTTGGCTCTACCTAATTGCTATCAGTTGTCGGCAGTCCGGTTGCTCCACGTTTGGAAGGCGGCGCGGTCTTCGCTGCAAACCTCAAGCGACAGGGCCTTGATTTGATTGGTGTCGCTGCGGCCTGTCCGTGTGTCGTCGCCCAAAGTCAGGCACATGTCGGCGGCGCTGGCGGGCGTGATCGTGCCGGCGCCCGAAAAGGCAAAGGTTTGTTCGGCACTGCCGTCGCATTCGGCAAGTTCAACCGCCGAACCAGCATCCATTCCAGCCACTTCGGCGCAGACATCGAACTCGGGCATGTAAAGCACCCCTTCGGCGAAGCGGTCCGAGTCGAAACCCTGGTCGACAAAAATTTCGCCCGAAGGACTGTAACATGTATGGCCCTGAAGGCCGTCAGACGGGTCGGCCTGAGCGCCCTGTCCACCAGAGATGTCGATACAGTAGCCGTTCTGCGTGTTGTCGAGCAGATCAACCACGTAGATTTCAACGGTCTCTGCATGGGCCACGGAAGCTGTCAAAAGAAGTGCTGCGGATGTTGCGAGTCTAAGCATTGGAATATGCCCTTTTGTTTCGGTCGGGGGGAAATCTCGGGGTCTCAGTCGACGGTCAGGCGGCAGAGGACGGTGTTGCTTTGTTCAAGATCCGGTCCCCAGATAAACTCTGCTTCATCGGTCCAGTCGATATCGTCATAGCCCATCTTCGGGTCGACCTGCGCGGCGGTGTAGACATCGGCCTGCGACCAGTCGGAGGCATCGAAACCGGCTGTGTCCCACCCATCCGGTTCGTCTGAGATATCAAAAGCGCAGGCACCTTCGCCCGCGACTGGATCGGCTTCATTTTCGCAGGACTTGTCCAGTGGCGCCTTATGGATCACTAGGCATTGCCAGCTTGCATCGCTGACGGCGACAGTTGCGCCCGCTGCATCCATGATCTGCAAAATGACACCGCCATCGCCCATCTGCTGACGCCTGGTTCCAATGTATTCAAGGCCGGTGTCGTTCTGGATGAAGTCGCGCGCGACCAGGCCGATGACGAAAGGGCGCTCCGCCTCGAAGGTAAAGCTCTCTGCGTTGAAGGAACGCTCAGTCGTGATCGGCACGCTGTCTTGTGCGACCTGCACGCCATTCACGCGCATTTCGAACCAGTTGTCCGCCCAAATGTCGGTAGCGTATTGTTCTGCCTGACCGATTGTCGGGACGGCCGACAGCATCAGTGCCGCGATGAGACGTGTCATGGGATGTCCTTTTGCAAATGAAACGGCGGGCCATTCATCGGCCCGCCTATGGGGTGTTAGCGCACGCAGCGCACGAGGTTGTCGGAGCGGTTGTAGTCGCAAGCGTTGATCGAACAGGTCGTGTCATCGGTCATCTCCTGGCCAATGATCGTCTTGATCGAGGAGCGCTGCGCCCCCGCACCGTGCCAGTCGGTGTATTCGGTCTGGTCGCCCGCTTTGCTGAGCGCGCGGCCAAAGGTGATGACGTTGGCGTAGTTTTTCCAGTCACCAAAGGTCGTGCTGGTCCAGAAATCCAGCGTTTCGGAATCGTCCGTGATCGCTAAGTAGGCCTCATCGATCGCCGGAAAACCGGTGCGGTCATAGTCCACGATGCTTTGCAGTTCCTTGGAATTGGGCAGGGTCCAGTCGTCATGGTCTGCAAGCTCCAGCGCTTCGCAATAGGCCAGCGCCTCGGCCCATTCGCGACGGATGTTGTCATCAGATTGCTGCCACATCAGGCCGCTGGCATTGTCGGTGACCGTGCCGTCGCCATTGTCGACAAAGGCGTTGACCCCATAAAGATTTTCCTCGCCGCTGACACAGCGCACATAGTTGCCCGGCGTCTGTCCGTTTTCCCCGGTCAATCCACCAGTCGCAGCAGCGCCGGTGTAGAAATCAAGGCCAGTGCCATAGGCCTTTATATGCCCATCGGCAAAGTTGAACCCGAAGGCAGCCTGATTGCGCCCGTTCTGGACCGGGCCCTTCACGTAAAGAGTGGAACTCCAGTATTGGCCAGCAAAGGCCATTTGCCCCTTTGGATATTCGAAATCGAAGACTGACGTGTCGATATAGGGGGTCGGTTCACCTTCCTCGGGGGTCAGCAATTCGCCTCGGTTGTCGGCAAGAGAATAGAGTTCCTTGATCGAGGGTACGCGCCAATCTGAACGCCCACCCAGTTCCAATGTGCCGCAATAGGCGATGCCATCGAGATACTGAAGCCGGTCATCTTGTGGCGTCTGCTGCCAGACGAGGCCGGTGTTATTATCGAGAACCGTTCCATCCCCGTTGTCAGAGTAGGAGGCCGGAAGGCCTGAGTATTGGGCATCCTGACCAAAAAGTGCCTCTCCTTCGATAGGACAGTCGATGTCCTCGCCCACGAGGTCGAAACAGGTGTCTTGCATCGTGTCGACCACCGGATAGGTCAAATCCTGGGCATGGCCGGCTGTCGCGGCAAGGGCGAGTAGCAGCGCGGTGTGCGGTGAGGTTTTCATTGCAAGTACCTTTCCAGAATGACGGTATCGGAATGGATTTCATGGGCGTGGCCGACGCACCGAGGCGTCGCAGGTGCCGTCCGGATCGTCGAGGGTGCAGCCGGTTTGTGCTGTCAAACAGCCGAGGATCGCGTTCGAACCAGCCTCGCCTGCATGGTAGTGATAGTTACCGTCCTCACCTGCGTGCCCGTTGCACTGGTCAAGGTTTTCCGGCGCTGCGCCATCGGCCATCAAATGTGGCAAGATCAGAAACCCGTCCATAGCAACGCCGATGGGTGCGCCGTGATTGTCGGCTTCTGCCACGCCGGGGGCTTCGTCCAGACAATCGGTTACCGCGTGATAGTGATATCCCACGAAGGGGTTCACATGCCCGCCGCAATCGTCGAAGGGCGCAATGGTGTAGGCCCCGAGGATTGCATCGACCGGGGCCGGGCCATCGAGGCGCACGCCATTATAGGCCACGCCGGAGCCGCTCATGTTCGTGGGTGTCGTCAGGGACGCCGCGACAGGTTCGAGCGGGATCACATAGGTCACGACCGCCTCCTCTGGCAGCGTTTGCGGCAAGCACTGCACGCAGTAATTCTGGTAGTCAGGGTCCACATCTGGCCGCGCGGCGGCCTCGCATTCCTGAAGTGTGCCGGTGTAGCGGATGTCGCCGGTGTCGGGATCGTAGAGTTGCCAGTTCGTGTCGCCGTAAATCTCCGACAGTCGTGATATGAAATCGCCATCGACGTCCACGGTCTCTCCATCAAGAAACCAGATACCGCCCGCCTCGGAGTCGTCACTGATATGCGTCGGACACCACGGACCGGGAGTATATGTCAATGGATTGGCAGCGACGGTGATCCGGAAACATTCCGCCTCGGCCCCTTCGGAGAGGGTGCAATCGACAACCTCAGGACCGGCGCGCACGTCGGCAACTTCGAAAAAGTGATTGAGGTCATGCAGCCAGTCGCCATTCGTGTCCGCTTTGACATTGCCGGGCAGAGCGGCCAGTGACGCGCATAAGAGGGTGGCTTTCGGGATCATGACATCTCTCCTGTCGGGGTTGGTCATTGGTGCAGTAGGCAGGGCCGGTCGCTCTGCGTGTTGCGTCAGCCCTGACTGAGCTCCTTTGTCGCGGTGTTGGCGGGTTCTACACCCGGAACGCGCCCGCCTAGGGTGTCGCGCAGATTGCGGGTCAGGTTGGCGAGTTGGGTGGCGCTGTCCGCTCCGATCCGATCTTCGATCAGACGGTCGATTTCGCGCCAGGCGGCATGGATGTCCGACAACAAGTTGCGACCGCGCTCGGTAAGGCGCAGCATGTGGGCGCGGGCCTCCTCGGGATCGATCTCGCGCGTTATGTACCCGGCATCAATCAATCGGGTGGTCATCGTGCTCATGCTGGCGGGCTTTGTTCCGAATGCCCGGGCAAGCTGGACCTGCGATGCTGGCTCCATCCGTGACAGCGCATCAATAACACGCGCCTGTCTGGGGTGAATGGACAGGGCCGCAAGTCGCATGCGCAGATGATCCTCCAGCAGGGTGGCGGAATGAAGCAAGTAATGTAGCTTGAACGAGTCGGTTTGCATGCGAACAGTTCGTATGCTAATTATGTGGAATGTGCAAGTCCTGACAAGGTTGCTTTCCCGTGACCATACAAATTTCGACAATCGACACTAACACACCGAACGTGGCAGCTCCCACCAGGCCTACCGCTGCACGACTTATGCAGATGGCTCCGATCTTTGCTCTTGTTGGGCTACTTTGGACCGTTTCCAGCTGGGGCTATTATGCGCTGGTCGAGGTGCTCGAAGTTGAAAGCGGCTATGATGACGCGCCGATCGTTTTCGCCGTTTTCTATTTAGGTTGGACAACACTAGCATTCTGGCTTTTTCGCAGGACATTGAAGGGCAAGATATCGTTGCAGGTGATCGTCGGTCACGCCATTGCTCTGGCTCCACTACTCTTGGCCTACGCTACCTTCGTCACTTTCGCGCTGCCGTTGCTGCCGGACGTGTCCGTTTATCGCGCACCGCCGAACCCGCCGGAGTTTATGTTCGCCTCGGCGTGGTATTATCTGCCAAAATCGGTCGATATCCTCTTTCAGCAGACGCTCGTCGCCGTGATGGTACGTCGGGCAGATGTCGTCGGGCTGCAAATACGGACAATCTCTATCCTCATGGCAATCCTGTTCGGTGGCTTTCACCTGACGCTGGCGCTGGACGGGTTCACCCCACTTTACGTCGCCCGCTTCACTGTCGCCGCGACTCTGTTCGGGCTGATCGTACCCTATCTCTACCTGCGTAATCGGCACGGATTCCGCTGGGCCTACGGACTGCATTGGGGATTCTACGCGCTCGATGCAACGATTACCCATCTGGTTCTCGCTGTGCCGCCCTGGGCCAATTGACCCAGGAAGATTGGATCATGTGAAAGGATTTGCACGAGCAACCTAAAACCGAAAACTGACCTGGCCTCGATCATTTGCCCCTGCAGAAGCCGACACTCGCTGGCAAGACCGCGAACGGCAGCGTAGGCCCGACATCGGCGGCGGCAAGTGCACAAACACGCTTGTATCGATCTGATGCTCCACCCCGCCATGGGGTGTCACGGGGTGTGACCGACGAACTGATCACAAATCTGTGCGGCAATGGACGCAGGCCCCTTCTGACCCAAAATTTGCGCTAAACTCATGTGCAAGGACAAGCTCTGACAAAGGAAGGCCTGCCAATGTCTCGAATTGCGATACCTCGCAGAACGTTCATGGCAACGGGAACGGCAGCACTGGTGACCGCCGGGTCAAGTTTGATATCGCCTGTTCGTGCGCAGGGCCTCGCTGCGACCACAACGATGCGCGGCGGGTCGAACAACTACCGGCCCGGCGCGCCCATCGTGGAACGGATCGGTGGCGGCGGTTTCATGATGTCTGGCACCGTCCGCCGCGCGGGCGACGGCGCACCGCTGGCCGGTATTCGCATCCAGATCTGGGCCCACACCACAGAGGGCCGCGAGCGCGACACACGAAGCCACGGTGCGACCCTGACAAACGCTGACGGCGTGTTCCAACTCGAGATGCCGCAGATCGTGCCGACCTTCGGGCAACCGCATGGCCACCTTGCCTACGACAGCGGTGACTTCGAGACGGTCTTTCTGCGCCCGGTCATGGCGAGTGCCCGTGAGACCAGCCTATCCGCGCATTTCGTGCTGCAACCGGCCTGACCTTGGCCGTCCTTCGCGCGATCCTGATCTGGTCTTCGATTGTGGGCGTCATCGGCACATCCCTAATCGTTGCTGCAGGGAGCGAGTACCTTGCGTATCGCTCCCCTGTCTACGTGGGCGCAGGATTTGCCGGTGTGGTCGGGCTGGCCCTTTTGCTGATGCAGCCTCTGTTGGTCGCCAGGCTGCTGCCCGGGGTGCCGATGCAGGCCGGGCGACGGATCCATCGCTGGACCGGCGTTGCGCTGGTGCTCGCCATTGCCGTGCATGTCGTCGGCCTGTGGATCACGAGCCCGCCCGACATGGTCGATGCATTAACCTTCACCGCGCCAACCGCGTTCTCCTCCTTTGGCGTCGTGGCGATGTGGGCACTGATGGCAGCTGCGCTCCTCGCCGGCCTCAGGCAAAAGCTCCATCTTCGACCGCAAGTCTGGCGACTTGGACACACCATGGCAGCCTCCATCGTTGTGGTCGGGAGCGTGGTGCACGCGATCCTGATCGAAGGCACGATGGGGACAGTGTCGAAGACCTTGATGTGCGCTGTGGCGATTGGAACATGGGCGATGGCGGTAGGGCGACTAAAGCCCTGGGCTGGCGCGCGGAGAGGTCGGCGATGACGGTCGCTGTATCGACCGATCCGTTCGGCCGGCAGCCTTTAACGACTGGGTCCTTCTGCAGCAGTCACAAATGGCTGCTTGGTCGACGTTGCGCGACAGCAATAGAGCGACCCTCCATAGTCTGCAAAGAGCCATTGCGCACAATATAGGGGTGCATTCATTTTGCCCGCGTCTCTGTGGCGGGAAATGATCAACCCGAGTTGATCAGGAGTCTTGCGCTTCTTGGCACTCACGACGTCCTGCCTGTTGGTCACAGTGAGCGCCGACACGGAACATGTCCACACCTACTTGACTGCGTGCGGGTCCAAGAGCCGCAGAGCACCTTGAGCCAGGTCGTGGGTCAAGGAGAACGCTGTCGTCTCGCGCCCGAGCGCGGCGGCTTGTCCACAGTAGTGGGCGCTGAAATCCCGTTTCCACAAACTCTCGGCCGTGGCGCGGAGCGGATCTGTTGCAGAAAATCCCTTGGGGAAAGCCGGTGCATCCTGCGAGACCGGTCCGAGATCGCGCGCCATACGGTTGGCGAGCACGCGGGTCGGTCGCCCGGAAAACACATTGCAGACTGTGGTTTCGCCATTGGCGGCATCGGCCAGCGCTTGCCGGTAGAGCGGGGGGATGGTCGCCTCTTCGGTGAACAGGTACGCTGTTCCGATCTGGACCGCACTCGCCCCCAACGCGAAGGCGGCGACAATGCCGCGCGCATCTGCGACCCCTCCCGCAGCGATGATCGGCAGATCGACCGCGTCGGCAATCTGCGGCACCAGCGCCATTGTTCCGGTCTGGCTGCCGAGGTTTTCGGTCAGGAACATGCCGCGGTGGCCTCCCGCCTCAAAACCTTGGGCAATGATCGCGTCGCATCCATTCGCAGCCAGCCATCGCGCCTCTTTCACCGTTGTGGCCGAAGAGATAACCTTGCAGCCTGCAGCTTTGACCCGAGCAACAAGCGCGGGTTCGGGCAGGCCGAAGTGAAAGCTGACAACGGCTGGCGCGAAGGCCTCGATGACCGCGCAGCGCGCCGCGTCAAACGGCCGGAGGGGGCCGACGGTCAGAGCATCCGGGGCGTCGAGCCCGAGCTCTGCGTAATAGGCCGACAGCTTTCCAAGCCACGCGGCGTCGCGCGCGGGATCTTCCTCCGGCGCGGCGTGGGCGAAGAAGTTCACGTTCAGCGATTTGGCGGTTTTCTCTCGCGCGGTCGCCAGAACGCCGTGCAGGCGGTCTGGATCCAGCGCCGCGCAGGCCAGGGATCCGAGCCCGCCTGCCGCGCTGACGGCAAGCGCCATGTCAAGACCACTGGCGCTGGCCATTGGCGCCTGGATGATAGGGTGGTCGATGGAAAACAGGTCGCGAAGACGGGTGTCGGGCCACATGGGCAGCTCCTTTTCTGGCAGGTGCCGGATCGGCGGTTGCCGGGAGATCAGCGGTGTCACTTGTAGGGTGCACCCGTCTTTTCACAGAGTGTTTTCAGCCTGTGTAGACTGTTCTGCGACCAGGTTGTCTTCTGGTCGTAAAACACCGCGACTGCGGGCGTTTCGTCCGGGATGATGTACCACGGCAGCTTGGTGGCGGTGTGAATGTGCACATCGGGCGGCATAAGCGACGGATCGTCCAGCGTGCCCACCCGCAAGAAAAGCTGGTGTTCGCCCTGGTTGTTGATCAGGTAGTTGCTCCACAGCGCGACCTTGCACGACGCGCAGCGCGCGATGCGCTGACCACGACCGCTGGGCGTGTCGGCCAGAAATTGCTCGATCTCGCCGGACAGGAGAATGACGCGATCGGTTTCGAGGAGCGCGTTGATGGCGTGGGCACTGCCGGTTTGCCTCTGACAATTGAGGCAGTGGCAGGCGTGCACAATCAATGGTTTGGACGTCACGCGGTAGCGCACCGCGCCACAGGCGCATCCGCCTTCGCAAAAGGTGGGATTATGGGTCATTGGGTGTTCTTTCCATGTTGGGTGCCCTGTCCGCCCGGCACACGGCCGGGTTCATGGACAGACAGACGGGTTGAAACCTGTTGCGGGTCGCGCAGCGCGAGATACCAGATGTCCCATGCCAGCGCCTGATCGACGATGCCTCGCACTGTGCTGTCAGCGGCATCGGTCGTGACGTCGATGGCAATGCGGGTATCCAGCGGCGCGGCATGCCCCGAGCCGAGGCCGAACAGCGCGGCATCGTCGAAATCCATTTCGACCGAGACATCGACAGCTTCGAAACGGATGGACTCCCGCGCGGCGAGCATTTTGACGGCCATCGCGACGCAGGCAGCAATGGCGGCGCGGCCATGGAACCCCGGTGAAAGACCGGCGCATTCGCCGCCCATCGCGCGGCCCATATCGAGCATCATTTCGAAACGGCCCTGCGTGACATGGCAGGCCAGGCCTTCGCCGATGTGGCCGTTGGTTTTAATCGTGCTACGGGCCTTGCCCGGATCCGATTTCATGCGCGCGATCACCGCAGTCTGCGCGTCACGAATGTGCGCGTCGCGATCCGTGTTCTGAGGGGAAGTGGTAAAATGTTGGGTCATGTTGTTGTTCTTTCGGTTCATGCCGCTTGGCGGCCGGTGGATTGGACGAGGTGATCGGCAAGCGCGGCGGCATCGGCGCCCACGCCGTCGATCAGCGATGACTTACGGGTGCGCAGGAACGGAAGGCCCAGCACGTAGAGGCCCGGCGCAACGCGGCCGTCGCGATGGGCAAGCCGCCCCTTGAGGTCGAACACGGGCAGGTGAAGCCAACTGAAGTCCGGCCGGAACCCGGTTGCCCAGATGACGGTCGAGATTTGCCGTCTCGCGAGGTCAAGCCGGAGCGTCGGGCTGGCGGGGACCTCGGTCGCGGGGAACCGCTCGGGCGGAGCCAGGCCGTCGGTTCCCGCCTGGTCCGCCCAGATGTCGAACGCCTCCAAGGCCCGGTTCATTTTCAGATCGGACAGCGTTGATGCATTGGCCAAACCGCCGGAGAACAGCGCCTCACCGTCACGTATGTCCGCAAGGCGGCCGACCACCTCGACGCCCGCTCGCTGGAGCGCGTTGAGGTCGAGGAACTGAGCATCGCGATCGCCGACGAGTTGCAGCGACGGCACGGCGCGGGCGCGGGCCAGATCGTCGATCTCGCCGGTCGTGGTCGCGAGCAGTCCGGACCGGTCCATCCACCATTGGATGTCGCGACCGCGGTAATGCCGCGGCATGCGGATGTGCTGACCTGCGGCGAGAGTCACCGGGTGTCCGGCGGCCCGGATTTCGGACGCAAGTTGGACACCGGTAGCGGAAGCACCGACCACGAGAACACCGCCGGCGCGCAGTTGGGACGGGTTGCGATAGTCCAGAGGGCTCAATTGGTCGATGTGGTCGGGAACAGCTGCGCCGCAGGCGGGAATATGCGCGCGGTTGCAGGCGCCGCTTGCCAGAACCAGATTGCGGCAGGCCCAGATGCCCTTGTCAGTCATCACCCGGTATCCGTCACCCAGGCGGGAAACCGACGTGACGGTGGTTTGTTCCTCGACCGGGGCAGCGATTGCGGCCGCGTATCCACCAAGGAAGCGGACGACGCCAGCCATGTCCATGAAACCGTCCGGGTTGGATCCGGCATAGGCGCAGCCGGGCAGCCTGCTCTGCCAGTTAGGGGTTAGGAGCCGCAGGCTGTCCCAGCGTTCACTCGCCCAGGAATTGGCGACCTGGCCACGTTCGAGAACCACATGCGGCACCCCGCGTTGTTGCAGGCAATAGCTCATCGCGAGACCGGCCTGACCGGCGCCGATGATGATTGTGTGGATGCTTTGCATGGGGTGGTTCCTTTGTTTGCGGATGGCGGTTTACGCGGGGTAGCTGGACGGCATTGCGCCGAAAATTTGGGGTGGGGCCTGTTGTGGCGGTGCAGTGAACAGCGGGTGAATTCTATCAATGTTCGTTTCGGTAGAGGGTTGGCTGGCCATCGGCCGCACCGCAGGCACGGCCGATGACGAGGTGAGTGTTACGAAACGGTGACGGCGACGTTGGTCGGGTTGGTCACGATGTCGAACACGGCCGAGCGCTTCTGCGACTGGGCAACCAGCGCGCGGATGTCTTCGTCGCTTGCGTCAGCGTCGATCTCGAAAGACACGCGGATCGCCGAGAAGCCGTTGCGGATTTCGGGATCCATGCCAAGGATGCCTTGGACATCAATGTCGCCCTCGACGGTGGCGCGCACCGAGTGCAGCTGGATGCCGCGATGCTGGGCAACCGCCGCTACGCCGCCGGTCAGGCAACTGGCCAGAGCCGACAGAACGATCTCGGTCGGGGTCGGAGCGCGGTCTGCCGCGGCAAAGACTTCCGGATGATCGGATTCGATCGAGAACGTGCGCTTGCGCTCATGCTCCTGGCCGAGACCGAAATAGCCGCTGATCGTATTGCGGTTGTAGGTGCCCTCGATCCAGTCGCAGGTGCTCTTGAAGGTGAACTGCGCCGCGACAGGGGCTTCGGCAAACGCGCCGCGCGCGCCGATGAGGGCTTCGGTATTGACGCCATTGTTGGCGGGGGTAGTGGATACAGTCGTCATTTTAGTTGGTCCTTTGGATTGGTTGGTTGAGTTTGATTTGGTGGAAACGCTGGTGGGCGATCCGGGGTTTGGTTGCTGGCCCCAGCGGGGAAACAGCAGGTGGATCGGGTGCAACCGCCGGCGCGTGTCGGCCGGTTGGTGCATCCCGTCACCGGGCACGTCAGACGTGCCGGCGGGTTCGCGCCGCGAGCGGCGGAATGGGGTAAAAAACATTGCGGTCTCTTTCTTTTTTGTTTCAGGTCAACGTGGTGCGCGGGCGGTGATCAGCCACGACGAGCTGTCCATCCAGAGTCCGCCTTCACGCGCCTTCACGTCTTCGAACAGCTCCGACAGAGCGACCACAATCTCGGCGCGGCGCGCGATTCCCTCGGCACCAGCCTCGCGGTAGGTTTCGCCTGCCGGACCGACCGCGAGCTGGAAGCACACGGCGTCCTCGATATCGCGGCCGACCTGCACCTTGGCGTCGATGCGCTGGAACGCGATGTCAGTGAAACCGGCGGCCACCATTTGTGCGCGGGTCGTGTCTTCATCCGCCATCGAGAACGGGCCGGGGCCACAGGTACGAGCATCGGCACCCGGTGCGGGCAGATACCGGCGCACGATATCGCGGGCCGCGATCAGCCAGGGATTATCCTCACGCTCGCGCCAGACGATGTGCGCCATTCGGCCGCCGGGCTTGAGAGAGCTACGCATGCTGCGCAATCCGGCAACCGGGTTTGAAAAGAACATCGTGCCAAAGCGCGAAAAGACGAAGTCGTACCGGGCATCGCCCAAGCCCCGCTCGGCATCGCCGGTTTGGAACCGGACATTAGGCGCGAACCTGCGTTCCGGCCGGTTGCGGGCGATATCGAGGAAGGCATCGCAACAGTCGACGCCTACCACTCTGCCTTCTGGCCCGACGCGATTGGCAATCGCGATGGCGGTGTCGCCAAAGCCGCATCCGACATCCAGAACGTGGTCGCCGCGCGCGATCTCAAGCATCGGCATCACTGTCTCGCTGTGGCGCGACAACCCGCCTTCGAGCACGTGGCGATACTTGACGAATTTGGGGGCCAGCGTGTCGTTCCAGAATTCGACGAGCGGCGAGGCCGGCAGGATATCGCCATCCCGTGTGGTGAATTCGTTTTGAAAAGTCATTTTCGTTTCTCCGGTAAAGGTCGCTTAGGGAATCAGCGAATTCGGTGTGGTTTCAGCCGCGCCAGATCGCGCGTGCATCCCAGATTGATCGCGTGGCTGCGTATCCTGTCTGCGCCGGACGGATGCCGATGTCGGACAGTTGGCGCGGTGTGAGATTGGCGATGGCCTGCCTCTCACGGCGGATTTCGAGAAGGTCCTGGAGTTTGGTCCGCATGAGCGAACCGGCCTGTCGGAACCCTGATATTGCTTTGCTAAACATTGTTTTTCTCTTCGGTTTTTCCTGGCGACGGGGTGTCCGTTCGCCGATGACCAAAGGAATAGAGGAGCTAGGGCGGGCGAAATACTTCACCGCCAGAAGCAACCCGCTACAAAAAACGAAGGAATCTGCTACAATATGTGAAGTTCATCACAGCCAGGGTGACGAGGAGGAGCGCTTATGAATTACAATCAGTTCTGCCCGATCGCGAAAGCCGCCGAGATCCTTGGCGAACGCTGGACCATTCTGATCCTGCGCGAACTCCTGATGGGCGGGCGACGGTTCAGCACGCTGCAACGCGGGCTGGGAGATATTTCACCGGCCCTTCTGACCAAGCGGCTGAAGCAACTCGAAGAGCAGAACATGGTGATCCGCCGGCGCATCCCCGGTCAGAAAGGCTTCGAATATTTTCCGACCGAGGCGTGTGAATCGCTGTTGCCGGTTCTGTTTGCACTTGGCGAATGGGGGATCATCTGGGCCAAGAACACGATCCTGGACCAGGATTTCGATGTCGAGTTCCTGATGCTCTACCTTGAGCGCAGTATTGACCGCGAAAAGATCAAGGGTCAGGAAACGATCATCAAGTTCCGTTTCTCGGATCTGGAGGAGCAACGTGACTGGTGGTTGGTCGTCAGCCCGGAAAAGTCAGAGGTTTGCATCAAGGATCCGGGCAAGGATATCGACGTCTATTTCAATTGCACGGTCCAGACCTTGTCGGACATCTGGATGGGCGACCGGACCTACCGCGATGCCATCAAGAACGGCGATCTGATGATGGATGGAGATCCAAGCCTGACCCGCACCGTGACGACTTGGCTAAGGCCGGGCGTCTTTGCCAATTCGCCCCGTGAGATCGTGCACAGCGAAAGCCCAAGCCTCGGCGCATTATGACGATCGTTGTTTGAAGCGATGCCTGACGTGAGCGTTCCAGACGGTGGATACTGCGCGGCTCACGAATAGTTGGTCCGGTGATGCGCGCATTGCAGCGCTGATCGAGGGCGCGAAAGTCGGCTTCGGCACGCCAAAGGTGCAACTCGTGGGCTGTCGCATCGGCAGGCCAATAGGGCCTGGCGCGTTCCCATCTGGGGCGAAACGGGCCACGGCTCCTCCCGTCCTGCGCGCATTGTAATCTCGGCCGTCATCGAGCCGACCCAAAGCGGCCCGTCTGGCGCGACGAAACTTTCGGTCACCCGATTGTCGTGGTGATCGGGTTTACAGCGACGCGGCGGCGCGGCTGGCTTGGTCGTAGTGGCCGGAGAGGGCGCGCAGCATGCGGGCCAGTTCGCGCAGTTCAACGCCGCTCATATCCGTGGGTGGCAGCCCGTCCAGGAGACATTGCCGCCGCACATCGCGGTAGGCATCGCACAGTTCGATCCCCTCCGCCGACGTGCGATAGAATACTTCCTTGCCCCGTTTCTCCGAAATCAGCAGCCCGGCCTTGAGCATTTTGCGTAGGGCGTAGTTCACCGTATGGCTGTCTTCGATGTTGAGCAGAAAGCTGATGTCGGAGAGCCGCTTGTCCCTGTCGCGATGGTTGACGTTATGCAGGATCAGGATTTCGAGCGGGCTGAGGTCGGGGTGACCTGCAGCGGCCATGCAGCGCGTTACCCATCGCGAGAAGGCGTTGAACCCGACGATCAGACCAAACTCGAGCTCTGACAGTTCCCAGCCGTCGCCTTCGGCCAGATGGCGCGACGAGACGATTCGGCGGTCAGCGGTGGTTTTTTTAGTCATTTCTAGCTCTCTTCATACACATATCGCCGATAATTTCCGCATATGATGTCAATATTTCCTCACCATATCAACAGGCACAACGCGAACCCACGACCAACAATTATAAAACGTTGACGAAATATAAACGTAATGCAAGCCTGCTTTCATCAAACAAAAGCAGGGAGAGCACGATGCTCATTTCACGAATTCTTGGCGGCACGGCTGCCGCTCTAGCGGGTCTGGCGATTGGCGCTCAGGCTGAAACCTGGGACATGCCAACGCCGTACCCGGACGCGACCTTCCACACAGTCAACATCACCGAATTTGCCAGTGACGTAGCTGCCGCCACCGATGGCGGCCTCGAGATCAACGTCCATTCGGCGGCGTCTCTCTTTAAGCACCCCGAGATCAGCAGAGCGGTGCGCAGCGGTCAGGTGCCGATTGGCGAGTTTTTCCTGTCGCTTCTGGCCAATGAAGACCCCGCCTTTGGCGCGGATTCGCTGCCGTTCCTTGCCACCAACTACGAGGACGCGGAAAAGCTCTGGGCCGCCCAGAAAGACGTTATTTCCGAGTTGCTGGATGAGCAGGGCATGATGGTACTCTATTCGGTGCCATGGCCGCCGCAGGGTCTTTATACCAACAACGAGATCAACTCCGTCGAAGACCTCGCAGGGCTGAAATTCCGCACCTATAACGCGACCCTCGAAGAATTCGCCAACCTCGCGGGTGCCGCGCCGACGCAGGTCGAAAATCCGGATATTCCGCAGGCCTTCTCCACCGGACGCGTTGAGGCGATGATCACCTCCCCCTCGACCGGCGTGAACTCCAAGGCTTGGGACTTCCTGACCCACTACACCGACATTCAGGCCTGGATCCCCAAAAACGTCGTGGTGGTGAACACCCGTTCGTTCCGCCGTCTGGACGACGCCACCCAGACTGCCGTTCTAGAAGCGGCTGCCGCTGCGGAAGCCCGCGGTTGGGAAATGAGCCGCGCCGAAACCGAAGCGCAGACTGCGGTTCTGGCCGAAAACGGCATCATCGTCGTCGAACCGTCCGAAGAGCTGATGACAGGGCTGCGCGCGATCGGGGCGCAAATGCTGGAAAACTGGACCGCCGAAGCAGGCGACGCCGGTGCCGCGTTGTTGAGCGCCTACGGGAAATAATCCCGCGGTCAATAATCCTGCGGGTCGGGCGCACCACCGCGCCCGGCCTAACCCAACCCTTACCTGTAAGGAGGCGGCCATGCGGCAAGCCTTGGACATCCTCTACCGAACCGCCGGCAGGCTGGCTGCGGCTTTCATTGTGGCCATTGTGGCCGTCGTCTTCTTGCAGGTCTGCCTTAACCTTGCAGACAAGATCGCCGCCGCCATTACCGGAACCGGACTTGGGCTGACGATCCCGTCTTATGCTGATTTCACCGGTTTCTTTCTGGCCGCATCTACCTTTCTTGCGCTGGCCTATAGCCTGCGCGAAGGCGGGCATATCCGCGTGACGCTGCTGCTGGGCCGTCTGCCGGCACGGGCGCGACACGGCGTTGAAATCATCGTCGTCGCTATCGCCATGGCGATGAGCGCCTATGCAAGCTGGTATATCATCCTGCTTGTCTACGAATCCTTTGAATACGGTGACCGGTCGTCCGGCATGGTCTCTGTTCCGCTCTGGCTGCCGCAACTGCCTGTCGCGCTTGGCCTGATCATCCTCACCATTGCCCTCCTTGACGAACTGGTCGCCCTTTTGCGCGGCCGTGCGGCGTCCTGGGAAGGCAAGGGTGAAAACCTGCTGAGCGAATAGGAGCCTTTGCCATGTCTGTAGCTGTTCTTTCGGTCATCCTTATTGTCCTTCTATTCGCTTTTCTTGGCGCGGGGCTATGGGTTGCCTTTTCTCTTCTGGGTGTGGGTATTGCCGCGATGGCATTGTTCACCGAAGCGCCGCTCGGCCTTGTCATGGCGACGACAATGTGGGGCCATTCGAATTCATGGGCTTTGGCTGCGCTGCCGCTGTTTATCTGGATGGGCGAAATCCTGTTCCGCTCACGCCTCAGCGATGACATGTTCACTGGTCTTTCCCCGTGGATGAACCGCCTGCCGGGTCAGCTACTGCACGTAAATGTCTTTGCTTGCGGGATCTTTGCTGCGGTGTCCGGTTCGTCGGCGGCAACGGCCGCCACTATTGGCAAACTTTCGATCCCCGAACTGTCGCGTCGCGGCTATCCCGAGAAGATGGTGATCGGGACGCTGGCCGGGTCGGCGACGCTGGGGCTGCTGATCCCGCCGTCTATCATCCTGATCGTCTATGGTGTGGCGACAGAGCAATCCATCGCGCGGCTGTTTATCGCGGGCGTTCTTCCTGGTGTCCTGCTTGTGACCCTATTCGTGGGATATGTCGTCATCTGGGCGATGATGAACCGCGACACCCTCCCTATGGAGGACATCTCCGCCACCTTCCGCGAAAAGCTGAGACGTTCCCGCCGGTTGCTGCCCGTGACGTTGCTGATTGGCGGGGTGATCGGCTCGATCTATGCGGGCATTGCCTCGCCCACGGATGCCGCAGCCGTCGGGGTTGTGCTGGCGCTGATCCTGTCGTGGAGTTCGGGCACGCTGACGCGCGCGAGCTTTGCCGAGGGTCTGATGGGGGCAACTGTGACGTCCTGCATGATCGGCTTCATCCTAGCAGGCGCGTCCTTCCTCACCGTTGCCATGGGATTTACCGGCATTCCACGCATCCTGGCCGAATGGATCGGCGGGCTAGGTCTGTCGACCTTCACCTTGCTGGCCGCGCTGACAGTATTCTTCGTGATCCTTGGCTGTTTCCTTGACGGAATTTCGGTTGTGGTGCTGACTGCCTCGGTCATCATGCCGATGGTTCAGGCCGCTGGCATCGATCCGCTGTGGTTTGGCATTTTTCTGGTGATCGTGGTCGAGATGAGCCAGATCACCCCGCCGGTGGGCTTTAACCTCTTTGTCCTTCAATCGCTGACGGGACGCGATATTCTGACTGTCGCCCGTGCTGCGTTGCCGTTTTTCTTTTTGATGATCGTCGCACTGGTGCTGATCGTGATCTTCCCTTCAATCGTGACCTACCTGCCGGAGCAGATGTGACCCACCTAGCACCTGAATTTCCCGTGATCCGCACCGGTGGAGTGGACGGTCTGCTTGTCACCTTTGGTGACAGATTGAGCGAACCTGCCAATCGTGCCGCATTGGCCTTTCGTGCAGCGGTCGAGGCCGAAGGGTGGGACGGTGTTGAGGAGACATCCTCGACACTGGTGTCTTGTTTCGTTCGCTTTGATCCGTTGCACCTGCCGCACGACGTGTTGCAGGCCAAGGTCGATACCCTTTTGAAACGCCGCAACTGGTTCGATGCCGTCTTGCCCGAGGGGCGGCGGTTCTGGCGCATTCCTACCGTTTACGGCACCGATCTGGCCCCGCAATTGGCGCAGGCTGCCGAGGCCGCGGGGATGAGCGAAGCCGAGGCGATGACGTCACTATCAGGCGCGCGCGTGCGCGTGCAGGCGCTCGGATTTGCGCCCGGCCAGCCCTATCTTGGTGAATTGCCGCAAGCGTGGGACATTCCCCGCCAAAGCCAATTGACTGAACGCGTCCCGCAAGGCGCGCTGGTCGTGGCGATCCGGCAATTCGTGCTGTTCGGCGTTTCTGCGCCGACCGGCTGGCAGCATGTCGGCCAGACGGCCATCAACCTGTTCCAACCCGAGGCGGACGAACCGATCCTTTTGCGCCCGGGTGACGAGGTGCAATTCATCGCCACGGATGCCGCGTCATTGGACAATATGCGCAGCGATCCAAATGGCGGTGCAACTTACGAGATGATCAAATGAGCGCCCAACTTTCGATTTTACGCGCCGGTCCCAGCATGACATTGCAGGACACGGGGCGCGCCGGCCATTTGGCGCTTGGCTTGTCGCGTGGTGGGGCAGCGGACCGGTTGGCTCTGGCCGAAGGTGCGGCGTTGCTCGGTCAGCCTGCCGATAGGCTTGCGCTGGAAATGGCTGCGTTGGGCGGGGATTTTCAGGCCAACGAGGACACGCGCATCGCCCTGACGGGGGCGCCCATGCGCGCGACAATCGACGGTGAGGCGGTAGTGTGGAACGCGTCGCATTGGCTTCCTGCGGGTGCGCGTTTGTCCATCGGTGCCGCCACGGCGGGCTGCTATGGTTACTTGCATGTTGGCGGCGGGTTTGCGGCAGAGCCCTTTTTGGGTGCCGCCTCCGCGCATCTTGCCGCCGGTATCGGCACGCTGTTGCAGGATGGCGATACGCTGACCATGGGCCGCGACGTGGGGAGCGAAACAAACAGGGTTTTTGAACCCGAAGACCGTTTTCACGGCGGTGCGGTGCGCCTCACCCCCAGCTTTCAAACACACCTTTTCGGTGAGGCCGAACTGGCGCGCCTGCAGGCCGAACCGCTGCATCGTGCCGCGCGGGCGAACCGGATGGGTGTGGCGTTGACCCCCGCAGGCGGGGGGTATCACATCGACGGCGGGCGCAACGTGGTGTCTGAAATTGTATTGCCGGGCGACATTCAGGTCACCGGCGATGGCATGCCCTTTGTGTTGATGGTCGAATGCCAGACCACCGGCGGCTATCCGCGGATCGGCACGGTTCTGCCCTGTGATCTGCCACGTGTGGCGCAGACCCCGGCAGGGGCGGAATTGCGGTTTCGCTTTGTCGATCTCCAAGAGGCCGTGGAACTGGAGCGCGCAGAGGCCAAACGGCGCGCAGAGCTGGGCAAACATTGCCGCCCGTTGATCCGCGATCCGCGTTTTATGCGCGATCTGCTTTCATACAATCTGATCAGCGGAGTGGTGGCCGGAAACGAAGACTTTGAGGGAATATAGAATGACACAAACGGTCGATCTGAACGCCGACATGGGCGAGAGCTATGGGGCGTGGAAAATGGGCGATGACGCAGCCTTGCTGGATATCGTGACCTCCGCCAATGTCGCCTGCGGGTTTCATGCGGGCGATTGGGACGTGATGGCCGCGACGATGAAAGTGGCGGCGCAAAAAGGCGTCGGCATCGGCGCGCACCCGGGCTTTCCTGACCTGCACGGTTTCGGGCGTCAGCGGATGACATTCGCGACCGGCTCCCTTCAGAACATTGTGCGCTATCAACTGGGTGCGGCTGAGGCGATGGCGAGGGCCGCGGGCAGTTCCGTGCGCCATCTCAAACTTCATGGCGCACTGGCGAATATGACATCCGAGGATGAGGCGATGGCACGGGCCTGTTATGAAGCCGCGCTCGAGATCGACCCCGACATTACCATTATGGTTCTGGCAGGCACTGCCCAGAATCGCGCCGCATCTGCGTTGGGCTGCAAAGTTGCCTGCGAGATTTTTGCGGATCGGGCCTACAACGATGACGCAACTTTGGTCGATCGCGCCTTGCCGGGGGCCGTGATCCATGACCCGCATGAGGCAGGCCGCCGTATGGCAAAGATGGTTCGCGAAGGCGCCATAATCACTGAAAGCGGTAAACGCATCGAAACGCGCATTGATACGATCTGCCTTCACGGTGATACCCCGACAGCGGTCCGCATAGCGTCCGAGGTTCGCCGTGCATTGATGGACAGCGGTGTCACCCTAGCGCAGTTTGAAGGTCAACCGGTTTAGAAGGGCGCTGTCACCCGCTGCCTTCGCTGCCGCAGCCAAATACGGCAAGGGTTGGCGGCTAGGCTCCCTCAGGCTTCCGGCGATTAACGGCGAAGGCGACAACCAATGTCGCCTGCCCGATGAGGAGGGGAAATAGGCTTGCGACCGCCGCCAGCGTCATTCCGGCTTTTCCCGGCGCGGCGAGGCTCAGCACAGCCGCCAAACCCGAGAGCCAGATCGCCATTGCGAGCAAGATCAGGCACAGCGCAATCGCGCCCCAGATATAGGGGTTGCGTGTCACGTCATTGTCGAAAAGGCCCGTGTCCTTGGCGCGCGTGTTGAACACATTCCACAGTTGCGCGAGCGCGAGGGTCAGGAAGGCCACGGTAATGGCCTGCTCCACAGACAGGTGCAACTGGTTGAGCGCGACCAAGAAGGCAGCCAAGGTCGCGACAGTTTGCGCACCGGCGAGGCCCGCAATTTTCAACCACTCCCTGCGTGCGATGATGGGCTCGGAAGGGTCACGGGGAGGGCGGCGCATCTCGCACCCGTCGCCTTGGCCCATCCCGAGAGCGAAAGCGGGAAAGACATCTGTCACGAGGTTCAGAAACAGAATTTGCAGTGGCGACAGCGGTGCAGGTAATCCCGCGCCAACCGCGCCAGCCACGACCAGAACTTCACAGAGATTGCAGGACATCAGGTAGACGATGAATTTCCGGATATTTCCGAATATCACCCGCCCTTGGCGAATGGCTTCGACAATGGTTGCGAAGTCGTCGTCTTTCAAAACCATGTCGGCGGCCTCGCGCGCAACCTGCGTTCCGCGTTGGCCCATGGCGACGCCGATATCGGCCTTTTTCAGGGCGGGCGCGTCGTTGACCCCATCGCCGGTCATCGCC
The DNA here is from genome assembly GCF_039539485.1 of Celeribacter arenosi. Classification (NCBI taxonomy): domain Bacteria; kingdom Pseudomonadati; phylum Pseudomonadota; class Alphaproteobacteria; order Rhodobacterales; family Roseobacteraceae; genus Celeribacter; species Celeribacter arenosi. The sequence continues at coordinate 308,531 of NZ_BAABDF010000007.1, forward strand.
ACGACCTGACCGTCTTCTTGATGAAAAGAAACGAGTGTTAGCTTCGTCTCTGGAGCCACGCGGGCAAAGACGTCCGCCGCGCGAATTCGCGCGCGCGCTTCCTCTGACCCGCCGTCGGCAATAAGGGTGGCCAATTCACGCCCCTCGATGACGATTGAACCGTCACGCCTGATGCCCGCATCGGAGGCGACCCGCGCAGCAGTAGCCGCGTGGTCCCCTGTGACCATCATCACCCGCACGCCGGCCTGATGGCAGGCGGCAATGGCGGGGGGAATGTCGGCGCGAAGGGGGTCTGCGAAACACACCAGCCCGACGAGCGTCAGCCCCGCGTAGGGATCAGCGTCCGCGTCACGCTCTGTCTTCATGGCCAGACCCAAGGTGCGCAACCCTTCGCTCGCGGCGTCGGAATTGCGGTCGATCCACTTGGCTTTGAGCGCGTCGTTCAGTGCGTGTGGTCCATCGGGCCCGCGCACCATTTCGCAGACATCAATGACCGCTTCTGGCGCGCCTTTGATGGCAAAACTGGCGCCGTCAGGTGCGGCATGGATGGTCGCCATCATCCGGCGTTCAGGGTCGAAGGCGGATTGGCCTACACGGTTGTCGGGCGGCGGCAATCCACTGTTGTGCGCCGCCCTGAGCAATGCCAGTTCCATCGGATCGCCTGTGCCAGCTTCGCCGCCGCGCCCCAGTTCCGCCGTCGTACAACGCGCGCCGGTCTTCAACGCGCGTTTTACATCCTGGTCCTGTGCCTCGGGAGAAAAATCTCCGCTTTCCAGCAGGAGGCGGACAACGGTCATGCGGTTTTCTGTTAGCGTGCCGGTCTTGTCGGTGAGGATCACAGTGGTCGCCCCCAACGTTTCGACGGCTGACAATCGGCGGATCAGGGCATTGCGACGGGCCATCCGCCACATGCCTCGTGCCAGTGAAAGCGTCGCCACCACGGGCAATCCTTCCGGAATTGCCGCCACCGCCAGCGCCACGGCGGTTTGCAGCATGTCGGCGGGCGCATGACCGCGCAGGATGCCCGCCAAGGCGGTGGCAATAGAAAGGACCAGCGTCAACCAGATGAGTGTGCGCCCCAGCCGTTCCAGCCGCGCCTCCAATGGCGAAGTTTCAGCCTGCGCGGTCTCGGCCAGTTTGCTGATCCGCCCCAGTTCGGTTTCCATGCCGGTGGCGGTGACGATGCCCGCGCCTGCGCCGCGCGTGATGGACGTGCCTTTGAACAGCATGGGGGTCCGCTCGGCGAGATGAGTGTCATCCGCGACTTTCGCAGTAGATTTGTCCACCGGTGCGGATTCTCCGGTCAGGACAGATTCATCGGCCAGTAAGTGCGATGCTTCGATCAGGCGCAAATCCGCGGTCACCACGTCACCGCCGTCCAGAACCACGATGTCTCCGGGGACAAGATCGCGTGCGTCGATCATCCGTATGTGACCGTCTCTGCGCACGCGGGTTCGAACCTCGGCGATGTGCAACAGGGCTTCCATCGAACGAGCCGCGCGCAGTTCGGTGTAAAAACCAATGGCACTGTTCAGCAAAAGGACGACGGCGATGGCCGCCGCCTCTGCATTGTCGCCTAGCATCAGCGAAATGATGGCAGCCGCGGCGAGCAACCACACGATCACGCTGCGGAACTGATGAAGGAGGATCGATAGGGCACTTTTCGGTTTCTGCCGACGCAGCCGGTTCGGGCCGTGGGACGCGAGCCGTCGCAGGGCCTCAGCCTCTGACAAGCCATCGTTGACGGACACGGACAACAGTTCCGCGACCTCTTCCGCCGAGAGACCGTGCGGCGCAATGCTAAGCGTCAGGTTTGCGGGACGTTCCATGCCTTCCATCTCATGGCTTTTGCGTGTTTGCATGACAACTCAGAGGCCCTTTGCGACGTGATTGAGTGCGCGGCTCCGCTGCAGGGGAGCACATGAGCCACAAAACTACGGCAATGCGCGCCCGTCGGCGTTGACGGGCATCAAATTTGCCCACGGTTCCCAAAACTCGAACACATAAAAAAGCAGGGACTAAGTGGCGGTTTGGACGTTTGGCACTTGGTGGCGCAGCAGGCCCGTTCAACCATCAATTTTCGCCGGAATTGACAGGCGTCAAAGCGGTTGGTCGGGATATCATTTACTATGAGGACATGAAAATTCTTGTCGCCTACGCTTCGAGCGATGGCCAAACCCGCAAGATTTGCCGGTTTGCGGCGGATAGGTTTGCGGATGCGGGTCATGCGGTCGAACTTCTGTCGCTCGTCGATGCCGATGGCATCGACCTCGCGCGTTTTGATGCCGTGCTCTTGGCTGCATCGATCCATATGGGCCATTACCAAGAAGCGCTTACCGAGTTTTGCGCATCCCGCGCTGACATGCTTTCGACAATGCCCAGCCTGCTCCTGTCCGTGTCCCTCTCCGCCGCGGGGCACGTGGCAGAGGACTGGCGAGGTTTGGAAAAAACCCTGGACGAATTCATCTCGGCTACCGAGTGGACGCCCGGTCGGGTCGAACAGATTGCAGGCGCCTACAAGCCATCGACTTACAGTGTTTTCCGCCGCTATGTGATGCGCCGCATTGTGGCCCAGAGGGACCCATCGGCGGACCCAAATCTGGATGTCGAATACACCGACTGGGCGGCGTTGAAGCGGGTGTTGGACGACTGGACAGGGTCGATCACCGCACCTACCGACGACTGACCCAGCACCATATCGATAGGGCTGACAACCTTGACCCGTATCAATGACTGCGAATGTGCACTCTCGTAGGCTGTGAGCCGTCTGATGGAAAGGATATGATCGTGTCCAAACAACTAATCTGGTACGAGAACCTTCGCCGTGGCGACGTTGACATTGTTGGGGGTAAAAACGCCTCTTTGGGGGAAATGATTTCAACCCTCAAGGCCGAGAACATTCGTGTTCCGCAGGGGTTTGCCACCACCTCCGACGCCTATCGTGGCTACATTTCGCAAAACGGTTTGGGTGAGCTGATCTCTGATCGTATGGGCGCGCTGAAAGCCGGCCGCACGACCCTTCACGAGGCCGGTTCTGCCATCCGCACCGCAATCGCCGCCGGTGAATGGCCCGAAGAGACAGCCAAAGCCATTCGCGCCGCCTATCAAGAACTGGCGACACGCAGTGGCAGGGAAATGCCCTCTGTCGCCGTGCGCTCCTCCGCGACCGCAGAGGATTTGCCGGATGCCAGCTTTGCCGGTCAGCAGGAAACCTTTCTGAACGTCACGGGAGAGGATGCTCTCCTTGAAGCATGCCGTCGTTGCTATGCGTCGCTCTTTACCGATCGCGCGATCACCTACAGGCAGGTGCAGGGGTTTGGTGAAAAAGAGATCGCCCTGTCCGTCGGCGTCCAGTTGATGGTTCGCTCTGATATCGGCAGTTCGGGCGTTATGTTTTCGATCGACACAGAGACCGGTTGCGACCGCTTCGTGCTGATCAACGGGGCATGGGGCCTGGGCGAGAATGTGGTGCAGGGGGCGGTCGATCCGGACGAATTTCAGGTTTTCAAACCCTTCCTGGATGACACTAAAAAACTCCCCATCGTTGCAAAAAAACGCGGCGCCAAGGAGATCAAGATGATCTACGGGCGCTCCGGGGAGGCCGCGACACGTAATGTGCCGACGTCGCTGGCAGAACGCGAAAGCTTTACCCTGAGTGACGCCGAAATCGTCGAACTGGCCCGTTACGCGAAAACCATCGAAGCGCATTATGGCATGCCAATGGACATGGAATGGGCCAAGGACGGCGAAACCGGCGAACTCTTCATCGTGCAGGCGCGCCCCGAAACGGTTCAGTCCAGAGATACCGGAGCCGTGTTCCATTCCTACTCGGTGGAACCCGCCGGAAAACAACTGGTCGAAGGACTGAGTGTGGGTAACGCGGCCGCCGCAGGACGGATCTGTATGATCCATTCTGCCGCCGACATTGATCGCTTTGTGGACGGGTCGGTTTTGGTCACATCGACCACGGACCCCGACTGGGTGCCGATCATGAAACGGGCCGCAGCGATCGTAACCGACCACGGTGGGCGCACCTCGCATGCCGCCATCGTGAGCCGCGAACTCGGGCTACCGGCAGTCGTCGGCACCGGCAATGCGACCAAACTACTACATGACAAACAGGATGTTACGGTCTCCTGCGCGGGCGGCGAAATCGGCGCGGTTTTTGACGGGGTCGGTAAGATCGAGGTTTTGGATATCTCGCTAGCCGATGTTCCAAAAACGCGCACCGGCGTTATGTTGAATATCGCAGACCCTTCTGCCACCGTTCGTTGGTGGCGCCTTCCGGTGGATGGTGTCGGGCTGGCGCGGATGGAGTTTCTGGTCAGCAATGAAATCAAAGTGCACCCGCTGGCTCTCCTCAACCCCGACAAAGTGGTGGATCGCGAGGAACGAGACGCGATTGCCAGACTCACATATGGTTATGAACACGGGCGCGCCTATTTCACCGAACGCTTGGCCATGGGTTTGGCGCGGATCGCGGCCGTTTGGTATCCGAAACCGGTGATCGTGCGGCTGAGCGACTTTAAGTCGAACGAATACGCTGACCTCCTCGGGGGGCGCCAATTCGAACCTCAGGAAGAGAACCCGATGATCGGTCTCAGGGGCGCGGCGCGGTACTATTCCGATTTCTACCGCGATGCCTTCGCCTTGGAGTGCGTGGCATTGAAACGGCTACGCGAAGACATGGGGTTCACCAATGTTATTGCAATGGTGCCTTTCTGTCGCTCGCCCGAAGAAGCCGACAAGGTCATTGAGGTGATGGCCGCTCATGGCCTCAAACGCGGGGACGCTGGCCTCGAGCTCTACGTGATGACCGAGATCCCGTCCAACGTGATCCGGGCCGCGGAATTTGCCGAGCGTTTCGACGGGTTCTCTATCGGGTCCAATGACCTGACCCAGCTCACGCTGGGTGTTGACCGCGACAGCGAAGCTCTGGCCGACGTCTTTCGCGAACGCGATCCGGCTGTGCTGTGGATGATCGAAACCGCAATCACGCGCGCACATGAGGCGGATCGCAAGATCGGGCTTTGTGGACAGGCGCCCAGTAACGATCCCGAATTCGCACGGCTTCTTGTCGATGCAGGGATCGACACGATCTCTGTGGCACCGGACAGTTTTCTGGACGTCAAACGCAATGTCGCGCTCGCCGAAGGGGGATGACGGACTGATTGATCCTGTGCAGGTCACTTGCGGCGCCCCGCAGGCGGGGTGACGATTGGGGACCACAAAATGGTTTTCCACGTTGTTTTCGCCTTGCAGAGACCTCTCCAATCATGACTTTGGACACTAGGTTTAGTGCGTAAGTTTGGAGTGGGCGAATGCAAGAATGGTGGCGCAGTGCCGTAGTGTATCAGGTCTATCCGCGGTCGTTTCAGGACGACAACGGTGACGGTGTCGGGGACCTCAAAGGTATCACGCGACGCTTGGACCATATCGCAGAGCTTGGCGCCGATTGCATCTGGCTTTCGCCAATCTTCGCCTCCCCTCAGGCGGACATGGGCTATGACGTCTCCGACTACATTTCGGTCGATCCTTTGTTCGGGGATCTGGATGACTTTGATGAACTGATCCAATCCGCCCATGATCGCGGACTGAAGGTCATCGTCGACCAAGTGTTGTCACACACTTCCGAACAACACGACTGGTTCAAACAGTCCCGCGTCAGTCGCGATAACGACAAGGCGGATTGGTATGTCTGGGCTGATCCCCTGCCGGACGGCTCCCCTCCCACGAACTGGCACAGCCATTTTGGCGGGCCTGCATGGGAGTTCGAACCGCAGCGCGGGCAATATTTCCTACACAACTTCCTCGCCTCGCAACCCGATCTGAATTTCCACAATCCCGACGTCGTCGATGCGATTTTGGAGACCTGCAAATTCTGGCTGGATCGCGGTTTGGACGGTTTCCGCCTCGACACCGTGAACTACTATTTTCACGACCAAAAGCTGCGTTCGAACCCGCCTGCGCAGGCTAAACCACAAGTCATGGCGACCGACCTCTACGGGATGCAGAACAACATCTACAACAAAACCCGACCTGAAAATATCGGGTTTCTGGAACGCCTGCGTGCCCTGACGGACCAATATTCCGACATCATGATGGTCGGTGAAGTCGGTGAAATGGGTCACCGCTCTATCGAGATCATGGGTGAATACACGGCGGGCACCAAACGTCTCCATATGGCCTATAGCTTTGCGATGCTGGGACCCGACTTCAACGCAGAGCATTTCCAGAATTGCATTCAGGGTTTCCAACGTGGCGCACCCGATGGTCACCCTTATTGGTCGTTCAGCAACCACGATGTCCCGCGTCAGGTCACCCGATGGTCCGAATATGCGGTCAGCGAAGACGCCATGGCCCGTTTTGCCTGTGGCATGCTGATGTCGTTCGAAGGAACGATCGGCATCTATCAGGGCGAAGAGCTCGGGCAGACCGAAACCGAGTTGGAATTCGCAGAACTGACTGACCCGCCCGCGATCCGCTATTGGCCCGCAGTCAAAGGTCGCGACGGCTGTCGCACGCCCATGGTTTGGGAAAAGGATGCGCCCAACGCCGGATTTTCCACAGGCAAGCCGTGGCTTCCCGTGAAAGCTGCGCAGGCTGCCAAGGCCGTGGACCAGCAGAGGCCACACGGCATTCTGGCGTTCTACAAGGAAACCATTGCCTTCAGAAAGGCGAGCGCGGCCCTAAGCCATGGCACCACGGCATTCATCAAAATGCCCGAGCCGATACTGGCGTTCACCCGCACGGCTGCGACCGAAACGCTCACCTGCGTGTTCAACCTGTCGCCCGATACCCATACCTTTTCGCTAAAGGGTGAGGCACAGATCGCACACGGCGCGGCGGCCGGTTTGGATGGGGCAAAGTTGACACTGGACGGGAACGGATTTGCCTATCTATCCCACAAATCAGGGCTCAAGATATCGGCCGACTAGGCCAAACTCTTGGTGTCCCAGATATCGGCCATGTACCCCTTGATCGTGCGGTCCGAGGAAAAGAAACCGGACCCCGCAATGTTGCGCAGCGCGAGCCTGTTCCACTGGTCCGCATCGGTATAGGCGCGGTCGACCTGCGCCTGACATGCGAGGTAGCTGTCAAAATCCGATGCGACCAGAAACGGGTCGTGGTTCCACATTGCATCGACGAGGGGCAGGTAGCGCCCCTTGTCCGTGGGGCTAAAACGGCCTTCGGCGATCATTTGCAGGATGTCTTGCAGGGGCTGGCTTGCGAGGATCGCCTGTCGCGCGTGGTCCGTGACCTGATAGCGGTCCTGCACCTGAGCGGCGGTCATGCCGAACAGAAAGAAATTTTCGGCCCCCACATGTTCGCGGATTTCCACGTTGGCACCATCCAGCGTGCCGATTGTCAGTGCCCCATTCATGGTGAACTTCATGTTTCCCGTTCCCGACGCCTCTTTTCCGGCTGTCGAGATTTGCTCGGACAAATCCGTGGCGGGGATCAGGCGCTGCGCCATCGAGACGTTGTAGTTGGCGGGATAGACGACCTGCAACAGGTCGGCCGTGACAGGGTCGTTGTTGATGGTCTTTGCCACATCGTTGATGAAGTGAATGATGTCTTTGGCGACAAAGTATCCCGGTGCGGCCTTGCCCCCGAAAATTTTGACGCGCGGTGTCCAGTCACCTTGGGGATTGGCACGGATGGCCGACCAGCGCGCGATCGTTTCGAATACGTTCATCAGCTGGCGTTTGTATTCGTGGATGCGCTTGATCTGGACGTCGAACATCGCGTCAGGGTTCAGCGACATCCCCATCTTTTCACCTACCCAGTTGGATAGGGCGACCTTATTGTGACGTTTCGCGGCACCAATCGCATCGCGCACGTCGTGATCCTCTTCGTGTGCTGCGAGGTCGGCGAGGCGGTCCAGATCACTTTCCCAGCCCGCGCCAATCGTATCCGTCAACACCTTTGAGAGCGCTGGGTTGGACAGGCGCACCCAACGGCGCGGCGTTACGCCATTGGTCTGGTTGATGATCCGCGACGGGTAGACCCCGTTCAGGCCGGCAAACACCGTCTCTTTCATGAGGTCTGTGTGCAGCGCGGACACGCCGTTCACGTGCGAAGCCATCACAAAGGCCAAGGTGCCCATGTGGACATGGTCATGCTGGACGATGGCGAGGTCGGGCGCGCAGTTCGTTTCGCTCTGATGCTCGGCGTCGATGCGTTCGATGATCTGCATGTGGCGCGGCAATACCCGCCCCATGAGCCACGTTGACCATGTCTCCAATGCCTCGGGCAAAAGCGTGTGGTTGGTGTAGTTGAGACACCCGAGCGCGATGCGTTTCGCATCCTCCCACGCCAAACCGTGCACATCCATCAACAGGCGGATCAACTCCGGTCCTGCCAGTGCCGGATGCGTGTCATTCATCTGGATCGCGACCTTGTCGGGCAGGAGCGAGAGGTCGTCATATTCGCTGAGGAACCGGCGCAGGATGTCCTGCAAAGCAGCCGAGGTCAGGAAATACTCCTGCTTGAGGCGTAACTCTTTCCCGCTCTCGGTTGTGTCCTCGGGGTACAACACGCGCGACAGGGTGCGCGCCAATGCTTCCGGTGCGGCCGCGGCCGTATAGTCACCGGAATTGAACCGCTCCAGATCGAACATTTCCGTGGGATGGGCACCCCAAAGGCGCAGTGTATTTGCCCATTTCCCCTGCCAGCCGACCACGGGCATATCGTAGGCGCGCGCGTAAACGGTCTCCGCCGCGTACCAAACGGATTTCCCGTCGGCCTGTTCAACATGCCCCTTGAACGGGATTGTGTAGCGCGATTCAGGACGCTCGAATTCCCAAGGGTTGGGTTGGTTCAGCCAATCCTCAGGAAGCTCCACCTGACTGCCGTTTTCAAACTTTTGCCGGAACAGACCATGTTCATAGCGGATGCCATAACCATAGGCCGGACAGGCGAGCGTGGACATGCTCTCAAGAAAACACGCCGCCAGGCGGCCCAATCCACCATTGCCCAATGCGGCGTCCGGTTCATCTTCGATGACATCCCACAGGCTGATCCCTTCGTCGTCCAGAATTTCGCGAACGGTATCAAACAGCCCGAGAGACGTCATCGCATCGCCGAGAATGCGGCCTATCAAAAACTCCAGAGACAGGTAGTAAACCCGTTTTCCCTGCGCCTCATAGGTCTTTCGCGTCGCCGCAAACCATGGCTCGATTACGATATCACGCACGCTGTAGCTGACCGCCATGCGCCAGTCATAAAGACTCGCGTGGGATTTATCTTTGCCAAGCGTGTAGGTGAGATGTTTCGTGATACGGGTGCGCAGCGACTGCGGCGACACATCATTGAGTGCGTTCATGATATTATAAGGCTCCGTATCGTGTGGTTCGCCGCGCGGGTCATGCGGGCGGATAGATTTCGCGTCGGCATAGTCAAGGATGCCCCTTACCACCGCATCGGCGTGATGCAGTGGCGTGGTCTCATGCGTGTAAAGGGTCTGATGTCAGGTAACGACGTCTGGATCAACCCGGCCGGTCATTGCCGTCAAATCCGATAGGGTCATCGCGCTGGAGCGTACGTCGGCCAAGGCATCGGCGGGTGCCATCTGCAGCCGCCCCGCGTCTGTTTCCAATTGCTCCAGATAAATGCGGATGGTCGCGCCCTGTGTTCCCGTGCCTGACAGGCGCAAAACGGCGCGTGCGCCACCTTCGAACGAAATACGAATGCCCTGACCGGTGGAGCGTGACCCGTCTACGGGATCATCATAGGCAAATTCATCCGCTGTCTCGACCGTGAGATTTCCCACCTTTGTGCCGGCAAGTGTCGGCAGTTTCGCACGCAACGCGTCCATCATGGCGTTGGCTTTGTCGGATTCCACGGCTTCATAATCGTGGCGTGAGTAGTAGCAACGCCCGTATTTCGCCCAGAAATCGACCATCAGATCGGCGACCGACTGCTTTGTTTCCGCTAGGATGTTGAGCCATAGAAGGACGGCCCACAGACCGTCCTTTTCGCGCACGTGGTTGGACCCTGTGCCCGCACTTTCTTCCCCGCAAAGCGTGACTTTGCCCGCGTCGAGCAGGTTGCCGAAAAACTTCCATCCCGTGGGTGTCTCATAGCATTCGATGCCGAGGCTTTCAGCCACGCGATCCACCGCACGTGATGTCGGCATGGAGCGCGCAACACCGGCCAATCCTTCTTTGTAGGCCGGGGCCAGATGCGCCATCGCGGTGACAACCGCGAGGCTGTCGGAGGGGGTCACATAGGTATCGCGCCCGACGATCATGTTGCGGTCCCCGTCGCCGTCAGAAGCCGCACCAAAGTCCGGCGCGTTCTTGGCAAACATTGTATCCATCAGAGATTTTGCCCAAATCGGATTTGGATCGGGATGCCCGCCGCCGAAATCGGGGCTGGGGGTGCCATTTACGACCGTGCCCTTTGCGGCCCCCAGTTTCCCTTCGAGGATCGCGTGGGCATAGGGGCCGGTGACCGCATGCATGGCGTCAAAACGCATCGTGAACCCACTCGCAAAGAGGGCGCGAATTTTGTCGAAATCAAAGATATCTTCCATCAAAGCGGCGTAGTCCGACACCGGATCGACAATCTCGACGATCATGTTTTGCAGCGTCTGTGTGCCCACAGTGTTGATATCCACGCCACCGGACGCACAGATTTTGAAGACCTCGATTTTCTGCGTGCACGCGAAAATTTTGTCGGTGACCGTCTCGCTTGCCGGCCCGCCGTTCGGGCCGTTGTATTTGAGACCAAAGTCTTCTTCGGGACCGCCGGGATTGTGGCTGGCCGACAGGATCAGGCCGCCATCCGCTTTGCGATTGCGGATCAGGTGGGATGCGGCCGGTGTCGACAAAATCCCTCTTTGCCCGACGATACATTTCGCCGCGCCATTTGCCGCCGCCATGCTCAAAATGATCTGAATGGCTTTGTCATTAAAGTAACGACCATCGCCGCCCACCACGAGTACCTTACCCTCCACGCCACCAATTCCGTCAAAAGTGGATTGGACGTAATTCTCGAGATACCTTGGACGCTGGAAAACCGCGGTCTTTTTGCGCAAACCACTGGTTCCGGGCTTTTGACCATCGATTGGATTCGTGCGGACGATTTGCATTGGCATTTTCCTGCCCTCCCCTTGGGCTTCACTTGATCGGCGCGTGAAAACGCCCGGCTATTCTTTCTGTTCGTGCGAAAACACGACCACCGCATCAGCGGCCACATGCATGCCCTCTGTCACCTCGATCGCATCTTCCTGACTGGTATCGAACCGGCGCACCCAGGCACCCCCCTCGGGTAGCGCGGGTGGCGTGATTTCCACGGCCTCTCCACGGTTCAAAACGACCAACAATGCGCCTTCGCGACGGACGTATTCGGGGGACCCGGACGCCATCCGCATCTCGGCCACAATGATATCCAGATCGGGATTGTCCCAGTCTTCCTGCCGCATCGGTTCGCCGTTGGTTTGCCGCCAGAACAGATCCGGCTCGCCATCAATCAGCCTCTGCCGAGAATGCAGGAACCGCGTCTGTCGCAAAAGCGGGTGCATGCGGCGGAATGAAATGGCTTGCTGGCAGAACGTGAAGAACGGGTCTTCATTCTCAGGCCAGTTCACCCAGCCGATTTCGTTATCCTGACAATAGGCGTTGTTGTTGCCGCCTTGGGAATTGCTCAGCTCATCGCCCGCCAAGATCATCGGCGTGCCCTGTGACAGCATCAGCGTGGCGATCATATTGCGTTTGCGTCGCACGCGCGCCGCGATGATATCCGGATCGTCGGTCGGCCCCTCAACCCCCATGTTGTCGGAGTGGTTGTCGGAGTGCCCGTCGCGGTTGTCTTCACCATTCGCAAGGTTGTGTTTTTGCGAATAGCTGACGGTATCGTGCAGTGTGAACCCGTCATGTGCGGTCAGAAAATTCAACGAAGACGCAGCCGAGCGACCGTCGTGGTCAAAGAACTGGGCTGACCCCGAAATGCGGGCCGCCATGTCAGACACTTTTCCACGATCCCCGCGCCAGAATTCCCGCGTGTTGTCGCGGTATTTGTCGTTCCACTCGGCGAAGGGGGCAGGATAGGCGCCCAATTGATAGCCGCCTGGGCCAATGTCCCACGGCTCCGCGATCAGTTTGACCTTGTTCAACACAGGGTCCTGACCAATTGCGCGAAAGAACGGTCCGTCGCGTTCAAATCCGTGACGCGTGCGCCCCAAGGCGGAGCACAGGTCGAACCTGAAGCCGTCGACATGCATGACCTCGACCCAGTAGCGCAGGCTGTCCATGACCAAGCGGATGACAAACGGGTTCTCGAAATCGAGCGTGTTTCCGCAACCCGCATCGTCGATGTAGTAGCGCGGATCATCCGCGAGGCGATAGTAGCTCGCGTTGTCGAGCCCGCGGAACATCAGCGTCGGCCCCATTTCGCTGCCCTCAGCGGTATGGTTGTAGACCACGTCCAGAATGACCTCGATACCGGCCGAATGGAAACGGCGCACCATCTCCTGAAATTCTGCAATATCAGAGCCCTGCATGTAACGCGGGTCGGGCGCGAAGAAGCCGTGGGTCATATAACCCCAGTAATTCGTCAGCCCGCGATCGAGCAGAAACTTCTCGTTCAAAAACGCCTGTACCGGCAGTAACTCGATCGCCGTCACACCCAGATTGTTGAGGTGTTCGAGGATCGGATCGGATGCCATGGCCAAATAGGTGCCCGGATTTTTGATGTCCGAACGGCCTGCGGTCAGACCCTTAACATGGGCTTCGTAGATGACCGAACTTTCCATCGGATGGCGCGGGCGCGGCATGTCACCCCAATTGAATTTGGGATCGACCACGATAGAGCGCGGCATATAGGGCGCGCTGTCGGTCTTGTCGAAGCTCAGGTCTTTGTCTTTGTGACCGGTTTCATAGGCGAAGAGCGCATCGTGCCACTTCGGGTGCCCAGACAGGCGCTTTGCGTAGGGATCAATCAGCAGTTTGAAGGGATTGAACCGGTGGCCTTCTTCGGGCTTGTAGGGGCCGTCCATGCGGAAACCATACTGTTGGCCCGCTTTCATACCCGGGAAATACCCGTGCCAAACGTGGCCCTCGCGCTCGGGCAGGACGACGATCTGATTCTCGTTCCCGTCTTCGTCGAACAGACACAGCATGACTTTGGTGGCATGGCGCGAAAATACGGCAAAGTTCACGCCCCCTTCATCCACAGTCGCCCCGAGCGGGGAGGGATGGCCAGGTCGAATGGGAAAGACTTCGGTGTTCACTGGTGCGTCTCTGTCAGGGATGTGTAAATCGCATGGTAGTCAGCCGCAGAAGCTTTCCATCCGACGTCTTGCTTCATGGCGTTGCGTTGCATCGTCTTCCATGTTTTCGGGTCGTTATACAGGTCAGCCAGACGCGCAAAAGCGTTCCCTAGAGCCTGAGTGGTTATGGGAAAAAACTGAATTCCGGTCGCTACACCGCTGGCAAGCGCCGCAGGCGAAGCATTGATAACCGTGTCCGCCAATCCACCCGTTAGCGCAACGAGCGGCAGGGTCCCGTAGCGAAGGCCGTAGAGCTGCGTGAGTCCACAGGGTTCGAAACGAGAGGGCACCAAGATCACATCGCCACCGGCCATCATTTGATGGGACAGAGCCTCGTCATAGCCGATCTTCACGGAGACGTTTTCATGCTCTGCCGCCGCGGCCAACAGAGCGACCTCTAGCTTTGGATCACCCGATCCGAGCAGCGCCAACTGACCACCACGGCTCAAAAGTTCGGGCAGAGCCGCCAGCAAGAGATCGATGCCCTTCTGTTCGGTCAATCGGGAGACCAAAACGCATAGGGGGCCGTCCGAGGGTCCAAGCCCGAAAATCTCGCGCAGTGCTTTTTTGTTCGCGGCCTTCTTAGCGGGGGTTGTGTAAGGCGTGATGTACGGATCGGTGGCTGGATTCCAGATGTCTTCGTCGATACCGTTCACGATCCCGACCAAATCCGATTGCCGATCGCGCAAAACCCCGTCCATTCCAATCCCAAATTCAGGCGTCAGGAGTTCTTCTGCATAGGTCCGGGAGACGGTGGTGATTTTGGTTGCCCCCATCAGCCCCGCCTTCAGCGCAGAAATTTGCCCCCAGAACTCGAAATGGTCACGGGTAAAGCGGTCGCCATCCAGCTTGAGCGCCACTAGTTTGCCGGCGTCCGTGTTTCCGTGGAAAGCGATATTGTGAATGGTGAACACGAAAGGCACCTGCACTGCGCGTGCGCGCAAATACTCAGGCGTGAGGCCTGCCTGCCAATCGTGGCCATGCACGACATCGGGCGTCCATCCACCGGCGCCTGTTTCCGCAATCATCGCGCCGACATAGGACAGCGCCGCAAAGCGTTGCGGGTTGTCGGCCCAATCGGTACCCGTGGTGTCCAGATATATCCCCCCGTCACGGTCATAGAGATGGGGGGCGTCGATTATCAACAGGTCCAGTCCCGCCATTTTGCACGCCAGCAATTTTGCAGGCCCGCCAAACAGGTCGTCATATTTTTCGATCACCTTTGTCTTGCCGAGCTTGCCCATAACGGCCCGATATCCGGGCAGGAGAGTGCGGACCTCATCGCCATACTCGGCCAAGGCAGTGGGCAGGGCGCCCGCGACATCCGCCAGCCCCCCCGTTTTGATCAGAGGAGCGAGCTCGGACACGACAAAGAGAACTTTGGTCATAAACTGGCGGTCCTTTTATCAAGCATTGACTGCGTAATCAGGGTCGTTCCCCGCTCTGTCACGCGGAACCATTTTGCGTCCTCGGTCGGATCCTCGCCCACGACAAGTCCTTCGGGAATGATAACCCGATTGTCGACAACGACCCGCCGCAGTCGTGCGGAGCGATGGACAATCACGTTTGGCAAAATGACGGAGTGATCCAGAACCGCATAGGAATTGGTGTGCACATTGGTGAACAAGACCGAATTGCGCACTTCCGTGCCCGAAATAATGCAGCCACCCGACACCATCGACGAAATCGCCATACCGCGCCGGTCGCGTTCGTCGTGAATGAATTTTGCCGGTGGCACGCTCTCGTTATAGGTCCAGATTGGCCATTCCTGATCCCATAGATCCAGCTCGGGCGTGAAATCCGTAAGATCGATATGCGCCTGCCAAAAGGCATCGACGGTTCCCACGTCTTTCCAATAAGCGGGAGCGCCCGGAGCACGCACACAGCTCTCGTCGAAACGGTGCGCCATTGCTTTACCGTTTTTCACAATCCCCGGAATAAGGTCATTTCCGAAGTCGTTAGAGGAATTCGGGTCTTGCGCGTCTTCCAGCAACAACGCGCGCAGGAATTTCCAGTCGAACACATAGATGCCCATGGACGCCAAGGCTTTGTCAGGATCCTCGGGCGTGCCCGGTGGGTCGGCAGGTTTTTCGAGAAAGCTGGTGATGCGCCCATCTTTGTCGGTGTCCATAACGCCAAAAGCCGAGGCCTCCTCGCGCGGCACCGTCAGGCAACCGACGGTGACGTCGGCTTTGGTTTCCACATGCTGGCGCAGCATGATTTCGTAGTCCATTTTGTAGATGTGATCGCCTGCCAGAATAATGATGTGGTCAACGCCGTAGCTGTCCACGATGTCGATATTCTGGGTTACTGCATCGGCCGTGCCTTTGTACCAGCTTTCGTTTCCACCACGCTGAGATGCGGGCAAAACATCGAGAAACTCGTTGCGTTCGGCGCGAAAGAAATTCCAGCCCCGCTGCGTGTGGCGGATCAGGCTGTGCGCCTTGTACTGCGTGGCAATGGCCATTTTCCGGATGCCGGAATTAAGCGCATTTGAAAGCGCGAAGTCGATGATGCGTGCTTTGCCGCCAAACGGCACGGCAGGTTTCACGCGTCGGTCCGTCAACTCTTTGAGGCGGCTCCCCCGGCCCCCAGCCAGCACGAAAACCATTGATCGTTGGGTTAATCTCTTCGTAGCCACACCAAATCCTCCATCCCAAAAGTATTCATTTCGTATCTCGTAGGCGCAACACGATCACCGACAATGGCGGCAGTGTCAGAGTGATCGATTGCGCATGGCCGTCCGCAGCCTCTGGTGTCGCATCGACTCCGCCGAGATTGCCGCGGTTTCCCCCGCCATAAACCGCCGCGTCAGTATTCAGGACTTCCTCCCAGAACCCGGACTGCGGCACACCAATCTTGAAACCCGTCCTCTCAACGGGCGTGAAATTGCACATCACCACGACGGGCGCATCGCCCAGTGCCCCGTAGCGCGCGAACCCGATCGTCGATTGCGCGGGGTCGTTGTGCAGCCATCCAAAACCATCAGGTAAACAGTCGTTCACATGTAGTGCTGGCGTATCGCGATAGAGCGCGTTCAGATCGCGGATCAACTGCTGCACGCCCGCGTTTGCAGGCGCGGCAGCAGCCCCCCAGTTCAGTTCGCCGTTGTGATCCCATTCTTCCGGCTGCGCAAATTCACAGCCCATAAACAGCAACTTCTTCCCCGGCTGCGTCCACATGAACGCGTAATATGCGCGAAGGTTTGCGAATTTCTCCCATTCCGTGCCCGGCATCTTTTCGATCATCGACCCTTTGCCATGCACGACCTCATCGTGGCTGATTGGCAGGATGAAATTTTCGGTGAATGCCCAGTCGATCGGGAAAGTCATGAGGTGATGGTCATACTGGCGATGGATGGGGTCTTTTTCCATGTAGCGCAGCGTGTCGTTCATCCAGCCCATGTTCCATTTGTAGCCAAAGCCCAGGCCGCCGGTGTGCACTGGTTGAGAGACCGCGGGGAAAGACGTGCTTTCCTCGGCTACGGTCATAATGCTGGGGTCCGCGCCATAGACGGCGGTGTTCATCTCTTGGAGAAACTCGATCGCTTCGTAATTTTCACGCCCGCCGTCTTTATTTGGCACCCACTCGCCGTCATTGCGTGAGTAGTCCCGATAGAGCATCGAGGCCACGGCATCGACGCGCAGCCCGTCGAGGTGATATTCCTCCATCCAGTAGAGCGCGTTGGCGACAAGATAATTTTTGACCTCACGGCGCCCGTAGTTGGGAATGAGCGTGTTCCAATCCTGATGAAACCCCTCGCGCGGATCGGCGTGTTCGTAGAGCGCCGTGCCATCAAAATGCGCGAGGCCATGCGCGTCCGTTGGAAAATGCCCCGGCACCCAGTCGAGAAGCACCCCTATGTCGGCCGCATGGGCCGCTTCGACAAAGTCGCGGAATTCGTGGGGCGGTCCAAAACGAATGGTGGGCGCGAACAACCCGACGGGTTGATACCCCCATGACCCGTCGAAGGGATATTCGGAGATCGGCAACAATTCGATATGGGTGAAACCCATGTGTTTCACATAGGACACAAGGTCCTGCGCCAGTTCTTTGTAGCTGAGCGGGCGGCCTCCGTCGTCGTAGCGCCGGCGCCACGATCCCAGATGGGCCTCGTAAATCGAAATCGGGCTGGCGCGATCCGCACGTGCGGCGCGGGCATCCATCCAGCCTTTGTCTTTCCAACCGTACCCGTCGATGTCGCGCACCACGGAGGCTTTTTGTGGCGGGTGCTGGGACCCGAACCCGACAGGGTCCGCCTTGAGCGCGACGTGCCCGTCGGCGCCGGCGATTTCATATTTGTACAATGTGCCTTCGCCGATCTGGGGCACGAAAATTTCCCAGACGCCTGTCTCTCCCGCAGGGCGCATCAGGTGGCGGCGACCGTCCCATTGGTTGAAATCCCCAACCACACTGACGCGCCGCGCGTTGGGGGCCCAGACGGCGAAATGCACGCCTGCGACGTTTTGATGTTCGCAGACATGGGCACCCAAAACGCGCCAAAGTTCTTTGTGCGTTCCTTCGCCCACCAGATACCGGTCGAAATCTGTGAGGACGGGATCAAAGGCAAAGGGGTCATGGGTGGTGTTGTCGCTACCATCTGCGTATCGCATCGTCAGCGTATAGGCCTTGCCCGGCACATTGCCGGCGAAGACATCGCCATCAATTCGGGGCAGGGATGTCGACTTTCCCGCGACCGTGGCCTCAACCGAAACGGCCCCGGGTTGGAAAGTGGTAATCCAGCGTCGTCCACCGCTCACGTGCGGCCCGAGGACGTCAAACGGCGCGGGATGGGTCCCATGGTTCAAGGCGGCCACGGTTTCAGGCGTCAGGAAATCCGGCAACCTTGCGCGGCCGTTCTGCGGCATCTTAAAACTCCAACAATATCTACAACTTGGGTTTTGTTTGCGCCTGCTCACCCTCCCTCCACACAAACACGTGTATGCAGGCGCGTCAACAGACCGCTGAGCGGTTTGAATTGGTCAGGTCCCGTAGACGGGCCGACGGTGCGACAAAGGGAGAGGCGGCTCGAAATTTCTCAAACCGCGTTGAGCCGTAGATGTTCTGTCGTCATGGTGAAGCATCAGTGGGCCGCAAATTAGGATTCGGCATGAAAGTCCATATTCTCGATGATTGGTTCGACACTCTGCGACACCTGCCGAGCTTTCGAAAACTCCACGACCACGATGTGACAATCTGGACGGATAAGGCAAAATCCGAGGATGTCTTGGTATCCCGTTTGGCCGACGCAGAGGCGGTTGTCCTGTTTCGTGACCGGACCGCGATCACCGCCACCTTACTGGCGCGGTTGCCGAAACTGAAACTCATTAGCCAACGCTCAAGCTATGGCCATATCGACATCGAAGCCTGCGCACGCTCTGGCGTGACAGTGTGTTCGAACATGTCAGAGGGACGGGCCTCCATCGCCGCAGCCGAACTCACCTTCACGCTCCTCCTCGCCGCCGCGCGACGATTGCCCGATCAACTCGAAAGCCTTCAGGCCGGAACATGGCAGGCAGGCGTGGGGCAAAGCCTAGCAGGTCGCAAACTGGGGCTATACGGGTACGGAAAAATAGCCAAGCAGGTGGCCAAATACGCCCGCGCCTTTGATATGGAGGTCTGGTGGTGGGCCTCCGAGGAAGGCCGTGCGCGCGCCCGAAGTGATGGGGAAACCGTGGCGCCATCGCGGGAAGCGTTTTTCGCACAAAGCGATGCGATAAGCCTTCATGTCCGCGCCACTCCCACTACGCGGGGCATCATTTCGGGCGGTGATTTGAGCACGATGAAACCCGGCGCGATCTTTATCAACACATCGCGCGCCGCACTTTTGGCCAAGGGCGCGATTGAGATGGCATGTGACGCCACAGGACCGGGTCGGATTTGCCTCGACGTGTTCGACCGTGAACCAATGTCAGCGCCGGTTGATGCGATCCTGTCCCACCCGAAAATCATTGCCACGCCCCACATCGGGTTTGTTACCGAAGACGAATTGGATTTTCAGTTCAATGACATCTACGACCAAATCGTGGCCTTCGCTCAGGGCGCGCCCATTCATGTGGTCACGTCCTAGCGGCCTCTATTCCTGCGCATCCATGCCAAATGTGTCGCGCCACTTTGCGATGAAACGCCCGCGTCTCTGTTTGTCCATGGCCACGAGCAACGTGGGGCCAATCGGGATGTAGCGCTCGGCACTCAGAGTGGTTGAGGTTTCGTCGCTGTTGTTGTCATGAATGAGCGTGCTTTTGGATAGAACTGCCCGTCCTTGCGGCGACAGGAGGAAATCCAGAAACACGCCTGCCGTCTCCCTTTGACTGGCGCCTTTCGGGATCATCAGACCGCGGGAGAGGAACATGGTGTAATCTTCGGGATGGATCACGCCGAGATTTTTGTGCTGCACCGATTCCACGTAGGATCCCAACACGTTGTAGGCGATTTTGTATTGCCCGCTTTCGACCCCTTCGATGATCTCCGCAGAGCAACAGGTCGCCACGGCATCGACACGCGCAAACCCTTCCAGAAGGCCACCAAAAGTCGCGGCCTCCTGACTGTCCATAAAGGCGAATAGAAACCCCAGACCGGATGCCTCCACGTCGTAGGTTGCGATTTTTCCAATCAAATCGTCGGACGGGCGGCGCATCAGATCCAATAAATCAAACCGCGTGCGCGGGGCGTCTTCGGCGGAAATCAGATCGGTGTTGTAGATGATGACAGCCGCTTCGCGCGTGATCCCCCACAGTTCGTCACGCCAAATCCGCGCGGCAGGCAATTGCGCGGTCAAATCGGAGCGATACTCGCTCGCACAGGCGCGGTTGACCAAATCCACCATCTGATGAACGCCTGAGGAAATGACGATATCGGCAGGTAGGGACTGCCCTTCGCACGCGGAGAGACTGTCGGAGTAGAGGGCATTTGATCCCCATTGTTCATATTGGATTTGGACGGTGGGGAACTGCGTGACGAAGGCTTCTAACGCAGGCGCAAAGATGGAAATGTCGGTGGTTGAGCGCACCAGCAATGAGGTCTGCGGCGCCGCGTCGGCTGCGACAAACCTTTGGGTGGCTTCCTGACCCGCCACAGGCAAAGCCCATAGGAAGAGCGCAATCATTGTGGCGCACCTGCGCCAGAGCCCCTGCACATTCATGACGTTTGCACCTCCTGTGCGATCGGCAGGGCCAAGGTGACGCGAAACCCGTCGTCACTCTTCTCCATGCGCACCTCGCCCCCCAGCGCCTCTGCAACCGCACGGACAATGGACAGGCCCAACCCCGCGCTATTGCCCTTTGAGGCGGCGGAGCGTTCAAACCGTTCGCCGATGGTCTCCAACACGTCCTCGGCGGGGCCTTTCCCCACATCGCGCACCCAGATTTCTCCTGTTCCTTCGTGAGCACTAACGCCAATGGTGACGGGCGATGTGCCGTGGCGAAGTGCATTGGCGAGCATGTTTTTGACGGCCTCGCGCAGAGAGATTTCGTCAGCCATCACGATGACCTCCGTGTCTCCGAACTGCAATTCGACCTCTGCGTCGGGCGCCAGAACTTCATGGTCGCGCTCTTCGAAAATATTGAGCGCGACATCGCGTAGATCCACGACTGTCGGTTTGGCATTTTCGGTCCGGTGAATGACCATCGCGCGCGACAACATCTGATCGAGCAGCGTGCCGAGCGAGCGCGTGCGCCGCACCAGTTTTTCCAAACGCTGCGTGCGGTTTTCCGGGTCGTCTTCTATCGCCAGCTCCGCCTGCGCCCTGATCGCCGAGACCGGTGTGCGCAATTGATGGGCCGCGTCGGAGATGAGGTTTTTCATCGCGCCCACTTGGCGATCCAACCTTTGCATAAAGCGGTTCATCGCCTCGACCATAACTGCGACTTCCGCAGGCCCATCGGCGGGCATGGGGGTAAGGTCATAGGGGTCACGTTCCGACAGATCCCGCGTGAGCCTGTCGAGCGGTCGCATGGCGGAGCGGATCACCAGGAACGCACTCACCAGCAAGGCAATCCCGCCAAGCCCGGTTACCAGAACCGCGCCCTTCGCCAAATCCAGCGCCATTTCGTTGCGCGCCCTTAACGTCTGTCCGACGGTCACGAAGACAGCGCCCGAAAAATCGCGCTCCGAAAACCTACGCGCGACGGTAACGAACCGCGCATGCTCTCTTTGAAGGGTGCTGTCGAAAAAAGCCGGTTCGGTCAGGTCATTGCGGGAAAAATCCCCGATCGTGCCGCCCTCGTACCCTGTCAGGACCTCGCCCTGCGGGCCGCGAACCGAATAGAAAATCCGGTCCTCTGCGGCCAGAGATAAAAGGCCGAAGGCGGAGACGGGGATATCTGCGACGGGGACGCCATCCACGATATTGATCGATTCCGCGATGTCGTTCGCCGCGCCGAGCAGAATGCGGTCAAAGGACTGGCGCGCGGCACTTTTGCCATAGGCAAAGGCGGCGATGGTCACCAGAATCCCCCCTGCGGCGAGCAGCGACAACACCCCGCCCATGACACGCGACAGGAGCGTCCGTTGAAGGGGGGCAGGGCTGGCTGCATTAGTCATTCTTGATGATCCGGTAGCCGAGGCCGCGTTGCGTTTCGATGCTGACAGCGGAGGCGGCCAGTTTTTTGCGCAGCCGCGCGATGTAAAGTTCGATCGCGTTCAACCCCACGTCGGCATCGTCAAAGGCGAACAGCCCGTCATACAGCCGCTTTTTGCTCAGGACTGTGCCCTGACTTCTCAAGAGCAGGCCCAACAATGTCGCTTCGCGCCGGGTCAAATCGAGCGGCTCACCATCCAGAGACGCCGACAGCGCTGCAGGAGAAAACGACAGCGGACCTAGCGCAATCGCATCCGATTTCTGCGTCGCCTCTCGCCGGACCAAAGCGCGCAGGCGTGCCTCCAATTCGCGCTGATCAAAAGGTTTCACCAAATAATCATCCGCCCCGAGGTCGAGCGCGGAGACCCGATCATCGACGGAAAAAAGCGCCGTTAGCATGAGCACAGGTGTGCGGTCGCCGCCGGTTCGCAACTGGGCGAGCAATTCTGTGCCGTTGCGATCCGGCAGGTTTATATCGAGCACCATCGCGTCATAGCGCTGCACGGCCAGATAGTCCTCTGCAGCCTGACAGCTATCGGCAATATCACATGCCATGCCGCTCTTTCCGAGCCGGATCGAAATGGCTTCGGCGACGTCTTCTGCGTCCTCCACGATCAAAACGCGCATGGTCTCCACCCTCTGTAATGACCTTGTGTGACAGGAACATGCGTCCTGACCAATGGCTGAATTCGTAAAGTGACAGGTTCACGACAGCTAAAGAACATATCCCTTTATCAGCCAATCGCGAGGAGTCCGCAAACCGCGGAGCGATGGCTCAGGCGTTCGGGCGGCCACACAGTCCGACAAAATATCAATGTGGAGGAGTTATCACATGAAATTCAAGGCAACCCGCCTCACGATCGCTGCGGCTCTGCTCGGCGCGTCCACCTTTGGCGCCTTCGCCCAAGGGTTCACCCCCGAAAACCCCGAATGTATCGCACCCGCAAACCCCGGTGGTGGTTGGGACTTCACCTGCCGTCAGGTTGGTAAATCCCTTCAGGATCGCGGGCTTCTGGAAAAAACCATGCAGGTTGTGAACCTCGCAGGCGGCGGTGGCGGCGTGGCATTCGCCGAAGTCGTCAACAAGCGCGGCGATGACAACGACCTGATCGTGGCCGCCTCTGCCGCGACCGCAACCCGTCTGGCCCAAGGCGCCTATCCGGGCAACTCGATGGATCAGGTGCGTTGGCTGTCGTCCATCGGTGCAGACTATGGCGTTATTGCTGTCGCCGCAGATAGCGAAATTGCCGATCTTCCTGCGCTGCTCGACATGATCAAAAGTGATCCGACAACCATCTCTGTGGCTGGCGGCTCTGCCGTGGGCGGCTGGGACCACCTTAAGGTCCTGATCGCAGCCAACGCCTATGGCATCGAAGACGTTCGCTCGGTGAAATACATCGCCTTTGACGGCGGCGGCGAGGCTGTGACGCAGCTCCTAGCAGGTTCGGTTCAGGCCTTTACCGGCGACATCTCGGAGGCCAAAGGGTTTGTGGACAGCGGCGACATCCGTGTGCTGGCCGTGCTTTCGCCCGAACGCCTTCCCGGCGATTTCGCGGACTTCCCAACAGCAAAAGAACAGGGCGTTGACGCGATTGGCGCCAACTGGCGCGGGTTTTACGCCCCCGGCGGCATGAGCGACGAGGCCTACGCAGCCTGGGTTGGCAAAATCGCGGACCTCTACGCCACACCTGAGTGGAAAGAAGTCATGGCCAACAACGGTCTCGCACCGCTCGACCTGCAAGGCGACGCATTCCAAGCCTTCGTGGCCGATAGTGTGGCCCAAATTCAGGCGATTTCCAAAGAGATCGGCATCATCAAGTAAGCCATTTGGTTTGAGCTTACTTGATTGGCGTCGCATGAAAATGCGGCGCCTCGCTTTTCCCGCCATGGACATGACCCGTGTCACCAAAAAAGGAGTTCCCTATGAGTGATCGAATTTTTGGCGTTATCGGCCTGCTTGTCGCGATCGGCTTTGCCTTTGCCGCTCTCGCGATCGAAGAAAGCTTCCTGTCCGACGCAGTCGGGCCCAAGGCCTTTCCCCTGATTATCGCAACGGTTCTGGGGCTGAGTTCCATTGCTATTGTCCTCAAACCCGATGCCGATCCTACATGGCCGCCGCTTGGCCGGTTGGTTGAAATCCTCGGCGCGGTCGTTGTAATGGGGCTCTATGCGCAAATGCTGCCCGTCATGGGCTTTGTCTTTGCGACGGCTCTCGCGGCGACATACCTGACGTGGCGCCTTGGCTCCGGTGTGCTCGCCTCGATTGCAACGGGCATCGGCACATCCGTCGGAATCTACGTCATTTTCCATCTCGTGCTGGGCCTG
The DNA here is from genome assembly GCF_039539485.1 of Celeribacter arenosi. NCBI lineage: Bacteria > Pseudomonadati > Pseudomonadota > Alphaproteobacteria > Rhodobacterales > Roseobacteraceae > Celeribacter > Celeribacter arenosi. Next base: position 332,710 of record NZ_BAABDF010000007.1, read on the forward strand.
TCGCTCGCACGTGGTCCCCTCGGCTTTTAGGAGACATCCACATGGAGACTCTCGCCTCACTCGCAGACGGGTTTGCTATCGCGTTGACGTGGCAAAACCTGTTCCTCGCCCTTCTGGGCTGTTTCCTCGGCACTATAATGGGCGCGCTTCCCGGCCTCGGCCCGTCCAATGGTGTCGCCATTCTTATCCCTCTGGCATTTACCCTCGGACTGGGCCCGACGCCGTCGCTCATCTTGCTCACGTCGGTCTACTACGGGGCTATGTATGGGGGCCGGATTTCGTCGATCCTGCTTAATATTCCCGGCGATGAACCGGCGATGATGACCTGTCTGGACGGTCATCCGATGGCGCAAAAGGGGATGGCCGGTCAAGCCCTGACCCTGTCGGGTATCGCCTCCTTCGTGGGCGCGTTCTTTGCCACTTGGGGGCTCATATTCCTCGCGCCGCAGTTGGTGAAGATTGCGCTTCTGTTCGGACCTGCCGAATACTTCGCCCTCTTTGCGCTGGCCTTCATGACGCTCGGGGGCGTGTCTTCGACGAACCAGGCCAAATCGGCCTTCGCGGCGGCACTTGGTCTCGGTCTCGCGATGATTGGCGTCGATACGCAAACCGGTGTTCCGCGGTTCACCTTCGGGGAGGTCCACCTCTATGACGGGTTGGATTTCCTCGTGGCCATCGTTGGTCTGTTCGCCCTCTCCGAGGTGTTCATTTTTCTGGAACACCGTCATGGGGAAGCCGACGGCAGAGCCGCCAAGATCAAAGTCGGGCGCCTCACGCCGCCCCTGTCGATGCTGAAAGAAACCGCACCGACTATGGCCCGCTCGACGGTTCTCGGGTTCGTTGCGGGTGTTTTGCCCGGAGCCGGCGCATCGCTCGGGTCGTTTATCTCCTATTCGTTCGAGAAACGTCTGGTGGACAAAGACGGTAAGACCTTTGGCAAAGGCGATCCGCGCGGTGTGGCGGCGCCAGAGGCGGGTAATAACGCTGCCGCTGGTGGTGCGCTCGTGCCGATGCTGGCGCTGGGCGTGCCGGGATCGGGCACCACGGCTGTGCTACTCGCGGTCCTCCTGTCGCTCAATATCACACCGGGGCCGCTGCTGTTCACCCAGAACCCCGACGTGGTTTGGGGCCTGATCGCGGCGCTTTTCATCGCGAACTTCATGCTTTTGGCGATGAACATTCCGATGGTGGGCCTGTTTACCCGCGTTTTGATGGTGCCCCCACGTATCCTGATGCCGATCGTCGCGATGGTTTCCTTCGTCGGGATCTATGGCATCTCGGGGTCGTCTTTCGACCTGATGGTGATGATCGGCTTTGGCGTTATGGGGTGGGTTTTGCGCAAATTCGACGTGCCCTTGGTGCCGATCATTCTGGGCACACTTCTCGGCAACTCGATGGAGAATAACCTCAGACGGGCGATCACTATCGACAATGGCGACTGGATGACCTTGATCGATAGTCCGCTGTCCATCACCCTATGGCTGATCGCGATTGTGGGATTCATCTTGCCGCTCATCGTGGGGCGCAAAGTCAAATCGAAAATGCACGGTCCTCGCGACGAAGAGGGCTCCATCTCCGACTGATGGGTTCAAGAAACGAGGACGTTGGGTGCTATTGCATCTGACGTCCGCACCCGCGTCCTAAAACAACGCAATCCAAATCCCCGCAAACATGAAAATCGCGCCCAAGGTCACCCAGATGTGCCAAATAGCGTAGCGATAGGGCATGGATTTCCTGACATAGAATGTGGTGCCAAACACATAACAAACCGCGCCACCCAGAATGCACCACAATGTCCGTGTGGGCACATCCGAAAGCTCGGGTAATGCGCTCAGCCCAACGGCCCCGAGACCGAGATATGATGCCGTTGACCATTTCGATTTGACGTTCTCGTCCGTCACCTTTTTGACAATGGCCACCGCCGTCAAACCCCAACAAATCCACAAAACGGTCAGTGTCCAACTGGTGCTGGCCTGCACGAAAAACGGTGTGAAGGTGCCCGTAATGCTGAGGTAGATCGCGGCATGATCAACGCGGCGCAGCCTTTGGCGATGCGCATGCAGGGGTGCGAAGTGGTAGGTCCAAGACGCAAGATTGGAAGCCAGCGCGCAGGCCACATACACGGCCACGGCGCCGATCAACCTGCTGTCCAGCCGCTCGTAAGCTTCCCGCAACAGCAGGCCACCCGCGACCAAAATCAGCACCGTGCTAGCCAGATGAACGGCGAAATCAGCACGACGATGCGACAAGTTCGGGCTTGGGTAGGTTGTGACAGTCATGGTTGTCCTTGGCGAGATGCTGCATCGCCATAGGCGTGAGACTTCTAGGAGTCCATAAATAATGCCCATGCGCGCCGTCGCGAGTGTCCGCCGCAGATACGGTTCACCGTCACTAAAGTATCAGATCGCGGCGGGCTCAGGTTCGTAAAGGAGACAGGCGACTTTAGATTGCCCGACGTGCCGCAATGCAGGGCGGGTCGTCGCACAGCGGGACATGCGACGCGGGCAACGGGACTGGAACAGGCACCCTTCCGGCAGGTCGAGAGGGCTTGGCAAGTCCCCGTCGAGCACCTCAGGCGTTGTCGTGACCTTCGGGTCCGGCACCGGCACCGCGGAAAACAGCGCCTTGGTATAAGGGTGTTGGGGCGCGGCGACCAGATCTGCGGCAGGCGCATGTTCCATCACACCGCCCATGTACATCACCAAAATCTCGTCCGAGATGTGACGCACCACGCCGAGATCATGGGCGACGAAAACCAGGGTCAGCCCCATGTCCTTTTGGAGCTCTTTGAGGATGTTGATGACCTGTGCCTGAATGGACACGTCGAGCGCCGAAACCGGTTCGTCGCACAGAAGGATATCCGGCTCGGTCACCAGCGCGCGCGCGATACCAATTCGCTGACACTGCCCGCCGGAGAACTCGTGCGGGTAGCGATTGAAATTGCGCTCGGCGATGCCGACACGGTCCAGCATGGCCCGCACTGCTTCTTTTTGCGCCTGAGCAGTCATGTCAGGGCGGAACACGCGCAACGGCTCGGTGACGATTTCGCGAATGTTCATGCGCGGGTTGAGCGAGGCGATCGGATCCTGAAAGATCATCTGCATCCGCGATCTGAGCGCGTTGGTTTCGCGCCGGTTGGTGTAGTCGACCGGTTTTCCGTCAAAGGTCACGTCGCCGGATGTCGGCGGATAGAGACCCGCAATGGCGCGCACGAGCGTGGACTTCCCACAGCCGCTTTCCCCAACAACGCCGAGCGTTTTCCCCGCAGGCAAATCGAAAGACACACCATTCACAGCGTTCACGCGTTTTGCAGGCGACCATGGCCATTTCTTTGATTGGGGAGCGGCGAAAGAGACGCGCAGATCGCGCACCGACAGGAGAGGGGTGGTCATGCAATCTCCTCCACGGAGCGGATACAGGCCCGCCCGTTTTCAAGGACCGGCAGGGTGGTGTGGCAGGCCGCGATTGCATCAGGGCATCGCGGGGCGAAGGGGCAGAATTCGGGCCACTTCATCTGGTTCGGCGGACTACCGGGAATGGATGTGAGGGTTTCCGAGGGGTCGGTGATGTTTGGCACCGCGCGCAAAAGCCCCCGCGTGTAGGGGTGCGTCGGAGCCTCGAAGAGCGCCTCTGTGCGCGCGGTTTCCATCACGCGGCCGCCATAGAGGACGAGGGTGTCTTCGCAAAAGCCCGCCACCACGCCGAGGTCATGGGTGATGAGGACAATCGAGGTGCCCATGTCGCGCTGGATTTCGTCCAGTAGCTTCATGATCTGGGCCTGCACGGTAACATCGAGCGCCGTCGTGGGCTCGTCGGCGAGGATCAGGCGCGGATTGCAGATGAGCGCCATCGCAATCACGATCCGCTGGCGCATCCCGCCCGAAAACTCGTGTGGATAGGCCCGCAGCCGGTTTTTGGCATCCGGTATCTGAACCGCATCCATGACATCCAGCACGCGTTTGCGCTGAGCAGCACCGCGCACGCCTTCGTGGTGTTCAACAATCTCGCCCAACTGGCGTTCAATGCGCATGTAGGGATTGAGCGACGACATCGGGTCCTGAAAAATCATCGCGATTTCACGGGTCCGGATTTTGTTCATCTCGGTGTTGGACAGCGTCAGCAGGTCATGCCCATCGAACATGACCTGACCGGAGGTTTGCGCGTTCTTGGCCAAAAGGCCCATGACCGAAAGGGCGATCTGACTCTTGCCGGATCCGCTTTCGCCCACAATGGCGAGCTTTTGGCCCGCCGCGATATCAAAGCTCACGTCGTTGACGGCGTAGACCGCGCCGTCGTTGGTGGAAAACCGGATGTTCAGGTTCTGAACAGACAATAGGGACATGCTCAGCGCTCCTTCGGGTCGAGCGCGTCGCGCAAACCGTCGCCAATGTAGTAAAGTGAGACCTGCGCGATCACGAAAAAGATCGCCGGAAATGCGAGTTGCCAGAGCGTGCCAAAGGTCATTGTTCCCGCACCTTGGGAAATCAACGCGCCCCACGAGGTGTTGGGTTCCTGAATCCCGACGCCGAGGAACGACACGAGGCTCTCGTACATGATCGTTTCGGGGATGGTGATCGACATATAGATGATGATGACCCAGAGCATGTTTGGCAGAATGTGCCGCGTGATGATTTTGAAATCCGACATGCCAAGCATCCGTGCGGCGTCAACGAATTCGCGGTTCTTCAACATCTTCACCTGACCGCGCACGATCAACAGACCGGCGGTCCAGTTGATGATCACCATAACGAGGATCATCTGGATCAGATCGCGGCCAAAGAAAGCCTGCCAGACGACAAAGAAGATGATGTACGGGATCGACAGGGTGATGTTGTAGGCACCCATGATGATCTGGTCGATACGGCCACCATAGTAGCCCGCAATCGCACCGAAAGTCGCGCCCAGCCCCACCGCGAGGATCGCCGCGATAAACCCGACCAACAGCGATGTGCGCGACCCCTGGACCACGCGCGCATAGAGGTCACGACCGAGTTCATCGACCCCGAAATAATGCCCGTTGCTGAGCGATGGTCCACCTTCGGTTTTGATCTTGCCCAGAAGGGACCAATCGATCTCTTCATAGGACCACGTCGCCAAGGCATGGCCAAAGATCGCAAATAGAACGAGGCAAAAGAGCATGAAGATCGACACAACCGCCATCCGGTTGCGGAAAAAACGGATGCGCGCGTCGGCCCAAAACGACCGGCTGACGATCATCTGTTCGGCGAGCGCGGTCGTGGTTTCGGGCGAAGAGAGTGCTTTTTTAGGGGAGATCACAGGCCGGCCCTCACTTTGGGGTCAATCCACGCATAGATCAGATCGACGGCGAGGTTGAGCGCGAATGTCAGCACGGAATAGAGGATCGCGAGGCCGAGCAACATGGAATAGTCGCGGCTATAGGCGCCATCAATAAAGTCCTGTCCGATCCCGCCCGTCGAAAAGAACACGTCGATAAAAACCGATCCGGTGATCATGTAGACAAAAACCGGGCTCATATAGGCGATGGTGGGCAAAAGCGCAGGTTTGAGAGCGTGCCGCCAGATGATCGTGCGCTCCGGCAACCCTTTGGCGCGCGCGGTCCGGATGAACGGCGAATTGAGCGTTTCCAGCATCGACCCCCGCGTCAAACGTGCCACAGAGGCCATGTAGGAGGTGCCGAGCGCGATCGCAGGCATGACGATGTAGGCCCACTGCCCACCGTTCCAGCCACCACCGGGCAATAGGCCAAGCCATAGGGTGAAGAGAAGCACCATGAGGGGGGCGAGCACGAAGTTGGGGAAGATCTGGCTGAAAATTGCGAGGCCGGTCATGGTGTAATCCCAGAACGAGTTGTGGCGCAACGCCGCAATCACGCCGAGGGGAATTCCGCAGAGCAGAACGAAGACCGCCGACCAGAAACCATAGGTGATCGTGACCGGAAAGCCGTGGGAAATCACGTCGTTCACGGTGCGATCCTTCTGTGCAAACGACGGGCCAAAGTCGAAATGCAGCAGGATATTCTTCATGTAGGTCCAGAGCTGGACGTGCAGCGGCTCGTCAAGACCGTAGCGTTCGAGCACGTTTTTCATCACCGCATCGGGCAGTGGTTTTTCGGACGTGAACGGACCGCCGGGGGCGAGGCGCATGAGATAAAAACAAATGACGATCAGGATGAGGAGCGTCGGAATGACCGCAAGGATGCGACGCAGGGTGTAACTTAGCATTGAACCTCCGGATGCCCCTCCGCCCCGATGTGGGGCGGAGGAGTTTTTCGTATCACTGAATTAGCAGTTTGTCAGAGCGGGATTATTCGCCTGCGACCTTATAGAGGTCTTTGGAATACCAGTTCTGCTCCACGTTGTTGATCGGCCAGCCTTCGACCGAGTCCTTCAACATGATGTTTGTGGAGTAGTGATAGACCGGCACAACCGGCATTTCGTCGGCAAGGATTTGCTCGACTTCGGTGTAGAGCGGCTGGGTATCCTGCGAGGATTTCGCAGTGGTCATCAGCTCGTCAACACGCGCGTTGGAGTATTTGCCGTCGTTGTAGCCCGAAGGCGAGGTCAGCAGGTCAAGGAAAGTGGAGGCTTCGTTGTAGTCACCACACCACGCGCCGCGCGCCATTTCAAAGTTCTGCGCGCCACGGTTTTCGAGGAATACTTTCCATTCCTGGTTTTCCAGCGTTACTTCAGCGCCCAGTTTCTGCTTCCACATCTGGGAGGCAACAATCGCGACCTGCTGGTGGGCGTCGGAGGTGTTGTAGAGATAGGTGAACGACAGGGGCTCACCGCCCTCGCCATAACCGGCCTCGGCAAGCAGTTCTTTGGCGATCTTGTCACGATCAGCCTGCGTCATGCCTGCATAGGCCACGTCAGGTACTTCGAAACCGGCCGTAGCGGCAGGGGTGAACGTGTAGGCGGGGAACTGGCCGCCCTGCAGGACCTGATCCACGATCACGTTGCGATCGATGGACATGGAGAGCGCCTGACGAACCCGCACGTCCTTGAACGCTTCGGGACCGGTGTCGGACATGTTGAACGTGAAGTAGTAGTTACAAAGCCGCGGCAGGGCGTAGGCTTCTTCGGGGAATTCTTCGGCGAGCGCTGGGTACTGACCGGCGGGGATGTCGGTTTTCTCGACTTCGCCTGCGCGGTAACGGGTGAGCGCCTGCGCATCGTCGCCGATGACCAGTGTCACAACCTTGTCGAGAACGGTGTGCTCATTGTCCCAATACATCGTATTGCGCTCGCGCACGGAGCGCTCTTTGGGAACGTGCTCGGTCAGAACATAGGCGCCGTTGGAGACGATATTGCCGGGACGTGTCCATTCCGAACCATGAGCTTCGATTGCCCATTTCGGCGAGGGGAAGGTGGTGCCATGCGTCACCATTTTGGCGAAGTAGGGCAGGGGTTGGGACAGATGCACAACAAAGGTGTGATCATCAGGGGCCTCAACAGCCAGATCGGTGATCGGTTTCTCGCCTGCGATGATCGCAGAGGCGTTTTCGATCGACATCAGTTCCATGTACCACGCGTAGGGAGAAGCCAGTTCGGGCGCCACGGCGCGCTGCCATGCGTAGACGAAATCACCCGCCGTCACAGGTTTACCGTCCGACCACTTCGCATTGTCGCGCAGCGTGAAGGTATAGGTCATGTTGTCGTCGCTCACGGTGTGGGAGAGCGCGACACCGGGGACAAGGTTGCCGTCTGCGTCTTGGTTATAGAGCCCTTCGAAGAGGTCACGCACGACGTTGGCGCCTTCGACATCTTCCACGACCTGCGGATCGAAGGACGAAAACTCGTCCAGCACGCGGTAGGTGAATGTCTGGTCTGCGGCGAGGTCGGTTCCCGCCGGCAAATCTGCGGCATAGGCGCCGGCGACAAGCGTTGTCGACAAGAGCGCGGAAAGAAGAATTGATTTACGTGTCATGATATTTGTCTCCCTGTTGTTTTTTGGGATCCGTTTCCGGAATAGGAATCATCCTATTGGTAAAAAAATTATCTCCACAAGCTTCTTTGACGGGAAACATGATCATCGGCGGCGGTTCCGTCGCGACAGACGATGGGCTGTTGGTTTTTTTGGCGGCACGAAAAGAAGCCCCGAGCCCAAGCAACCCTTTGCCATTAAGTTGCGCGGCGCTACCCTGTGGCAAAATCAAAACGGGAGAGACAAATGGCTACTAGAACGCCGATCTGTGACTTTGGCTGGCGCGCGCCGGATTTTACCCTGCCGGCAACCGATGGAAAGACCTATAGCCTGTCCGATGTGGCGGGTGAGCGTGGAACACTCATCGTCTTCATCTGCAACCATTGCCCCTATGTGCTCGCCATTCTCGACCGGCTCATCCGTGATGCGAAAGAGCTGCAGTCGATGGGTGTTGGTGTTGCCGCGATCTGTTCCAACGACGCGACGACCCATCCCGCCGACAGTTTCGAAAACATGGCAACCATGGCGCAGGAACGCGGGTTTCCCTTTCCCTACCTGCACGATGAAGATCAATCCGTCGCGCGCGCCTATGATGCGGTCTGCACACCGGATTTCTTCGGCTTTGACGCGAATCTCGGGCTGCAATATCGCGGGCGGCTTGATGCATCACGCGCACGCCCTGCGGACGCGGATGTGCGTCGAGACCTCTTTGAGGCAATGAAGGCCGTTGTCGAAACCGGCGAAGGACCGCGCGACCAGATCGGGTCGATGGGGTGCTCCATCAAATGGAAAGCCGCCTAGGCGTTAGTACTGGTTGGTGATCCAGCGGCACTGATAGGGCGCAAAGGTAACATGATGTCCGCGCGGGTCGATGCGTTCGCCCGCGATCAGGTCGTACCAGTCTTCGCCATCGATCATGTTGATTGAAATAAGCGGTATTTCAATCTCACGGTCGGTCATGTTGTGCAGTGCAAAGATCGATTGGTCGCGGCTTTGCGATTGTCGCCAGATGCCGAAAATTTCTTCGCCCAATTGCATGGTGAACTGGGTCGCATTGGGGTGGAACGCCTTTTGCGCTGTGCGCACAGCGATCCGGTCCTTCATCGCGGCCAGTAGAACAGATGTCGTGCTCTCGGGATCGCCGAGCAACTCTCGCAGCGCGGGGTAATCCCATCGATGCCGGTTGATCGCCCGTTTCACGCCGGTCTTTTCAACCCCATCGTGGTCATTTCCGGTGCCCAGAAGCGAATGGATGTAAAACGCAGGCACGCCCTCCAGCGCCATAACGATCGTCTGCGAACACAGGAATCGCGCCAGCTGCAGCCCGTCTTCGCCGCCGCCAATCGTGCCTTTGAGCGCGTCGAAATAGGTGATGTTGAGCTCATATGGCTTCTCTGACCCGTCGGGCATGGCGCGCATGGAAACCAATCCACCAAAATCGCGCACGCAGCCGATGACCTGCCCCAATTCCTCGCCACTCAGCAATCCTTCTGCCCCGCGCACGCCAATGCCATCATGGGAGGCCGAAAAATTGAGATAGGCACAGCCCAGTTGCGCCGGCGGCATCCGCATCAGCCACTGATTGAGATGCAAAGACGAGCCCGACAGCAACGCATGCAGCAGGATCGGCGGCAACGAAAAATTGTAGATCATATGCGCTTCGTTGCGGTTGCCGAAATAGCTGAGGTTCTCCGAATTGGGCACGTTGGTTTCGGTCAGCAGAACCACAGGCTCTTCGGCGTAGTCGCACAACAACCGCATCAATCGGACAATGGCATGTGTCTGGGGGAGGTGAACGCCCGACGTGCCGAGCTCTTTCCAGATAAAGGCAACGGCATCCAGACGAACAATCCGCACACCATGGTCAATATGCAGCCGCATGATCCGCAGGAACTCGAAGAGGACCTCGGGGTTATGGAAATCCACGTCGATCTGGTCATGGCTAAAGGTGCACCAGACGTGGCGCGTGCCATTCGCGGTTTCCACCTCGCGCAAAAGCGGCGATGTGCGTGGGCGAACTACGTCGGACAGGTCGTCTTGGGGCGACGCTTCGACAAAGAATTTGTCGTAGGGCTCATGCCCCTGCAGGTACTCCGAAAACCAATGCGACATCGACGAGACGTGATTGAGCACCAGATCGGACATCAACCGGAACTCGCCCGAAATCCGCTCAATGTCCTCCCAATCGCCCAATTGCCCGTTCACCACACGGTAGTCGGTGACCGCAAAGCCATCGTCCGAGGTAAACGGGAAAAACGGCAGGATATGCACGCCCTTCACCACGCCTTTGAGATAGCGCGACAGAAAATCATGCAGCAGGTCGAGCGGTTTGTGCCGCCCGTCGACGAAAGTATTGCCATAGGTGATGACGAGCGTGTCTTTTTCGCTCCACAGGCCCGTGCCGTCTTGTCGGGTGCGATTGCGCCGGTTGGTCCCGTCGGGCCAGAACGCCGAAATAATGTCGGACCGGAGCGCGACAGCTTCATGGTCTGGGTAAATCAGCTCGATGAGCGCATCGAGTTTGTCGGCGAACTGGGATCTGGCTTTGGCCATGGTGCCGGTGCATCTTTCCGTTTCAATCAGGTTTGACCCCGACAAAAACAGACATACCCCTGCATTTCAATGTGGTGCAGAACCCTACAGACAGTTTTTGAGGCAATCAGGAATGGGCATAAACATCTGCCCAAGAATGCGGCACGCCTTACGCGTGATCGCCAGGCGTCGTGTCCACGAGCCATCCGCCCGGGCCTGCGATGGAGTCTGGGAGAAATGCGATCATAGCCTCGCGCAGAGCGAGCAACGTCATCAGCGCCAATGCAATTTGGTCAAATGTCAGCGTTGTGAAGTCCATGATCCGTCTCCTTGTTGCGGGATTAGAGATGCAATGGGATTGGGGCGGAAATGGGGCCGCCCTGTGACGACCGGAGGGCTTTGGCTATGTGCCGAAGGTGTCGTCGGGATATTGGACGCCCGTTAGATAGAGGCCATGGGGCGGGCACACCGGCCCGCAGGCTGCGCGGTCGCGCGCCTCAAGCGCAGCCGTCACATCGTCGGCCACCCATGCACCCGATCCGACCCGCTCCAACGTGCCGACAAACGACCGCACCTGATTGTGCAGGAAAGAGCGCGCCTGGAAATACAGCCGGAATTCACGGCCAAAGGGGATGTCGAATGCCTCAACCCGTGCCACATCCAACGTTTTCACGGGGCTGTCGGCCTGACACATCGTGGATCGAAACGTTGTGAAATCATGTTTGCCGATCAGCCGGTCCGCACCCGCCTGCATCGCATCGACGTCCAAATCGTGCTGAACGTGCCATGCCAATCCCGCATCATGGACCAAGGGCGCGCGCCGCGACACAATGCGGAACATGTAGCGCCGCTCGGTCGCCGAAAACCGCGCGTGCCAGTCATCTGCGACGCGCGCGACTTTTAGAATCGCAACCGGCGCAGGTTTGAGGTGAAAGTTCAGCGCCTCGGAAAGGCGGAACGGATCCCATTCCTTCACCAGATCGCAATGCGCAACCTGACCCATGGCATGAACCCCCGCATCTGTGCGCCCCGCTGCCGCGATCCCTGCGCAGGCGGGTTCGAGAACACGCAACGCCTCTTCGATGGCCTGCTGGACAGAGGGGTGTTCTTTCTGGCGCTGCCATCCTGAAAAAGGCGCGCCATTGTATTCGATGAGGAGGGCATAACGGGGCATAACCCGCGCTTTACCCCGTTTGATGCGCGCTGCAAAGGGGGAGGCGAAGCCCCTATGACACCTTTCAACATGAGCTTGTCAGACATATGTATTGGGTAAGATTAGGCTGGAAGGGCAGGCATTTGATTATCAACGACATCGCGGATCGTCTCCTGCGCAGTGTGGAAGCCGTGCAGGACGGTGTGAACGAAGCCCTCTTTGAGCCAGTGATCCGCATCGGCGTCACGGGTCTGAGCCGCGCAGGAAAAACCGTGTTCATCACCTCGCTCGTGGCCAACCTGATGGACCGCGGTCGCATGCCGCAGTTTTCGCCAGCCACCGCGATCACCGCCGCCTACCTGCAACCACAGCCCGACGACACCGTGCCACGCTTTAACTACGAGGCGCATCTGGCCGCCCTGACGGCCACCGATCCGCATTGGCCCGCCAGCACCCGCGCGGTCTCCGAATTGCGCCTGTCTTTCCGCGTGCGCCCGACGGGTCTGCTCGCGGGGCTTTCCGGGCCGCGCACCGTGCATCTGGACATTGTGGACTACCCCGGCGAATGGCTGCTCGACCTCGGCCTGATGGAAAAAACCTACGCCGAATGGTCGGCAGAGGCATTGCAGCGTGCGCAATCGCGAGAACAATCGGCGGAATTTCTCGCCGCTCTTGAGGGTTTCGATGGCAACGCCCGACATGAAGAGGCAGGGGCAAAGGCGCTCTCCGAAGCGTTCACGTCCTATCTCAACCGGGCCCGCGCGGCGGGGTATTCCGACTGCACGCCGGGTCGCTTCCTTTTGCCCGGAGAGTTGGCGGGATCGCCGGTCCTGACCTTCGCGCCCCTTGCGCAGCCCGACGGACCACGCGGGTCCATGGCGCGCGAATTCGCCCGCCGTTATGAATCCTACAAACGCGAAGTCGTGCGGCCGTTTTTCCGCGACCACTTTGCCCGTATCGACCGCCAGATCGTTCTCGTCGATGCGCTGGGCGCAATCCATGCCGGCCCAAAAGCCGTCGAAGACCTGCGTGAAACCATGGCCGATATCCTGTCCGCCTTCCGCCCCGGACGGGTTGGGCGCATCATGGCGTTGCTGGGACAGCATCGGGTCGAAAAGATCCTCTTTGCCGCGACCAAGGCCGATCATATCCACCACACGCAACACGCCCGTCTGACGGCCATTATGGAAGCACTGGTGCGCGATGCGCGCGACCGCGCCGATTTTGCAGGGGCCAAAACCACGGCGATGTCCATCGCCTCCCTGCGCGCCACCGTCGAGGAAACAGTGAACCATGATGGGCAGGACATCGACTGTGTGCGCGGCGTCACGGAAGATGGCAAACGCGCCGCCTTTTATCCCGGTGAATTGCCCGAAGATCCCGCACATATCCTCTCGGCCGCGCGTCAGGGGGCGGAAAAATGGCTCGATGGGGACTACGAGGTCATGCGCTTCAAACCCGCGCCCATGACGCTCAAACCCGGAGAGGGGCCACCCCATATCCGCCTCGACCGTGCTGCCGAGTTTTTGATCGGAGACAAGCTATGACCCGCAAAGGCCCGATCCTGATCGAGTTGGACGATGACGCTGCGGTTCTATCCCCTGCGAGCGCCGAGCCCGTGCCCGACCTGCCCACCCGCGCGCCCGCCGCGATGGAGCGGGCGGCGGCGCTGGCTGCGCGCAAACCCTCCTCTCTTGTGCGCTGGTTCTGGCGCACGCTGGGTGCTCTTTTTACCTTCGTGCTCTCGCTGGCCGCCTATGATTTCGTCGCCAGCCTGATCGCGCGCAATGCGATTTTGGGCTACGCCGCTCTGGCGCTGACCGGCGCGTTCATACTGGTGCTTTCGGCAATTGCGATCAAAGAGCTCTCTGCCTTCGCGGGCCTCAAACGCATCGACACGATCCACCGCGCCGCTGTCGAGGCCGTCGCTAACAGCGATGTAAAAGCCGCACGTGCCGTGTCCGACCGCCTTTTGGCCGTCTACGCGAACCGCGATGATACCGCATGGGGGCGCGAACGGTTTGCAGAGCGCGCACCAGAAGTGTTTGACGCCGATGGCGTGCTCGAACTGGCGGAGGTCGAAATCCTCGCCCCACTGGACGCGCGCGCGCGCCGCGAAGTCGAAGCCGCCGCGCGTCAGGTGGCCACTGTCACCGCACTTGTGCCGATCGCGCTTGCCGATGTCTTCGCTGCGCTGACATCGAACCTGCGCATGATCCGCCGCATTGCCGAAGTCTACGGTGGCCGCTCGGGTACGTTGGGATCGTGGCGCGTTACCCGTGCGGTGCTCACCCACCTCGTGGCAACAGGCGCGGTTGCGGTGGGCGATGACCTAATTCAATCCGTCGCGGGCGGCTCTGTCCTATCCAAACTGTCGCGTCGTTTCGGCGAAGGTATCGTCAATGGCGCACTTACGGCACGCGTCGGTGTCGCCGCCATAGAAGTGTGCCGTCCATTGCCGTTTTCGCGCGGCAAAATGCCCTCCGTCACCGCATTGGTCAAACGGGCCCTCACCGGTCTCTTCGATCGCGCGCAAAAGGGCGAAAGCTGACCTTTACCCCTGCAAATTGCAGGCCTATAAGGTCGCCCATGACCTTTAAGGCTGACTTGATTATTCGAATTAGCTGCCCGGCGCTCTGATCACACGAGCCGCCGGGACAAGGCGTATGGAAACACGCGCCGCCTTCGACCATCACAGCCAATCCTCCCAAGGACAGAACCGCCATGTGCGCCGAGACGACCACCCCCGACTACAAAAGTACACTTAACCTTCCCAAAACCGACTTTCCGATGCGCGCGGGCCTGCCCAACCGCGAACCGGGCTGGTTAGAGCGGTGGGCGAAAATCGGGGTGTATGACAAGCTGCGCGCCGAGGCCGGTTCGCGCACACCCTTCGTGCTGCACGACGGCCCTCCCTATGCCAACGGGCATTTGCACATCGGTCACGCGCTGAACAAAACCATCAAGGACATGATCGTTCGAAGCCATCAGATGATGGGTTTTGACAGCCGCTATGTGCCCGGATGGGATTGTCATGGTCTGCCGATCGAATGGAAAATCGAAGAGCAGTATCGCAAAAAAGGCAAAGACAAAGACGACGTGCCGATCGTCGATTTCCGTCAGGAATGCCGCAAGTTCGCCGAAGGCTGGGTCGACATCCAGCGCGAGGAATTCAAACGTCTTGGGATCACCGGCAACTGGGCCGATCCCTATCTGACGATGAATTTCCACGCCGAGGCTGTGATCGCCGACGAGTTCATGAAGTTCCTGATGAACGGCTCGCTCTATCAGGGCTCCAAGCCCGTGATGTGGTCGCCGGTCGAAAAGACCGCGCTGGCCGAGGCAGAGATCGAATACCACGATCACAAAAGCCATACGATATGGGTGCCGTTCCGCGTCGTGTCAGGTGCAACAGGCGATCTGGCCTCGGCCAAGATCGTGATCTGGACGACCACCCCTTGGACGATCCCGTCGAACAAAGCGGTCGCCTATAACCCGACGATTTCTTACGGCCTCTATGAGATCACCGACACGCCCGATGAATCCTGGGTGTCGGTCGGCGACAAGTACCTGTTGGCCGACACGCTGGCTGCAGAAACGCTCGCCAAGGCGCGTCTGGATGACGATCAATGGACACGTGTGCGCGATGTTGCCGGTGA
Source organism: Celeribacter arenosi (assembly GCF_039539485.1). Taxonomy (NCBI): domain Bacteria; kingdom Pseudomonadati; phylum Pseudomonadota; class Alphaproteobacteria; order Rhodobacterales; family Roseobacteraceae; genus Celeribacter; species Celeribacter arenosi. The sequence continues at coordinate 347,959 of NZ_BAABDF010000007.1, forward strand.
TGAACTGGCCGCCCTCACGCTGGCCCATCCGTTCGCCGGTCTCGACGGGGCCGACGGGTTCTGGGACTACGACGTTCCTATGGTTGATGGCGACCACGTCACCGATGATGCGGGCACGGGGTTTGTTCACACGGCTCCGTCCCACGGCGCAGATGACTACGAAGTCTTTGTCAAACGCAACTGGATCGACCGCATGACGCATAACGTCGGGGAGGAAAGCGAATTCCTCTCCCACGTGCCGTTCTTTGCCGGTCTTCGCGTCTTCGACCAGAAGGGCAAAGAAGGCAAAGCCAACGCGGCCGTGATCGACAAACTCGTCGAAGCAGGCGGGATCATCGCGCGCGGTCGCGTTGCCCACTCCTATCCGCATTCGTGGCGATCCAAAGCCCCCGTGATCTTTCGCAATACGCCGCAATGGTTCGTTGCCGTGGATCGCAAACTCGACGATGGTATGGGCGAGCATGGCGATACCATCCGCTCGCGTGCGTTGACCTCCATCGACCAGCTCGTGAAATGGACCCCGCAAACGGGACGCAACCGCCTCTATTCGATGATCGAAGGCCGCCCCGACTGGGTGCTCTCGCGTCAGCGCGCTTGGGGGGTCCCACTCACCTGTTTCACCAAAAAAGATACGCTTCCGACCGCCGAGGATTTCCTGCTTCGTGACGACGCATTGAACGCGCGCATCAAAGCGGAGTTCGAAGCGAACGGGGCCGATGTCTGGTACGAGGACGGGTTCAAAGAGCGCGTGCTGGACGGCATCGCCGATCCGCAGGAATACGATCAGGTGTTCGACGTTCTCGATGTCTGGTTCGACTCAGGATCGACCCATGCCTTCGTTCTGCGCGATCGCGAAGACGGCACGCCCGATGGTATTGCGGACGTGTACATGGAGGGCACCGATCAACACCGTGGCTGGTTCCACTCTTCGCTTCTGCAGGCCTGCGGCACCAAAGGCCGTGCGCCCTATAAAAACGTTGTCACGCATGGATTTACGCTGGATGAGAAGGGCATGAAGATGTCCAAATCGCTCGGCAACACCATCGTGCCCGAGACGGTCGTCAAACAATACGGCGCCGATATCCTGCGCCTTTGGGTGGCACAGGCGGATTACACAGCGGATCAACGCATCGGCCCTGAAATCCTGAAAGGCACTGCCGATAGCTATCGCCGCCTGCGTAACACCATGCGCTTCATGCTCGGCTCACTTTCGGACTTCTCCGAATCCGATCGTGTGTCGGCGGCGGACATGCCCGAACTCGAACGCTGGGTCCTGCATCGCCTTGCGGAGCTCGACATCACCGTGCGCGAAGGCTACCGGAATTTCGACTTCTCCGGTGTCTGGCAGGCCGTGTTCAACTTTGCGACCGTGGATCTGTCGGCGTTCTATTTCGACATCCGCAAAGACGCGCTCTATTGCGATGGCGATACCGCACGTCGACGCGCCGCGCGCACCGTGCTCGACATCCTGTTCCATCGTTTGACGACATGGCTCGCGCCGATCCTCGTCTTCACCATGGAAGAGATCTGGCTGGAACGTTTCCCCGGCGACGAAAGCTCTGTCCATCTGGTCGATTTCCCCGAGGCAACGCCCGGTTGGCTCGACGGTGATCTGGCGACCAAATGGACCGGCATCCGCAAAGTGCGCCGTGTCGTGACCGCAGCTCTCGAAGTGCAGCGTCAGGAAAAGGTCATCGGGGCCTCGCTTGAGGCGGCGCCGGTGGTGCATGTCGAAGACGCGGCGATCCGCGCGGCATTGGACACTGTTCCCTTCGACGATCTCTGCATCACATCGGATATCACGGTGACCGGCGATCCCGCCCCGGCGGAGGCGTTCCGCCTGCCCGAAAGCGCAGGTATTGGTGTGGTGTTTGAAAAGGCGGACGGCGAAAAATGCCAACGCTGCTGGAAAATTCTGCCCGATGTCGGCACGCATAGCCATGAGGGTGTGTGCGGTCGCTGCGAAGAAGCTCTCGACTAGGGGCTAGGAATTACAAGACACAAAAGAGGGCGCCACGTGCGCCCTTTTTCATGTCGACTGCTGAACCAATCCGGCAAGCAAAAGGTAGGCCGAGGTCACTGTAAGGACCAGAACGAGAACCTGCGCATCCGCGCCCGCCATGATCGCAGCCGCTGATCCGACCCACGCAATCGCCACCGGCAACGTGACCACACGCCACCGTTTTGTGCGCACCGGATGGACAAAGATCAGAGGCGAGAACATCGCAGGCGTGAGCATGGTGATCACCACCATCATCACCCAAACGGGCGGCGTGAGCGCGAAAAAGACCAGAACCACCATTGACCATGCGCCGGGGAACCCCTCGAACGAGCCATCGGCAGTCTTCATGCGGCTGTCGGCAAAATAGAGCGCGGAAACCGGCGTGATGACGAGGGCGGCGACCCATCCGGTCCACCCCGGTAAAAGCCCCGATTCAAACAGCGCAAACACCGGAATAAACACCCATGTCAGGAAATCGATCACCAGATCGAGGATCACACCATCAATGCGGTCCGCGTGCTGTTTCACGTCCACTCGCCGCGCCAAGGGTCCGTCGAGCGCATCGACCACCATGGAGGCAATGATCCACAGGAACATCGTGTTCCAATCACCCTGCGCGGCCGCAAACGCGGCGAGCATCGCGAGGGCAGCACCGAGTGCGGTAAACACATGCACACTATAGGCTGTCGCCTGTCGCATTGAAGGGCGGTAAAAACGCATGGTTAAGTGATGCAAGGATGGGGAGCGGCGCGCAAGGTCTCAGATCCCTTTTGCACGCGGATGGGCATTTGCGTAAACATCGAGAAGGCGCGCGGTATCGACCGCCGTATAGGCCTGTGTCGTCGACAGGGACGCGTGGCCGAGCAACTCCTGAATCGCCCGCAGATCACCGCCCGCGTTGAGCAGATGGGTCGCAAAGCTGTGGCGCATCGCATGGGGCGTGACCGTTGCTGGCAGGCCCAGTTGCAGGCGCGCCGCCTCCGTCACTTTGGAAATCAGACGCGCGTTGAGCGGCCCGCCGCGTTTGCCGCGAAACAGGGGCGTGTCGTCCGAGAGGTCGAAGGGGCAATGGCGCACATAGTCCGCGACGGCGCGGCGCGCGGCGGGAAGAACCGGCACGATCCGTTCCTTGCCGCCTTTACCGCGAATGCGCAGAACCTCACCGATGGGTTGATCCGCGCCCGTCAGTGACAGCGCCTCGGAAATCCGCAACCCGCAGCCATAGAGTAGCGTAACCACCGCCGCATCGCGCGCGGCGACCCATGGTTCACCGTGCTGCAATTCGACCGTGTCGATCATGTTGCGCGCGGCCTGCGCGGTGAGTGGCCGGGGGAGTTTGCGCTGATACTTCGGGGCACGGGTGGACAGGATCGCGGTGGCGTCAAACCCTTCGCGTTCCGCCAGCCAACGGGTGAATCCTTTGACCGACGACAGGCTGCGCGCGAGGGATCGCGGCGCGACACCGCGCCCGCGCTCCTGCGCCATCCATGCCCGCATGTCGGAAATTGTCAGTCGCCCGATCTGGGCCAATCCAAAACTGCCGCCTTGGTGATGGGCGAGAAATGACAGCCATCCCGCGACATCGCGCTGGTAGGCTTCGATCGTGTTTTTTGCCGCCGCTTTGAGCGCGCGTTCATGGTCGAGCCAAGCGGACAGTGCATCACGCAAACCGTCCGAAAGTGCGAGGCTCATTCCAGCCAACGGCGCATCAAGCGTTCAAAGACGCTTGCGAAAAAGGTCAAAAGATCAGTGCCCTGCGCGGCGCGGAACATATTGGGGTCATTGGCGCCAAACACCAAAAGTCCGGGGAGGCGGCCGGGACCGAAATCGAGCCGCATCACGGCCTCGGAGCGAATGCCTTCGCCACCTTCGCCGTAAATCACATTGGTCTCGGGCGACACTTGGCGCAGGGTAACGCCCCGCGCAGGCACATTGCGGCCCAACGTGATGTAGGTGTTCACAAAGGATGGCTCACAGGTCACCAAGACATCGCCAAGGCTTTTGAGGGCAGGGGCTTCGTCCTCGACCCGTGTCTCAAGCAAAAGACGCACCGCATCCAAACGTAGCGTGTCCGCCACATCAGAACCCAAAGCGCGTAGGAAGTCGGCGAAATCCATCGGTTCCATCAGCGCGAGTACGGCGCGGTGAATTTGGTTCGTACCCGCGAGATTTTCATAGGCTGCGGCGATGACACCGCGATGCGTGTCCTCGAGCCGGTCAAGCCGCTCTTCGAGGCGGTCCATCGCAATCCCGCGCAAATCGACGATATTGCTGCCCGAAACCCGTTCGTTTGCCGCAATCAACGCGCGCATAACTTCCGGATCTTCGAGAATCATATCGGGCGCAGCGATGATCTTTTCGCGCAATTCTTCGGCCAGCGGCGTGATCGCCTGGGGGATTTGGGTGCTCATACTGCCTCTCGTGTAGTGGCCGGTTTTCCGGTCCGTTGGGGCCACTATGCCCCCGAAACCCCGTTTTGATCAATCCCTCGTGGTATCGACGCGCAGGTTCACAAACTCTGTGGCACAGATGCAAAACCCCGCCTCACGGATGAGACGGGGTCAAAAGCGTAAAAGTTTGGTGCGGCGATCAGAGGATCTTGATGCCCGCGTCTTTGGCGTCCTGAACGAATGTCGCCAGACCTTTGTCGGTCAACACGTGGTTGGCCATCGCCTTGATCACGCCCGGAGGGGCGGTAATCACATCGGCGCCGATTTTGGCGCAATCGGAGATGTGGTTCACGGTGCGGATCGATGCCGCGAGGATTTCGGTCTCGTAGCCGTAGTTGTCGTAGATCGTGCGGATGTCTTCGATCAGTTCGAGACCGTCCATGTTCAGATCGTCAAGACGACCGATAAAGGGCGAGATAAAGGTCGCACCGGCCTTGGCGGCCAACAATGCCTGATTGGCGGAGAAGCACAGCGTCACGTTGACCATTTTGCCCTCGGAGGTGAAGGTTTTGCACGCCTTCAGGCCGTCGATGGTCAGCGGAACCTTGATGGCAATGTTGTCGGCGATCTGGGCGAGCTTGTTGCCCTCCGCGATCATGCCTTCGTAATCGGTGGCGACGACTTCGGCGGACACGGGCCCGTCAACGAAATCGCAGATTTCCGCGATCACTTCGAGAATGTCGCGACCCGACTTCTTGATCAGCGACGGGTTGGTTGTCACGCCGTCCACAAAACCCATGTCGTTGAGTTCATGGATGGCTTGGACGTCGGCGGTATCGACAAAAAATTTCATTGGCAGGGCCTCCTGTCGGCTTGTTTCGGCGAAGACATACTGGATGGGCGCTCATTGCGAAAGGGGTTCTGGCGCGGCATTCGCAAAACCCCTATCAAAACACCATGACACTATCACCACAGTTTCCCGAAGGCACGTTGGTGGCCGTTCTGACCACCGAACCGCTGGATCGGCCGCTCGACTACAAATCGCCCGAGGGAGGGTGCGGGATCGGTGACTTTGTCGAAGTGCCGCTCGGCCCGCGACGGGTCTTGGGCTGTGTCTGGGGGGCGGGCAAAGGCGGCTTTGATCTATCAAAGGCGCGCAGCGTTTCATCCATCCTCGACATCCCGCCGATGCGCGAGGAAATGCGCAGCTTTCTCGAACGCGTTGCGGCCTACACGCTCACCCCCATGCCATCCATGTTGCGCCTTGCGACGCGTGCACCGGGGTTGATGAACCCGCCGTCGATGCGAAAGGTCTATCGACGCGGCGACGGGATGCCCGCACGCGCAACCGAGGCGCGCACGCGGGTGATCGACGCGCTCGAGGAATACCGCGGGCTGTCTTTTACGTTAAAAGAACTCGCCGAGATCGCAGGCGTGTCCACCTCCGTGGTCAAGGGTCTCGTGGAGGCCGGTGCGGTGCGCGAAGAAGACAGTCCTCGTGATCTGCCGTTCATGCGTCTCGACCCGTCTCGCGCAGGCAAGGAGTTGACCGGCGCACAGGCAGAGGCCGCCACAACCCTGCGCGCCGCCGTCGCCCGCGAGGAATATTCGACCACGCTCCTCAAAGGGGTGACAGGATCGGGCAAAACCGAAGTCTACCTCGAAGCGGTCGCAGAATGCCTCGCCAAAGGGCGACAGGCGCTGGTGCTCTTGCCCGAGATTGCGCTCACCGCTGAGTTCATCACCCGTGTCGAGGAACGCTTTGGCGCGAAGCCCGCCGAATGGCATTCAGGCGTGACCATGACAGAGCGGCGGCGGGTGTGGAAAATGGTGGGCGCAGGGGGCGCGCAGATGGTGATCGGGGCGCGTTCCGCGCTTTACCTGCCGTTCCAGAACCTTGGCCTCATCGTTGTCGACGAAGAACACGACCAATCCTACAAACAGGAAGACGGTGTGCTCTATTCGGCCCGCGATATGGCCGTGATGCGCGCTTCTTTGTGCTCGGCAACTGTGGTCCTCGCCTCTGCGACTCCGTCGCTGGAATCATGGGCCAATGTCGAGGCCGGAAAATACACGCGGCTCGATCTGGAGGCACGCTTTGGTCCCGCCGTGATGCCCGACATGCGTGCGCTCGACATGCGCGAGGAAAAGCTGCCCTCGACGCGCTTCATCTCCGAACGCCTTGCCGCCGCCGTGCGCCACCGGATCGAAGCCGGTGAGCAATCGTTGCTGTTCCTGAACCGCCGTGGCTACGCACCGGTCACAATCTGCCGCGCCTGCGGGTATCAGATCGCCTGCGACCACTGCGACGCGCGTATGGTCGAGCACCGGTTCCTCAAACGTCTCATGTGCCACCAATGCGGGGAAACCAAACCGATCCCCGATCGCTGTCCGAGTTGTGACGCCGAGGACCGGCTCGCCCCCGTCGGACCCGGCGTCGAGCGGCTCGGCGAAGAGGTGAAGGCACTGTTCCCCGACGCCAAAGTCGCGGTGCTATCGTCTGATCTCTTCGGATCGGCCCGCGCCCTCAAAGAGGCGATCACCGACATCGCACAGGGCGACACCGAGATCGTGATCGGCACGCAACTCGTGGCAAAGGGGCATAACTTCCCCAATCTTACGCTCGTCGGGGTTATTGATGCCGACCTCGGGTTGCAGGGCTCAGATCTGCGGGCGGCGGAGCGCACGTTCCAACTCATGCGCCAGGTCGCGGGGCGGGCCGGGCGCGCGGCCAAGCGTGGCGAGGCATTGCTGCAAACCTACCAGCCCGAACATCCTGTCATTCAGGCGATCCTGTCGGGTGACGAAGAAGGATTTTGGCGCGCCGAGGCTGCAGAACGCAAAATGGCCGGCGTGCCGCCTTATGGGCGCATGGCGGGCATCGTCCTATCCGGCCCCGATTTGGCGCAGGTGATGGATGTGGCCACTGCGATGGCGCGCAATTCCCGCCCGCTTCAATCAATAGGAGCACAGCTGTTTGGTCCTGCGCCCGCACCTATCGCGCGGGTGCGCGGACGCCACCGCGTGCGGCTTTTGGTAAAGGCGGAGAAATCGGCCCCGATCCAGCGCGCGTTGGCCGATTGGGCGGCTCAGGTGAAAATCCCGAATGCGATCCGGCTACAGATCGACATCGACCCACAGAGTTTCTGGTAGCGGCCGCGCGAAAGCTCAGCACGCCGTCGCAGGTTGCGCTTCGCTGTCGAGCACGAGCGTCGTGACAATCGCCCCGACCCACATGCAAAACAGGGCTAGCCAAGCCGTTGCCGCAAAAACCGATCCGCCCGTGACGCCGGCCCCGATGGCGCAGCCACCGGCCAACATCGCGCCGAACCCCATCAGAACCGCGCCGATCATCGAACGGCGCATCACCGGCACGCTGTCAAACGCCTGCCATTGGAATTCGCGCGTCGCCATGGACGCCACCAAAGCGCCCAGAACCACGCCGGGCACTAGCCCGACGTCGAACTCCAAAACGGCATTGCGGTCGAGGAAGAACATCAGTGTATTCGCGGAGGGACCCGAAAATGTCACCGAATTCACCGGCACCGGATCAAACGCCACCTGTGCAATGGACCACGTCAAAACCCACCCCACGGCGACCGAAAAACCGACGCCGGAGGCGAAAATCCACGTCTTAGGCCCGATCTGGTTCTTTGCAGACAGATAGAGCGCAAGGGCGGCAAACCCGAGCCCCATCACGAGGCCCGACCCCTCCGGTAAATGCAGGGCGGTCAAAAGGTTCACATTCGCGCCGCCCGGCGTCACCCAGAGTGCAGCGATTTTATCGCGCAATGGGGCCAGAATACCCTTCAACGACATTTGCGCGGTCACCGCAAAGATCAGCCCGGACACCACCGAGCGCAGGTTTCCCGTGGAGGCCAAAACGAGTAGCCGTCCCGAACATCCGCGCGCCAGAACCATCCCGACCCCGAACAACAGCCCGCCGACAATCGCCCCCGAATAGGAGCCCGGCACCGCCATGACCCGCGCATCCGCACCGCGAAACAGGCCGAGCATCTGCGCCAATTGCACCCAAACCAGCGCGGTCGAAAAGGTGAGGAACCACACCGCGACCCTGCCGCCCATACGGCCATGGGCAAACTCGACCGTCGCGGCGCGCAGGCAGAACTGGGATCGCTGGGCAGAGACGCCGAAAACCACGCCGGTAATCAGCCCGAATAACGCGGCTGTCGGGCTTTCGCCAATCCGGTCAACAAGGGGTAGAATGTCCATCGGGCCGTCCTCCGCGCGCAAAGTTGGGCAAACTTGGCGAAACGGTCCGAAACGCGCCTTGATCCAGATCACAACGCAATACAGGCTTTGAATGTGTGATCCCTTTGGCCAAGCGCATGTTGCGCAGGCCATTGTGCGCGATTGCAGGATAGGCAGAGAGGCCACGTGGGTTTATGCACGGGCGCATGAAAAACGCACTCTTCCCCATTTCTGCGGCCCGCGACCTGCCATTATGGCGGCGTCCCGAAAGTTTGTTGTTCCTCATGGCCTTTGCCATGCCCATCGCGTTCAACACGTGGTCGGCCCTGCTCAATAACTTCGTCATAGAGGCTGCCGGGTTCACGGGCGTTGAAATCGGGTGGCTTCACACGGTGCGCGAGATACCCGGCTTTCTGGCCATCGGGGTTATTGCGCTGATCATTTTCATCCGCGAACAGGTGCTCGGCCTTTCCGCGCTCCTTTTGCTGGGTGTGGCGACGGCGATTACCGCCCATTTCCCGTCCCTCGGCGGCATCCTCACGGTGACCATGCTCTCCTCTATCGGCTTTCACTATTATGAGACCGTGAACCAGTCGCTGCAGCTGCAATGGCTCTCCAAAGAGCGCGCGCCTATTGTTATCGGCCGGTTGATGGCGGCGGGCTCTGCCGCATCGCTGATCGCCTACGGGTCGCTCGTCATTACATGGCGCACCTTCGATCTGTCCTACGAGCTGGTCTATCTGGTGGGCGGCGGGATTACGGCGGCAATCGCCATATTCGCGCTCATCGCCTATCCACAGTTCGAGGCCCCCAACCCACAGGCCAAAAAGCTGATCCTGAAGCGCCGCTACTGGCTCTATTATGCGCTGCAATTTATGGCCGGCGCGCGCCGGCAGATCTTTGTCGTCTTCGCGGCCTTCATGATGGTTGAACGTTTTGGCTTTGATGTGCACCAGGTCACGGCCCTGTTCCTCATCAACTTCGTCGTGAACATTGTGGTAGCTCCCTACATGGGCCGCGTTGTTGCGCGCCGCGGTGAGCGGTTCGTGTTGATGTTCGAATATACCGGTCTCGTGCTCGTCTTCCTTGCCTATGGCGGGCTCTACTGGTTCGGATGGGGCGTGATCATTGCCGCAGGCCTTTATGTCATCGACCATATGCTGTTCGGGCTGGCCTTTGCGCTCAAAACCTACTTCCAGAAAATCGCCGACCCCGAAGACATTGCTCCGACCGCCGCGGTGGCCTTTACCATCAACCATATCGCGGCTGTGTTCCTGCCCGCCGCACTGGGCTACCTCTGGGTCACCAGCCCGGGGGGCGTGTTCGTGTTGGCCGCGGCACTCGCAGCGGGGTCTTTCGGGCTGGCCGTTTTGATCCCGCGTCATCCCGAAAAGGGGCGCGAAACGCTGATCAAAATAATGCGCACCTCACGCGCGCCTGCCCAATAGGGGCTTGGGACCTGCAATTCCTGCCCTATATGGAGGGCAACGGCGCAAACGCGCCACGCACACCGGAGACTGCACATGTTTGGCCTGACCCAAAAACTGACAATGCCGCGCCCTGACGAAGCCCTCGCAGGTCGCACCGATCCGATTCCCACCGCCGAAACCCATTTCGTCCTGAAACGCCCGCTCAAAGAGCCGGTCGAGAACGGCCATGAAGTCGCGATTTTCGGGATGGGTTGTTTCTGGGGTGTCGAGCGGATGTTCTGGCAACTCGACGGCGTTGTGAATACGGCCGCTGGCTATAGCGCGGGATACACCCCGAACCCGACCTACGAAGAGGTCTGCACCGGCAAAACCGGACACAACGAAGTGGTGCGCGTGGTCTATGACCCGCTGCGCATTTCCTACGCCGAACTTCTCAAAACCTTCTGGGAAGGACATGATCCGACCCAAGGCATGCGCCAAGGAAACGACCGCGGAACGCAATACCGTTCCGGCATCTACTACAGCGACGGTCTGCAACGGATCGAAGCTGAAACGACCCTCGCCGCCTATAGCGCCAAGCTCGAAGATGCGGGATATGGCGCGATCTCGACCGAGGTTTTGCCCGCAGGCGAATTCTACTTTGCCGAGGCGCATCACCAACAGTATCTCGCCAAAAATCCCGCCGGTTATTGCGGGATCGGCGGTACGGGCGTGACCTGCCCGATCGGTCTCGGCGTGGCGTGATCTTCGCGTGATCCTTGAGGCGGCCGTCCACACAGGCTAAGGCGGTGGCGTACATCTGACAGGGGACTGCCATGCCGACATTTACCGCCTTTACCAAACTGTCCGGCAAAGCGCCCGCCGAGGCGCTCGGTCTTCAACTTGAAACGCTCGATCCCGAACCCACCGGCGTTGGTGTGTTCGAGATCGAAGACGGTTCCGGCCTCTGGGAGGTCGGGGCCTATTTCACCGAAGCGCCCGATGAGATCGCGCTCGCGCTGATCGCCAAGTCCCATGACGCGCCCGATTTCATTGTCTCCGAACTGCCCGAAACCGATTGGGTCGCCAAAGTGCGTCGCGATCTCGCGCCTGTGGAGGCGGGGCGTTTCTTTGTCTACGGCGCGCATGATGCGGACAAACTGCCCGCCGGTCGCACCGGTCTGTTGATCGAGGCCGCGATGGCCTTTGGGACAGGCCATCACGGCACGACTTTGGGCTGCCTTACAGCCTATGACGCCTTGCTCGACGCAGGGCAGAGTTTCGACGCCGTCGCCGACATCGGGTGCGGAACCGCCGTTCTGGCCATGGCCGCCGCGAAGTCCGGGTCTACCAAAGTCTTCGCCTCCGACATCGACGAGGTCGCCGTGGACGTCGCGATGAGCAACCTGAAGGCCAACGATCTGGCCGATGCCGTCACCTGCATCGAGGCCGCGGGGTTCGATCACCCCGATTTCGCAGGTGCCGTTCCCTTCGATCTGATCTTCGCCAATATCCTCAAAGGTCCCCTGATTGCCCTCGCCCCGGACATCGCAGGCGCGCTCCGTCTCGGCGGGGTCGCGATTCTATCGGGGATTCTAAATCCGCAGGCGGATGAAGTTGTGGAGGTTTATACACGTTCCGGCTTCAATCTGACGCGCCGCGCAGAGATTGTTGACTGGACGACACTAACACTCACGAAGACTGCCTGAAAAAAGCGGTATTTGGCCAGAGATTGCCGCGTTTGCCCAATTTTGGCCACATTTCGCCCTATTCTCGTCATTGTCGGTGGGGGCCGATGTTTGAGAGTACGGTTATGGCCTATCAAGGTGCATCCAGTTTGGAGCAACGCGTTATGCGGATCGAAGCACACAAGAGTGTGCGCGGTCGCGGTGTCGTTCCAAACAACCACGATGAGTTGATCATCGCGCGCAGCCGTCGTACGGCCAATCACCGCACCCTGCGTATTATTCTTCTCACGATTTCTTTCGGGTTCGTTTTCAAGGCCACGATGTTCGCGCTCCTCGGTGCGGCTACCTATGCCGACCGTGTCGCGAAACTTGCCGCTGGTTCTTTTGTAGAACGCGCCTGTGCATGGGTCATGACCGCTGATCCCGCGACCATCTGGGTCGCCATCCAGATCAAAATGCTCATGCCCTAAGGGTTAGTTTAGGGACCGGATCACCAGTTTCCCCTTGCGTTGATCCACGTCCTACCACGTCAAAGCCCGCGCCCCTCCGGCGCGGGTTTTTTCTTTTCCGGCCGCCGCGTGGCGCGAAGTCCTTGGCAAATGTTCCCCTTTCGTGCTAGTTCTGCGGAAAAGCAAAACAAGAGCAGGGACATCTTATGCGGGTGATGGGTATCGACCCCGGGCTGCGCAATATGGGCTGGGGCATCATTGATGTTGCAGGCTCGCGCATTACCCATGTGGCCAACGGCGTTTGCCACACGACGACCGGCGTTGATCTCGCAACGCGCCTGCTTTCGCTCTATGACCAAATGACCGAGGTGGTGGGCCAATATGCGCCCGATTGTGCCGCGGTTGAGCAGACCTTTGTCAATAAAGACGCCGTCGCCACGCTGAAACTCGGTCAGGCACGCGCTGTTGCCCTTCTGGTTCCTGCCATTGCGGGATTAGAGGTTGCGGAATACGCGCCGAACGCGGTCAAAAAGGCCGTGGTTGGAGTCGGGCATGCCGCCAAACAACAGGTTGAGCATATGATCAAACTTCAACTTCCGGGCGCGCAACTCGCCGGTGCTGACGCGGTTGACGCACTGGCCATCGCCATTTGCCACAGCCACCACGCCCAATCCGGTGCGCGATTGGCCGAAGCCCTGCGAAAGGCCTCCGCATGATTGGCAAACTGACAGGCGTGATTGATTACATCGGGACCGATCACGTGATGATCGACGTGCGCGGGGTAGGGTATATCGTCCATATCTCAGAGCGCACGCGATTGGCGCTGCCGGGGCAGGGCGCACCGGTGTCGCTCTACACCGATATGTTGGTGCGCGAGGACCTGATGCAGATTTTCGGGTTTCAGTCGCTGCTCGAAAAGGAATGGTATCGCTTGTTGATCTCGGTGCAGGGGATCGGGTCGAAAGCCGCCATGGCCATTTTGGGCACCCTCGGGCCCGACGCGACAGGTCGCGCCATTGCGCTAGGTGATTGGTCCGCGGTCAAGGCCGCGCCGGGCGTCGGTCCCAAAATCGCCCAACGCGTGGTCAATGAGCTCAAAGACAAAGCCCCCGCTGTCATGTCCATGGGCGGAACGCTCGCGGCGGCGGTGGCCGAGGCGCCCGACACCGTAGAAGTGATCGAGGCCGAACCTGCACCGCGCAGCGCCCCCAAACCTGCCGCAAAATCCAACGCCTCCGCCGAGGCAGAAGCCCTCTCGGCCCTACAGAACCTCGGCTATTCGCCATCCGATGCGGTCGGTGCGGTAGCCCGCGCGGCCTCCGAGGACCCCGAGGCCGACACATCGGCTCTCATTCGTGCGGGCCTCAAATTGCTCGCGCCAAAGGGGTAAAGGATGCAAGAACCCGATCCTATCCTTCGTCCCGACCGCCAGAACGGTGACGCCGACCGTGCCTTGCGTCCGCAGGCGCTCGACGAATTCATCGGTCAGGAAGAGGTGCGTGCCAACCTCGCCGTGTTCATCGAAAGCGCGCGCCGCCGCGAAGAGGCGATGGACCATGTGCTGTTCCATGGACCTCCCGGATTGGGCAAAACCACACTGGCGCAGATCATGGCGCGCGAATTGGGTGTGAACTTCAAAATGACATCCGGGCCCGTGCTGGCGCGCGCGGGCGACCTCGCCGCGATCCTGACCAATCTGGAGGCGCGCGACGTCCTGTTCATCGACGAAATCCATCGGATGAATCCGGTCGTCGAAGAGGTGCTCTATCCCGCGCTGGAGGACTTCGAACTGGACCTCGTGATCGGCGAAGGCCCCGCTGCGCGCACTGTGCGCATCGAATTGCAGCCCTTCACACTGGTCGGGGCTACAACCCGTCTTGGCCTGCTGACGACCCCGTTGCGCGACCGGTTCGGCATCCCGACACGGCTGCAATTTTACACCATCGACGAGTTGCACGAGATCGTGACGCGGGGCGCAAGGCTGCTCGGGGTTCCCGCTGACGCAGACGGTTTGCGCGAAATTGCCAAACGCGCGCGCGGCACGCCCCGCATTGCCGGACGGCTTTTGCGCCGTGTGGTCGACTTTGCGGTCGTGGATGGCGCAGGACGGATCACCAAGCCAATTGCAGACAACGCGCTCACCCGATTGGGGGTCGATCTGCTCGGCCTCGACGGTGCCGACCGGCGTTATCTCTCCATGATTGCCGACAACTACAGCGGCGGGCCGGTGGGCGTAGAAACGCTTGCCGCGGCCCTGTCGGAGAGCCGCGACGCCATCGAGGACGTGATTGAACCCTATCTCTTGCAACAGGGGCTCCTGCAGCGAACGCCGCGCGGGCGGATGTTGGCACAAAAGGCGTGGCTACACCTCGGTCTCACCCCGCCCAAGGCACCGGACCAATCGGATATGTTCGGGAAATAACACCTGTGGCGTTGCATTGCCGACGCCGCTTTGCCAATACACGCACATGAGCGATATCACACCAGAAGCCGTCGAAGAGTTTTTCACCCGCGCCAGCGGTGACTATGTTTTTGCCCGCTGGGGCCGCCCGATTGCGCCGGTGATCTTTGGTGTTACCGATGAAACGCTGGCGATCGTCAAGGGCGCCATCGAAACCTGTGTCGTCATCGCCGGTCACACCATGGACGAAACCGATCCCGAATTGGGCGTCAATCTCATGGTGTTCTTCCTGTCCGATTGGGCCGAGCTTCTCGATGTGCCCAATATGGACGAGATGATCCCCGATCTGGCGGCGCGCGTCGCGCAACTGAGCGCAAAGAATGCCCATCAATACCGTGCGTTCCGATTTGATGACGCAGGCGCGATCAAGGCCTGTTTTACATTCGTGCGCATGGGCGGGGCGATGGACGATGTGCCCGCCGATGTGATCGCACTCGCGCAGGCGGTTCAGGCGATGTTGCTGTGGTCCGACCGTGCGTTTTCGCAGGACAGCCCTTTGGCCGAGGCCCCCGATGGCACAGTTGTGCGCCCCGACGTCGCCAATCTATTGCGCGCCGCCTATGATCCCGTCCTGCCCGTCAGCGGACGCGATCCGTCCCATGCTCTGCGCCTATACGCGCGGCTGGTTGCTGCGCCATCCTAGGCGCATCGAAAATGTGTTCCGGCATGTGATTTTCTGGTAATCGTCAGCCGTTCACAAAGGACCGATCATCCTATGACTCATCGTTTTCCTGTCCATGTCTATTACGAGGACACCGATCTCGCCGGGATCGTCTACTACGCCAATTACCTCAAATTCATCGAACGGGCGCGCACCGAATGGGTTCGCGATTTGGGCATCGACCAGACCGAACTAAAGGCCAACGAGGGCATCGTTTTCGCCGTGCGCCGTGTTGAGGCCGACTATTTGATGGCGGCAAAGTTCGATGACGATCTGGTTGTGACCACGACGCTCGACACGATCAGTGGCGCGCGAATTGTGCTTTCACAGGCCGTAACGCGCGACAAGGATATGGTTTTCGAGGCCAAAGTGACCCTTGTTGCGCTATCCGAGACGGGCAGTCCTGCACGACTTCCGGCAATTCTTCGCCGAAACCTGCATTAACCCCCTAGAAATTCCCCGTCATCGCGCGCTGATCACAGGTTATTGTTGGCGCGAACCCTGACGATAAGGTAAACGAAAGGGTAACAATGAGCCGGAAGAACCCGGCCCCAAGGCGAAGCCGGTAGAATCCGGCCCAAAGGCGAAGCCGGTAGAATTCGGCAAGAGGCGGAAAAGAGCAGGTTATGGAACAAGAAGCACTCGGGCTTGCGCAGGAGATCGATTTCTCCCTGCTGGCGCTGTTCATGCGCGCGACATTCACCGTAAAGATCGTGATGATTATGTTGATCGTGGCCTCGTTCTGGTCGTGGTCCATTATCATCCAGAAGTTCATTTCCTATCGAAGCGCGCGCGCCAGCGCCGAAGGCTTTGATCGCATGTTCTGGTCCGGTGACCCCCTCGACGAGCTTTACGACAACATGGACGGCGGGCCCAAAAATGCCCCCGAACGTGTATTTGCGGCCGGCATGACCGAATGGCGCCGCTCGCACCGTGAGGACGGCCGCTTGATTGCCGGTGCCGGTGCGCGCATCGACCGCTCCATGGATGTGGCGATCTCCAAAGAGGCCGAGGGCATGAATGCCGGCCTCTCCTTTTTGGCCTCGGTCGGATCGACCGCGCCCTTCATCGGCCTCTTCGGGACGGTTTGGGGGATCAAGACCGCGTTCGAAGACATCGCATTGGCGCAATCCACCAACCTCGCCGTCGTGGCGCCCGGTATTGCCGAGGCGCTTCTGGCAACCGCGCTCGGGCTTCTCGCCGCTATTCCAGCGGTGATTTTCTACAACAAACTCTCGGCTGACAGTGACCGGATCCTTGGCGGATACGAAGCCTTCGCCGACGAGTTCTCTACCATTCTCTCGCGCGAACTGGACGCCTAAGCCATGGGTGCAGGAGTGGTCAAATCCGGCGGCTCGGGCGGACGTCGCACACGTCGTCGCCGTCACGCGCCTGCGATGAGCGAGATCAACGTAACGCCCTTCGTGGACGTGATGCTGGTGCTTTTGATCATCTTCATGGTCGCCGCTCCGATGATGACCGTGGGCGTGCCCGTCGAGTTGCCCGAAACGGCCGCAACCGCGCTGCCCCAAGAGGAAGAAGAGCCGCTTTCCATTACACTGACTGCCGATGGACGCGTTCTCCTGATGACCAACGAGGCCGAAGAAAGCGACCTGATCGCCAAACTTCAGGCCATCGCCGCCGAGCGCACATCGCGCAAGGTCTTCCTGCGTGCTGACGGGTCGGTGCCCTACAGCCGCGTCGCCCAACTCATGGGGGCGCTCAATGCAGGGGGCTTCCGTGATATCGGGTTGGTAACCGAACAGGGCGGGCCGCGTTTCGACGGATCCGGCAACTAGGACAGATCGGTGAATACGGGCCAGTATATCTCTGGTGCGGGCCACCTCGGCCTGATCGCCTACATGCTATTCGGCGGGTTGTTTCTAACCCCCGATGACAGCCCGTCTGTGGCAGTCCAGGAAGTTGCGCTTATTTCCGAGGCCGAATTTGCCGCCCTCACGAAATCCAATACCGCCCCCGAAGTGACCGAGGCCGCGCCTACTCCGCAGGCTCCGCAGATCGAGGACGCACCTACGCCGCGCCCGACACAGGACACCCCGCCAGAGGCCACAACTCCCGATGTCCCGCCGCCCTCCACGCCCGACGAAGCGCCTGATGCGGTGCCCGATCTGCCGTCGCCCCCGCAGGCCGAGGTGAGCGATACGCCCCCCGCGCGTCAGCCGGAACCCGAACTGTCCCTCGAAGACCCCGGCGCAGGCATCCCCGATGATGCGCCGCCAACGCCGCGCCCCGTGCCGCGTATCTCAGACCAGAACGTGACAGCCCCTGAACCCGCGCCCCAAATTGCCGATGCGCCTGTGCCCGATGTGTCGCCCGACGCTGAGACGCCCGACGTGATCGAGGAGCCGGTGGAGGAGGCCGCACCTCAGGAAACCACGACCGAGATCGTAACCGAGGCCGAAAAGCCCGCTGGCCTGTCCACGTCGACACGTCCAAAGGCACGCCCCGCCGACCTCGCCGCGCGGGCCGCCGCCGCCGCGCAGGCCGCACAGGAAACGCCGCCCGAACCCGCGCAGGAAACGGTTGAAGCCGCACAGACCCAACCCGATAACTCCGCAGCGGAAGCCGCGGCGCAGGCTGCGGCTGCGGCAGCCTCCGCCCTTGCTGCAGAGGTGAGCGATACGCCCGCGGCCCCCGAACGACCCGCAGGTCCCCCCCTGACGGCAGGTGAAAAAGACGCGCTCCGTGTGGCTGTGTCGCAATGCTGGAACGTCGGCGCCATGTCGACGGACGCCATGCGCACCGTTATTACCGTGGGTGTGGACATGGGGCAGGACGGCAAACCGCTTGCCGGATCGATCCGCCTGATCAAATTCAGCGGCGGTACCGAAGCCGGCGCGCAGGCCGGTTTCGATGTGGCGCGGCGTGCTATCTTGCGTTGCGGCGCATCCGGATTCAAACTGCCCGTGGACAAATACGACCACTGGCGCACCATAGAAATGACGTTCGATCCCGAACAAATGAGGTTCAAATGAAACGCCTGACGACCCTTGCATGCGCTTTGGCCGCCGCTTTCACCCTATCCGCGCCGCTCTCGGCGCAGGACACCGGTCCGCTGCAAATCGACATCACGCGCGGCGTGATCGAGCCCTTGCCGATCGCCGTGCCAGATTTCATTGCCGAGACGCCACAGGCCGCAGAACTTGCGCGCCAGATCTCCGATGTGATCGCCGCCGACCTCGTGGGCACGGGTCTGTTTCGCGAAATTCCATCCTCGGCGCACATCAGCCAGATCACGAATTTCGCAAGCCCCGTCCAATATGGCGACTGGAAAGCGATCAACGCCCAAGGCCTCGTCACCGGTGCGGTCAACGTGGACGCCTCCGGCGCGCTGTCGGTGAAATTCCGTGTCTTTGACATTTTCTCGGATGCGCCATTGGGCGATGGCCTGCAACTGGGCGGGTCCGAGCGCAGCTGGCGTCGCATCGCACATAAAGTGGCCGATGTGGTCTATTCACGCATCACCGGCGAGGGCGGATACTTCGACAGCCGCGTCGTCTTTGTCTCTCAGACGGGTCCGAAAAACGACCGCCGCAAACGTCTCGCGGTGATGGATTACGATGGCGCGAACCTGCAATACCTCACCGATGACAACTACATCGTCTTCGCACCGCGCTTTTCGCCCACCGGCGACCGCGTGCTCTATACTTCCTATGAATCCGGCACGCCGCAGATCATGATGCTCGATGTCGGCACTGTGTCGCGTCAGCGCCTGCCCGTGGCCTCGGAGGCCGTGTCCTTTGCGCCGCGGTTTTCGCCTGATGGCCGCTCAGTCGTCTACTCGCTGACCACCGGTGCCAATACCGACCTCTACAGCATGGACATTGCATCGGGCCAATCGACCCGCTTGACCAATACGCCAGCCATTGAAACCGCCCCGAGCTTTTCGCCCGACGGCAGCCAGATCGTGTTTGAAAGCGACCGTTCGGGCACTCAGCAACTCTACATCATGCCTGCCTCGGGGGGCGAAGCGCGCCGGATATCCAATGGCAAAGGCCGCTATGGCACGCCGGTATGGTCGCCGCGCGGTGATCTGATCGCCTTCACCAAACAGAACGAAGGCCGCTTCCACATCGGTGTCATGCGCTCTGACGGGTCCGAAGAGCGTCTTTTGACCGCGTCCTTCCTCGACGAAGGCCCGTCGTGGTCGCCAAATGGTCGCGTCATCATGTTCACCCGCGAAAGCCAAGGCGCGAGCGGTGAGAGTGCGCTCTACACCGTGGACATTTCGGGCCGTAACCTCAAACGCGTGCCAACCGACGCGGGCGCATCCGACCCCGCATGGTCGCCCCTTTTGAGGTAATTTCTGTCACAACCGTGAAAACACGCCTCTCCCCAAGTCCGGGGCACGATGATATAGTCAACGCAATACGAGCAGCAAAAGCTTCCGCAAAGGATGAGTGACATGACCTCTTTTCTGAAATCGACCGCGCCGCGCGCGCTTTTCCTCGTCGCGGCCCTCGGGCTGACGGCCTGTACCAATCCGGGCCGTTTTGGTGCGGGCGGGGCAGGGGGCACTGCCGGCGGTGCCGGTTTTGGCGCCGATGGCATCAACTCCGGCGTTCTGCCCGGGTCGGCCAATGACCCGAAATCGGTCGCCTATTTCAACCAGACAATCGGGGACCGCATTTTCTTTGCGGTCGACCAGTCCACATTGTCGGACACAGCACGCCAGACTCTGTCTCAGCAGGCAACATGGCTGATCGATAATCCGGCCTATGCCGCGATCATCGAAGGTCACGCCGACGAGCAGGGCACTCGCGAATACAACACTGCGCTGTCTGCGCGCCGCGCCGCAGCTGTTCAGGACTACCTGATTTCGCAGGGTGTCACGCCATCGCGTCTCAAAACAATTCCGTACGGCAAAGAACGCCCCATTGCGATCTGCTCGGACGAGAGCTGCTATGGCCAGAACCGTCGTGCTGTGACCGTGGTTGCCGCCGGCGCGGGCGTGTAGCGTAAACGACAGACGGAGACGGGCGAATGAAACGGCTAATCGCGGTATTTTGGACGGCAACTTGCCTATCCGGCGGGCTGGGGGGCGCGCTTTGGGCGCAAGATACCCAGACCTTGGCGGACATCCGTCAAGAGGCCGCGGTTCTCTCCGTTGAACTCGCCCGGCTCAAACAGGAACTGAGCACAACGGGCGCGCCCAATACGGCCTTCGCGGGCGGCTCGACATTAGAGCGTGTCGACCTCATGGAGGCGGCGCTGCAACGGCTCACGGCGAAAACCGAAGAGCTCGAGTTTCGCATCGAAAGCGTCGTGCGCGATGGCACCAACCAGCTCGATGATATCAACTTCCGTTTGTGCGAACTCGAAGCCGGTTGCGATATCGCCAACCTGCCGCCGCTCAAACCGATTGGCGGGGCGAGTGCGACGACCGACACTGTGACGCCGATCCCTGCTCCGGCAGGCGAGATTCCGATGGAAGGCGGGGGTGAGTTGGCGCTGTCGGAGAAGACCGACTACGACGCTGCGATGGCGCTCTACCAGGATGAACAATACACCGCCGCAGCCGAAGCTTTTGGAACCTTTGCCCAGAATTACACGGGTGGTTTCCTCACCGGCGAGGCGCATTTCATGCGCGGAGAAGCCTTGGCGCGGGCCGGCGATACGACAGGCGCTGCGCGTGCCTATCTCGATAGTTTTTCGGGCGCTCCCGAGGGCGATCGCGCACCCACGGCGCTTTTGCGGTTGGGCACCTCGCTCGCCTCCTTGGGGCAATTGGACAAGGGCTGCGTGATGCTTCTCGAAGTCGGCAACCGTTTCGCCGGCTCGCCCGAAGCAGACGAAGCCGCTGCAGCCCGCACCAATCTTGGCTGCCCCTGATCCATGACCGAAAGTCCCGCGCGACAGGCGATTTTGCGCCATTTCGTGACGTCCGCTTTTGCACATCACAAACCGTCCCGCGTGGCCGTCGCCGTTTCGGGCGGGGGGGACTCCATGGCGCTCCTTTGCGTTATGGCCGAATGGGCGAAATCCGAAAAAATCCCGCTCTTTGCCGTGACCGTGAACCACGGGTTGCGCGATGAGGCTGCACATGAGGCCGCCTTTGTCGCCGAGACCTGTCAGCGATTGCAGGTCAATCACACGACGCTGGATTGGACCGGCTGGCAGGGCGAGGGCAACCTGCAGGATGCGGCGCGCCGCGCGCGTTATGATCTCATGGCCGAATGGTCAAAGGGGCTTGGGATTTCCCAAATCGCGTTGGCACATACCTGCGATGATCAGGCCGAAACCTTCTTTATGCGTCTCGCGCGCGCCTCTGGCATCGACGGGCTGACGGGTATGCAGCGGCGTCGCACCGATCAGGGCATCACATGGGTTCGACCCTTCCTGATGGCTGCGCGTGACGATCTGCGCAGCTACCTGCGCGACATTCACCAACCGTGGATCGACGATCCGACCAACGACGATGAACGTTTTGATCGCATCAAGGCACGGCGCGCGATGGAGGCTCTCGCCCCGCTTGGCGTGGACGCGGATGTAGTGGGGCGCGTCATGGATCACCTCGCTCAGGTGCGCACCGCGCTCGACTACGCATCCCATGATCACGCTCTCGAATGCATGCGGATGGACCACGGTGACCTGATTGTTGATCGGCGTCGATTTGCAGAGGCCGCGCCCGAAATCACCCGACGATTGATGAGTAGCGCCCTGCGGTGGATTGCCTCGGCCGACTACGGGCCGCGTGGATTGGCGCTTCAGGAATTTATCTCATCGGCGCTTCGGGGTCGTGACGCAACGCTACACGGCGTGCGTCTGATCGCAGGGACCGAGCAGTTTCGCCTGACCCGTGAATATGACGCAGTGCGTGACACCACATCTGCGGCGGTCGACCTGTGGGATAACCGGTGGCGCGTGAAAAACAATGAAAATCAGAGCCTTGTGATCCGTGCCCTTGGCGAAGACGGCCTCGCGCAGGTCGCTGAGCGTCCGCCAAACGCGCCGCCGCGCCCTGCTTTGATGTCCAGTCCGGCCCTTTTTGACGGGCCGACATTGGTCGCCAGCCCGATTTTAGGCCTCGGTTCTCATGAAATCGTGCTAGATGTTGGAAAAGATGACGTCTTCACAACCCTTTTATGTCATTGAACTCGCGCGCTTGATCTCTATTTTAGAGAGGAAGCGACGCGGGCACCTCCCGCGCCTGTCTGTTTTTTGAGGAGACCTCCCTTGGGTAATGCACGCAATCTGGCCTTTTGGCTGGTGCTATTGATGCTCATCGTCGCGTTGTTCAACGTGATGGGTAATTCACAAGGCTCGATGGCCTCGAACGAAGTTGCCTATTCCCAGTTCATTGATCAGGTGCAGGATGGCGCCATCTCCACGGTAGAGATCAACGGCGAACGGGTAAATTTCACGGCCGCCGATGGTAGTAAGAAATACACCATCAACCCGGGTGACGATAACCTCGTCTCTACTCTGGTCGGCGAAGGCGTCACCGTTGAGGGCCGCCCCCAGCAGCAAAGTGGTCTGACCAGTGCGCTGATGACTTTCCTGCCTTTCGTTCTCATCATCGGTGTGTGGATCTATTTCATGAACCGCATGCAGGGCGGCGGCAAAGGCGGGGCGATGGGCTTTGGCAAATCGCGTGCCAAATTGCTCACCGAGAAACATGGTCGCGTGACCTTTGACGATGTCGCTGGCATCGACGAGGCCAAAGAAGAGCTCGAAGAAATCGTCGAGTTCCTGCGCAACCCGCAAAAATTCTCCGCCCTTGGCGGCAAAATCCCGACCGGCGCCTTGCTCGTCGGACCTCCGGGTACGGGTAAAACACTCCTCGCGCGCGCCATCGCGGGTGAGGCCGGTGTGCCGTTCTTCACCATCTCCGGCTCCGACTTTGTCGAAATGTTCGTCGGCGTCGGTGCATCCCGTGTGCGTGACATGTTCGAACAGGCGAAAAAGAATGCGCCGTGTATCGTCTTTATCGATGAAATCGACGCCGTAGGCCGCTCTCGTGGGGCAGGCTACGGTGGCGGTAATGACGAGCGCGAACAGACGCTCAACCAGTTGCTCGTCGAAATGGACGGGTTTGAGGCCAATGAAGGCGTGATCATCGTCGCGGCAACGAACCGTCGTGATGTTCTCGATCCCGCACTCCTGCGTCCGGGTCGTTTCGACCGTCAGGTGCATGTGCCGAACCCCGATATCAAAGGCCGCGAGAAAATCCTCGGCGTGCATGCGCGCAAAGTGCCGCTCGGCCCCAATGTCGATCTGCGCATCATCGCCCGTGGTACGCCCGGTTTCTCCGGAGCCGACCTCGCCAATCTCGTAAACGAAGCCGCCCTCATGGCCGCCCGTCTCGGCCGTCGACAGGTGACGATGGAAGATTTCGAGCAGGCTAAGGATAAGGTGATGATGGGCGCGGAACGCCGCTCCATGGTGCTCACGCAGGAGCAAAAGGAAAAGACCGCCTATCACGAAGCCGGTCATGCCATCGTCGGTATGAAACTGCCAAAATGTGATCCGGTCTACAAAGCCACAATTATCCCGCGCGGTAGTGCGCTCGGTATGGTGATGAGCCTGCCCGAGATGGACAAACTGCAGATGTTCAAAGACGAGGCAAAGCAGCGCATCTCCATGACAATGGCGGGCAAAGCGGCCGAAATCTTTAAATACGGCCCTGACGAAGTGTCCTCCGGCCCCGTTGGAGACATCCAACAGGCCAGCCAGCTGGCCCGTGCGATGGTCATGCGCTACGGCATGTCCGACAAAGTCGGCAACGTCGACTATGCCGAGGCCGCTGAGGGCTATCAGGGTAACACCGCAGGCTTTTCGGTTTCTGCGCACACCAAGGAGCTGATCGAAGAAGAAGTGAAACTCTTCATCGACGAAGGCTACGCGGAAGCTTACCAGATCATCGAAAGCAACGCCGAAGAGTTCGAACGCCTTGCGCAGGGGCTTCTCGAATACGAAACCCTGACAGGTGAAGAAATCAAACGCGTGATTGCAGGCCTGCCTCCGCACTCTGGTGACGATTCCGATGGCGGCGCGGGTAGCAAGGATGAAGAAAAGCCGTCCGTTACCGCGATCCCGAAAACCCGCAAAAAGCCGAAAGGCGACAGCGGGTTGGAACCGGAACCGACTGCCTGAACGATCAAACCGCGCCTTCGGGCGCGGTTTTTCGTTGCGCGCCTATGGAGCACGGCGAAAATGGCCTATGGCTGACTGGAATCCCGATCTCTACGCGCGCTTTGCGGGCCTGCGACGTCAACCTGCGCTCGATCTTCTCGCGCGCGTGGGAGCGCTGCCTTCAGGGGATGTGATCGACCTTGGATGCGGGAATGGCGCGGTCGGGCCGGTTCTCGCGACGCGTTTTCCAGATCGTGCGCGCCTCGGTGTCGATCTTTCGCCCGCCATGCTCGCGCAGGCGCGCGACGGTGGGCACTACACCGTGCTGCACGAGGCCGACTTGACTCAATGGCGTCCCGACGCGCCCCCCGCGCTCATTTTTTCCAACGCGGCCCTCAACTGGGTGCCCGATCACGCGACTCTGATTGCGCGCCTCGTTGGGATGCTCGCCGCAGGTGGCATGCTCGCCGTGCAAGTCCCCGCACAGCACGATGAACCCTCCCATGCTATGGTGCACGACATCGCCCGCGACCTCGCGCCGGACGTGGTGACGACCCCGCAGGCGCATACCCATGTGCGCGCGCCATGTGACTATGCGGAACTTCTGGCCCCTATGGGCGAGGCCAATGTCTGGACCACTCAGTATATGCAGCGCCTCGATCCGGTCGGGCAGGGGCATCCGGTGCGCCATTTCACCCAATCGACCTATCTGCGTCGGTATCTCGATCTGCTCGAGAGCGCGCAACTGGCTGACGCGTTCCTCGACCGCTACGATACCGCGCTGTTTGAGGCCTATCCACCCGATGAAAGCGGCGCCGTTTGGTTCCCATTTAAGCGCTTGTTTTTCACTTTGCGCACAGGGGCCTAAAAGCGGCCCGCTGCCACCTTCCCCAACGCCATCTCGCATGCTAAAGGCTGGCTCGACATGACTTATATCGCACCCGAAGATATTCCTGACATGGCCGCTCTGCGTGCGCAGATTGACAGGCTTGATGGTGAAATTCTCGAACGGCTGGCCTTTCGTCAGGCGCATGTTGATCGCGCTGCGCAGTTGAAAACCGGGACCGGTATAAAAGCCAACGTGCCCGCCCGTGTGGACGAGGTCCTCGCCAAAGTGCATGCGAAAGCACAGGCCGCGGGGTTCGACGCGGATCTCGCAGTCGACATGTGGCGGTTGATGATTGATGCCATGATTGCGCGAGAAGAACGGGCCATGAATGAAGGAGACGCACCATGAGTGCCAAGTTGATCGATGGAAAAGCCTTTGCCGCAACCGTGCGCGAAAAGGTTGCCGCCCATGTCGCCCGTTTGAAAGAGGTCCATGGTGTCACTCCCGGTCTCGCGGTTGTGCTCGTCGGGGACGATCCCGCCTCCGAGGTCTACGTGCGCTCCAAGGGCAAGTTGACCGTTGACGTCGGTATGAACTCCTACGAACACAAACTGCCCGTCGACACACCGGAGGCCGATCTGCTCGCCCTCATTGACCGGTTGAACGAGGACCGCGATGTGCACGGCATCCTCGTACAACTGCCGCTCCCTGACCACCTCGACGAGAGCCTTGTGATCAATGCCATTGATCCGGCCAAAGACGTCGATGGATTTCATATTTCCAATGTCGGTCTCTTGGCGACGGGGCAGGAGTCCATGGTGCCCTGCACCCCGCTCGGGTGTTTGATGATGCTGCGCGACCACCACGGGAGCCTGTCGGGTCTCGACGCAGTGGTGATCGGGCGCTCCAATATTGTTGGCAAACCGATGGCCCAACTACTGCTTGGCGATAGCTGCACGGTGACCATCGCCCATTCGCGTACCAAAAACCTCCCCGATGTCGTGCGTCGCGCCGACATCGTGGTCGCTGCGGTAGGTCGGGCCAATTTCGTTCCCGGTGACTGGATCAAACCAGGGGCCACAGTGATCGATGTGGGTATCAACCGCATCGCCGCCCCCGAAAAAGGCGAAGGCAAATCGCGCCTTGTGGGGGACGTCGACTTTGGGTCCGCCAGCTTGGTCGCCGGAGCCATTACGCCCGTTCCCGGCGGTGTTGGACCGATGACCATTGCCTGCCTGTTGGCCAACACGGTCACCGCCTGTTGTCGTGCGCATGGTCTGGCCGAACCCAAGGGTCTAACAGCGTAGTCAATACGGCGGCGCGCCACACAGACGCGCGCCAATCGCCCAAATGACGCCGCATTCGTTCTATAAACGCAACAATAAGTGGGTGTGTTTTCTCACCCGATCCCTAGTTGCGAAGCAGGAACGAGAGACCCGACATGAACATGGAAGTCGCACCCAGCGCCGCTACCGGCGTCGTCGCGCCACCAATGCCCCGCCGCCTTGAAGACACCGGCCTCGGCATGGTGATGATGCGCGACATTCTCCTAAAAACCATGTTCCGCACCAACGCCGAACAGGTCACGCGCCTCGCAGTCATTCTGGCGCTACCGGTGTCGATCACGCAGGAACTTGTTGATCATGCGCGCGAAAACAACCTGCTCGAGGCGACCGGCACCCTGCACGCCGGCGCGGGCTCCGAAATGGGGTTCCGTTTGTCCGACGCGGGCAAGGCACGCGCGCTCGATGCGCTGTCACAGTCCGAATACTATGGCGCCATGCCGATCCCTCTCGAACGCTATGCAGAGCAAGTGAAACGCCAATCTGTGCGCAACATGTCGATAACGCGCGAACAATTGCTCGGCGCGATGGGGCACCTAATCCTGCCCCCCAATCTCATTAACCAATTGGGCCCCGCAGTTGGGGCGGGCCGGTCCATCCTGATGTATGGCCCTCCGGGCAACGGTAAGTCGTCGATTTCCAACGGCGTGCGCGATGCCATCGGCGATCTGATCTATGTGCCCCGCGCCATCGAATACAACTCGCAGGTCATCACGGTCTACGATCCGCTCATGCATGTGAAACGCGAAGAAGTGGAGAGCGATGCCTCCTCGCTACGTGTCACCTCGAACCGGTTCGACCGTCGCTATGTGCGCTGTGAGCGGCCTTCGGTGGTGACGGGGGGTGAATTGTCGCTCGACATGCTCGATCTGGTCTACAATCCGACCGCGCGGACCTATCAGGCCCCGCTGCAACTAAAATCGACCGGTGGCATTTTCATCGTCGACGACCTTGGTCGCCAAGAGGAGCCACCCCAGAAACTGGTCAACCGTTGGATTGTCCCGCTCGAAGAGAGCAAAGATATCCTCGCGTTGCAGTCGGGTGAAAAGTTCGAAGTGCCGTTTGATACGCTCGTGATCTTTTCCACCAACTTCCACCCCAACAAGATCTTCGATACCGCCGCTCTGCGCCGGATTTTCTACAAGATCGTCATTGATGGCCCCGATCAGGCAGGCTTCCTCAAAATCTTTGCCATGGTCGCGCGCAAAAAGAAGATGCCCCTCAATGAAGAAGCGCTCGTTTACCTGCTGAAAACGAAATACCCGACCATCGACAACGTCTATGCGAACTATCAGCCCGTGTTCCTGATCGACCAGATGATTGCGATCTGCGAATTCGAAGGGATCCCCTATCAGATGACGCCTGAATTGATTGATCGCGCATGGGCAAACATGTTCGTTGAAGAAAGCGAATTCGCGCACTAGCGCCTCTTTCTTTTCTCTCGTGATCCGGCCATCCTCCCCGCCTAAGGGGAGGATCACAATGTCAAACACGGGTACAAAAATCGGCTTCGCTGGCGTCGGTCGTATGGGCCACGGCATGCTCGCCAACTTGCGCAAATCGGGAATTTTGGCCACGGGGTTCGATATCCGGCCTCCGTCCGATTTCCCGGACCTGCCTGTGACGGATGACGCGGATGCATTCGCCGCCGATTTGGTCGAATTGCATAGCGTGGTGCGCGATGCTGGCGAAACAGATGAGGTTCTGTTTGGGAGACAAGGTTTTGTGTCCCGTGCGCCAAACCTCAAAACCATTGTTATTCATTCCACGCTATCCCCCGACTACGTGCGCGGACTACGCGCGCGTGTCCCGTCCCATATCGATCTCGTCGATGCGCCCATGTCGGGTGCAGAAGTCGGCGCGATTGAAGCAACGCTCGCCTTCATGATTGGTGGAAAGGACGAAACCGTGACGCGACTGATGCCGCAATTCACCGCGATGGGAAAAAACATTCACCATATGGGCGAGTTTGGCATGGGCATGCAGGCAAAGGTGCTCAACAATCTCCTTTGTGCATCGCACACCGCCATGTCGCGCCTCGTGCTTGACTGGGCCGACCAGTCGGGACTGGACCGCGCCAAATTGCTCGCGCTTATCGAAACGGCGACGGGGCAGAATTGGTTCACCTCGCGTTTCGAGCAGATCGAGTTTGCCCGCCACGGCTTTGAACCCGACAACACTATCGGCATTCTGGTTAAAGACGTCTCCTGCGCGCTGGATGCGGCACCTGACGGCGCGGACACGTCCCTGCCAGAGGTGGTGCGTGCGACGATGCGGGGGCTGACACCGATAACCTGACGGCCGCGCGAGCGCAGGCATCAAGTCGGCAATCTATTTTCGCTCTTTGTTCTCCCTCGCGCGACCGTTAGATTGCCGCCATGAGCGCGCTCCCACAAATCTTTGACGATTGGTTTGCCTCCCGCGGCTGGACCCTGCATCCGCATCAGGAGGAGATGTATTCGGGTCGTGAAAATGCGGCACAGCTATTGGTCGCGCCGACGGGCGGGGGCAAAACATTGGCCGGTTTTCTGCCGACTTTGGCCGAATTGGCGGATGGAACACACCGGGGCCTGCACACGCTCTACATCTCCCCGCTCAAGGCATTGGCGGCAGATATCAAACGCAACCTGATGACGCCTATCGTCGACATGGCGCTGCCGATCCGTGTCGAGGACCGCACGGGCGACACCTCCGCACATGCGAAACGACGCCAACGCGCCGACCCGCCGCACATCCTTTTGACCACGCCTGAAAGCCTCGCTCTGATGGTCAGCTACCCGGATTCGGATCGCATTTTCAAAGGTCTGAGCCGCGTTATTGTGGACGAAATCCACGCCCTGTCGGAAAGCAAGCGTGGCGATCAACTGATGCTTGCCCTGTCGCGCTTACAGGCGCTGTGTCCCGGACTACGCCGTGTCGGCCTGTCGGCTACCGTCGAGGATGTGCCAGCCATGGGTCGCTACCTCGCCGCCCATCCCGCCAGCCCACAGATCATCCACGCCGACCCCGGCCCCGCGCCCGATATCGCAATGCTGCGGACGGCTGAATTGCCCCCCTGGTCGGGCGGGGGTGCCGCCTATGCAATTCCCGCGATCCTTGAGGAGGTCAAACGTCACCGCACGACCCTGATTTTTCACAACACCCGCGCGCAGGCCGAGATCTTTTTCCATAACCTGTGGCTGGCCAATGACGAGGCGCTGCCGATCGGTATCCACCACGGTTCCCTTTCACGCGAACAACGCGCGAAGGTGGAGATGGCAATGACCGAGGGCAGGCTGCGCGCCATTGTGTGCACGGGCTCTCTCGATCTAGGCATCGATTGGGGTGATGTGGACCTCGTTATTCAGGTGGGCGCCCCCAAAAACGTCAAACGCCTCGTGCAGCGGATCGGGCGGGCCAACCACCGCTACAATGCGCCGTCCAAGGCGCGTCTTGTGCCTGCCAACCGGTTTGAAGTCGTCGAATGTGTCGCCGCCCTCGATGCGATGCGGGCGGGGGAGTTGGACGGGGAGCGTCCTGATCGTGGCCCCCGTGATGTGCTGTGCCAACATATTCTGGTGCGCGCCTGTGTCGGGCCTTTCGAGGCACGTGATCTCTATGAAGAGGTTAGAACCGCCGGGCACTACGCGGACCTCACATGCGCGGAATTCGACAACTGTCTCGATTTCGTGGCGACGGGTGGCTACGCCCTGAGGGCCTATGACCAATGGCAGCGGCTCAAAGAAATCGCGCCGCAAACCTACCAACTGCGCGACCCCCGTGCCGCCACCCGAATTCGCATGAACCTCGGCACGATCATGGACACCGATACGCTAAAGGTCCGGCTGCGCGGGCGTCGGGGAGGAGCCCCGCTCGGCGAGGTGGAGGAGGGGTTCGCCGCCACACTTACGCCCGGTGATACCTTCCTCATTGGCGGTGAGGTTGTGCGCTACGAAGGTCTGCGCGAAATGACCGTGGAAGTGTCGAGAAACCCGACGAAAAAGCCCAAGGTCGCGACCTTCATGGGCACGAAATTTGCCACCTCGACCCAGCTGTCCCACCGCATTCTCGATATGTTCGAGGCACGTGATTTCGCGCGCCTCCCCGAGCATACCGCGGATTGGCTGCGCCTGCAGGCGCAGGTGTCCCAATTGCCTGTCCGCAATCGATTGTTGATCGAAAGCTTTCCCCACGACGGGCGTGAGCAACTATGTGTCTACGGGTTCGCAGGTCGCAATGCGATGCAGACTTTGGGACTTATGCTCACCAAACGGATGGAGGAAGAGGGGCTGGCGCCGATGGGGTTCGTCACCACGGATTATGCGCTGCTCATCTGGGGCCTTGATGCTGTCACGGACCCCGCGCCGCTCCTTGACCGCGCGGCCCTCATGGCGGGGTTTGATCGGTGGTTGGCGGGAAATGCGGTGATGAAACGGACATTCAAGACCTCAGCGACCATCGCGGGTCTGATTGAGCGCAACCTGCCCGGACTGCGCAAATCGGGGCGGCAGGCCACGATATCATCGGACCTGCTTTATGATGTGCTCACAAAACACGATCCCGATCACCTGATGCTCGACATCACGCGGGAGGAGGCGACCAAGGGTCTGGTCGATTTCGGGCGGATAGAAGAAATGCTGGATCGTGTCGAAGGAGTCGATTTTGTGCGTCTGGAACGTGTTACGCCGTTGGCGGCGCCACTGTTCCTCGAAGTTGGCCGTGTGCCAGTGCATGGCGAGGCTGAGGAACGCCTGTTAGCGTCTCAGGCGGCCGAGGCGCTGGTCGTGGCGGGGCTCACATGAACGGTTGCGCCATCACGGTTGCTGGCGCCAATCTCATGGCGCTGGGGTCGGGGGCCTTGTGGTGGCCGCAGGAACGCATTCTCACCGTCTCCGATCTGCATCTGGGGAAATCGGAACGCATTGCGCGGCGCGGCGGTGCGATGTTGCCGCCCTTCGACACCGAGGAAACGCTGCGCCGTCTGGAGGCGGAAATAGACGCTCTCGATCCCGATCAGGTGATTTGCCTCGGGGATAGCTTCGACGATCTCTTGGCCGCCGATGCAATCGCGCAGGAGGCGCGTCCGCGTCTGGCAATTCTACAGGCGGGGCGTGATTGGGTCTGGGTAGAGGGCAACCATGATCCGGGTCCGGTGGATTTCGGCGGCACGCATCTGCGCGAAGTGCACCACGGACCGCTTACGTTTCGCCATATTGCCGAACAGGCGACGGGCGAGGTTTCGGGGCATTATCACCCCAAAGCGCGCATTGTTCTGCGGGGGCGGCCCATTGTGAGGTCATGTTTTGTATTTGATGAACACCGCCTGATCCTGCCCGCCTTTGGCACCTACACGGGTGGCCTTTGGACGTCACACGCGGCGATTTCCGGACTGGTTGGGAAGGGCGCGCAGGTTGTTCTGACGGGCAAGGTGGCGACACGCCTGCCGATGCCGCGTTAGAACCCGAAGGCGACCCAGGCGAGGTAGTGGACAATTGTTCCAGCGAGCGCGAGCCCCATTGGAAACTTGCCGCTTTCCCAGCTGACCCAATCCGGTGTGGCCGAACGCACAGCGGGAATACGGCGCGCGATGCGATGGGCTGCAAAAGCACCGAGGAGATAGGCGGCAAAGATCACCAGAACCATGCGCGCGTCCGCGACGGGAATGAACATCGACATGGCGGCTGCAAATTTCCCGTCACCGGCACCGACGCCGAGGAACATGAAGGCGAACATGCCCACGAGATACATCACCGCGGCATGAACAAAGCCCCAGCCATATTGTTCAAGCGACAATACGAACGGACCGACGACGACGTAGACGAGCGCGAGGGCGATCACGATCACATTGGGAAGTTTCATCCGTTTGAGATCGTTGAACGCCGCCACAAAGGACAGGATTGCGACGGGAACGAGGAACCACATCGCGGCCGTGGCAGAGAGCGCTGGCATCAGTTCGTCACATTCGCCTCAAGGGCCGCAAGCGTGCGCGCGGCGGCATCAAAATGCTGCGGGTGGGTGTCAACGGCTTCACGGATGAGCCCTTTGCCGAGTGTCACATCACCGGATTTCACGGCAGACAGACCGAGCGTGTAGAGCAATTGCGCGCGTTCGATCTGCGTCATCTGCATGACCGGCAGATCGTATTTCCCCTGTGCACCGCGCGCCAGAACGAGGTTGTTCTTGGCGGTGAATAGTTTGGGATCATAGGTGATCGCACGGGTGAACAGCTTTTCGGCCTCCGAGAACTGGCCGCGGGTCATCTTGGAATAACCCCAGTTGTTCAGCACGCCAGAAGGTTTGGTGGTCAGACCTGCCGCCGTTTCATAGAAACTGTCGGCGTTCTTCCACTCTTCGTTGCTGTCCGCGATCATCGCCTCAAGACGGTATCGTTTGTAGGTCTCATGGGTCGGTGGCACGCTATCGAGTTGCTTTTCAGCGCCATCCCAATCGCCAAGGCGAATGAGCGTATCGGCAAAATCGACGCGATCTTCGTTGGTGCCTTCCTCGGAGCTCACAATCTTGCCCCAGGCTTTGGAAGAGGCGTTGTAATCGCCTGCGCGCACTTGGGCCTTGGCCAACCCGCGCCAAAGGTCGATGCGGTCGGGTTCCTGCGCAACGGCGCGCGAGAAATAGCTAACCGCTTCTTTGGGGTCCGTCGCGTTCAACATAATGTCGTTGAGGCCGCTGCCGTCGATCACATTGACGGACGTATCAGCACGCCGAACGTCACCGTTGGCGTCGCCACAGCCCGAAAGGGCTAAAGCACTCGCAGCCGCGAGTGCGAAGAAAATCGGATTACGCATGGTGCCTGCCACCTCATGTCACTGCTCTCCCCCGACCGGTCCCTGTCTCCGCTTGTCCGTTTTCCGGATCTGGGGCGGGTGGGGTTTTCCCCAAGGTTTGCCGATCAGCGCGCGAGGATCAGATAGTCGCCTGTTCCGCGGCGCACGAGGGTGAAATTGCTCTCGTAATCACCACCATACGTTGGATTTTCCAGTTTTGCGAGTGCCAAGCGAAGATTGTCCCGGATTTCGGCAGATTCGCCACTATCGAGCGCGAAGGCAGTTCGAAAAACGCGCTCTGCTTCGCCGTATTCGCCGGTTTCCATGAGCACGACACCGAGGTTGTTCCACGCGGGCACAAAG
Source organism: Celeribacter arenosi (assembly GCF_039539485.1). Lineage (NCBI taxonomy): Bacteria > Pseudomonadati > Pseudomonadota > Alphaproteobacteria > Rhodobacterales > Roseobacteraceae > Celeribacter > Celeribacter arenosi. Next base: position 381,623 of record NZ_BAABDF010000007.1, read on the forward strand.
CCGTCGTCCTCCTTGATTGCGCGACGCAGCAGTGTTTCGGCCTGTCCCAACCGTCCGAGTTTGAGGTTGGCGGACCCGATTGCCGATAGCGTGTCGACAGTCATGCCGCGTTCGGCGGCGGCGCGGTAATAGGCCTTAAGCGCGACTTCGTATTCGCCGGCCGCCATGAGACGGTGTCCGACAATGAGACCGTCCACGGATTGCCCGTTTTGCGCGACGCCGGCGGGCGCGAACGGGCCGCCGTCAACGGGGCGCAGGCCGCCGGAATTGCAGGCGGACAGGAGGGTGAAAAGAAGCGCGGCGAGGGATAGCCCCACGCCGCGCGGAAAACTCGAACTGCTCATCGGGCCTCTCACGCGTGTCGCGCGCTGCCCGTTTCCCCGACTACGAGCGCGAGGAGAGCAGCGTGACGATGTCATATACCGACGGACCGATCAGAATGATCAAGAGCGGCGGCACGGTTAGCATCATTGTGGCGAGTGTCATCTTGGTAGGCAACTTGTTTGCGGCCTCTTCGGCGCGCATCACGCGCTTGTCACGCATCTCGCTGGCATAGATCCGCAAAGCATCGGCAATCGAAGTACCAAACTGCTGCGATTGGATCAAAACGGTGACGAAGGACGCGACGTCTGCAACCCCGCAACGTTCCGCCATGTCTTTGAGGACCACGCTTTTGTCTTTACCGGCCTTGATCTCATAGGAGATGATTTCGAACTCATCTGCGAGAGCCGGAAAACCAGCACGGATTTCTTTTGATACGCGGACAATGGATTGGTCGAGCGACTGACCCGCCTCAACACAGACAAGCATCAGATCGAGCGAGTCGGGAAACCCGTTCGTGATCTCTTCCTTGCGGGCTTCTACCCTGCGCGTGACCCAGTATTTGGGGAACATGTAGCCGATCACGCCGGGCAAGAGCACCGTGATGATCATTTTCTGCGTGCCGACTTCCTGGCTGGCGCTTTGAACGATGACCATCACGAGACCGGCCAGCAACAGCCCGATACCCAAGGCAAATTGCGAGAAGTGATAGACACGCACTGCGTTTTTGGTGCGGTAGCCGGCCTGAATCATCCGCAATTGGGCAGCCGAATACTCGGCGGCGTCCTGCGGCTCCAGAAATCCTGCGTATTTTTCGAGTTTGTCTTTTTTGCCGGTGCCCTGACGCAGACGTGCCTGCTTGGCGGACATTTTCGGGGCATCGGTACGCGCGCCTTTGCCAATTTCCGCAAACCGGTCGCGCCTCTTGCGCAGCAAAACGGGAAGCGTGGCGAGGATCATCACCGCGCCCAATGTCCCCAGCACAATTACCGGGCCAAATGGGCCGAGCGCATCGCCGAAGATGGAGAAAAACAGGTCCGTCATGTTCTTGGTCCTTTCGGCTTACACTTTGATGTTTACGAGGTTGCGCATCACGAAGATGTTCGTGACCAGAAAGCCGCCGACGGCCAGACATGCCGGAATGAAGGCCGCGGTATGTTTCACTTCGTCGTAATAGTCGGGTTTGAGCAGCGAGATCATCACCAGCGCGAGGATCGGGAAGGCCGACAGGAAGTTGCCGGACCATTTCGCCTCTGCCGTGATTGCTTTGACGCGGCGGAACAGGCGGAAGCGGGCGCGGATCACCTTTGCGAGGCCATCGAGCACCTCGGCCAGGTTACCACCCGACTGCTGCTGGATGGACACGGCGACCGCGAGGAAGCGCAAATCCTGCATGTCCAGACGTTCGGCCATGTCTTTGAGCGCTTCGCCTACGTCGCGGCCATAGGCACTTTCATCCGCGATAATGCCCATTTCGGTGCCCAAGGGATCGGGCACTTCTTTGGCGACAATGTTGAGCGCGTTGGAGAACGGATGGCCCACGCGCAGACTGCGCACCATCAACTCCACGGCGTCGGGCAATTGCTCTTCAATCAGGCCGAGGCGCTTCTTGGCAGTATTCTGGATCCACACGAACACCGCGCCAATGCCCATCCCGATCCCGATCAGGATGCGCAATGGCAGGCTCGCGCCGGTGCCGATCGTCAGGCCGACAAAGGCCACGATCGACAGGAAAACCATCAGGAGAACCAACTGAAACGGCGAAAACGCGATGTTCGCCTTCTGAGCTTTCTCCGCCAGAATGGAATAGAGCGGGATTTTGCGCGATTTGAGGTGTTGGCTCATCTCCTTGCGAAGCTGGTTGAGCACCTCTTCTCGGTCGCCCGATTTTTCGAGCAATTCGTAGCGGCGGTTTACGCGGCTGTTCAGCGAAATCGATTTGCCGAATACCGTGAGGTAGATACCCTGCACCAGCGCGAGAACCGCGACGAAGATGACGATGTAGATGATCGGTTCGATTGAGAGGATCATGTCAAACGGGTCCTTGGATTAGCGCGCTGCAGTAGGTTCGAAAAGCGAGGCGGGCAGGTCATAGCCCCACATCCGGAAACGCTCGGAGTAGTGCGAGCGCACGCCGGTGGCGGTGAAATGGCCGATGATTTTGTTGTCAGGCGTGAGGCCTGTGCGCTGGAACCGGAACACTTCCTGCATGGAAATCACATCGCCTTCCATGCCGGTGATTTCAGTGATCGATACCATCCGGCGCGAACCGTCCTGAAGGCGCGAGGCCTGCACGATCAGGTTCACAGCCGAAGAAATCTGCGAGCGCACGGCCTTTAGGGGCATTTCGATCCCGGCCATGGCGATCATGTTTTCCAGACGCGATACGCCGTCACGTGCGGAGTTGGCGTGGATTGTTGTCATCGATCCATCGTGGCCGGTGTTCATGGCCTGAAGCATGTCGATCACTTCCTCGCCGCGCGTTTCCCCGACGATGATACGGTCGGGACGCATCCGCAGCGCGTTTCGCAGACAGTCACGTTGTGTGACGGCGCCTTTGCCCTCGACGTTGGCGGGGCGGCTTTCCATTCGTCCCACGTGGGTCTGTTGGAGTTGAAGTTCCGCCGTATCCTCAATCGTCAGGATGCGTTCGTCGTTGTCGATGAATGATGACAGCGCGTTAAGCGTCGTCGTTTTACCAGAACCCGTACCACCGGACACGATGACATTGAGGCGGGTAGAAACCGCGGCCTGCAAATATGCGGCCATTTCTTCGGAAAACGCCCCGAAACGGACGAGATCGTCAATCGCGAGCTTTTCTTTTTTGAATTTACGAATGGAGACCAGAGACCCGTCCACGGCAATTGGCGGCACCATGGCGTTGAAACGCGAACCATCCGCGAGACGGGCGTCAACATAGGGGTTGGATTCATCGACACGACGACCCACCGCCGACACGATTTTGTCGATGATGCGTAGCAAATGCTTTTCGTCTTTGAACGTCACATGGCTCAGCATGAGCTTGCCGTCGCGCTCAACGAAAATCTGCTGCGGGCCGTTGACCAGAATATCGTTGACCGTGTCGTCTTTGAGCAGGGTTTCCAATGGACCCAACCCGCGCACTTCGTCGTAGAGGTCCTGATTGAGAGCAACACGTTCTTCGCGGTTGAGGACCACGCCCAACTCGGCGAGGCATTCCGAGGTAATGTCCGAAATCTCGGAGCGCAGTTCTTTTTCAGCGGCTGTTTCCAGCGCAGCGAGGTTGAGATCTTCAAGGAGACGTTTGTGCATCTCGACTTTGATGTCGCCGAGGCGTTCTTTGCGGCGGCGTTCTTTGTCTGCGGGAGCCACCTGTGCGGAGACCTGCTGTTCGCGGCGCATGGATTTTGCGACCTCAGGTTTGGGCGCGGAGGTGGCCGCAGGTGCCGCAGCGGGCGCAGGCGCAGTTTCGGGTTTAGCCTGCGTAACTGCTGCCGCCTTTGCCGTATCGGATTTTTTGTAACGCGAGAACATCTACGAACCCCCTAGGTCCTAACCGGTTATTCCGCCGCTTCGAGCTGTTCGCCCTGAAGCGCATGGATTTGAGTGGCAAGCTTCATGATTTCCTTGCGAAGCGGATTCTTGGTCGCCTCGACCGCCAGTGGTTGTCCCTGATCGCAGGCATCGCGGACCGGGCGGCCACCATCGGGCAATTGAACTTCAATTCCGATTTCAAGATTTTCCGCCATACGTTTGATGCGCGCTTTGGCCGACAGGTCCATGCCTTTGGGTGCGCGGTTGAGAATAAAACGGAACTTTTCGAAAGGTAGCTCCTCGGCGCGCATCGCAGAGCGCAGTCGCAGGATGTTTTGGGCGGAGCGAAGGTCCAATTCGAAGGGCGCAAAGAATATGTCTGCGGCGTTCAAAACAACCTCGGTCCATTGAACGAGTGTCGAAGGCATATCCACGATGACATAGTCAAACTGGGAGGCGGCCATTTCAAGAATACGTTCCACATCCGCACTGTCGATAAAGTCGAGCGGCAGGGGATCGGGCGGCGCGGTGAACACCGCCAACTTGTCATCAAAGCTTAGAAGGGCCTGTTTGAAGGCATCTTCATCCATCATGTCCGTTGCCGAAAGAAGTTCGTAGACCACTTCGCGGCGCGGCAGGTCGAGGTAGGTCGACACCGAGCCGTATTGGAGGTTGAAATCAATGATGAGCACCCGCGGTTGCGGGCCTTTTTTCTCAACATTGGCGAGTTCCCATGCCAGATTTACCGCGAAAGTCGTCGCGCCAGCGCCCCCAGCCACGGATTGAACCGGGAAAATGACGCCGTTCGCTTCGGGTTTTGAGCGCGACGCAGGCGTCTCCACAAAATCGACAGCGGCAACTTTTTGGGGTGCATCCAGACGGGCGATTGCATCCTTGAGAGCATTTTCGGGGATCGGGTAGGGGATGAAATCTTCTGCACCGAGCTGCAAAAGTTGGTGTAGCGCCATTGGCGACACATCATCCGCGATCAAAATCACTTTAACACTCTGTGTTTTCGCGGATTTTATGAGATCCGCGATGACAGCGAGCATGCCTTCGTCTTGGTGGTCGATCGCGACGGCCACGAATTTCAGGCCACCGCTCTCGGGTTGGCGAAAGAACTGGCGTGCGTCCTCGAAAGACAGATCACCCCAGGCTTCGCCCAGTTCTGCCTCCATATCTTCGATCAACAGATCAAAGTTCTGAACGTCTCGCGAAATGGTGCAAGCCACCAGTGGCGCGGGTTCATCGTGCAATGCAATTTCACTCGCCATTGCGGTTCGTCCTTTCGTTCGAACGCCACAGATACCGAATCCCCAAGTCCCCGTAAAAAGGTCTCACAAACATCGTCACCCCTGACGCACGTAGTCTGACCGAGCGCCAGACGTACTGCTCCTGTTGGGACTAAACTGGCCGTCAATGTGGGCAACAATAGGGCCGAAATCGCGTAATAATTCGCTCTCGTGAACCTATCGTTTCCAAATATGGCCAAAAAAAACGCCGCCTCGGGGTTCCGGGCGGCGTTTCTCGCTTGGAGTGTGGAAAAATCTACTCTTCGATGAGTGATTGCCCGAAATCGACGAGGTCGGAGGGAGCCGTCGCACTCGAAATGTATTCGCGGTGGATGATTTCCGCGTAGCGGCTGTCCATGACCAACGCGCTCTTGGAAACAAACCCGGACACTTCCGTAACGGTGCGCCGGTTCCGGCGTTCGCGTTCTTCGGTCACGATGAGAGGACGTTGTTCGCCGTAGGAAACCAACGCTTCGAGGCGCGAGCGCGAAATGCCATTGCGTGCGAGTTCTGCAACGACGGCCTCTGCGCGTCTTTTGCCGAGGCGTTTGTTCGCCGCGTCGGATCCAACGAGGTCGGTATGACCGTAGACGCGGAACCGGACTTCGGGGAACTGCGCCATGAAATGTGCCTGCTGGCGGACTGCGGCGCGCGCTGCCCCATCCAAGGTAGACGAATTGAACTCGAAGTTGACCGTTGTCGGAACAGCTGCGGCGAAACGTTCGTTCAAGTCGATCACATAGTTAATCGTGCCGTTTTGAACCAAGGTGTTGTTCATCGTCGCATTGCCAAATGAGCCGTCGTCGAGATATCCGCCCGCTTCATCGAAGAAAGCGTCACCAATTCCGGCATCCGAGCATGCGCCAAGCGCGAGAAGGGCCGATCCGGCAAGGCTCATTTTGAGGTGCTTCATGCGCATTCCACTTACTCCATCACGTAGCCATAGGAACCGGTGAAGTCTTGTTTTGCGACCTCTGCTGCCGCGCCGGTTTTTGGCCGCTGCGAGCCGCCATAGGTTTTGCCAAAGAGGAACAATTCGCTCTCGGTCGGGATTTTCACCCGATCGGTCGGCAGAGACAGTGCCAAACCATTGACCGGTGACACAAGATGCGGCGTCACAATAATGACGAGTTCGGATTGCTGGCGGCTATAGTCGGCAGACCGGAACAGGGCACCCAGAACCGGAATGTCGCCGAGCCATGGAACCTGACCTGCGAGATCCTGAAAGTCATCCTGTAGCAGGCCGGCAATCGCAAAGCTCTCGCCATCGCGCATTTCCACGGTAGTGGATGTTTCGCGACGTTTGAAAGAGTTGAGCGAGAAACCATCGACGGCATAGTTGACCGTCGTATCCACACCGGAGACCGCCGCTTTGAGTTCGAGGTTGATCTGGTCGCCCTGAACAACGCGCGGGACAAACTCGAGCTCGACACCGAACGGTTTGTATTCGATTTTAACGCCGCTATTGGAGACAACGGGGATCGGATATTCGCCACCTGCGAGGAACTTCGCCTGCTGACCGGACAGGGCGGTCAGGTTCGGTTCGGCCAATGTGCGAACGACGCCTTTCTGCTCCATAGCTTCGAGAAGAATGCCAAGTTCGACGCCGCCAATGGAGCCGCCGAATTTGATCGCACCGAGAGCATCGTCTCGGGTTTCAAGCGAACCAGTCACACCGTTGTTGCCAGACAGGAACGTGCCGGTTTCGGCGCCTGTAAAGTTCTCTGCGCTATTGATAAAGCCGACCGAGGACGACAGGTTTTTGGACACCGACCGAGACATCTCGGCAAAGCGCACCTTCAACATGACCTGTTGCGTGCCGCCAATATTGAGCAGGTTCGATACCCGACCAGGCGCGTAGCGCGAGGCGAGTTCTACCGCGCGTTCCATAATTGTGATCGACGACACCACACCCGAAAGAACGATCCCGTCGTTGGCGGTGCGCACTTCGATCGGTTCGCTGGGCATGATCTGCCGCAGACGCTCTTTGAATTCTGTGATGTCCGGGGTGACCTGAATCTGGACGTTGGTGATCAGCGACCCGTCCGGCGCCAGAAGCGTCATGGTGGTAAGGCCCGGTGTCCGGCCCAGTACATAGATAGAGCGGTCGGAAAGTGTCGAGATGTCTGCAATCTCTGCGTTCGCGACCGAAATCTCTGCAAACGGTTCGTCGCTTTCGACGACCACCGCGCGGTTCATGGGAACATTTAGCACGCCGGAGGGGGACCCCGTCATAACGCGCAGCTTTTCGGCCTGAGCCCCGTGAGGGACTGCGCCGACAACAGCGAACCCGACGAGGGCTGCCTTGACGAAATTCAACATTTTCATGTGATCCTGCCTCTATGATCACGCCTCGGGAAAGGGATCTAGCGTCCCAATTGCCCTTACCATGCGTGAAACCGACTTTTTTTGCAAGAATCAATCCGTTGGGTGGCTTTGGTGATGTGGAGAAGCCACAAAACAGTGCGCTGAAACCGGAGAGTATTAACACCAAGTCATTGAAAAAAGGCGGCAGTTTCGAACTGCCGCCTTTTTCGTCAACTTGGCTGATCCCGACCTAAGGTCGGTTATTCAGGGCATGGGATCCGCGTTTCGAGCAGGTCAGATCCTTTGCGGGTCCGTACGGTGCAGACTTTTTCTTTTGGTGCTTCGGCAACCTGTTTGACCTCTTCGATGCCGAGCAATCCACGTTGGTCGATTTCCACATCGGCGGTAATCGTGTCATCGTTTCTGCCCACCAGTGAGAGCGAAAGTCGACCGGTTGATTGTGCTTGGGCGAGGGCCGCGACCTGCTGTGGCGACACCTCAACGGTAACTGTGCGCGCGACTGTCGGTGTCTGACGTTCGCCGTCGGCCATCTGGTCAATTGCCACAAGTTCCACAGAAGACTGGATCAACTTTGTTACGTCCGAGCGGCTTCCGGGTAGGCTGCCGGTCCAATAGACGTCAACTTTGTCGCCTGGACGCAGGAAGCCGGACACACCGGTAGACACATCAACGCGGATCGCAAAGGCGCGCATGCCCTTGGAGAGGCGCGCGGCAACGCCGGCATCTTCGCCCGGGCGTGTCACTTTGACGGTCATAAGGGGTTCGAGCGCTTCAATGGTGCGAAGTGCGATGCGCGGCACGTTTGTGCCTTCCGGGAAGAGGTCTTTTTCAGTCTTGAACGCGCCCTTTGGCACCGAATTCGCCGGCCACTGGATCAGTTTGACCACATCGGACGTCACGCGGTCGCCATAGCGAAGCTGCTGCGTCACGACATAGATGTCTTCTGTCTTGATGATCAGGGATTGCTTGGCCCGCTCTTCCGCGAGTTGTGCCTGATAGGTAGACATATAGCCCTTGGTCATTTTGACGGCAAAGCCCGCCATCACCATGCCAACGATTAGTACCAATCCAAAAACAATGCGCATTCGTGTCGTCCTTCTTCTGTCGACCTGCATGAGAATACGCACGTCGAGCTTTGTTCGAGGAATGACAGCGAAATTCGGCAATTTGGTGGTCGCGGCGCGGCAGACCCGTGAATTTTTTCGGAATTCGAGACAGTCCGGGGTTCCATCGATGTTTGTGACACAACGCGATGACGGGGTGGTGGCGGGGCACTCGGGCAGGGCCCGCGGGCAACAAAAAACCGCGCCCCGGTGACGGAGCGCGGAAAATTCGTAAGAGTGGCGTGTGTCACTCGGCCGGGGTCTCTGTTTATTCCGCGGGCTCCGGTACGGAGTAAACCCCTCGGGTAGTCAGTTCTTCCGACATATTATCGCCAAGCGTTCTTGCCCCTCCGGAGATGGTAGCCAGAACAACGACAGCAAAACCGACGAACGTCGCGGTCAGGACAACCCAGTCGACAGTTACAGCGCCATCTTCGTCGCGACCAAAGCGCCTGGCGAGCTTGAGCTTATTCATGTCAAGCTCCCCAGGTTAACTTTGATTATTCGGGAGCTTCTTCACCACCACCAGTTGCGCCGGCGCCAGGAGTTGCGGACACTTCGACTTCTTCCAGAGCAGTCGCGATGTTGTCGCCGAGAGTCTGTGTGCCGCCCTGAACGGAAGCAAGAACAGCAACGCCGAGGCCTACAACAGCAGCGGTCAGAACGACCCAGTCAACAGTCACAGCACCGTCTTCAGCGCGGGCGAATTTGTTAGCGAGTTTGAAAAGTTTCATAGTAGTTCCCTCCGAGGGTTTGATAAGAATTTGGTTTCCACGTCTTAGGCGTTTCGGCTGGCGGCGTTTCCCTTGCCGCGCTGTGCCTTGCGCTTTCGATGGCCCTATATGGCCCTCCAAGTGGGGCAAGAGTTTGGCGGCATTGGTACGTTTTTGGACTGGTTAAAATTTTAGGGGTTCGTGACCGTAAGTTACTGAAATCACGTGATATAAAAATTTAACCAATATGTCTGGAATGACTTTTTCGCGCGAATCGTCCACCGAAAGCGGTTTGGATTATTTCCAAATTGTGCCAAATCACTGGCTCAACCGCGCGATTTTTGCCAAAGTGGCCGAAATAACGGTGAGGTCGGGCAGGCACTCCCATGAAAGACGATGTAGCAAAGCTGACAAACGGTCGGATCATCACTGTTGTGATCCTTTTGGGTTGTCTCGGGTTCGCAA